>JAZRZA010000042.1:0-60625 GCA_045601045.1 Paludibacteraceae bacterium
CTTAACCAAATTTATAGAGAACTATTTCTCTGGTTTTTAGCGATTTATATTGACAAATAATTTCAAAGATCTAAGTATGAAATTGCAGCTCTTTGAAGCTGAATTATATTGTTAAACGGTAAAATTTACCGAAGTATTGTAAGTTAAGGAAATAAGGTTTAATTTAACAGTCATGAAGAGCTTCGTAACCCATACCACGACCGGCGGCGACAAGTACGTGACGACCTACTACATCCGCGACCTTGCCGAGGGCGTAAACACCACCCAGTACCGTCTGTTGGACACCAGGTTGGGCAGATGGCTCAGCGTCGATCCGCTCTTCGAGAAGTATGTAATATTACAGTTTTACCATTCCTTTAGAGGAGGTTTAGAAAAGTGTATGTCAAGATGAGGATAAATAGGTTCATTGCTTTGGGTTTTCTATCACTTGGAACATCTTGTTCTTTCACGTTCCATGTCATAGATGATTATTGCGTCTCGAATGAATACGATAATAACCAATTGTTTTGTAATCCTGGATGTAATAATATGTTTGTGGAATACGTGAAATCCATACGATGGAATACAAAAAATATTCTAGTTGAACAATTATTGCCGGATAATCGTCAAAACTGGTATTTAATTACTGCAAAGGGTGAAACATTGAATTGTAATTGTTATGACACGTTATATGGCCCTTTCTCTCAAGGAAAAAGGGATTCAATCTTGGCTGTAAGAGGTATTGACACATTAAAGATGGAGAGAAAAGTATGGCGTACGCCATATTAGGGTGTCAATACTGCCACGAATGGTTTAATATAACTTTAAAACAGAGGAACCTGCAAATGAAGAGTAAAATAGGGCTTATATTTTTATTGGTCACATTACTTAACATTCATGTAAAAGGAGAAAGCGCCCCAACCTTTGTTGAATCTTTTTCGAAATGTGTGGATAGGATTGAGAATTATCAAAAGGGAACATCTTATCAGGAATTTTGTTATTCGTTAGATTCAATCGCCAGATATGGTCTTGTCGATTACTCCTCTATGATGAATTACTCTGGTCCTAGTGGTGGTTTGCCTGACCTTCACCGGCAAATGCCGATGTGGTTGCAGTGGTGTCTGGCGAATAAGGATACTCAGACATGGAAAGAGGCTCCCTCTATGTTATCTAAAGAGGGATCTCCCGCCTTATACGATCAAGTGATCTGTTGGATAAGAGATAACCTTTCCAAGGAGCAGGAATACTCGGAATTTACGATAGATTCATTGGGTAATGAATATAAGATTAACAATATCATTTACCTGAAAGAGTCGAAGGGTATTACAGACCGATGCGGTTTGATTCCTGGGGAGAAGAAATTTGTGACAATCAATACGCTCTTTGGAGATATAGAGAATAGTATTAAAACGATCCAATATTATATCATTTCACCGGCGCTACAGGACAAGGATGGAAAGAGATATATTCTTGTTGGAGATGTCGCGAAAGATGTTGTGCCTATTGCGGAGAAAGGGGAGCGGGTAGATCCTATTGACTTGGATTATGGTAATTTTTATGATATATACAGAATTGAGTTTGATACAAAGGATGGTTCTCCTTCTTTGTCTAAGTGGGAAAAACTAGGAAGAAGGCTCTCTTTTAGGTACTGATTCATAAAATTACATAAGAAGACCCGTTAAGTATATGAATATACTATGTCCTCGGTAACAAAGTTGATTTTCAAACCAATAAGTAAGAAATAATCACAAAAGTTTCATCGGAAGTATCCTATAAGGTGAATGAATGACATTGTGATTGAAAAAAGCTTTATTTTTGTTCCATGAACGCTAATACAAGCATATTCCAACGCCCTCTGTGGGTCTCCATTTTCGCACTTACGGCAGCCATCGTCTGGGGTTGGGCCTATCCCCTCATCAAACTCGGTTTTGAGGAGTTTGGCATCACCACCGATATGACCAGCAGCAAAATATACTTTGCCGGCATCCGATTCTGCTTGTCCGGATTGATCATTCTCGCGATAGCCAAGACGACGAAACGTAACTTTGCCCTCCGAAAGGGGAGCGACTTCTGGTATATCCTTCTCTTTGCCCTGCTCAACACTACATTTCATTATGCGGCCTTCTACATTGGCCTCTCGTTCAGTCAGGGCGCCAGAGCCGCTATCTTGAACTCCACCAGTACATTCACACTTGTCATCCTGGCCTGTCTCTTTTTCAGGAGCGACAAGATGACGCTGCGCAAAGCGGCCGGCTGTGTCATCGGTTTCATCGGCATACTTACCCTCAACGTCGGAGGCGAGGAGAGTGGATCCTTCACCTTCATGGGAGATGGCATGATTATCCTCAATGCGCTCTGTAGCGCCTTTGCGGGATTGTTGACAAGGGGGCTGAACAAAAGGGTGGATGTCTTTGTGGGGACAGGTTATAGCCTGGCTTTGGGTGGCGCGTTGCTCCTTATTCCTGGGCTGATGGCCGGAGGAACACTACCGCATATCACCGTCTGGGGCATCGTGATCCTATTGCTTCTCATTGGTATATCCACAACCGGTTTTACCCTATACAACAAACTCCTTACCTGTAATCCGATTGGTAAGGTGGCGATTTATAATTCCCTTATCCCTGTCGTCGGCGCCGTCACCTCGTGCCTCTGTCTGAGAGAGCCTTTCTCCTGGAAATATGCCATTGCGGGCGCACTTGCCACATTAGGTATATATATTATCAACAAGGGGAAGGCGTAAATGGTTTCACATTATAAAAAAATCAATATATTTGTATCGTTAATTTTCAACTTAAAAACAAATTATGGTAATATCAATGACAGGGTTCGGCAAGGCAACTTGCACCGTTGGAACCAAGAAAATTACGATTGAGATTAAATCTTTGAACAGCAAACAGTTGGATCTCTCCTCCCGTGTGCCTAGCATGTATAGGGAGAAGGATTTGGAACTCAGAAACCTCGTGAGCCAACGCTTGGAGCGTGGTAAGGTGGATTTCTGTCTCTATGTGGAGAACATCGGTTCCGAAAGTTCTTTGCAGTTGAACGAGCCCATTATCGCGGCTTATTGCAAACAAATCACAGAGATTTCCAAGAATCTAAATATCCCTATGCCTACCGATTGGTTCTCCATTTTGCTCCGTTTGCCAGAGGCTACGAAAAGCGAGACACAAGAGTTGGGCGAATTGGAGTGGGATCAGGTCTACGCCGCTTTCAAGCAGGCTGTTGAGGCCTTGGTTGATTTCCGTGTGAAGGAGGGAGCCTCCTTGCGTCGTGTCTTCGAGGAGAAGATCGCCAATATCCGCGCTTTGTTGGTGGAGATCGATCCTTACGAGAAGGAGCGCATCGAGAAGGTGAAGGCTCGCATCATGGAGAACATATCCTCTTTGGAGGACGTTAATTTCGATAAAAACAGATTCGAACAAGAGTTGATCTACTACATCGAGAAGTTGGATGTCAATGAGGAGAAGAACCGTTTGGCGCAACACTTGAAGTATTTCGAGGAGACCATGGATGTCGAGGGAAGTTGCGGTAAGAAGCTAGGCTTCATCGCGCAAGAGATCGGCCGTGAGATCAATACCTTGGGTTCTAAATCCAACCACAGCGAGATGCAGAAGATCGTGGTGAAGATGAAGGATGAGTTGGAGCAGATCAAGGAACAAGTGTTGAACGTACTTTAATGATTGAAGATGGAAAAGGTAATCATATTCTCAGCGCCCTCAGGTTCAGGTAAGTCAACGTTGATCAACTATTTGATGACCCGTTTTGACTGCTTGGAATTCTCCATCTCAGCTACCAGCCGTAGCCCAAGAGGAGAGGAGAAGCACGGTGTCGAGTACTATTTCTTGACGCCGGATGAGTTCCGCGCGAAGATCGCCGAGGGCGCCTTCTTGGAGTACGAGGAGGTCTATACCAATAAATTCTACGGCACTTTGAAGAGTGAGGTGGAGCGTATCAACGGAAAGGGCAACATCGTTGTTTTGGACGTGGATGTGGCAGGTGGCTGCAACATGAAGAAGATGTTCGGCGACAACGCGATGTCGGTATTCATCATGCCGCCTTCGGTCGAGACGTTGAAGGCTCGTCTGATTGGCCGTGGAACAGATACCATGGAGGTGATCAACGACCGTGTGCAGAAGGCTGCCTATGAGATGACATTCTCCGACAAGTACGATAAGGTGGTCATTAACGACGATTTGGAGCAGGCGAAAGCCGATATCTACCAAATTGTAAAAGAGTTCGTGGAGAGATAATGAAGCGGAGAGTCGCCCTTTTTTTCGGTTCGTTTAACCCAATTCACATCGGACACTTGGCTTTGGCGAATCATATCGCCGAGTTCGGTGGCGTGGATGAGGTGCGTTTTGTCGTCTCTCCGCAAAACCCCTTCAAGCAGAATAAAAACCTGATGGATGACGTTCTGCGTGTGGAGTGGGTGAGACGGGCGATCGGAGACTACCCAAGGTTCAGTGTGACCGACATAGAACTTTCCATGCCTAAACCATCATATACCAGTGATACATTGGAGAGACTCTCAGCCATGGAACCCGATACGGAGTTCCTTTTGGTGATGGGAGGCGATAATTTGGTGGCGTTTAGTGGATGGCGTAGATATGAGTGGATCTTGGAGAATTACCGTATATTGGTATATCCTCGTCTGGATGGACCTACGGAAATACCTGCGGAGTGGGGTAGTCGCATGACGCTATTGGCCCAGGCCCCTCGTTTGGAGGTCTCTTCCACCTTTATCCGAGACTCCATTTTGGCGGATAAAGATGTGCGGTTCTTTTTGCCGATGCAGATCTGGCATGATGTTTCCAAGGAAGTGAAGGAAAAATTGCAGTAAAATTTGGGGGGTTGGCAGAAATACACTAAATTTGTGCGCTTAAAAAGAAAAAAATAATAATTATTAAATAAAATGGCAGAGAAAAAAGAGATGGAGCCTGTTGTAGACGGGTTCGAAAAAATCGAGAGTACGATGAATGGCGCCGAGAGTTTCGTGGAGAGCCATCAAAAGCAGTTGTTAATTGGTTTTGCTGCTATTGTCGCTGTTGTCGTTTGTTATTTCGTGTTGGATCAATACGTATGGCAACCAAAGGAGGAAGAGGCAAAGGCTGAGATCAGGATGGCACAACAAATGTTTGGCATCGACTCTTTCGAGGTGGCTTTGAACGGAAAAGAGGATGAGTTCTCTGGATTCCTTGATATCATCGATAATTACGGTTCTACCAAGAGCGGTAACTTGGCAAAGGCATACGCTGGTTTATGCTACAAGCAATTGGGTGACAATGAGCAAGCTATCAAATATTTGAATAAATTCTCTGGTAAAGACGGATTGGTGACTCCTGCGATTGAGGGTGCGGTTGCTGATTGCTACTGGGATTTGGAAGAACCTGCAAAGGCTGCGAAGACTTACGTTTCCGCTGCTAAGAATGCGGATAACGATATGTTGTCTCCACTTTATTTGAAGCGTGCCGCAATGTGTCAAATGCAATTGGGCAAGAACGCTGAGGCTATTAAGTTGTTGGAGCAAGTCGTTAGCGACTATCCATACTGCGCGGATATGCCAGAGGTGATGAAGTATTTGGAGGTTGCAAAAGCTGCGAAATAATGGCTACAAAGAATTTGTCTGAATACGACATAAACTCCGTGCCAAGCGCGGCGAATATGAAATTTGGTATCGTGGTTTCCGATTGGAACCACGATATTACTTTTAAGTTGTTGGAAGGTGCCTACGAAACATTGAAGAAACACGGCGCCAAGGAGAAAAATATCACGGTGGCTCACGTACCAGGAAGTTTTGAGTTGATTTATGGCTCTCAACAATTGGCGGATGCGGTGGATGTAGATGCGGTGATCGCCTTAGGCTGCGTCGTTAGAGGCGGTACGCCACATTTCGACTATGTGTGTCAAGGAACCACATACGGTTTGGCAAAATTGAATGCGGAGTATGATGTGCCATTTATATTTGGACTTCTAACTACCGATGATATGAAGCAAGCGGAGGATCGTGCCGGTGGCTGTTTAGGCAACAAGGGCACTGAGGCTGCTGTGACTGCTATTAAAATGGCAGATTTTAAAAATAAATTTTGATGATTTGTTTGCAGAATAGAATTTTTGTTCTATCTTTGCACTCGATTTCAGAAGGGGGCGTGTCGCCTAGCGGCAATGGCAAGAGACTGTAAATCTCTCGACTTCGGTCTTCGGTGGTTCGAGTCCACCCACGCCCACACCAATTATAAAATTTTGCGGAAGTAGCTCAGTTGGTAGAGCATCAGCCTTCCAAGCTGAGGGTCGCGGGTTCGAACCCCGTTTTCCGCTCTAAGTTGAAACAATCAGGTTTCTATTTTTTCTTTTCTTTTATTATGTCACATTAAGTATACCACATTAAAGTGGATGTTGACTAGGAAAAACCAGATTACGATTTTTGTTTTCATCAATCCTTTTATTTCTTGGTGTAGTTGCCCGATCAGGTGTCATGCTCTTGGGAAATGTGATACAGTGCGTTTATCGTTCGCGCATGAATAAAATGACAAAAAAGATATTTAGTTATTTGCGATAATAATATGAATGTAATTGAGTTGAAAGGTAAGAACCTTCCGGAATTGAGAACCATAGCGAAAAGCCTTGGTATTAAACGTGTTGAATCTTTCCGTAAGGATGAACTTATTGGTGCGATTATAGATGAGTTGGCTGCTCAACAAAACGAGGGAAGCTTTGAGGAGGATGTTCTCCCTTCACAAAATAATAAACTGGAATCAGAAGATGTGATGGAGGCTACTGGGTCTCGTATGAATGAGGAAATGTCAGAGGGCGCGGGTTTTGAACCATCCAATGACGACAGTTCCAGTGAAGAGCCAGCCCCTTACAATAACGCAAGAGGCGAGAACTTTAATCAACAGCAAGATCGCAGACCAGAGAATAAACCTGTTCAAATGCGTCCGCGTGGTGGATTTGACGCTATCGCTTCCGGTAACAAGGCCGCAGCCATCGCTCGTTTGATTTTGGATAAGAAGAAGGGTATCAAGACTCCTCCGATCGAAGAGGTGCTCTCCGCGACAGAGGCGGTTTCCCAACAAAATCAAATACAAAACATGGAGGTGCAGGCACCCGTGAAGGAGGAGGTGAAACCTGCGCAAACTTCTAACAACCATGCTTCATTCAAGCAAAATAACAACAATCAAAATAGCGCGCCAGAGGTAGTGGAGCAACCGCAGGAGAAGCGTCGTTCTTATGATTTTGACAATATCATTAAGGGACAAGGCGTCTTGGAAGTAATGCCTGACGGGTTTGGCTTCATCCGCTCTTCCGACTATAACTATTTGAACTCTCCAGATGATATTTATGTCTCTCAATCGCAAATTAAAATGTATGGTTTGAAGACGGGAGATGTTATCGAAGGTACGATTCGTCCGCCAAAGGAGGGTGAAAAGTATTTCCCATTGATGGGTATCGATAAGATCAACGCTCGTTCTCCTGAATTTGTGAGAGATCGTGTTCCATTCGATCATTTGACACCGTTGTTCCCAGACGAGAAATTTAATTTGACAGGTGGGCGTACCACTTGCAACGCGTCGGTCAGAACCGTTGATTTATTCTCTCCAATCGGTAAGGGACAGCGTGGTTTGATCGTGGCGCAACCTAAGACAGGTAAGACCGTCTTGTTGAAGGATATCGCGAATGCCATTGCGGAGAACCACCCGGAGGTCTATATGATCATTCTTTTGATCGATGAACGTCCAGAGGAGGTGACGGATATGGCCCGTAGCGTAAATGCCGAGGTGATTTCATCCACATTTGATGAACCTGCGGAGCGTCACGTGAAGATTGCCAGCATCGTATTGGAAAAGGCGAAGAGAATGGTGGAGTGTGGACATGATGTTGTCATATTGCTAGATTCCATCACCCGTTTGGCTCGTGCCTACAATACGGTATCTCCCGCATCCGGTAAGGTACTTTCCGGTGGTGTGGATGCCAACGCGCTTCACAAGCCAAAGCGTTTCTTTGGTGCGGCCCGTAACATTGAGAACGGAGGTAGTTTGACGATCATCGCCACCGCTTTGACCGATACAGGTTCAAAAATGGATGATGTGATCTTCGAGGAGTTCAAGGGAACAGGTAATATGGAGTTGCAACTATCTCGCCAATTGGCCAATAAGCGTATTTATCCTGCTGTGGATATCATGGCTTCCAGTACACGTCGCGATGACTTGTTGCACAACAAGGAGACCATTCAACGTATGTGGATCCTTCGTCGTTACTTGTCCGACATGACACCTGTGGAGGCGATGGAGTTCTTCAAGGATCGTTTGGAGAAGACCGATACGAATGAGGAGTTCTTGGCCTCAATGAATGATTGATGAACAGAGAGAAAATCTTATGATAATCGAATGCCCGGAAGTACATTTCCGGGCATTTTTTTTTGTGATGGAATGACCTTGACGGTCAAATAATCGATTCTGTTAAGGATTTTCCCTTCCGTCTCTTCTGCCTATTTTGCGTTTAACACTTTTTTGTTAATTTTGCACTCGGAAAAATTCGATTGGATTTTTCGTAATTAAAAACAATTAGAAGTAGTTAGAAATAATGAAGAATATCCGAAATTTCTGTATCATCGCCCATATCGATCACGGTAAGAGTACATTGGCGGACCGTTTGCTGGAAATGACAAAGACGGTGACTGGTAAGGATTTGCAGGAGCAAGTCTTGGATGATATGGATTTGGAGCGCGAGAGAGGTATCACCATCAAGAGCCATGCGATTCAGATGGATTACATGTATAAAGGCGAAAAGTATGTCTTGAACTTGATTGATACTCCCGGACACGTGGACTTCTCCTACGAGGTTTCTCGTTCCATCGCTGCTTGCGAGGGAGCTCTATTGATTGTGGACGCTTCGCAGGGTATTCAAGCCCAAACGATTTCTAACCTTTATATGGCGCTTGAACACGATTTGACCATTATTCCGGTGATGAATAAGATTGACCTTCCTGGCGCGATGCCGGATGAGGTGGAGGATCAAATTGTCGATTTGTTGGGATGTGATAGGGAAGAGATCATTCGCGCCAGCGGAAAGACGGGTGAGGGCGTCGATAAGATTTTGGAGGCGATAGTGGAGCGTATCCAGCCGCCTGTAGGTGATCCTAACGCGCCGCTACAATGTTTGATTTTTGACTCTGTATTTAATCCATTCCGAGGAATCATCGCCTATTTCAAGATTGTGAACGGTACGATCAATAGCGGTGACTTGGTAAAGTTTGTGGCGACTGAGAAGGAGTATTTGGCCGATGAAATCGGTATTCTCCGTCTGGATATGGAACCTAAAAAACAGCTTTCGGCTGGAAATGTTGGCTACATCATCTCAGGAATCAAAACCTCCAAAGAGGTGAAAGTGGGTGATACCATCACCCAAGTCTCCCGCCAATGTGATAGTGCCATCGATGGATTCCAAGAGGTGAAACCGATGGTCTTCGCCGGTGTTTATCCGATTGAGACAGAAGATTTTGAGGATTTGCGCTCTTCCATCGAGAAATTGCAGTTGAATGACGCTTCGTTAACCTTCCAGGCTGAGTCCTCCTTGGCTTTGGGATTCGGATTCCGTTGTGGATTCTTGGGCATGTTGCACATGGAGATCATCCAAGAGCGTTTGGACCGTGAGTTTAACATGAATGTCATCACCACTGTTCCGAATGTGGAGTATGACGTATATACCAAAAAGGGCGATAAAATCGAGGTGCACAACCCTTCGGGATTGCCTGATCCTACCTTGATCGAGAAGATAGAGGAACCTTATATCCGCGCCTCAATCATCACGGCAGCCGATTACATCGGTCCAATCATGACACTTTGCCTTGGCAAACGAGGTGAGTTGGTTCGTCAGGACTATGTCTCCGGAAATCGTGTGGAGTTGGTTTATAATATGCCATTGGGCGAAATTGTCTTCGATTTCTACGATAAATTGAAGAGTATTTCCAAAGGATATGCCTCTTTCGATTACCACATGAATGGTATGCGAGAGTCTAAATTGGTCAAGTTGGATGTCTTGTTGAATGGAGAACCAGTGGATGCGCTCTCTACCTTGACCCACTTTGATAATGCCTATACGCTTGGAAAACGTATGTGTGAGAAGTTGAAGGATTTGATTCCACGTCAACAGTTTGATGTGGCCATCCAAGCTGCCATCGGTACCAAGGTCATCGCCCGTGAGACGGTGAAGGCGGTTCGTAAGGATGTGACCGCTAAATGTTATGGTGGTGATATCTCCCGTAAGCGTAAGTTGCTCGAGAAGCAAAAAGAGGGTAAGAAGCGTATGAAGCAGATTGGAACGGTAGAGGTGCCGCAAAAGGCCTTCTTGGAGGTTCTGAAATTGGATTAATATATTGATTGATAAAATATTGAATGTTATTTGTAATAATTGATTGAGTTATGAAGAAGAAATTTTTGGCATTAGGCGTTTTGTCTATGCTATTCGTATCCGCTTATGCGGATGAGAAGGATTTGGTGGCAACTGCATCCTCAATTTCTACCAAATCAAGCGGTGAGATTTCCAAGGATTCTATTTATTGGAAGTTCCCAGGACAAATTGGTTTGAATGTGAACCAAGCATTTTTCTCTGACTATTGTACCGATGGTACTGGAGCTAGCGTCTCTATGGACGCGTTTGCGGATGTGAACGCGAATTACCAAAAGAAGAGAGTGAAGTGGGAGAACAACTTGAATGCGAAGTATGGTTTCATCTACTCCAATCAATTCGTAGGGGATGATTTGATCCGCAAGAATGTCGACGAGTTCCACTTGGGTTCTAAGTTCGGATATAAGTTGGGCAAATACTGGTATGGTTCTGCGATGGCTATCTTGGAGTCTCAATTCTCAAAGAGTTACTCTTATGCCTTCAATGAGGAGACTGCAAAGGACGAGCCTACTTTGGTGTCGGATTTCTTTGCTCCTGGTAACATGAAACTCTCTTTGGGTGCGGATTTCGTCCCTAACAAGTATTTCAATATGTTCTTGTCTCCATTGACTGCCCGTTTCTCTTTCTGTCGTTTGGATGAGTTGGGCGCCAACTATGGTATGGAGTTGTTGGAGGCTGCGAAGTATGATGCGAATGGCGGTTTGATCGCTGATGCGGTTTATGACCACTCACGTGCTGAGTTGGGTGCGTACGCTGTCTTGCGTTCTGACTTTGACATTACCAAGAATTTCCACTTCTTTAGTTCAGTGGAGGGATTTTATGCATACAGAAAACATATTTTCTGTTACACAGACGAATATTTGAGTTGGTACGGTAAAAACTACGAGAAGGAGTCTTTCGATACAGAGGTATTCTCTCAAAATCATCCAGAAGTTAAGACCATGAGGACCATTCATGGATGGTATGTTAAGTGTAAGTTGGAGTTGTTGTTGAAGGTTTCAAAGTATGTCAATGTCTCTTTCAAGACTCAATACAAGTTTGATAACGCGGAGCAAAAGGTGGTTGAAGGTGAGAATTATGGATTGCCAAAGGCAGGTCATCAATACTGGGAGACAACCTCTTTGGGTGTAACTTATAAGTTCTAATTGATTGATATAGAGGGGAGGCGATCGTTAGGTCGCCTCCTTTTTAATTGTATATAAATCATCTTTACAGCGATGAAAAAGAATTTAGCGGATGTGGATTTGAGAGCCTTCCTCTTTGATATGGACGGCGTCTTGTTTGATTCAATGCCTAACCATGCGAAGGCTTGGGTGCATGCCTTTGTCTCTTTGGGTTTGAAATTCACCGATTACGATGTCTACATGCGGGAGGGAATGACTGGTTCCTCCACAATCAACGAAGTTTTTGGCGCACAATTGGGACGTCAGGCTACTGAGGAGGAGTGTCAACGGATTTATCAGTTTAAGTCTCAATACTTTGAGTCGTTACCAACCGCTACGGTGATGAAGGATGTGGATGGCGTATTATCCGCGATTCAGGCTGCTGAAAAGGAGATTTTTTTGGTGACAGGTTCAGGACAAGCCTCTTTGTTGGATAAGTTGAACCATGCGTTCCCCAATGTCTTTGTCAAGGAGAGGATGGTGACTGCCTTTGATGTGAAAAAGGGTAAACCGGATCCGGAACCCTATTTGATGGCTTTGGAGAAGGGTGGTTTGCAGGCGAATCAAGCCATTGTGGTGGAGAACGCGCCGTTAGGCGTTCGTTCCGCTGTGGCGGCTGGAATCTTTACGATTGCGGTGAATACGGGTATTTTGCGTGATGAGGAGTTGCTGAACAATGGGGCGGATCTTCTCTATCATAGCATGGCGGAATTAAAAGCTGACATGCCTCGTATCTTGGCTGAAACCCAACACATCGGCTAATACGCCCTCTTTTTCGATCTCCTCCGGTGTGCCGACTGTTATTCCCTGGTGCATGACCCATAATTGATCGGCGAATCGCATGGCAAGGTCTAGCTCGTGGGTGGAGATCAATATTGATTTGCCTGTTTGCGACAATTGCTTTAATAGTTGGAATATCTCTATTCTGTTTTTGTAATCCAAGTGAGATGTGGGTTCGTCCAGACAAATCAACGGCGTGTCTTGCGCCAAAGCTTTCGCGATCCATACGCGTTGCCTCTCTCCATCGGATAATTGCGATAATCTCCTTTTTTCAAGGTGTTGGATATTTACGGTGGAAAGCACGTTTTCTATGATTGTCTCGTTGGTGGAATCAAGGGAACCCAACCAGTTCGTGTAGGGTTGTCTGCCGATGGCGACCACCTCTTTGACGGTCAACATATTGGACTCTACAGTGTGGGTCAAAACCACGCTAATGGCCTTGGCCTTATTCTCTATGGTGAGTTGGTCTAACGCTTCCCCTTGGATGGTGATTCTCCCCGCTAATGGTTCTTGTAACCCGCAAAGGGTGCGGAGAAGGGTGGATTTTCCTGCACCGTTGGGACCGATCAATGCCGTGATTTGGTGACTGGACAAAGTGAGATTGAGAAGCGATTGTATCGCGTTGGCCTTTTGGCGTCTCTCACGATATCCGACGGTGAGGTCGTAGGTTTGGAGAATTTTCTCACTCATGAAGAAAAGGATTGTGTGTGCGTTCGAATTCCACCTCCGTTTCAGGACCATGGCCAGGATAGAGTGTGGTGAATTCCGGCAGTGTGAGGATCTTATGTCTGATGGAATGGAGAATTTGCTCCATGTCACCTCCTTGTAGATCAGTTCTTCCTATACTACATTGGAAGAGGGTGTCTCCGCTGAATACGATTCTTTCTTTCGGCAAGTAAAAACAAAGTCCTCCTTGCGAGTGGCCAGGTGTATGGATCACCTCGATCACTGTTTCTCCGAATTGAATCTTGTCTCCATCGGAAAGGTAACCTTTCAAACGCACTGTTGTCTCTTGGTTGGGTAATCCGAACATGCGTATCTGTTCTGGATAGAGGTCTAGCAAAAATTCATCCTCCTTGTGGGCTTCTGGTAAAATGCCGAATTCATCGTATAATGACTTGCATCCAAATATATGGTCGAGATGTGGATGCGTGAGCAAAATACGGGTTAGCTTTAGTCCGTTTTGCTTGATGTAATGAATGAGGGAGGTTCGTTCTTGCTCGAAAAGCGCTCCCGGATCGATGATGATGCACTCTTTCGCTTCGTTGGAGATGAGGTATGTATTCTCCTGAAAAGGATTGAATATAAATCGTTTGAATTCCATAGCGTTGTTTATATGATGCCTTTTACCATGGGAACGAAGGCGCATGGGCCAAAGTCCTCCTTTTTGAATTTTCTCTCTTCCTCTTTGGCGAGTCGTATCATTTTTAGTGTCCCGTTCTCCATGACTGGAATAACGATGATTCCGCCGATTTTACATTGTTCCAATAGGGGAGTGGGAATCTCTTCCGCTCCGGCTGTCACAATGATTTTGTCGAAAGGGGCGATATCTTTCCAACCATTGTGTCCATCCCCATATTTACAGAGCACCTTGTAGTTGGTGTTGGTGAGGTTCTCTTTTGCCTTCAAATGCAATTCGCGGATCCTTTCCACGGAATAGACAAAGGCGCCGCAATGCGCTAAAATAGCGGATTGGTAGCCAGAGCCCGTGCCGATTTCCAATATTCTCTCTTTGGGTTGCGGATTGATCAATTCGGTCTGTTTCGCCACTGTGAGTGGTTGCGAGATGGTTTGGTTGGCTCCGATTGGATAAGCGCAGTCGTTGTAGGCCAACGCTTCGAGTGTGCTGCTCATAAAAAGATGCCTGGGAACTTGTGCGATGGCCTCCAGCACCTTTTCGCTTTTGATTCCTTTCTTTTGCAACTCTTCGGCCAACCGCCTCCTTAATGCTGCGTGTCTAGGTGTATCCAACATGCTTATAACCTTGTTATTCTCTTCTTATGAAAGTCTATTATGGAACACTCTGTTAAAGTGGTAAATAGACCGCCTTTTTTGTATCAAAAAATTCCTCTTCGAAAATCTCGTTGATGTTAAATAGTTCGGCGGCTTTGCGGAACTCCATCACTTCGTGCTGCAATTCGCCTCCTTTGAGGCAGATCAAGCCATTAGGAAGCGCGTTGTGTTGCTGCTTTTGTTGCACATTTTTTCTGACGAGTCTTACGAGATCGCCCAAAGGCATCACCGCACGACTCACGATGAAATCGAACTTCTGCTTCTCATCTTCCACGCGTTCGTGGGCGAAGGTGGTGTTGGTGAGTCCGATGGCATTGGAAACCTCTGTGGCCACACGAATTTTTTTGCCAATGGAATCGACCAAGTGGAACTGACAGTTGGGGAACATAATTGCCAATGGAATCGCGGGAAATCCTCCTCCGGTACCCACATCCATGATGGTGGTGTTATCGGTGAATTTCAATATTTTGGCGATGGCGAGCGAGTGGAGCACATGGTGTTCGTACAAGTTCTCGATGTCCTTTCTTGAAATGACATTGATTTTGCTGTTCCAATCTATGTATAGATCGTATAATGCAGCGTATTGTTCCTTCTGTTTTTCCGTTAAATGCGGGAAATATTTGAGAATCAAATCCATAATATTACTCGTTATATCTTTGCTGTTTTCTTTTTCATCAGTCAACTCACAAATGTAGTCAAATCTTATTTCACCTGCAAGATATAACTATTATTATGCATATCTTCGCGGGATAGAATCATTGATGATATGGAGATACTTTTTTTGCATGGAATGGCGTCGAGCCACGAATCTCAGACCGCCGAATTCATCCGTAAATATTTACCGGAGGCGACTGTTCATGTGCCTGATTTGTCGATAGATCCGGAGATCGCGTTTCCTCAAATCGAGCGTTTTTTAGCGGAACATCCGATTGATCTGATCATTGGACATAGTTTGGGTGGTTTTATGGCGCAGAAATTCCGTGGAAGAAAGAAGATCCTGCTTAATCCAAGTCTGGGCATGTCCTATATGTACCTTTTCCAAGGCGACAATAAGTACAAGGAGGGTAGGAGCGACGGCAATCAAATTTGGCATGTGGAGAAGCGGATGTGTCGTCGATACAAGGAGATGCAACGGGTACAATACGACGATTTGACCGAGGAAGAGGATCGTTTGACCGTGGGAATGTTCGGTAAAATGGACTTTATGACACGGATGGCGGCCCATTGGTTCAAACAACATTACAGTTGTCGTATATTCATGCCGGGCGGACACTATCCGCCAGAGTCTTCCATCCGTGATTTTGTGGTGCCGAAGATAAGAGCCTTTCTGTCAGAGTGATTTATGATTTTTTTAGATTTCACCGATAGGTTTTGCCTCATAATGATGGTTTGTATCTCTTTTTAATTAACTTTGCATTCCTACTAATTATGAACAAGTAATGGCGAAGAAAGAAAGAATCGAAACGAATGAGAATGGTGCAAAGTCGGGTGCTTTGTATGCCTATCTGTTGAAAATCAAGGATGAACGTGTGCAGACTGTGATCGGCTTGGTACTGTTGACCATTGGACTTTACCTTGCGTTAGCCTTCTTGTCATTCTTTTTCACAGGTTGGGAGGATCAGAGTCTGGTACAAAATACCAAAGGTTACACATTGGAGTATATCAATGAAAATGTGAAGAACTGGGCAGGATTAACGGGTGCGCGAATTGCGGATTTTGTGATTAATCGTACGTTCGGAGTCTCTTGTTTGCTCTATTTGTTTTTCTACTTTTTGTGCGCTTTGTGGATGATGCATATTCGTCCGATGCGTATGTTCCGTACCTTTATGATTTGCTCCTTTTTTGTGATCTGGCTCTCTTTGTTCTTCGGATTTTTCTTTATGAAAAATTACGAATCCACCCATCTTTTCTGGGGTGGTGAGCATGGATTTTACATTGCTTTGTGGTTGAAATCTAACGTGGGCCCCGCAGGAACGGGTCTGTTGTTGTTCACCCTATTGGTCGTCTTTGTTATCATCGCCTACAAGACGGCGCTCCCTAAAATAAAGAATGCGGGCAATAATATTTTGACTAAATTGAATCAAATTCACGGGACACCCGAGTTGGAGGGCGAGGAGGTTGATCCTATTGTGGGCGGCGAGGAGACGCAAGATGAGGTTGCTGCCGATTCTGAGAACATCGCTGGAAACGATTCGAAAGAGAACGATGAATCCGTTGAAGAGGTGGCGGCTCCTACCGTTGAGCAGAAGACGATATCTAGTGATGCGCCTGCAAAACCCGCGACAGAGGGAAATGTGATTGTATTTGACAAAAATCCAGAAGAGGAGAAAAAATCAGTAGAGGAGAGCGCTATTCCTTTCAACATACAAAATGGCGTGTCAAATGCGTCATCCAACGCTGAAATGAGTGCGCCTGAAGTTGCGTCGTCATTGGCTAGTGGGCAGATGGCCGAGGCGGCTTCTGAACCTGTTTTCGAAGT
Source organism: Paludibacteraceae bacterium (assembly GCA_045601045.1). GTDB lineage: Bacteria > Bacteroidota > Bacteroidia > Bacteroidales > Paludibacteraceae > UBA1181. The sequence continues at coordinate 16,819 of JAZRZA010000042.1, forward strand.
TTCACAGGGCACGCAAGAAGAGATGGCCGAAGAAATCGAGACTGAATTATATGATCCTACCAAGGATTTGAGTTTCTATAACAAACCATCCACCGAATTATTCGATAAGTCTGTGGTGAGTGGTCCTACCATCGATATGGAGGAGCAGAAGCAGAACAAGGATAAGATTGTGGAGGTGTTGCGAAGCTTCGGTGTGGAGATTGATTCCATAGCCGCCACTGTCGGACCTACAGTCACTTTGTACGAGGTGACACCTGCCGCTGGTGTCAGAATCAGTAAAATCAGAAGTTTGGGAGATGATATCGCTTTGAGTATCGCCGCGAGGGGTATTCGTATCATCGCGCCAATTCCTGGTAAGGGTACCGTCGGTATTGAGGTGCCTAATGTAAAGGCGCAAACCGTGCCAATGGCTGATATCATCAATAGCAAGAAGTTCCAGGAATCGACCTATGAACTGCCGATCGCTATCGGAAAGACCATTACCAATGAGGTCTATATGGTCGACCTTTGCAAGATGCCGCACGTTTTGGTGGCTGGTGCCACCGGACAGGGTAAGTCTGTAGGTTTGAACGCGATTGTCACATCCATCCTTTACAAGAAACACCCTGCGGAGGTGAAGTTTGTGATGGTCGATCCGAAGATGGTGGAGTTTAGTATGTACGCGCCTTTGGAGAGGCATTTCTTGGCGAAGTTGCCAGATGCGGAGGATGCGATTATCACCGACGTGAACAAGGTGGTGGAGACATTGAAGTCGCTTTGTGTGGAGATGGATAACCGTTATACTTTGTTGAAGGAGGCCAATGTGCGTCAGCTGAAGGAATACAACGCTAAATTTATCAAACGTGAATTGAATCCGTTGAAGGGACATCGCTTTATGCCTTACATTGTTGTGATCATCGATGAGTTCGCCGATTTGATCATGCAGGTAGGTAAGGAGGTGGAGCAACCGATCGCTCGTATCGCCCAAAAGGCCCGTGCGGTGGGAATCCATATGATTTTGGCTACCCAACGACCATCCGCCGACATTATCACGGGTGTGATTCGCGCCAACTTCCCTGCGCGATTCGCTTTCAAGGTTTCCACTGGGCTTGAGTCCCGTGTGATTTTGGACCAAAATGGCGCGGATCAGTTGATTGGTCGCGGTGATATGTTGATCAGCCAAGGTAATGATTTTGAACGTGTGCAATGTGCCTTTGTCGATACGCCGGAGGTGGAGCGTATCACGAAGTATATCGCGGGACAACAAGGTTATCCGGAGGCTTACATTCTTCCGGAGGCACCGGTTGAGGGGGATGCCGCTGGCGGTCCAAAAGATGTGGATCTCTCTAAATTGGATCCTCTTTTCGAAGAGATTGCCGCTACAGTGGTCGCTACCCAACAAGGATCTACCTCTATGATCCAAAGAAAATTCTCTTTGGGATACAACCGTGCGGGTAGAGTGATGGATCAGTTGGAGGTGGCTGGAATTGTAGGTCCGCAAGAGGGTAGTAAGCCTCGCCAAGTGTTGGTTACTGAGATGGATCAGTTGGATATGTTGATTAAAAGTTTGACTTCTAAATAATACGGATATGAGGAAATTGTTTTTTATTCTATGGGCGTCTTTGATGCCGTTGGCGCTGTTCTCCCAAAAGGAGGAGAGTGTGGATCCCAAGGCGAAGTCCTTGTTGGATAAGGCTGCCTCAGTGATGGAGAGCAAGAAGGGAATGGAGATTAATTTCACCATCGAAGTGTTGAATATGCGTAATGACAAGCGAGAGTCTTTTGACGGTAACGCCTTGTTGAAGGGCGATAAGTTTAAACTTTCGTTGCGTGGTGTGGATACCTACTTTGACGGTAAGACGCAGTCGGTCCACATGGTGAAGGAGAAAGAGGTGACGATCAGTACGCCTGATAAGGAGGATTTGAAGGATTTGAATCCAATTCTTTTGATGAAGTCCTATCAAACGGATTACAAGATGCGCTATATCGGAGCTGATAACTACGAGGGAAAACTTTGTGAGGAGGTGGAACTCTATCCGAACGATTTGAACAGTGAATTTTCCATCGTGAATTTGATGTTCGAGAAGAAGAGTATGATGTTGCAAAACATCACGCTTCGTGGAAAGAGTGGTGTCCACACCCATCTCAAGGTGACGAAAATAACACAAAAGGAGATTGTTGACTCTGATTTTACATTCGACGCCAAAAAGTTCCCTGGCGTTGAAGTGGTTGATTTACGATAATTTTTAATAGAAAAGGAATATAGAATGGAAAAAGTTCGTTGCTTGATCATTGGATCAGGTCCTGCAGGATATACAGCCGCTATCTATGCGGCTCGTGCTAATTTGTCTCCCGTATTGTATGAGGGTTCATTGCCTGGTGGCCAATTGACTACCACCACGGAGATTGAGAATTTCCCAGGTTATCCGGATGGCATTTCTGGACCTCAAATGATGGAGGACCTTCGCAAACAAGCGATTCGTTTCGGCGCCGATATTCGTGTAGGTCTTGTGACCAATGCGGTATTACAACCTAACAATAGTGTTGTGACCATCGATGGCGAAACAGAGATTCAAGCAAGTACAGTGATCATCTCCACAGGTGCTTCCGCTAAATATTTAGGATTGCCCGACGAGAAGAAGTATGCGGGAATGGGTGTTTCTGCCTGCGCTACTTGCGATGGCTTTTTCTATCGCAAGAAAAAGGTGGTTGTGGTAGGTGGCGGAGACACCGCTTGCGAAGACGCGATGTACCTCTCCGCTATTTGCAGCAAGGTCTATTTGGCGGTTCGTAAGGATTGCTTGCGTGCGTCAAAGGTGATGCAGGAGCGTGTGATGCGTAACGAGAAGATCGAGATCCTTTTCAAACACGAGGTCATTGGTTTGGTCGGTGAGGATGGCGTTTCTGGCGCGGTGATGAAGAAGAACCGTGGAGAAAAGGACGAGGAGGTTTATGAGATTGAGGTGGATGGCATGTTCTTGGCGATTGGCCACCATCCGAATACCAACTTGTTCAAGGGCAGCATTGATTTGGATGAGACTGGTTATATCAAAACTTACAATGGCACTCAACAAACCAATATCCCAAGCGTATTCGCCGCGGGAGATGTGGCTGATCCGCGATACAGACAGGCGATTACCGCCGCGGCCAGTGGTTGTAGGGCCGCTATCGATTGTGAGCATTATTTGATCGAGAATGGTTTGTAGTCTATGGCTGATAACTATTTAGAGAAGAAATACGAGGAGTACGAAAGAAAAAAGGCGATATTCCTCAAAAAAAAGAAATTGGGTTTGTTGGGTAAAAACACCAAGCAAACTCCCAAGGAGAACAACGAGGCTAGATAGGAATATTTATGGCTGATACTGGCGAAATTAGCGTTAAAAACGCGCATATTCATAATTTGAAAGGGGTGGATGTCACCATTCCGCGCAATAAATTCGTAGTTGTAACAGGACTTTCCGGATCTGGAAAGTCCTCTTTGGCTTTTGATACCTTGTATGCGGAGGGACAGCGTAGGTATGTGGAGAGTCTATCCTCTTACGCACGTCAATTTTTGGGTAGAATGTCCAAACCGGAGGTGGATTACATCAAGGGATTGCCACCGGCTATTGCCATTGAGCAGAAGGTAAATACCCGAAATCCCCGTTCAACGGTGGGTACATCCACCGAGATCTATGAGTATTTGAAGTTGTTGTTCGCCCGTATTGGTAGAACCTTTTCTCCTGTCTCTGGTTGTGAGGTGAAAAAGCATACAGTAAGTGATGTGATAGATTTTATCTACACCAAACCGGAGGCAACCCGCGGCATAATTTTCGCCCCCATCGGACTACCGGAGGGTCGTGCCATGACCCAGCAACTGGAGGTCTTTCGTATGCAAGGATATAGCCGTGTCGAGATAAATGGCGAGATGGTCCGTATGGAGGAGGCGACAGATAAGGTGGCTAATTTCGACGCAAAGAAAGATGTCGTGAATCTGGTTGTGGATCGTTTCACGGTGAAAGATGACGCTGATACCCGTAGCAGATTGTCCGATTCCATCCATACCGCCTTTTTGGAGGGTGGTGAGATTTGCTTTGTCAGATTCTATGAGGAGGGTCAGGAGAGCGAAGCGCGTTTCTCCAAACAATTTGAGGCGGACGGCATCACATTTGAGGAACCATCCGATTTGATGTTCAGTTTCAATAGTCCATACGGCGCTTGTCCTACTTGCGAAGGTTTTGGCAAGGTGATGGGTATTGATGAGGATCTTGTCATTCCAGACCAGTCCCGTTCCGTCTATGACGGCGCGGTGGTGTGTTGGCGTGGCGAGAAGATGTCCGAGTGGACGAATGAATTGATATACAACGCGTCGAAGGTGAAATTTCCGATCCATACGCCTTATGCGGACCTTACGCAGGAGGAGAAACGTATGTTGTGGCGTGGAACTCCATATTTCCATGGTATCGATGATTTTTTTGAATTTGTAAAGGAGAATCAATACAAAATACAATATAGGGTGATGTTGGCCCGTTTTAGGGGTAAAACCACTTGCCCTACTTGTAATGGTACCCGTCTGAAGACATCTGCCAATTATGTGAAGGTGGGTGGTAGAACCATAACGGAATTGGTCTCTATGTCAGTGGTTGAGTTGAAGGATTATTTCGATAACTTGCAACTCAACGAAGCTGATCAGAAGGTGGCGAAACGTCTTTTGGTGGAGATTAACAACCGTTTGCAATGTCTTTTGGATGTGGGATTGGGGTATTTGACGATGAATCGTCTCTCCAACACCTTATCCGGAGGAGAGAGCCAGCGTATCAACTTGGTGACCTCTTTGAGTAGTAGTTTGGTAGGTTCTCTCTATATATTGGATGAGCCGAGCATCGGTTTGCATCCACGCGATACGCACCGATTGATCTCGGTGTTGCGTAAACTGCAGCAGTTAGGCAACACAGTCGTCGTGGTGGAGCATGACGAGGAGTTTATGCGAGCCGCTGATTACATCATTGATATCGGTCCGCATGCGGGTCGTCTGGGTGGCGAGGTGGTTTTCCAGGGAAAACTCTCCGATAAGTTGCTTAACGATAAAAAATTGCAGGAAAATAGCTATACGATTAAGTATCTTTTAGGTACCGATCAAATAGAAGTGCCTGCTCTTCGCCGCAAATGGAATAATTATATCGAGGTGAAGGGCGCCCGTCAAAACAATTTGAAGGGCATCGACGTGAAGTTTCCGCTCAATGTGATCACAGTGGTGACAGGTGTCAGCGGATCGGGAAAGTCCTCTTTGGTGCAGGATATCTTCTACAATGCGCTGAAACGCGCGATGGACGGAGCGGCGGACAAGCCGGGACTTCACTCCTCTTTGGGTGGTAGTTTGAATATGATTCATGATGTGGAGTTTGTGGATCAAAATCCAATCGGTAAATCATCTCGATCCAATCCGATCACCTATATAAAGGCTTACGATGAGATTCGTAAACTCTTTGCGGACCAGCCTTTGGCGAAGCAGATGGGGTATACTGCAGCTACCTTCTCTTTCAATGTGGAGGGAGGTCGTTGCGACGAGTGTCAGGGAGATGGAACGGTGACGGTGGAGATGCAATTCATGGCGGATTTGGTGTTGGAATGTGAATCTTGTCACGGAAAACGTTTCAAACCAGATGTCTTGGAGGTGATGTACCGCGAAAAGAATATCTTTGATATCTTGAATATGACAGTCAATCAGGCTGTGGAATTTTTCTCGGAAGTCCAGGGAACGAGCGAAAAAAAGATTGTCAAGAAGTTGAAGACGCTTCAAGATGTCGGTTTGGGTTATGTGAAGTTGGGTCAATCTTCCGATACACTCTCCGGCGGAGAGAGCCAGCGTGTGAAGTTGGCTGAGATTTTAGGAATGGAGAAGCCCCAACCGATGGTATTCATCTTTGATGAGCCTACCACAGGACTCCATTTCCACGACATCAAGACTTTGATGAAGGCCTTTAACGCTTTGATCGTGAATGGCCATACGGTGATCATCATTGAACATGATTTGGATGTGATCAAATGCGCTGATCATATCATCGACATAGGCCCAGAGGGTGGTGACAAGGGTGGAAACCTTGTTTTTGAAGGAACGCCAGAAGAATTGGTGAAGTGTGAGTCGTCTCATACCGCTCAATTTCTGAAAGGAAAGATATAATACCGATAGATTTGACACGGAATTTTTACACGGAGAATTGATATGGAAGATTTTAAGGAAGATATTAGAAATGCCATCAAGACGCTAAAGTCGGGTGGTATTATTTTATATCCCACCGATACGATTTGGGGATTGGGATGCGATGCGACCAACGAAGCGGCCGTGAAGAAGATATTTGAGTTGAAGCGCCGCTCAGACGCGAAGTCCATGTTGGTACTTACTGATAGCATCGCCAAGGTGGAACGTGTGGTGGACGAGGTGCCAGACGTTGCCTATAGTTTGGTGGAGTGCGCCGACAAACCGTTGACCGTCATTTACGATGGCGCGAAGAATTTGGCCGCGAATTTGATTGCGGAGGATGGAAGTGTCGGTATTCGCATCACCAATGAGGCTTTTTCCAAGAAATTATGCGAGGAATTCCGCATTCCAGTGGTCTCCACATCCGCTAATATCAGTGGCGAACCTTCACCTCAAAACTTCTCCGAAGTAAGTGAGGAGATCAAAGCGGGTGTCGATTACATAGTCAAATTCAGACAAGATGATATGCGCAAGGCATCGCCTTCTTCCATTATCAAATTAGGCAAGGGAGGGGTAGTCACTATTATTCGATAAGGAATGGACCAACATTTGAAAAACCATAAAAGTAAGATAACACAGCGAGTCAAATACATCCTTTTTGATGTGTTTGCCGTTTTGTTGGCATGGGTTTTCTTTTTCTTGTTCCGACGCATCGAGATTGAGTCGAATGTGATTCGTGAGATACAATTATTTTCTCCGATCTACAACTTCAAGGAATTGCTCTTCGGTATACCATTCTTTTGGTTTTTTGTTTTTTGGCTCTCTGGATATTACAACCAGCCCTTCCGAAAATCACGTCTTTCGGAATTTGCGCAGACATTTTTCAGCGTCTTATTTGGTTCGTTGGCGCTCTTCTTTATTCTCCTGCTGGATGATCCTGTGGTGAATTACAAAGATTATTACCTCTCTTTTGTGGTTTTGTTTTCCATCTATTTCGTGGTGGTCTATCTTTTTCGTTATTCCATCACGCGCAGCACCACCAGAAAGATACATCGGAGAATCATCGGTTTTAATACCTTGATCATCGGCGCGGGAAAGAATGCGCGAGGTATTTACGATACTTTGCAAAACATGACGCTCTCATCTGGCCATATCATTCGGGGATTCATCTCTTGTGAACCCGAGTCTATCGATTCGAGTTTGCCTGTCTTGGGAGATCTTTCCCAATTGGATAAGGTGATGGAGGAGCAGTCGATCGAGGAGGTGATTATCGCTTTGGATTCAGAGGATCGTGATGCGATTTTCCCTGTGATCAACCAATTGTATAAATACAATGTCGATGTGAAGATTACGCCTAAACTCTATGATTTCTTGGTGGGCGGCGTTCGTATGACTTCCATCTTCGGAGCACCATTGGTAAGTGTCTTGGATGTGCGTTTGAATGAGTGCGAGAAGAATATCAAGCGGTTTTTGGATGTGGTTTTCTCCTGTGTGGTATTGGCTCTTCTTTCGCCTGTTCTCCTGCTGTTGTCCCTCTTGGTGAAACTGACATCCGAAGGCCCTGTTTTTTATAAGCAGGAACGCATAGGATTGCACTGCAAGCCATTCCGTATCCTGAAATTCAGGACAATGTATATGAATGCGGAGGAACAGGGACCTCAATTGGCCAAGGATGGAGACGCCCGTATTACTAAAATAGGCCATTTCTTTCGGAAGTATCGTCTGGATGAAATTCCTCAATTCATTAATGTGCTGATGGGTGACATGTCCATTGTCGGCCCTAGACCGGAACGTCTTTTCTATGAGAAACAGATTACAGAGAAGGCTCCTCACTACACTTTGGTCCATAAGGTGCGACCAGGCATCACCTCATGGGGTATGGTGAAATATGGCTATGCCAACGATGTGGACAAGATGGTGGAGCGTCTTCAGTATGATATCATCTATTTGGAGAACATCTCGTTGCTAATTGATCTAAAGATCTTGATTTACACCATCCGTACCGTGGTTTCCGGTAGGGGATTGTGATGTACATCTATTCTTAATAACAACAAATACCCCCAACTGAGAAATTTCAGTTGGGGGTATTTGTCTATGTGTAGCTGTAAGATCTATTGTCTTACTTCTTGCTTCTAATTAGATTGATATCTCCCTTCAGAATATACTCTTCATCATCTGTTCCGACTGCCTTGATGACATAGAAATAGGTTCCGATAGAGGCGAGCTTCCCGTGGAATGTGCCATCCCAACCCTGTGTGATGTCTGTGGATTGGTAGACTCTACGGCCCCATTGGTCGTAGATGGAGATCTCGAAAGTGGCAATGGATTGGTAGGATACCCTAAACTCGTCGTTGACACCATCGCCATTAGGCGTGAACACATTCGGCGCCGCAATTTTTGAATCCGAGATTTGCAGGCATGCGTAAGATTGGTGTTTGCAAGTTGTGTCGTTCAGATCTCTGACGGTCAAACGAATGCAGTGTAGTCCCGGGTCCTCAAATTTAAACGCGTTCACATAACTACCGTGTTGGGTAAAGGCATTGTCGTAATCGCCTCTTGTGGCGTTTTCATCTGATACAAATGCCCACTCGTAATGGTAAGCATTGGTGGTGTCGTTGGCGTTACTCTCCAAGTTGAGGAAGAGAGGTCCGGAGTGTCTGAATCGTTGAACCACATTGACTGCATCATTATGTTCTTCCGTGAATCGAACGAAATGATCTTGTGAGTCGTCTGCCTCATGTTCTTGTTTGGTACTGGTCTCCATAGTAGGGAAGGATATTATGGAGGAGTTGTGGAATATGGAATCCGAAACCACGACGAGAACCGAATCTTTTGACAACTTCTTGAAGGTGAGATCCGTCACATAAAATTTAGTATCCGTATAGGGCATGGAATCCAAAATATGGTAATCGGTCGCTGTTGTTGTGTACGAGATACTGTCGATAGTCGGTTTTTCGCTCCTTAATCCGAAAGAGTGGTATCCGATGGAGAGTTCTCTCTTCACTTTTTGAGGGTTGCCATACTTGTTGATCCATTGCATGGTAGGTTCCAATTGCAATCTCACATCCTCTCCACAACCAACCGAGTCGGGGAATGATACATGGGTGAGTGGTTGGTAGTTCATGACATACGCATAAGCGCTGTCTCGGATTGAATCGTTGCGCGAATAGTTTGTGTATGTGATTTTGTAACCCGTGTTCGCGGATAGATTATTTATTGTAACTGATTGACTGTCAGTTGATAGTGCGATATTTTCAGTTTTGATAGTATCAATTCCCATTTCATCACCTTGTTTGGTGACTTCGAAGCAAATGAGATTACGAAGCGGAATATTTCCTGAGGAATAAGAGATGGATCCTTGTTGGGCGTCTTTGAAAATGATGCAGTCTGTTCCTGTTTCTAGGTATCCGGAACCGCTCTTGACGGAAAAGGTACCTGCTATGACGTTCGCCGCCAAGCAAATCGCTGTTATGAAAGAAGTGATTTTCAGTTTCATCTTTTATTCTTTACAAATCAAATCTAATATTAGAAATCGAGTGCAATATTACAAATATTCGGGGGAATATTGAAATTTTTATGTATTTTTGCGTGTTAGGTAATTGATGATTATTATGAGGAAAATATTGTTAAGTGTATTCGCTTGTTCTCTTCTGACCTTTTCTGCTTGGTCAGTGGAGTTGAACTACCCGAAAAAGGAGATCAACGGCAAGCAATACTATGAGTATGTCGTTCAGAAAAGTGAAGGATTCTACTCGATATCTAAAAAATTTGGTGTGACAGAGGAGGAGATCAAAGCTGTGAATCCAGGTACGGAGCATGGCTTGACCTATAATTCCACCATTCTAATTCCAGTAAAGGTCAATGCTTATACGACGCATGTCGTCGACAAGAAGGAGACGCTCTATTCTTTGTCCAAGAAATATGATGTGACTTACGATGACTTGTACGAATTGAATCCTTCCTTGAAGACCGATGGTTTGAAGTATGGCACTGAGGTGAAGATTCCTACTAAAAAGACCATATCTGGACAAAATATGACAGTGAGCGACACCTTGCCAAAGGTAGAGAAAAAGGATAAACCCGCATTCGTTATTCATGAGGTGAAAAAAGGGGAGACCTTGTTCGGCATTTGTCGTGAATATGGCATCACATCCGAGGAGATCATTCGTTTGAATCCAGACGTGAAGGAGGGAGTGAAAGTGGGTCAAAAACTTATCATTCCGCCAGTTCATTCCAATACTGCTTTGACCGAGAAGTCAGAGGAGAGTAAGGTGCCAAAGAAGTTCCAATACCATACGGTGAAGAAAAGGGAGACCTTGTTCGGCATTTGCCAACAATATGGTGTATCCCAAGAGGATGTGTTGAAGTTGAATCCATCCGCCGCGGAGGGCATCAAGGTCAATATGCTTTTGGTGATCCCGCCTTCTTACGGAAAGGTGGAGGGTGCTACCGCATCCACGGATTCCTTGGGGGTAGATACGCTTGCGGCACCTGCTTTTGTGCCTCAAACCACTCCGAAAAAGGAGATCAATGTGGCGATCGTCTTGCCTTATCAATTGGGTAAAATCACTTCGGCCAGCCAAATTGATGGCAATACCGATAAGTTCCTGGAGTTTTATCAGGGTACTTTGCTTGCTGTCGATTCTTTGCGTAAGACTGGTTTGTCCTTCAATATGAATGTTTATGATTCTGGTAAGACCGATGCGGACATCGCCAAAATATTGAAGAATCAGGAGATGGAGACGATGGATTTTATCATAGGTCCTGCCTACACCAGCCAAATGAAGTCCGTTTCGGATTTCTCCAAGGGGAATGATGTGAAGATGTTGATTCCATTCTCCTCAAAATCTGATGAGACCAAAGAGAATCCAAATATTTTCCAGGTGAATACCCCGCTTGACCAATTGAATTATCACATGGTGGAGTTGTTCATCAAGAATTTCTCCAATAAGCATGTGATTTTGGTGAAATTCAATAACTCCAAGGAGGACAAGAAGGCATTTGGTGATACGTTAGCGGCTATGATGACGGCCAAAGGGATCAAGTTCAGCAGTGTGAATTTTAGCACACTGTCGGCTATCAGAACAGAGTTGGTGGCAAACAAGGAGAACATTGTGGTGCCATTGACCGCCAACCAAGTTTCACTTAGTCAAGTGCTTCCAATGGTGAACATGTTGAGTGCGGATGGTAAGAAGGTGGTTTCGCTCTTCGGATTTTCGGAATGGCAGAATTATCCGGGCATCGCCAAGGATCTCTTTATGTTGGATACCTACATCATTTCGCCTTTCTTCACGGATTTCCAACATCCAGCCACTACGGATTATTTGAAGCGATTCAGGAAATATTACAATGCGGAGCCTGTTAACAGCCAACCTCAGTATGGTATGTTAGGTTATGACTTGATGTTCTATTTCGCCCATGCCATTTCCAACTATGGACACGATTTCGAGCATGGTTTGGATAAGATCCGTTTAAATGGCGTACAGTCCCACTTCGCTTTCAATAAGTTCGAGGAGGGTGGCTATTATAACTCTAACTTCTTGCTTTTGATGCACAATCGCAAGGAGGGTGTCACTTTGGTGGACGGTTCACAACCTGAAATTGTGAAGCCTTTGTTGGAGAAGCAGAAGGCGGATAGGGAAGCGGCCGCAAAATCGAAAAAGAAGTGATATGCGAAGATTGATTATCGGCCTCTTGTGGGCATTCATCTGTTGTAATCTCTATGGTCAACAATTACGTAGGGATTTTATGCAGGAGGTCTCTTTTGGCGTCAATGGTGGTTTGAACTTCTCAAAGGTGAGTTTCTTGCACAATATGAACGACCGACTCTATGAGTTGGGAAACCAATCATTTGTGATGGGGACGCGCCTAGGATTCACTACTCGCTACATTCACCGCAACCATTTCGGTATCCAGTTAGAGGTGAATTATGTCCAAGCCGGTTGGCAGGAAAATTTCCATGAGAATGTGGGGTATAACATCGTGAATGGCGTCGATATGCAGGATGTCAAATTGGGCCGTCGATTGGATTATGTCGATATCCCTGTATTGGCCCACATCTATTTCGGAAAGAGACGTTTGAAGTTTGTGGTGAATTTAGGTCCTGAGGTGAGGGTGATGACCAAGTACAATGATGTCAAATGGAACATTCCTGATGGTGATCCCCGTCAAGCGGTTTTCGGATTGGATGATCCGCGTTTCAAAGAAGAATACAAGGGTGTGGATTATGGATTGTGCGGAGGTGGCGGTTTCGATGTCACGGTGGCGAAGCGTCTTCACCTATTGGCTGAATTCCGTTATGCGTATGGATTTGGCGATATTTATGGCAATAAGAAATCTGATCTTTTCCAACGATCGAACAATCAAATGTTTGGTGTGACACTCTCTGTGTTATATACGGCTTTCCAGTTTAAGGAGAGTAGGGCGACTATCATTGTGGAGTAGTTGGCGTGGAATAGCTATTCGATCAAGGAATAAAAGAAAGGCAACCCGTCGGGGCTGCCTTTTTTGCTTTTTGTTTGTTGTGAGATGCGCTTATTTGACCTTGGCCAAAGCTTCGTCAAGCGTCAAGCCTGCGTAATCTTGTGCGGAGAAGAAACGACCGCTCTTTTTATCGTTGACGAATGCTCCCAATACCATGCCAGGAACTGCGGAATCTGGATCGTTCGGAGCCTTAGGTCCTCCCAAGTCGGTTCTGCACCATCCTGGATCTGCCAAACTGATGATGACATCTGTGCCATCCACTGTACCAGCCAAGTCGGTTGTCACCTTATCGAGCGCAGCCTTACTAGCGGAATAGCCTGCTTGTTGTGGCTCGTTCTTGATACCGCTGGTGGTGTTGATCACACGACCGAATCCACGCTTGATCATATCTGGAACGAAAGCGTAGCACAGCATCATCGGAGCGATGGTGTTGATGTAAAAACTGGTGGCGTAATCCTCCACGGGGGTTTTGAAATACTCGCTGCGGTATGCGATTTGCACAGCAGCGTTGTTGAACAAAAGGTCAACTTGTGTGCCCTTGCCTTTGATCTCTTGGATCATCTTCTCCACCTCTTGCGGGTTGGAGAGCTCAGCGGCTACGCAATATGCCTCTACACCCATTGCCTTCACCTCTTCGCAAACCTTTTGAGTGTGCTCCAAACAACGGCTGTGGAGAATCAAATTGCATCCTTGTGAAGCCATGAATTTTGTCACGCGGTATCCGATACCACGGTTGGCGCCAGTCACAAGTGCCCATTTGCCTTTAACATCTGTCTTCATACATGTAATGATTTAGAAACATTGTACTTTAAATTAATACAGCTGCGAAGATAATCTTTTTTTTCGAATTTTTGGTTAGTTCGGCGTGTTTTCCTAAATTTGTGAAGAGAAGATCTAATTTTAATATTTTTACAATTATGGCTAAATTTATTTGCTCCGTATGTGGTTATGTACACGAGGGTGATGCGGCACCAGAGAAATGTCCTCAATGTAAGCAACCTTCTGAAAAGTTTAAGAAATTGGATGAAAATGCCGCTTTGTCTTTCGTGACAGAACACGAACTTGGCGTCGCAAAGGGGTGTGACGACGAGATGATCAAGGATTTGAACGCACACTTTATGGGTGAGTGTACTGAGGTGGGTATGTACCTTGCCATGAGCCGTCAAGCTGATCGTGAGGGCTATCCAGAGGTGGCAGAGGCGTTTAAGAGATATGCTTGGGAAGAGGCTGAGCATGCCGCTAAGTTCGCTGAACTTTTGGGCGATGTCGTTTGGGATACCAAGACCAATTTGGAGAAGCGTATGAACGCTGAGTCTGGTGCTTGCGCTGATAAGATGCGTATCGCCGCTCGTGCGAAGAAGTTGGATTTGGATGCTATCCACGATACAGTTCATGAGATGGCCAAGGACGAGGCTCGTCATGGTAAGGGATTCCAAGGTTTGTTTAACCGCTATTTCGGAAAATAATCGATGGTCATAGATTCTCTCGAAAATCTTACGATGTACGTATCGCTCCATCCGCGATTTCCCAAGGCGTTTAATTGCTTGAAGAAACTCGATTTCTCACAATTGAGCAAGGGAAAGATCATTGTGGATGAGGATATGTATATCAATGTGGACGAGGTGGCGTTGCGTCCTGCGGAAGGCGCTCGTTATGAGACTCACGATAAGTACATCGATATTCAGATACCATTGACTGCGAATGAGAAGGTGGGGTATATCGATCGTTCCTTGTTGGGCGATCCATCAGAGGTGAATGAGGCGAAGGATTACGCTTTGTACGATGCCCCTATGGCGACAACCTTGGATCTGCGTGTAGGTTCCTTCGCTATTTTTTTCCCTCAGGATGGCCATATGCCAATTATCGGAGAGGGAATGACGAAGAAGATTGTGATGAAGATCAAAGCTTGATAGATGCAGGCGAAAACCTTCTCAAACGGCAAATAAAAAAGGCATGCTTTTGAAAGCATGCCTTTTTTTATGGTTGGAAAGAAGAAGGGGATTAACCTTGCTCCTTCAAGATGACGTCGTGCGCACCACCTTCAATAATAGAAGTGGATGATACGATGGTGATCTTAGCCTTTTGTTGCAACTCCGGAATGGTAGTTGAACCGCAGCTGCACATGGTGGAGATCATCTTGCCCAATGTTTGGTTCAAGTTGTCCTTCAATTTACCGGCGTATGGTACGTAGCTATCAACACCCTCTTCGAATTTAAGCGCCGCATTGCCGCCCATATCGTAACGTTGCCAGTTCTTTGCTCTGTTTGAACCCTCGCCCCAGTACTCCTTCACGATACGGTTGCCGATGGTCAACTTCTTGGTAGGAGATTCGTCGAAACGTGCGAAGTAACGTCCCATCATCAAGAAGTCAGCGCCCATCGCAAGGGCCAACACCATGTGATAGTCTTGTACAAGACCACCGTCACTGCAGATAGGCACGTAGATACCTGTCTTTTGGAAATATTCATCTCTTGCCTTGGCCACATCCAATAGGGCAGTGGCTTGACCTCTACCGATACCTTTTTGCTCGCGGGTGATACAGATGGAACCACCACCGATACCTACCTTGATGAAATCCGCTCCAGCCTCTACGAGGTAGTTGAAACCATCCGCGTCAACAACGTTTCCGGCACCACACTTTACCTTGTCGCCATATTTTGCCTTGATCCATGCCAAGGTGTCCTTTTGCCACTCTGAGAAACCGTCGGAAGAGTCGATACAAAGTACATCAACGCCAGCCTCTACCAATGCAGGAACGCGTTGTTCGTAGTCACGGGAGTTGATACCTGCGCCAACCAACAACTTCTTGTCAGCGTCGGACAACTCGTTTGGATTCTCGTGGTGGCTATTGTAATCTTTTCTGAATACGAAATATTTCAAATTGCCCTTTTCGTCAACGATAGGCAAAGTGTTCAATTTGTGCTCCCAGATGATTTGGTTAGCCTCGGAAAGGGTCATGCCAAGCTTTCCTACAGTCAACTTCTCGAAAGGAGTCATGAATTTGCATACAGGAGAGGAGAGATCCTCTTTGTCGGCGCGGTAGTCACGGCTTGTCAACAAACCTTCCAACTTTCCGTTAGGGGTACCGTCGGATGTTACGCCGATGGTGGAGTGGCCAGTCTGACCGATTAATCTGATCGCCTCAGCCAATGTGGTGTCTGGCTTCACGTTGGTATCGCTGATGACAAAACCAGCCTTGAAGTTTTTTACTTTTTTAACCATCTCCGCTTGAGACTCGATTGGTTGGGAACCGAAGATGAAGGAGAGACCTCCATTTCTAGCCAACTCGATAGCAAGTCCTGAATCGGAAACCGCTTGCATGATAGCGGAAACGAACGGAATGTTTAGGTTGATTGCTGACTGCTCACCCTTCTTGTATTTTACAAGCGGCGTTTTGAGCGACACGTTGCTCGGGATACACTCTTTTGTCGTCAATCCGGGAATTAGAAGATATTCACCGAAAGTTCTTGACACGTCATTTAGAATCTTGGCCATACTACGATATCTTATTGTTATTTTCTTCTGTCTGAAAAATTGTGCAAATTTACATTTTTTCCGCGAATAATCTCTGCTTAAAATGAAAATTCGTTATTAATTCGTGAAAAGTTTTCCTTGCCAACTCTTTCTCTCCTTCAGTCGCTGCTCTAATTTGGCTGTGAATTCATAGTTTTTCAACCCCCAATCAGGAGCGATCAATAGCTCTTTGGGAGATTGCGACACGAATCGTTCCACGATAATCCACGCTGGCAATCTTTCCAAAAAGTCGATTACCAATTCAATGTATTCATCCGCCTCGAATAGGTGGAACCATTCGGGATGCTCTTGGATCTGTCGCTCCATGACCGTGCCTTTGATGATTTGCAGTTGGTGCAATTTTAGCGTCTCTATGGGGAGCTGGGCCAATTCGGTCGCGTGGGAGAGCATGGTGGAGCGATTCTCTTGCGGCAACCCCAAAATGATGTGCGCGCAGGTGTGGATGCCAGCCTCCGCCGTTTTGCGGATGGTCTCTTTCGCTGTGGCGAAATTGTGACCTCTGTTGATGAGCAGGAGTGTCTCGTCATGGGTGGATTCCACACCGTATTCCATCATGATGTATTTGGATCGCGCTCTCTCTGATAAATAGGTGAGCAAATCCTCCTTTACGCAATCTGGTCTTGTGCCGATGATCAATCCATCCACCAAAGGGTGGGAGAGAGCCTCCTCGTATTTTTCAATGATTTTTTGCGTCTCTCCGTATGTGTTGGTGTAGGATTGGAAATAGGCGAGGTATCGCATTGTTTTGTATTTTCGGCTGAAAAAGGCGATGCCCTCTTCGAGTTGTTGGGTGATGTTTTTGGAAGATTGACAGTAATCGGGGTGGAAGGTGTGGTTGTTGCAGAAGGTGCAGCCGCCTACCGAGATCTTTCCGTCCCTATTGGGGCATGAGAACCCTCCATTGACCGATATTTTTTGCATTTTTTGCGGGAAAAACTGATTCAGGTAGGCCGAATAGTCTGAATATAGTCTCCTCTCTTCCATATTATCATGCATTTTTTTTTGTTCCAAATGCAAAAATAACCAAAAAAACATTTGACAAATACAGCGTTTTAGGTTATATTAGCAAAAAATTAAACGAGTGAGATGATGACGGATGTAGATGTGAAAATATTGCAAGATAAAGGGATTTCTGAGGAAAAATTTGAGGAACAACTTAATAGATTCAGAAATGGTTTCCCCTTCATGAAGGTGGAGCGCCCTGCGGTAGTGCCTGATGCAGTATCCGTTTTGGATGATTCTGAACGTGACGAGTGTATCGATGTGTGGCGTGATTACTTATGTCAAAACAAGAAAATAGTGAAGTTTGTGCCTGCTTCTGGCGCGGCCAGTCGTATGTTCAAATCTTTATTTGAATTTCTTGACAGAGGAAAGAACGAATTGGAAAACGATGGTGATCGAAAATTTTTCGACTCTCTTGAGAACTTCGCTTTCATTGATGCGTTGAATGCGAAATGCAAGCGTAACGAGGGATTGGATGCCATTGCTCTACGAGAAAAAGGTCGCTATTTGGACATTGTGAAGAATTTGTTGGACAAGAAGGGATTGAACTACGGCGCGCTGCCGAAGGGTTTGTTGCTCTTCCATGCCTACGAAGACGGGTCACGTACACCTTTCGAGGAGCACTTCGTGGAGAGTTCCATGTATGCTAAAAACAAAAAGGGTGATGTCAACCTTCATTTTACGGTTTCGCCTGAACACATGGCTTTCTTCGAGTCTTTGTGGCGTAGCAAATCGGAGTCGCTTTCCTATCGTTATGGAGCGAATTTCGATGTCTCCTTCTCTGTGCAGAAGCCTTGCACTGATACGGTGGCTGTGGATATGGAGAATAATCCATTGCGTAACAGTGATGGTACGTTGCTCTTCCGTCCGGGTGGACACGGCGCTTTAATCGAGAATTTAAATGCCATCGATGCCGATGTCATATTTATCAAGAATATCGACAATGTCGCTCCTGACGTATATAAACAACCTACTGTTGAGTATAAGGTGGTTTTGGCGGGCCTTTTGGTGAAGTACCAGAAAACGATCTTCGAGTACCAAAGTGCCTTGGAAAACAGCGCTTCGCTCTCTGACGATATGATTCAAAAGATGTTGGATTTTTGTCAGAAGAAATTGTGCGTAACCAATAAGTTCAACTTGATGGATACCAAGGCGGATAAGATCGCTTACCTGAAAATGGTTTTGGACCGTCCTTTGCGTATCTGCGGCATGGTGAAGAACGAAGGGGAACCTGGCGGCGGACCATATATGTGTCAAAATCCGAATGGAACTGTTTCCGCTCAAATCTTGGAGAGTTCCCAATTCGACAAGGATAATGAGGAGCAGATGAATATCTTCAATGGCGCTACCCATTTCAATCCGGTAGATTTGGTTTGTGGCGTGAAGAATTTCAAGAATGAGAAATATGATCTGACTAAGTTTGTCGATCCGAATACGGGCTTTATTTCAAGCAAATCCAAGAATGGTAAATCGTTGAAGGCTTTGGAGCTTCCAGGATTGTGGAATGGTGCCATGTCCAATTGGAACACCATCTTCGTGGAGGTGCCGATTGAAACCTTCTCACCTGTCAAGGTGGTGACGGATTTGCTTCGTTCGGAGCATCAATCCATTATTCCTTCTTTGGCAGAGTCGTGATCACTTGCTTGAAGTGCTTACAAGAGGCTGTGTGGAAATATCCGACAGCCTCTTTTTCTTTTCCTATGATATTGGTCCTTACATTGGTGGGGCTACCCATCAATGGATTGCTGCCTATGCTGCCTGAAATATCGCTGATGTAGCGGTAGTAACCGCTTGGAACGCTGTTGGTCGTGATGGAGATGGTATCGCCCACATGGATGGTTTCCCGTTCGATGGTTTGATCCATCGTGAAAAGCCCCATAGGGTAGATGTTCAAATCTTTGTAAATCATCGACATCTCGATGCCGTTATAATAGAGTCCGCTTAATTGCCCCAAGTGAAGTTTTGCCTTTTGGGTGAGCGTATCGGTGTAGGCTACGCCGTTGATGTCCAAATCGAAGAGGTAATAGAGGTTCTCTTTGGATGATTTGAAATAGGGGCAGATTTTGAACATGTCTTCGTTTGTGATGTCGAAGAATGTCTGGACATGCACCTGGATCGAATCTATGTCGTTGCCGTAGGGTTGGATAGTGCTTTGGGAATGAAAGTGCCATAGTTGGCCTTTTTCCGCTATCTCCACCTCCAATTGGTAGGTGTGATCGACCTCTCCCGCCAATGGTTTTGTCTGATAAATACCCGGCTTTTTCTCTTCTAATCGGAGGGTATCTCCGCTTGTTTGGTCTAAAATGAGCACTTGGGCGCCTGAAATCATCTCGATATCCTCTTGAGAGTAGAAAGATGCGGTGCGACTGATGGTGATGGTATGCTCCTTCACATCGGTGGTGATTCCTCCATAAATGCCAATTTTTGCTTCACCCTCTTCGGTGTCGATGATGATATCCTCCTGACAAGCGTAGGAGATCAGCGAAGTCATGCCTATAAAGGCGTATATTAGTTTATTTTTCATTGAATTTTAGATTATGTCAGAATTTGAAATTATAGGAGATGGATGGTACGAAAGAGAATAAATAGACTTTCGTGGTCTCCAAGGTATTGTTCTCTCCTTGGGAGAAGATGACAGCCCAAGTGTTGTGTCTCGCATAGGCGTTGTATACCGAAAGGTTCCATTCTCCTTGCCAACGCTTTTTTGGTTTCGGTTTGAAAGAGACGGATAGGTCCAAACGGTGGTAGTTAGGATAGTTGCTTCGGTTGCGATGCCCCGTGTAGATGGCGTATGAGACGTTGTCCACCGTATATTTGCCATAAGGGTTGGTGCAAGGCTGTCCGCTCAAGAATACCCAGTTGGCGGACGCGTTCCAGCGCTCGTTGAATTCGTAGTTTAAGACGGCCGTCACATTATGCGGACGGTCGAATGGAGATCGGTACCGTTCTCCGAAATTGATCTCTTCCACTTTTTGTGTGGCGCGGGAATAGGTGTAACTGATCCAACCCGTCAACTTACCTGTGTTTTTCTTCACCATCACCTCCAAACCGTAGGCTTGCCCCTTGCCAGTTCGCACTTCGCCGTCCACCTTTTCGTTTCCGTACATGGAGGCGTCATCTTTGAAGTCTATGACGTTATACATGTTTTTGTAGAATATCTCAGCGGATGTTTCAAACATATTGTCCGCGAAATTTTTGAAATAACCAGCGGACCATTGGTCGCACTTTTGCGGTTTGATATTCGGGCTGGTAGGGAACCAAATGTCGAAAGGAAGTCCTCCCGTTGAGTTGCTGGCCACTTGCGCGTACTGGATGGTGCGGGTATAGGCCGCTTTGAGGGAAGAGGAATTATTCAGTTTGTATAGCAAGCCCAGGCGAGGCTCTGGGTGAAATTCCGTGTGGAATATTTTCGCCTTGTCGTAATGGATTGTATCAATGCATTGATGTTGCTCATTCATTTGGTAGAAAGTCTCCTCGCCGATGTTTTGGAACATGGAGAGGCGTAATCCCGCCTTGATGATAAAGCGTGGTGTCACTTTCACTTCGTAAGAGCCGTATAGACCGTGTTCCAGGGCCTTACGCGTCTCCATCTCGGTGTTCTCCAAAAGATTGTATCCGTAGTTCTCCTCCTGGTTGGAGGTGAGCGTTCCTTGGTTGAATCGGTGAATGGAGGTGGAGACTCCCCAAGAAATGGTGTTCTCCTTCTCTGTGAGGCGTTTCCAGTCGTATTTCAAGGCCCAGTCTCTGGTCCATGCGTCGATGTCGCAGTCGTAAGGGGAGAGGTAAACCTTGATGTTGTAGTTGTATTTTGTGCCGATGAGGGAGAGGTTGCTGGATGAATTGTTATTGGTGATATGGCTCCATCGGAAAGTGGTGTTGTTGTTTCCGAATTTCAAATTCATCTTTCCGTTCATACCCATCTTGTCAGTGCCTATGTAACCACTCCAGAAGATTCTGTTCTTGCCGTTGATTTTGTGGGAGATTTTGGCGTTCATGTCATAGAAGAATAGTTTCGTATCCTTCAGCGCGTCGTTCTTGGAGAGGGGTAGGAATAGGTCTGCGTAGGACCTTCTGGCAGCCACCATCACACCCGTTCGGTTGGATATGATTGGAATGTCTAACATAATGTGGCTGGATATGAGTCCTATGCCTCCTGCGCCTTTAAATCGATCGGGGAAGGCGTCTTTGGTCTCCACTTTTAATACGGAAGCCAATCTTCCGCCATATTGCGCGGGGATATCTCCTTTTAAAAGCGTGGCTTCGTTGATGACATCATTGTTGAAGATGGAGAAAAATCCCATCATGTGGGAGGCGTTGTAGAGTGACGCGTCGTCCAACAGAATCAAGTTTTGGTCGGTCTTGCCACCTCGTACGCTGAATCCCGAACCACCTTCCGAGGCGCTTTGCACACCAGGCATCATCTGAATGACTTTGATGACATCAGGCTCACCCATCAGAGAGGGGAGTTTTTTCATGGTTCCGGCATCTATGCGTTGCACGCCGATGGTGGCTTTCGTCACGTTTTCGTCCTCTTTGTGTTTGGAGACCACCACTTCGTCCAACTCCTCGAATTCAGTCTCCAACTGGAAATCCAATTTCGTGTCTTTCCCCTTGATCACCACTTTTTTTGTGACGGTCTTGTAACCAATGAGGTCAGCTTCCACCTCGTATTCTCCGTCGGGAAGTGTGAGTGTGTACTTGCCGTTCAGATCGCTCTCTATGCCATCTCCTTTGTCGGTGTAGATGGAGACATCTGATAATCTAGCCCATGAACTCTTTTCTGTCACTGTGCCGTACAGGCGGTGCTCCGCAGCCCATAAAGTATTGATGGAGAGAAGCAAGTAGGTCAGGAAGATGGTAGTTGTTTTGTTACACATAAAAGAGTAAATAAAGGGTAAATAAAAGAATTTTTAGGTTATTGATTGTCTTCCCAATTCAATGCGAGATAATCGGGAATCTCTTTCAAGAAAGAATATCGGTGGTTTTCCTTGTCCATTTTACAGCAGTAGTGGTCCAACCCGTTGGAGACGATTAGCAGATCGACATCCAATTCAAAATTGTATGTGGCGATTTGGTCGAAAACCTTTTGGGTGATTTTAACTGTAGGGGCTTTATATTCAAGGATGACGCGCGGACGCATCGTTTTGTCGTAGATGACCGAATCGCTTCTCTTGTTCATGCCATTGATGGAGACAGTCACCTCGTTGGCGATTCTCGCGGCAGGATAATTTTTGGCTTGGATCAAATACTCCACCATGTTTTGCCTTACCCATTCCTCTGGTGTCAACGCCACATATTTTTGGCGGCAACGGTCGAAGATGGAGAGTGAATCCGCCTCTCTTTTCGTCCTGAATGTGTAATGGGGTAAGTTCAGTTCAAACATTTTTACTTATATTTGCATGCAAAATTAATCATTTATGGCAAAATTGGCAACTGATCACCGCGCTATTCTTTCCGAAATATCGGATAAGAAGTTCAAACCTGTCTATTTCTTACAGGGCGAGGAGCCATATTATATCGATTTGATATCCAATTATATGGCCGAACATGTGCTGAGCGAGGAGGAGCGTGATTTTAACCAAAACATTCTCTATGGACAAGATGTCGATGTGCGCAAAGTGATTGATTTGGCCCGTTCTTTCCCCATGGGGTCTCAATATCGTCTGGTGATTGTGAAGGAGGCGCAGAAAATGCCATCTGTGGATGATTTGAGCCTCTACCTGCAAAAGCCGATGATGAGTTCCATTATTGTCTTCTGTTTCAAGGGCAAGAAATTGGATGCCAGAAAGAAGGTAACCAAGGATTTGGAGAAAGTGAAGGCGTTGTACTCCTTTGATAAACTTTACGACAACCAGGTGCCTGACTTCGTGGAGTCTTATTTGAAAGAGAGGGGAATGTCCATTGAGCCCAAGGCGAAGATGATGATTGCGGAGCATTTGGGCACCGATTTGCAGAAAGTGGCGAACGAAATTGATAAGTTGTTGGTTTCCAAGCCAGCGGACTGTAAGTTGATCACGTGTGATTTGGTGGAAAAAAACATTGGCATCAGCAAGGATTTTAATGCTTATGAGTTGGTTGATGCCTTGTTCGCAAGAAATGTCCATCGCTGCAATCTCATTGCTATGCAGATGGCGAAATCAAAGAGTTTCAGCATTATACCGACTATTACGACGATCTTTTCCTCGTTCTCTAACTTGATGGTATTCCACTATATCCCCAATATGCCGGGAACCAAGTATAAGGATGAAAGGGAGGTGGCCGCTGAGTTGAAGATTAATCCCTATTTTGTGAAGAAATATGTCTCTGCGGCGATTAATTTCAAACCAAGAAAAACCATGGAAATCATCTCTTTGTTGCGTACATACGATGCGATGGCGAAGGGAGTGGGGAATAGTTCCGCCAACGATGGGGAGTTGTTGAAGGAATTGATATTTAAAATTTTGCACTAATTTTATTGATATAATTTGACTCTGAGAATCAGTGTTTTAGTTTTTTTTGATGATATTTTTTAGTGCGAAAAATTTAGATTTAAGAAAAAAAAACATATTTTTGTCCTTAAGTGATTGATTAGATAGGGATGATTATGAAATATATAGGAGCACATGTGAGTTCTTCCGGAGGTGTGGAAAACGCGCCGAAAAATGCTTTGGCGATTGGTGCTAAGGCTTTTGCGCTTTTTACTAAGAACCAAAGACAATGGTTCTCCGCTCCGTTGAGTGAGGCGAGTATCGCCGCATTTAGGAAGAATTGCGCCGAAATGGGATTCTCAGGTGACCATATATTGCCGCATGACAGTTATCTAATCAATTTAGGCCATCCGACGGAGGAGGGGATTGAGAAGTCGAGAGCTTCTTTCTTGGATGAGATGAAACGTTGCGAACAATTAGGCTTGAAGATGTTGAATTTTCATCCAGGCAGTTCGTTGAAGGAGATTTCAACGGAGGAATGTCTCGCAAGAATAGCTGAGTCCATTAATATCACCTT
Source organism: Paludibacteraceae bacterium (assembly GCA_045601045.1). Taxonomy (GTDB): domain Bacteria; phylum Bacteroidota; class Bacteroidia; order Bacteroidales; family Paludibacteraceae; genus UBA1181. The sequence goes on from JAZRZA010000042.1 coordinate 40,979, forward strand.
AGATAAGACGCAAGGCGTTTGCGCGGTGATTGAGAATACAGCGGGCCAAGGCAGCAATGTCGGTAACGCATTTGAGGAACTTGCCTACATCATTGATCGTGTGGAGGATAAGGATCGAGTGGGAGTCTGCATCGATACTTGTCATGCGATGGCGGCTGGATATGATTTAAGAGGGGAAGATGGCGTCCGGGACGTGCTTTCCCGTTTTGATGCGATTGTTGGATTGCCTTATTTAAAGGCGATGCACTTGAATGATTCCAAAAAGGGAGTGGGGTCTCGGGTGGATAGACACGAAAGCATCGGTTTAGGAGAGATAGGTGTAGCGGCCTTTGAGGCAATGATGAAGGATCCTCGATTGGATGGTATTCCAATGATTTTGGAAACACCGGACGAGAGTAAGTGGGCCGAGGAGATCAGTACACTTTATTCTTTTTGTGATTAATAAGAAAACTGTTATTATATTATAAAGTAAATTATAGGGTTATGAAGATTAGATTGGCATGCATATTATCATTGATTTGCTGTATGGCCATCTCATGTAAACATGAGGATGATCCAGAATCTAATATCTCCGGCAAAGAAAAAAAGACATTCGATGTTTCGGGTGTGAAGTTCAATATGATTTTAGTAGAAGGCGATACTTTCACTATGGGTGCTGACACGGCATCCGATCGTGATTATTGGCGCGATGAGGTTCCTGTGCACAAGGTGATTTTGACCGACTACTATATTGGCGAATTGGAGGTGACACAAGCACTTTGGAAAAAGGTGCTAGGTACAGTCCCTTCCGAAAATTATAAGGGTTCTGGTCTTACGGACAGACATCCGGTGGAGAGCGTTTCTTGGAATGATTGCCAGAAATTTGTGGCGAAGTTGAATGAGATGACGAAACGTAATTTCTCCTTGCCTACCGAAGCTCAGTGGGAGTTTGCCGCTAAAGGTGGAAAGAAATCCATGCAGTATAAGTATGCGGGAGGCGATAATATGAAGGGTGTGGGTTGGTATAGCGATAATGCTGAAAAGGAGACCCATGAGACAGGAAAAAGAAAACCGAATGAATTAGGACTATATGATATGAGCGGTAATGTCCGCGAGTGGTGTGTGGACTACTATGGAGGTTACGATACAACCATGCGTGTCGATCCTGTCACATCATCCTCTCCACTCTCTACGGAGCGTGTGGCAAGAGGTGGAAGTTTTGACGATCCGGATTTCTATTGCAGAAACTCTTTCCGTGCGAAAAGTCTCCCTACTTCAAAGTTGAAATATGTGGGATTACGCCTTGTGTTGAAGGCGGAAGACGCTTATTGATTCTATGATAGAAACATTGGTCGAGTGGGATAGGAGTGCGATGGTCGCGCTGAACTTGAGCGGGCATCATACATCCTTCTTCGATAATCTCTTTTGGATGATTTCTGACATCCTGGTCTGGGCGCCTGTTTTAGTGGCATTCTTCTATGTGGTCATTAAAAAACAAAAGAGCGAGGCGTTATTTCTGTTTTTGGCGGTAGTTTTGGTATTCCTCTTATGTGACCGAATCTCTTCGGGTTTGTTGAAACCAAATATCGCCAGATTACGTCCTAGCCATGATCCTGCGGTGATGAATTTATTGAGTTATGTGCACGAATATCGTGGCGGAAGATTCGGATTTCCCTCTTCGCACGCAGCTAACTCGTTTGGATTCATGGTGTTATCTTCTTTAATCCTCAAAAATAGGAATTATACTATCTGTGCGGCCGTTTGGGCTATTTTATGTTCCTATTCCCGCATCTATTTAGGGGTACATTTCCCTTTGGATATCCTTTGTGGAACTATTTGCGGCATTCTCATTGGATTCCTATGTTATTATTTGCTCGAATGGACGATGCGCCGTTATGCGGTCAAAAAGCAAACGGAAAATGTTTTAGTGACAAGGTATGAGAAGAAAGATGTCAATCTGATCTTGATGGTTCTTGCCATTGTTCTCTTTACCGTAATTTGTTGCGCGAAAAGATTCTAACCGATGAAGATTGAAGAGGCGATAGTTTTTTCTTTGGCGCATAGCGGTCATGGCATGACCACGGATCAAATCGCAGAATATATCAATACCAAATCTTTGCATCTTCGTAAGGATGGTCAGCCTGTCTCCAGCAAACAGGTTTATGCGGTCATTTGCCGGCATCCGGATTTGTTTTGCAAGGATGGTGGAAGGATTTGTTTGATCATGTAACTTCTCTAGTTCGAGGTTGATTTGTTGTTTTTTGCCTATTTGTTTGTCCCATTTAGAATTTTTCCATATCTTTATTTATCGGTTAAATCATAATTGTAAATCGTGAAATTATGGAAGCAGCAGATATTCTATCATCAGATTTGGTGAAATTTATTGTGGTGACATTGATGTCGTTGGTGATAGGTCTTTCTCAGCGAAAACTTTACTCCAAGGAGGATGAGACCATTCATACATTCGGTTCCGACAGAACCTTTACACTCATCGGCGTTTTAGGCTATATCCTCTATTTGGCGGGATCGGGCAGTCTTGTCCCTTTTCTATGTGGCGGCGCGACGCTCTCATTGCTTCTTGTGGTCTATTATGTCCATAAAATATTCCAAAAGGGCTCCTATGGCATCACCTCCATCATGATCGCCTTGATCACTTACTGTTTGGCTCCGATTGTTTACGAGAAAGAGCCTTGGATGGCGATTGTCATTGTGGTGGCGGTTCTTATCTTGACGGAGATGAAGGACAAATTCATCCAGTTCACCAAAACGATGAACGACGAGGAGTTTATCAATTTGGCGAAATTCATGATTATCGCAGGCGTTATTTTGCCAATCTTACCCAAGGTGGAAATCATTGAGGGGACGGGTTTGACGCCTTATTCCATTTGGTTGGCCACTGTGGTGATCTCTGGCATTTCTTACGCCAGTTATCTGGTGAAAAAGTATCTTTTCAAAGATGCGGGTGTGATTGTCACGGGTATTTTGGGCGGTATTTATAGCAGTACGGCGACTTGTATTATTTTAGCGAAAAAGGCCAAGGATAAGAATGGAGATTTGTCGGAATATGTCTCCGCCATCTTTTGCGCCATCACCATGATGTACTTCAAGATGATGGTGTTGCTCGGCATCTTCAACATGGAACTGATGATGCGTTACTGGCATTTGTTCGCCATTATGATTGTGGTTTCCGCATTGGTGGCGGGTTTCTTCTATATGAGAAAAAGGAAGAATCAAGTCGTTGGTGATGCGGAGCAATTGGAGGAGGAGGAGAAGAATCCTTTGGAATTTAAGGTGGCCATTCTCTTCGCGTTTCTCTTTATCGCCTTCACATTGGTGACCCATTATGCTTTGCAATATTTTGGAGACAGCGGTCTTCGCATCCTCTCGATTATTGTGGGTGTGACCGATATCAATCCGTTTATTATCAACCTTTTCCAATCCAACCATTCCGTGGAGGCCTCCTTGCTGATCTTGGCGGCGTTTCAGGCGATTATCAGTAATAACGTTGTGAAGTGGGCTTATGGCACCTTCTTTTCGGGCAAGAAATTGCTCAAGGATTTGTTGTTGGGTTACAGTGTCATCTGTGTGGTGAACATCGTGTTGTTATTTATATTCTTGTGATAAATTTAGTATATCGTATAGTAAGATAGACAAACATGGGACTATTTGATTTTTTTAAGAAGAGAGAGAATAAAGAGAAGAAATCGGCAACTGAACCAATCAAGGAATCCGTCGATACTTTGCCAGTAAAAGAGAATGCGGTGCAGACGCATGGGGTAGCGTCGGACGTACGAAAGAGCGAATCGCTGGAGGCGGAAGAGCGGGTAGATACTTCCCTCATGTCGCTGTCCGAATTGTTTGAGCAAGCATTCAAGAATCCGACTCTCCGTCTGGACTTTTATAAAAGATTGGCAGAAGAGGAGTTGTTTATTCTGACCGCCGAAGGGGAAAAGATGGATAATAGCGATGAGGTGAAGTGGGAAATCATGACCCTTAAAAGTGGTGAGATTCCTCTCTTTACATCCAAAGAGAAGATGTTGGAAAGGGGGATCGTACCGGAGAATCAACCTCATCTCTCCTTGAAGCTGGCTCAAATTTTTTCGGCCACGAAAGGGGCGAAGTATTGGTTGAATCCATTCTCCCAAGTCAACAAGGTAATGACCGAAGGCGAAGTGGAACATTGCATTACTGGCAAGATTGCCGAAAGCGCCAATGGGAATTCGAAACAGCCCTCTTTCCCTCAACGGGTACGTTTAAGCCAACCTTCATATTGTCCGCAGGAGATGGTGGATGTTCTCAAGTCGAAACTGGTGGCTTTCCCCGCGATCAAGGAGGTTTACATCGCCTATGCGGAGAATGCGGTGGATCCAAACGACGTGCCTCGTTACATAATGGGTGTGCACGGCGGTTTGAATGCGGAGATCGCCCAGGCGATCGGTAACGCAGTTGCTCCCTTCTTAAAAGGGAAGGGGGATTTGAATATTATGCCGATCGGCAACGAAAACGAGAATGGTTTGGATGCATATTTTTTCTCAACCAAGCCGATTTATACAAATCCGGCCTGTTCATAGTCTAAAAGAGGTTCGCCCCGATAGAAGAGGCGAACTTTTATTCTTTTTCATAGAATGCGCGGATTTTATACATATTGTTTTTCATTCTTCTATTTTTCTAACAATATGATAGTATCGCTAATTTGAATGGAAAAAATAAGGTCTTTATGGCTATCTTTTTGGAATAATTTCCTAAATTTGGAGAATTAATGCATAAATAGTGAATATATATTTAAAATTACGAATATGAATTTTGAAAATTTTGGACAATCCCTACAGTTGATGGGAATCGGATTGGCAACCGTGTTCTGCGTGTTGTTATTCATTATTTTCTTCGGAAATGTGTTGATCAAGTTGGTGAATAAGTTCTTCCCTGAGGAGGAGAAGGCCGCACCGTCCGCCGCTGCTTCCGTTAGCGCCGTTGATGCGAATGTCGCACAAGCGATCAACGCTGCGATCATGAAGTTGACCGGTGGAAAATCCAAAGCAGAAAAGATTGAAAGAATATAAATAATTTTACAATATAAAAAATGGCTAAAGAAGTAAAATTCAGTCTCGTATTCAGAGACATGTGGCAAGCGGCTGGTAAGTATGTACCACGCGTTGACCAATTAGTAAAAGTAGCTCCTGCAATCATTAAGATGGGATGCTTTGACCGTGTAGAGACAAATGGTGGAGGTTTCGAGCAAGTGAACCTTTTGTTCGGTGAGAATCCAAACAAGGCAGTTCGCCAATGGACCAAGCCTTTCCATGAGGCAGGTATTCAAACCCATATGTTGGACCGCGCGTTGAACGGTTTGAGAATGAGCCCAGTTCCTGCTGACGTTCGTAAGCTTTTCTACAAGGTGAAGCATGCGCAAGGTACCGATATCACTCGTATCTTCTGCGGTTTGAACGATTCACGTAACGTAATCCCTTCTATCAAATATTCAAAAGAGGCTGGCATGATCGCCCAAGCTTCCCTTTGTATCACCAGTTCTCCTATCCACACGGTAGAGTACTATGTGGAGTTGGCGAAGAAGTTCATCGAGGCAGGTTGTGATGAAATCTGTTTGAAGGATATGGCTGGTATCGGTCGTCCTGTATTCTTGGGTGAGTTGACTCGCAAGATCAAGGAGATCAAGGATATCACCATCCAATACCATAGCCACGCAGGTCCTGGTTTCAACATGGCTTCTATTTTGGAAGTATGTAAGGCTGGTTGCGACTATGTAGATGTTGGTATGGAGCCATTGTCTTGGGGTACTGGTCACGCAGACGTCATCGCCGTTCAAGCAATGTTGAAGGACGCAGGATTCAAGGTGAAGGAGATCAATATGGAGGCTTATATGGAGGTTCGTACCCTTGTTCAAGAGATGATGGACGACTTCTTGGGTTACTATATTCCAGCTCGTAACCGTCAGATGAACTCATTGTTGATCGGTCCAGGTCTTCCTGGCGGTATGATGGGATCGTTGATGACTGACTTGGAGACTAACCTTGAGTCAATCAACAAGTGGAAAGAGAAGAACGGTAAGCCTAAGATGAGCCAAGACGAGCTCTTGATCAAGTTGTTCGACGAGGTGAAGTATGTATGGCCTATGATGGGTTATCCATGCTTGGTGACTCCATTCTCTCAATATGTGAAGAACATGGCGCTCATGAACGTTATGCAAATGGAGAAGGGCAAAGAGCGTTGGTCGATGATTGCTGACGATATTTGGGATATGATGCTTGGTAAGTCAGGTAACTTGCCTGGTCCTTTGGCTCCTGAATTGGTGGCTAAGGCAAAGGAGCAAGGCCGTGAGTTCCATACAGAGGATCCTCAAAGCAACTATCCTGACGCATTGGATACCTTCCGTGAGGAGATGCAAAAAGAGGGCTGGGAGCTTGGTCAAGACGACGAGGAGTTGTTCGAGTTGGCTATGCACCCACAACAATACCGCGCTTACAAATCAGGTAAGGCTAAGGCTGATTTCTTGGCTGACCTTGAGGAGCGTAAGGCTAAGAAGGCCGCTGGAAACGGTGGCGCTAGCTTGCCTCAAACCGTAACAGTGGATGTTAACGGCGTGAAGTACAATGTTACCATCGGCGCGAACGACGGAAGTGCCGCTGCTTCTGCCGCAGGCGCTCCAGCTGCTGCTGTCGCTCCTGGTGAGGGCAATGATTTGACCTCTCCATTGGAGGGTAAATTCTACTTGGTAAAGAACTCTGGCGACACCCCTGTCAAGGTGGGTGATACCGTTAAGAAGGGCCAAGTGGTTTGCTACGTGGAGGCAATGAAGACTTTCAATGCCATCGCTGCTGAATGTGACGGTGTCATTACTCAAATTTGCTTGACAAGTGGTTCTTCCGTATCGGAGGACGATGTATTGATGAAAATTAAATAATCGGAACCATGGGAGAAATATTAGAGAAAATTTATGGTATGACGGCTCTTGGCAATTTTGTTGAGAACCCTTCATACATCATCATGATTCTATTGGCTTTCTTCTTGCTCTATTTGGGTATTAAGAAAGAGTATGAGCCATTGTTGCTCGTTCCAATTGCGTTTGGTGTATTGATCGCCAACTTCCCTGGTGGTGGCATGGGTGTCTATGCGGCTGTGGATACTACCGTGAACGGTGTATTGTATCACAATGCGGTCACCTTGTCGGATGGTACGATCTGGAGCGACGCGAATGGTATCCCTTACAACATCTATGAGGTAGGATTGCCATTGATTGCCCACGATTTAGGTATCATGAACTATCTTTACTATGCATTGATCAAGTCAGGATTGCTTCCACCAATCATCTTCATGGGTGTAGGTGCGTTGACTGACTTCGGTCCGATGTTGCGTAACTTGAAGTTGGCCGTGTTCGGTGCAGGTGCTCAATTTGGTATCTTCGCTGTATTGTTGGTAGCAAGCCAATTCTTCACTATGCAAGAGGCTGGTTCCTTGGCTATCATCGGTGGTGCTGATGGTCCAACAGCTATCTTTACTACGTTGAAGTTGGCTCCTCACATGCTTGGTCCAATCGCTATCGCGGCTTACTCATACATGGCTTTGGTGCCAGTAATCGTGCCATTGGTAGTGAAGTTGACTTGTACAGAGAAGGAGTTGAAGATTAACATGAAGGAGCAAGATAAGAAGTTCCCTTCAAAGCAAGAGTTCAAGAACATGGGTGTCTTGAAGATCCTCTTCCCAATCGCCGTTACTACCATCGTTGCCATCATCGTTCCAGACGCTGTTTCGTTGGTGGGTATGTTGATGTTCGGTAACTTGATCAAGGAGATCGGTAACAACACCTCTCGTTTGTTCAATGCCGCATCTAATGGTATCATGAATGCCGCAACTATCTTCTTGGGTCTTTGCGTAGGTGCTACCATGACAGTGGATGCCTTCTTGAACTTGAAGACCATCGGTATCGTGGCAGGTGGATTCCTTGCCTTCGGATTCTCCATCTTCGGAGGTATCTTGTTGGTGAAGATCATGAACCTCTTCTCGAAGAAGAAGATCAATCCGCTTATCGGTGCGACTGGTTTGAGCGCGGTTCCTATGGCTTCCCGTGTTGCCAATGACATCGCTTTGAAGTATGATTCAAGAAACCACGTATTGAACTACTGTATGTCCTCTAACGTGGCTGGTGTGATCGGTTCTGCGGTCGCTGCCGGTATCTTGATTTCATTCTTGGGATAATAAAGGGTAATTCCTTAACGATAGAAGGAGACGTGCCATAGGGTGCGTCTCCTTTTTGTTTTCTTCGCATATCTTTGGGTGGAATTCCAAAACACCCTAAATTTGCGGAAAAATCATATACGAACAGTATGCGCCCGAAATATTCATTAGAAAGAAATTGGTTTGAAATAGCTTCCCAAAACAAGGGAAAGGCGGTGGATATTTTTTACATCTACCCAACTATCAACTCCGAACCCCTTACCAACCGTGGTTCGGTGCCATCCTACACCGATATCAGCCGATTTGAGGTGCGTAATGCGGCACGCAAGAACCAAGCCTACATCAAGGCGGTCTATGCCGGGGACGATTTCAATTTCTATGCGCCTTACTATCGACAAATGACCACCAAGGTCTTCGCTATGAGTAACACTGAGCGGAAATTGCGGGCGAAATTATCGGCGCTTGATGTCAAACGAGCTTTCCAGTATTATATGCGGGAGTACAACCAAGGACGTCCCTATATCTTATTGAGCCATAGCCAAGGCTCGCAAATGTTGTTGGAACTGCTGAAACACGGTATGACCGATAAGCAGTATAGTCAAATGGTGGCGGCCTACTTGTTGGGGTATGAGATTACCGAGCGGGAGTTGGAGAAGTATCCGCGTCGAATCGTTCCGGCAAAGGGCGAATTAGATCGGGGAGTGGTCATCTCCTACAATTCGGCCACCTGTGTTGAGGGAAAATCTCCGTTGCTCGCCAATACGGCCGTCTGCATCAATCCGATTAACTGGAAGACCGATGGCACTCTGGCGCCCAAAGAGATGCATAAGGGAATTATCCGTTATGACAAGAAGTCGCAAGGGTACAAGAGCTATCCGGCCTACACCAGTGTCCAGATTCAAGATTGCCTTCTGATCTGCAAAGAGGTGGATCCCAAAGTCTGTTACAATGAGACCTTGAAGGAACCCTTCCCATGGGGAAATCTCCATTTTGCGGATACCTGGCTCTATGCGGAGAATCTCAAGGAGAATATGCGGAAACGGAGTGGGATAGGATAGTACAGTGCCTTCGATACTTATGAGAGTGTTGTCCATTTGATAAATTTGCGGTATTTTTGGACCGAATTTGAAAAATTAGGTAATGAATAATAGATATATGTTGATGGCTGGATGTTTGTCTCTCGTGATGAACACAGCCTGTTTCAAGCAGTTGGAGATGGAGGAGGTAACGCCTCCCATTCAGTTAGAGGTGGAGCAGAATATGGCGGGAAAGTGGTATGTGTTCAGCCGCGATGCCCAGCCGGTCCCAACCAATGAGAAACATGTCGTCACCTACGAGGCGGGTTGGAAATCCTATCGTTCCCAATCCCATGAGGGACTATCCCAAAATTGGATGTCGAAAAGTGGATTTAGCTGCACGGTTTATGGCAGCGAAATCACTGAAAAGGCTGGCTCATTAGAGTACAAAAGCAGCGTTATCACGATTTCTCCGACCGAGATGCAAGCGGATGTGGTGGAGAAAGATGGCGCGCAGAGCACCTCCCATCGATTTGTTTTCAGAAAGGATGATGCGGATTACAGCCAAGGTGTGGTTGGCCTCTGGGAAGGAAAGTTTGATAAGGCGGGTTTGCCGACCGCTGACGACCATCGCTGGGAGTTCCGTGCCGATGGTACCTATGTCTATTATAACCGGGATACGGTGAATGACGTATGGGTTGCCAATCCTGATCTATCCGCCGATTACCTTGTCGACGGAAAGTGGTTGGCCATGCGTAGGGTGGACCCATCGCAAGGGGAGATCCGCGAATGTTGGGATATTTCCATTGAGAGGGAGCGCATGTATTGGATTGCGTTGAGAGAAGACTCCGTTAAGGGTAGATATAATGAGCAGAAGGAATTGTCGAAGGTGAAATAGTTAAAAATAGTTTCTTTTGCAATTATATTTTTGAGTCGTTGAAATTTTGCTTACTTTTGTGGCGTCATTGGGAGATGATGGATATCATCTTTCGTTAAATTTTGAAAATTATGAGATTTGCTCAAAGAGTTTCCCGCTTTATATTAAAGTGTTTCGGATGGAAGTCCAAACTGAATGTGGAACTTCCCGATAAGTGTGTCTTGGTGGTGGCTCCTCATACCAGCAACTGGGATTTCATCATCGGTGAGTTGATGTATCAGTCTGTCAGTAAAGATGGTAATGTGAACTTCCTTATCAAAAAGGATTGGTTCAAATTCCCTTTTAACCATATTTTCGGTCCGTTGGGCGGCGTTGCCGTGGATCGTGGCCGTAGCAATTCCTTGGTGAACCAATTGGTGGCGGAGTACGAAAAGCGTGACATCATGCGCTTGGCGATTACGCCAGAGGGCACGAGAAAGGCTAATCCGAAGTGGAAGAGAGGTTTCTACCACATTTCGCGTTTGGCGAATGTCCCTATGTTGCTCATCTACATCGATTACGAAAAGAAGGAGGCCGGTATCGATGAGGTATTCACCGCGACAGGCGATGAGGAGGCGGATATCCAGCACATCAAAGAGTATTACACGAAATACAAGGCAAAGAATCCGGAAGGATTTGCAATATAAGTTATGAGAATAGCCATCGCTCAAATGAATTTGGCTTGGTGCGACGAAGCGTCAAACCTTGCGAAGGTCGCCGAACTTGCGGAGAAAGCCTCTGAGGCCGATTTGTTGGTCTTGCCGGAGATGTTCACCACTGGTTTCTGCATGGAGGCCGACAAGTGGGCGGTGACGATGGACGGAGCGACCATTGAGCGTTTGAAATCGCTGTCGGCGCAATATGATTTAGCGATTTATGGTAGTTTGATGGTAGAGGAGGAGGGGCATTACTATAACCGTGGTCTCTTCATCTGTCCGGATGGTACCATTTATCAATATGATAAACATCATCTTTTCACTCCTGGAACGGAGGCGGAGTCCTATACTGCGGGAGAGCGAAAAGTGGTAGTCCCTTATAAAGGTTGGAATTTCTGCTTGCAGATTTGCTACGATTTGAGATTCCCAGTCTTTGTCCGAAATGTGGAGAATGAGTATGATGTGATTCTCTATGTGGCGAATTGGGCCGAGTCTAGAATTTCATCATGGGAACGTTTGTTGCCTGCCCGTGCGGTGGAGAATATGGCCTATGTTTGTGGCGTGAATCGTGTTGGTTCCGATATTTATGGCTTGCAAGGTGGATCTTCTGTCCTCTTGGATCCGTTGGGTAATCGTTTGATTGACTGCGGGAAAGAGGAATGCCTTCTTATTTCCGATGATTTGGATAAGGCGCGTTTGGACCGTATGCGAGTGAAATTCCCTGTATACAAAGACGCTGATCGTTTTTCTTTGATTTAATCTCCCAAATATTTATTATCTTTGAAATCCTTTTGGGAATGTTTTCTTAACTTAAATTTCAAAGATATGTCGGTACATAGTGAAATTAAGAAAGTGACCACAAGGGTCTTGTTGGATATGAAGGCCAGTGGTGAGAAGATATCTATGTTGACGGCCTATGACTATACCATGGCCTCTATCATAGATCAAGCGGGAATGGATATCATCTTGGTAGGTGATTCAGCCTCCAATGTGATGGCGGGAAACCAAACTACTTTGCCGATTACATTGGATCAAATGATTTATCATGCCCAGTGTGTAGTGCGTGGCGCGCAACGTGCCCATGTGGTGGTGGATCTTCCTTTTGGCAGTTATCAAGCCAGTCGTGAGGAGGCCATCCGTTCCGCAGTCCGTATTTTGAAAGAGTCGGGCGCTGACTCCGTGAAGATGGAGGGTGGTGAAGAGATTATAGCGTCTGTGAGGGGCATTGTCAATGCGGGTGTTCCTGTGATGGGACACTTGGGATTAATGCCGCAATCCATCAACCAGTATGGTTCGTACGCTTTGCGTGCCAAGGAGGATGCCGAGGCGCAAAAATTGATCCGCGACGCCAAGTTGTTGGAGGAGGCTGGTTGCTATGCATTGGTGTTGGAGAAGATTCCTGCTGCCTTGGCCAAGCAAGTGGCTGATAGCATCCATATTCCAGTTATCGGAATCGGCGCGGGAAGCGGTGTCGATGGACAGGTGTTGGTGATGCACGATATGTTAGGCTTCAACAAGGGATTCTCTCCTAAATTTTTGAGAAGATACGCCAACCTTGGTGATATTATGACGGAGGCTTTGCAACATTATATCTCGGATGTGAGATCAGGTGATTTCCCGAACGAGAACGAACAATATTAAATGTTGAATTACGGTGCAAAAAAAGGGGAATCTTCACAGACTCCCCTTTTTCTACTTTATTTAACCTAAACCATAACTAAGAAAATATAATATGTTTATGCATCGCTAATTTCTAATATTTTTGTGAAATATTAAAACATATATTGAGAAAAAAATGATGCGAATTAAAAAAAATGTTAATGCTGTGACAAATTGGACAGCAAAAATACGCACTTTAAATATTAGGAAGAAATTATTGAATTTTATCAAATTGATAATTGGGGCATTTTTTCTCTCTACTATATCTGTTACAATCCTTTATCGATTCGTTCCCGTCTATTTCACTCCGCTGATGGTAATCCGTTATTGCGAACATCTCGGCGAGCCTAATGCTCCTGAAACGAAAAAGCAATGGGTTCCTATTGAGGAGATCTCTCCACAGGTCATTCAAGCGGTGGTGGCGGCAGAGGACAATCGTTTTATGTCGCATTGGGGATTTGATTTCGATGCGATCCAAAAGGCGAGGGAGTTGAATAAGAGTGGCAAGAAGATTTATGGCGCGAGCACCATTTCGCAACAAACGGCGAAGAATGTCTTCTTGTGGCCTAGTCGTTCTTGGTTTCGTAAGGGGTTGGAATGCTATTTTACCTGCCTCATTGAATTGCTTTGGAGCAAGGAGCGTATCATGGAGGTCTATCTTAATGTGGCGGAGATGGGCAATGGCATCTATGGCATTGAAAGCGCTTCGCAAAAATACTATAAGCGACCCGCCAAGAATTTGAACGCTGCCCAGTCGGCGATGATAGCGGCTAGCTTACCGGCTCCGAGAAAATATAATCCATCCAATCCGACTTCCTATTTGATGAAACGTCAGGGAAAGATCATGAAGGTGATGAAGCAATTGGGAACCATCAAACTTGACAAGAGTAAGTAAAAAAGAGAATTGGCGCTTTTTTTCTCTCGAAAATCACCATTTCGCCTTCTCATTTTGTCCTTTTATGGTTCAAAAAATGAAAAAAAATGTTTAAGTTTGTGTAATTTCATTAATTAATAACAAACGCTTATGATGAAACGATTGCTAATACCATGTTTGGCGACTGTGATGATGGCTTGTGGAAGTAACAATGACAACACAAAAAAAGAGGAAATAACACCAGAAAAGACCCGGACGGAGGTAAAAGAGAAAAAACCGTCTGGAATTGGTACCATTACAGAGGAGGCCACCAATTGCGAAATTATGGAACCTATGAAATATCCTGTCAATTCCCCTGTGGCGAAATGGGGAAAGTTGAAGGTGGCGCCTAACGAAAAGGGTGTGCGTTGCTTGTGCGACGAAAAGGGTAATCCAGTGCAATTAAAAGGTATGAGTTCCCATGGTTTGCAATGGGCCGGTGTGGCTCAAATCACGGAGGATAACATCAAGGCTTTGCGTCAAGATTGGAATTGTTCTGTTTTCCGTTTGGTATTCTATGTGGATGAAGAGGGTGGATATGCCTATAACAAAACCCATAGAACCCGCCACTTGGAGAATGTGGTGAAGTGGTGCGGAGAGCAAGGTATGTATGTCTTGGTCGACTGGCACGTTCATAAACCAGGTAATCCGGAGGCGAAACAATACCGCAAACATCCATCCAATGGCGTCGATTTAGCGGGAGATTTCTTTGCGTACTGCGCGCGTCGTTTCCAAAATCAGAAGCATGTGCTTTATGAGTTGTGCAACGAGCCGAATTCAAATAACGGTTCCACTACATGGCCGAACCATATCAAGCCTTATTGCGAGGATATGTTGAAGATTATCCGTAGTTACGATAAGGATGTGGTTTGCATTTGCGGAACGCCTAATTGGAGCCAGGATGCCCACGTCGTGATTGGAAACGAACCACAAGACGAGAATGGCAATGTCTATGAGAACTTGATGTATTCATATCACTTCTATGCCGCTTCGCACCACGATGGCAATGATCCCTCGTCTCCTTATAAAGGACATGATTATATGACACCGATGCGTGAGGGAGATTCAACCAGTCACATGCCTTGTATATTGGCAACTTTGCCTATCTTTGTGACGGAGTTCGGTACGACTGACGCGAGCGGTTGGGATAATTTCCGTCCAGACTTGACCGACAAGTGGATGAAGATCCTCGATGGAGGTAACTTGGGAGGTCAAAAGGTTAGTTGGTGCAATTGGAGTTTCAGCGCGGAGGGTGGCAAAAGTGCCGCTTTGAAGTGGAACGAAGGTAATATCCGCCAATGTGACCGAAACAAGATTCTTACCGAATCGGGCCAATATATTTACAAGAAATTACATGAGAAGTAACGGTTTTTTATCAGGTTTTATATGTTTGATCACGCTTTTCTCTATATCGGTATCTTCGCTTCATGCGCAGAAGAAAAGGGAGATGCGCGGTGCATGGGTGGCTACCGTAGCTAATATTGATTGGCCAACCGACCGTACCGCCTTGGCCGAACAGCAAAAGGAGGAGTTAATCCGAACCATTGATTCGTTGCATCGGACAGGTGTCAATGCGATCATGTTCCAGGTACGACCTACCGCCGACGCACTGTATAAATCTGATCTCGAACCTTGGTCTGAGTGGTTGACAGGAGAGCAGGGCAAAGCTCCATCCTCCGATTTCGATCCGTTGCAGACCGCTGTGGAGGAGTGCCACAAACGCTGCATGGAGTTGCACGCATGGATCAATCCCTACCGTGTGACCAATACGCCTAATGCGAAACTAGCACCTAACCACATCTATTTCAAAAAGCCGGAACTCTTTATCCAGTATGGGGAGAAGATCTATTTCGATCCGGGTAGGAGCGAGACGGCCGATTTTCTCTTGAAGGTGTTGAAGGATATGGTGACTCGTTACGATGTGGATGGACTTCACCTCGACGACTATTTCTATCCCTATCCAATCAGTGGCAAGGAATTCCCTGACGATGCCACTTTTAAGGCGAATCCTCGTGGTTTTAAGAACAAGGGTGATTGGCGCCGCGACAATGTGAACCAAGTGGTGGAGCGTATCCACAAGATGTTGTTGGAGACCAAACCTTGGGTTCAGTTCGGTATTAGCCCTTTCGGTGTTTGGCGAAACAAGTCGAAAGATCCTAAGGGTTCCGATACGAAGGCGGGCTGCACCAACTACGACGACCTCTACGCTGATGTCATCCTTTGGTCGGACAAGGGGTGGATTGATTACATCGCACCGCAACTCTATTGGGAGATTGGCAAAACGGTGGCGGACTATGCGGTGCTTGCCCCTTGGTGGCGTGAGCATGTGAACAAAAATTGCAATTTATACTTTGGCCTATACGCGTCGGGCTTGGCGGTGAATAAACCGAAGGTATGGAAGACACCGAATGAGTTGGCCCGCCAGTTGCGGTACAATCGTGAGTGTGTCGATATTGAGGGTGTGATCTATTACAGCACCTCCTATTACTTGAAGAATCCACAAGGTCTATTGGATAGTTTAAAAACCGATTTCCATCGTTATCCCGCCTTGACACCTATCCATGGTAATGGACCAGAGTCGTTTTACCCGCTGAATGTTCGGATGGATGGTGATACGCTCTCTTGGTCGCCGGTCATCGCCGAGGGTGGGGAGGCGATCTCCTACTATGTGGTCTATGCCTTTGGAGATAGTGAGGATTGCGATTTCGACAACCCGAAAAATATTGTCTGCTTGACCACGGATCCGCAAGTGATCCTTTCTCGATACAATTTGAAATCATCGATATACAATGTGGTTGTTACCGCTGTGAATCGTTATGGCAAGGAGTCTGATCCGGAAACTTTCTTGGTTTGGCTACCGAATAAAATAAACAACTGATTATGGCTAATAGACCCATCATACTTATTTCAAACGACGACGGTTATCAAGCCGACGGCATCGCGAAATTGGCTGCCATTGCCCGCCAGTTGGGTGATGTGGTCATTGTCGCCCCTGTCCGTCAGCAGTCGGGCAAGTCAAGCGCGATTACGGGTGGTGTCCCTTTGAAGCTTACCAAGGTGTCGGAAGAGGAGGGTATGACTGTCTATTCTTGCGATGGTACGCCGGCCGATTGCGTGAAATTAGCCTTCTATACGCTCTTTAAAGAGCAGAAACCCAATCTGCTTTTGTCGGGTATCAACCATGGCTCCAACGCCTCCGTGAACGCGGTCTATTCCGGTACAATTGGCGCGGCCATGGAGGGATGCATCAACCATGTCTCCTCAATTGCCTTTTCCAGCACACAGATGGATAAGGTTTTGGATATCGATACGGCGGTTCCTTACATCCAATCCATCATAGAAAGTGTTCTGAATGAGCCACTTCCGTTGGGTACGATGATCAATGTGAATTTCCCTTACGGAGAGATTAAGGAGGCCCGCTACTGCCGCGAGGCGGACGCGAGGTGGAGCGAAGAGTATGTTCCTCTTGCGGAGGATCCCCATTCGTACACTTTAGCGGGCTATTTTGAGGATAGGGAGCCTAATTCGCAAGACACGGATCAATGGGCGTTGGCGCACCAGATGGTTTCGATCGTTCCTATCAAAGTGGACCGCACCGATTATGAATTCTTACGTAAAAATAACAAGCCGCTGAGACTTGGATAAGCAAGTGTTAGCGATAAATATTTTTGATTATGGCAAACGACAAATACAACGAAGATTACTTGGATAAAGACCATCTTGAGGATGATGACGAGATGGATGAGATCGAAGAGAAGATGATCGAGGACCACATGGTGGAGGATCATTTTGACGAAGATTGGTTGAACGACAAGAAGAAGTTCGACCTTCTTGATAATTTCTTCACTGGTTTCATAGGTTCAGTTCTTCTCTCTATCATCACCATTCGGTTGGTGACCCTTTCGGAGTTGCCTGATTTGGGCATCGAGGAGTTGTTGAAGCGTGTCTATGACAGCAGTAACTTCCAATCCATTATGATGACGGCGATCATTCCCAATCTGATACTATTCTTTGTGCTGTATAAATTGGAAAAGTGGAAGGCCAATTATGGTGTGATCGTGGC
Source organism: Paludibacteraceae bacterium (assembly GCA_045601045.1). Classification (GTDB taxonomy): domain Bacteria; phylum Bacteroidota; class Bacteroidia; order Bacteroidales; family Paludibacteraceae; genus UBA1181. Next base: position 58,371 of record JAZRZA010000042.1, read on the forward strand.
TTCGTTGCTTATGACCGCTTTTCTGTTCATCCATATTGCATAAGTTTTAAGGCATGAGATACTTTCTAATAGCGGGAGAGGCCTCCGGTGACCTCCATGCCTCCAACTTGATGGCCTCCATCAAGAAGAATGACGAGGCAGCCGATTTCTGTTTCCTGGGCGGTGATTTGATGGCCGCGCAAGGAGGAAAGATGGTGCGTCACTACAAGGATATGGCTTTTATGGGTTTCATCCCGGTATTGTTGCACGCCCGCACGGTATTGGGTAACATCAAACAGTGCAAGGCCTCCATTTTGGAATACAAGCCGGATGCGCTGATTTTGATCGATTATCCCAGTTTCAATTTGAAGATGGCCCAATTTGTCAAGGAGAATCTTCCTGGCGTTCCTGTCTATTACTATATTTCGCCCAAATTGTGGGCTTGGAAAGAGTATCGATTGAAGTCGATCCGTCAATATGTCGATAAGGTTTTCTCTATCTTGCCTTTTGAGGTGAAATGGTTTGCCGATCGTGGTTATCAGGTTGATTTCGTGGGAAATCCTTGTGTGGATGCTGTTGAAGGCCGTAGTTGCAAAGGGGAGAGCCGAGCGGTTTTCAATGAGCGCAACCAATTGGACAATCGTCCGATCATGGCGTTGTTGGCAGGTAGTCGCATGCAGGAGATCAAGAGCTCGTTGCCTATCATGCTGGAATCCGCTTCTCGTTACCCTGAATATCAGTTGGTGGTGGCGGGTGCCCCCTCCATTGACGCGACGGTTTATGATGAGTTGTTGGCTCCCTATAAAGCACGTGTGCTCTATAATCAAACCTATGAGTTGCTTCAACAGTCTGAACTGGCAGTGGTGACCTCTGGTACAGCCACGCTGGAGACGGCGCTCTTACGTGTTCCGCAGGTGGTGGTCTATAAAATGTCGGGGGGATGGCTGTTCCACCGTTTCTTGGAGTTATTTATTCGTGTGCCTTATATCTCATTGGTCAATTTGATCGCAGATAAATGGCTTGTCAAAGAGTTGGTCATCGAGGATTTCACAGTGAAGAAACTCTGTGCGGAGATCGACCGCTTGCGTACCCAGGCGTACCACGACCAAGTGATGCGAGGATATGATGAGTTGATCGAGCTTTTGGGGCATGATTCCGCTTCGCAGAAGGCGGCGGATGCAATTCATCGATTGTTGTCCCAAGCGCAATAAGATAAGTTCACCCAACTCTTCGTTGCGTGGTGAGAATGTTGAGAAGGTCAAGGGTAATGTTGTTGGGTCGAATGTTGCTAAGGATCAACAAAGTGATAATGGTGTAACTAAAGAAACTTATAATTGATATAAAATGGCAAAGAAAATAATCGATTCAAGCTTGGACGGGTTATCCTATTTTGAACGTGGTCATATTTGGTGGAAACATTTAGGGATCACTCTGTTTGAAAGTGCTGAGGAAGTCGATTTATGGATTCAGGATGAAAATCACGAAGGAGTCACTGATATCCAAAGGAACGCATACCAAACCTATCTGAAAAATGAGGAGCAATATATCAAGCGAGTTCCTTCCGTAATGTTAGATTATTTCAGGTGGAACTTTGAGGAGATATTCAGGGTGGTGGATTTGGATGAAGACCATCGGAAGGATACTGCCACGGAGAACATCATCCGTGAGTTGATGACGGTCTATTATATTTTTATCTGTAGAGATGGTAGTTATGGGTGGCTCATTTCTGCTTGTTGGAATAAAAACGATACCATAGCCGTGCTACTTTCCGAATCGGAGCCTCGTGTAATGTCTCATAATGAACTGCGATACCTCCACAAAATCAACGATCCAACTATCGGTCTGCTTGTTCACGACTGTGAAGCTTCATGGAAAGGCTTGGAGCGACACCATTTCTTCGGCAAGTTAGAGAATCTGGAGATTGAATTGGAGGGTAGTGTGGAAGAGGGGATTACCCCTGCTCAACAAAAGGCCTATGCGGAATATACCCAGAAAAAGGAGGAACTTTTTGAGGCGTTCTCAAAAATGATGTTGACCGCCTATGTGGGAGATCTCGCACAGGTGGATGAGATGTTGGCGTCTGGTCAACCTATCGTGGTTCAGACGGTCTTGCCTAAAACATTATACATTGATAAAGCGGGCAATTATGGATGGATATGCTATACGGCATGGAATGACTCGTACATGGGTGTGTTGCTTTCAGAGGCGCAGATTCAGTTCATGCAGCCTGAGCAATTGAGGAACTACCGCAACGAGGAGAAGGTGGTTGATGAGGT
>JAZRZA010000043.1:0-34130 GCA_045601045.1 Paludibacteraceae bacterium
GGGTCTTACCCATTTGCCAAAATTGTGAACCGTCCGACTTCCATTGTCCTTTGTTTAGTAATACTATTATATCGTCACAAATTTATAATTTTGTAGGTGAATTTTTAACTTGAATAATGACTTTGCAAATCTAAGGTTTGCCTCACTTCCAATTCGACGAAAGCAAGATTAACACCAAGAATATTTGGTTGGAAATGTTTAAAAACTTAGGCAATATGGATAGAATTAGCCCATCAGTATATGAAAGAGCAGACGAAGGACTGCTAAAGCTGCTGAAGAAAGCGGAGTCAGCCGCACTCTCAGACGAAGAAATCGACCTCTACGAAGCCTGCATGAAAAAATTAGAGGATGAGATCGACATGAAAGAGTATGGCTTTGAGATTGGAATGGCGAAGGGTCATGAAGAGGGCTTGGCGAAAGGTCTGGCAGAGGGCAAAGAAAAAGGATTGGCTGAGGGAAGAATCAAGGGTAAAACCGAAGCCATTCATCAAACAGTTCGAGCGATGAAAAAGAACGGTATATCCACCGAACTTATTACGAAAATCACCGGATTGACAGCAACAGAAATAGAAATGTTATAGGAAGGGAGAGACGATCACCTCTTCTTCCCCTTCTTCTGCACCGACCAACCGAATTTACCGATCAGTTCCCCCAGTTTGTAATAATGGCCATGATTGTAGGCGATCAGTTTCGCGTCAGATAGTTTGAAGGCGCCCGTTTCAGGATCCAAATATTTACGATCGGCTTGCACATTCACCACCCTGGCCAAAAACATATCGTGGGAACCTAACGGAATGATTTGTTCCACTTTACACTCTATGGAGAGAGGCGACTCCTCTATGATCACACTATTGATCACCTCTGTTTTAGCCGGTGTCAAATTCATCTCCTTGAACTTATTGAAATCCCTACCCGACTTCACACCACACCAATCGGTAGCGCGGGCCAAGGCCTCATTGGTCAAATTAATGACAAACTCTCCGTTTCTTTTGATGATATCGTAGGAGTGACGACTGGGACGGATGGAGACATAACACATCGGCGGATCCGTACAGACGGTTCCGGTCCAACTCGCCGTAAAGATGTTGTACTCCTCCTCGCGGCTACCACACGAGATCATGGCAGCCGGCACAGGGTATATCATTGTTCCGGGTTTGAATTGCTCTTTCATCAGTTATAATCTAGAAAAACACCGTTTCTTAACGCTTAATTGACTTCGTCGGACTTACGTTTCACTCAACTCTATCACTTCCAAATCCTTGATATCCGCCCCATCAATGACGAAGTGCATCAAGGTCCGCACTTTATGGAAGCCGAAGGTTCCCGCGGCGCCAGGATTCAAGCAGAGCATCTGTCTGGCAGGATCGAATTGCGCCTTGAGGATATGGGAGTGTCCGCAGACAAACAAACGAGGATGTGACGCCTCGAAGAGCTTCGTCATGCCAGGGGCATATTTCCCTGGGTAACCACCAATGTGCGTCATCAGCACATCCACCTCCTCACAACGGAAATGCTCCACCTTCTTCAGGAAACGGCGAAGATCCTGACCATCTATATTACCATAAACGGCACGCAACGGTTTACCTAAACCCTCCAACTGTTCATAGAGAGGCAAGCCACCGATGTCGCCAGCGTGCCAAATCTCGTCACACGCAGCAAAATACTTCGCGTATCGGTCGTCCCAACAGGCATGCGTATCAGAGAGTAGGCCAATCTTCACCATCGGTAAAATCCACCACTTTTTTCTTCATCAACGCCTGCTTCACATAGTCGGAGAAGGGAACACCATAGAGTTTACTCAACAAATTACCCAACTTCACGATTTGGGCAACGGACTGGAAGGTACTGGCGGAGACAAACGATTCAAAGCTACCATTCTTTTTGACAAACCTTAAATCATAAACGTACCCCTCCACATGCTTGTTCAGCAATCCTCCGAATGTATAGTTGATATTCTCCCTATAGCGTTGGAATGTAATATGGGAGCAATCATCCATTGAGAGAGGTTCCCAAGTACCCTTCTTAAAAGAAAAGAGACGAACGCCTCGCATGTAACGCTTATTCGTCGGATCAAAGCACGTGATCTTGCGGCAGCCCATCAAAATGACACCAATCACTGAGAGCAAAACCATCCAAGGGAAATCATCCCTGAAAAACTCCATCAAGACATTCGGCAAGGGCTTAAAAATATCCACCGTCAAGACATAGTGCAACTTGACAAAAAACACCGCCAACGCCCCCGCAATAGAGACGAATCCAAGTCCCACTACCGCAATCGGGAAGGAACTCCCCGACTCCACCATAATGATTTCTTGATCAAGGTTCTTCTTGGCTTCCATTATTTCACATTCTTAATTCTCTCAATCAACTCATTACCGAGCGCCTCCTTCACCTCGATATGCTTCAACACCTCCACGACAAAGGTATTCTTGTCGAATGCGCCACGCACATTCTCGAAGTCTTTCTGGCGGCGAAGATCGCCTCCATCCACACCGAAACCGGTCTGAACCGTAAGGGTGAACTCCTTCTTGGCATCCTCGTAAAGCGTCTTATCCAATGAGATGACCGCACTCTTCCATGCCTCAACCAAACCAATGATATCCGTAACGGTAATCTCACTGATCCTCTTGCCTAGACGTTTTTCGATTTTCTCAGCGGCCCAAGTCCACTCCAAAGTATAGTAGTCACGATGCAACGCCATAAAATCCTTGAGGACGTCATCCACCGACGCATATTGGTTATTTTCTATTTTATCCAAGATATCACCTACCATCTGCTTCGGAGCGATCAATCCTGAAATATCCAACCACTCGCCCAAGCCATCCTTCATATCAGGCTTCAAACGTTTCCTAATCTCCTCAATGCTCTTGAATTTAGTCTCCTCCAAACGTTTGATAATAGAGTTACCCAAGAATTTCACGATAGCCGTATCGTATAATTTGATACCCTTCAACAGAGAGGTACGCTTGATTCTGGTATTGTGGTAATAGTAACGGTCACACTCCTCTCCGGAGAGTTTCTGCAAGGTCTCCAAAACCTCGATACCGTTCATCATCTTCTGAATCGTATATGGACTCAACAAATTGTAGTTGATTTGGTCTAACTTGTTAGGGTCCTTTCTGCGGTCACGTTTCGGCCACTTCTGCGCATCACGCACAGTGCCCACACTACGCAAATTGGCACCTGGAACCAAAAGCGTCTCGTTGGAATTCTCGATCAAATAAGAGAATGGAAGATCCGTCGTATCCGGATGGCTGGTATGACGACCCATAATCAATGAGAAGGCACCAATCTTAGCCGGCCACAACACATAAGAATCACTGGTAGTCTTGGAACCCCTCTCCACAACACCTTGGTGGATAGGGCCTAACTTATACATGTGGTTACTCTGGTTACTACCAGAACCCGCATTCATAAAGGAGAACATACCGGCGATCAACAAACTGGACTTGTGATGTGTCACCGTGAATGGACCCGCGAATACAGATGCCGCTTCACCGTGGAATCCTTGGCAGTTAGAGAAGAACAAAGTATCCGTCGCGGAGTATTGTTTGCCGATCTGGCAAGCTTGTCCCACAAAGCAGCGATCGATCATCGCGCCCTCAGTAATCTCACTACCGGAAGCGATGATAAAATCACGCGCCATTACATTGACACCCAATTTCACCGGAGCCTCTTGATTACCATTCACACTACCATTATCCAACTCGGCACATCCATCCGCGATGGTGCAATCGCCAAACTTCACATTGCGGATCTTTCCACAATTTCGGATCACCACCGATTTTCCCACAGAACCCATTTCCGAAGAGATCTTCTCCACATATTGGGAGATTAAATCACAAAGACTCTTCACCAAAACTGGTCTATGGCGATACAAGGCAATCAGATAAGCGACTTGCGCGGAGAGATTATCATAGATAGGCACCTCTCGACCACCACCTTCATTCAAGGCAGCCACCATCGTACCATTACCGAACGAGCTTTTGCCCACCACTGTCATCATATCGACATTCTCAATGTAGGATCCCTCTCCAATCTCGTAGTTGGCAATATAATTGGCGACACGGCCGATATAGACATTGTCACCCACCACACAATTATGAAGAGACGCATGGGTAATACCCGAATGACGGACAATACCGCCCTCCAATGTATGGCTCTTCTCAAACGCGCCCAAACGAATTTTTCCGGAGAATATCGTTTCGCGTACCCGTTTCGCGTCAAAACGTTCAGATACCATCACATTCTCCCAATTATCCGCATTACAACCTTGCGCGATCAACGTCTCGATTTCAGAGGCGATCAAACTTCTATATTGTGCCATTGTTTTCTATGTATCGTTTCTAATTGAATATTCTTATCACTTTATAAAACACGTAGTTATAAAACACGAAAAGAGGTAGGATTACTCCACCTCTTCCGCATTGTCGTCATATATTTGATATATGAAATCATTATAAGGGAAACGAGTCACATGAATCTCCTTCACCTTTCGGTAAAGCAAATCTTTAAGTTCCTCGAAATTGGTCTTATCCTTCGCGGAGATGAATATGCAATTCTCCTGCATCTTCGACATCCACGTCTTTTTCAGCTCATCGAGGCTGATATTCTCCCTCGTCATCGGCGTCAAGTCATCCTCCTCTTTCGGGGTATAGGTGAAGGCGTCGATTTTGTTGAAGACGATGATGGTCGGCTTATCCGCCGAATTGATATCCTTCAAAGTCTTCTCCACCACGGCGATCTGATCTTCGAAGGTTGGGTGCGAGATATCCACCACATGCACCAAAAGATCCGCCTCGCGCACCTCATCCAACGTTGATTTGAACGACTCCACCAAATCGTGCGGCAACTTACGGATGAAACCTACCGTATCGGTCAAAAGGAATGGGAGGTTCTCTACGGTGACCTTCCGCACCGTCGTATCCAAGGTGGCGAAAAGTTTGTTTTCCGCAAACACGTCCGACTTGCTGATGGCATTCATGATGGTCGATTTACCCACATTGGTGTAACCCACCAAGGCGACCCGAACCATTTTTCCTCGGTTCTTACGTTGCGTCGTTTTTTGTTGATCAATATGGATCAACTCCTCTTTGAGCAAAGAGATCTTGGTAAGGATGATACGACGGTCCGTCTCGATCTGGGTCTCACCCGGACCACGCATACCGATACCACCTCGTTGACGCTCCAAGTGGGTCCACATACCCGTCAATCGAGGCAACAAATAGCGATATTGCGCCAACTCCACCTGCGTCTTCGCATGGGAGGTTTGCGCACGTTTCGCGAAGATGTCAAGAATCAAACTGGTTCGATCCAACACTTTCACACAGAGCTCCTTCTCAATGTTTCGAAGTTGCTTAGGAGAAAGTTCATCATCAAAAAGAACCAATCCAATCGGGTGTTCACTCTCCTCCTGATCCTTGATGAAATCACGGATCTCCTCCAATTTTCCAGGGCCGACGAACGTATTGGAATTCGGTCCATCCACTTTTTGGAAAAAAGTTTTCACAGGATGAGCGCCGGCCGTCTCCGCAAGGAAGGCCAACTCATCCATATACTCTTTCGCTTTTTGCTCTTTTTGAGAAGGAGTGATCAGTCCCACCAGGACTGCCCACTCCTCATAGATTTCAGTCTTTACGATCTGTCCCATTCAAATTATGCTTTCGCTTTTTTAGCGGCCTCACGCACCTTGACCTCGATCTCGTCGGCCAATTCAGGGTTGTCTCGGAGCAAATCCTTGGTAGCGTCACGTCCTTGAGCCAACTTAGACTCTCCGTAACTGAACCACGAACCGCTCTTCTTGATAATACCGAACTCAACACCCATATCGATCAACTCACCGATCTTCGAGATTCCCTCTCCGAACATGATGTCAAACTCGGCCTTTCTGAACGGAGGCGCCACTTTATTCTTAACGATTTTCACTCTCGTTTGGTTACCAATCACATTCTCGCCATCCTTCAATTGACCAATCTTACGAATGTCCAAACGAACAGAGGCATAGAACTTCAAGGCGTTACCACCAGTAGTCGTCTCAGGATTTCCGAACATGACTCCGATCTTCTCACGCAATTGATTGATGAAGATACAAGTGGTATTGGTCTTGTTGATGGTACCTGTCAATTTTCTGAGCGCTTGGGACATCAAACGAGCCTGCAAGCCCATCTTCGAGTCTCCCATATCGCCCTCGATCTCCGCCTTTGGCGTCAAAGCCGCCACAGAGTCGATCACCACGATGTCCAAAGCTGAGGAGCGGATCAATTGATCAGCAATCTCCAAAGCTTGCTCACCATTGTCTGGTTGGGAAATCAAAAGGTTGTTGACATCCACGCCCAACTTCTCCGCATAGAAGCGGTCGAAGGCGTGCTCCGCATCGATAATCGCGGCGATACCGCCATTTCTCTGTGCTTGCGCGATCGCATGGATAGCGAGGGTGGTCTTTCCTGATGATTCCGGACCAAATATCTCAATGACTCTTCCCCTTGGGTATCCGCCGACGCCCAACGCGAGGTCCAAGCCAATAGAACCAGTTGAAATTACAGGTATCTCTTCCACTTTGCTGTCGCCCATCTTCATGATGGTGCCTTTTCCATGGTCTTTTTCAATCTTTTCCATCGCAAGTTGCAATGCTTTTAGCTTGTCACTGGATGGTTGAATTACTTCTGCCATTTTTCTATAAATATTTTAAAGTTAGATATTGGGACAAATTTAAAAAAATTTCCCGATTATTCACACTCCGTCCGTGATTTTTACACGGAATATCATCAACAATCATGAACCCATTATCATTGGATGACAATGCAAAGGAATTGCAAACCTACGCCTATTCGTTGCATAGGTTTAGAATAATACAATCCTTAAATAAAATTTCAAAATTCATAATTCATAATTAATTTGTATCTTTGCCCCCGATTTCGAAATTCAAAGGATAATTATGCAGAAAAATTTAGTTATTGTCGAGTCCCCCGCAAAGGCTAAAACCATAGAGAAGTTTTTAGGCAAAGATTTCACCGTATTGTCCAGCTTTGGACACATACGTGATTTGAAAAAGAAGGGCATAGGCATAGACATCGAACATAACTTCGAACCAGACTACGAAATACCAGCGGACAAAAAAGCGTTGGTGACCGAGTTGAAGAAAAAAGCGAAAGAATCTGAGATTGTTTGGCTCGCATCCGATGAGGACCGCGAGGGAGAGGCAATCGCTTGGCACCTATACCAAGTGCTTGGTTTGCAAAAAGATAAGACCAGAAGAATTGTATTCCACGAGATTACGAAAGAGGCGATTCTCCACGCCATCGAGCATCCGCGCGACATCGACGACAACCTCGTCTGCGCGCAACAGGCCCGCCGCGTATTGGACCGAATCGTAGGTTTCGAGCTCTCCCCTATTTTGTGGAGGAAAGTGAAGCCATCCCTCTCTGCGGGACGCGTACAATCCGTCACCGTAAGATTGATTGTCGATAGAGAGCGTGAAATCCAAAAATTCGAGGCGGAGGCCTCCTTCCGCGTGCAAGCGGTCTTCACCGTTGTCGACACGGAGGGCAAAGAGGCTATCCTCCACACTGAACTTTCAGAAAGGTTAAAGACCAAAGAGGAGACCATCGCATTTTTGGAGCGTTGCAAAAACGCCCAGTTCTCCATCAAAAACATAGAGAAGAAGCCGGCGAAGAAGAGTCCGGCGCCTCCTTTCACCACCTCTACGCTCCAGCAAGAGGCTTCCAGAAAGTTGGGCTTCTCCGTTTCGCAAACCATGATGGTGGCGCAACGCCTCTACGAGTCAGGAAAGATCACCTACATGCGTACCGACTCCGTCAACCTATCCAACTTGGCACTCGGCACAGCAAAAGAGGAGATTATGAATATGGCGGGCGAGAACTACGTGAAGGTCAGACAATACCAAACGAAGGCTAAGGGCGCTCAAGAGGCGCACGAAGCGATTCGTCCGACCTATATCAGCAACCACACCATCGATGGCACCGCTCAAGAGAAACGCTTGTACGAACTCATCTGGAAACGCACCATCGCCTCTCAAATGGCAGATGCGGAATTGGAAAAGACCATCGTCACTGTGGATGTTTCAGGCGAGAAGCGTCACTTTATGGCAGAGGGTGAGGTGTTGAAATTCGACGGATTCCTAAAGGTTTACATGGAATCATCCGACGACGACGCCGACCAAGAGGAGGGTGCATTGCTTCCTAACTTGGCTGTCGGCGCAAAACTGCAATGTCAATCGGCACAAGCGGTGGAGCGTTTCACACAACGCCCGCCAAGATACACCGAGGCGAGCCTTGTGAAGAAGATGGAGGATTTGGGCATCGGCCGTCCATCCACCTATGCGACCACCGTCACCACCATCCAAAACAGAGGTTATGTGGAGCGTGGAGACAAAGAGGGTACCACCAGAAATTACGAGACCATCATTCTACAAAACAATAAGATCACAGAGAAAACCGAGACGGAAGTTTACGGAACGGAGCGCGCCAAGCTCTTCCCTACCGATACAGGTATCGTGGTAAACGACTTCTTGATCGAATATTTCCCAGACATCATGGAGTACAACTTCACCGCCAACGTGGAGAAGGAGTTCGACGATGTGGCTGAGGGAAGCGTGGAGTGGACCTCCACCATCGACACCTTCTACAAGCACTTCCACCCAATGGTGGAGGATTCCGGCAAGAAATCAGAACGCAAGGTGGGAGAACGCATTCTTGGAACAGACCCAATCTCTGGCAAACCCGTTTCAGCTAAGATCGGCCGTTTTGGTCCAGTGGTCCAAGTCGGCAGCGCAGAGGACGAGGAGAAGCCTCGCTTCGCCTCTCTTAGGAAGAACCAATCCATCGAAACCATCACGTTGGAGGAGGCGATGGAACTCTTCAAGTTGCCTCGCGATTTGGGCGAGTACGAATCTAAGATGATGAGTGTGGGCGTAGGCCGCTTCGGCGCATACGTAAAGCACGACGGAAAATATTTCTCTTTGAAGAAGACAGACGACCCTATGGAGATCTCTCCAGAGCGGGCCATCGAATTGATCGAGGAGAAGCGCGAGCAAGAGCGTAATAAATTCATCAAGGTATTCGAGGCGGAAGGCATCGAGATCTGCAATGGCCGATTCGGTCCATACATCGCCTACAACGGTGCCAACTACAAGATACCAAAGAGTGCGGTACCCGCTGAGCTAACCGTAGAGGAGTGCAAGAAACTCATCGAAGAGCAGGGAGAGAAAAAGCCTGCAAGAAGAGCCAAGGCAGCCTCAACCGAAAGCGAGGGTTCAACCACCAAGAAGAGTACCACCAAAGCGAAGAGCTCGACCACCAAGGCCAAGAGTTCTACCGCAAAGGCAAGTACGGCTAAGAAGACGAAAAAAGCTTAAACACAAAGGAACTCAAAAAGCGTCAGAATCGATCGATTCTGACGCTTTTTGTTTAAACAAGAGTATCCTTCCCGAATTACCGAATAACCACCTGTCGGGAAATCATACCCTCTTCCCATTTCGCTAAAAGCACATAAAGGCCAGCCGGCAAACGAGAGGGAAGCACAACATGATCCACATTAGAGACAAAAAATCGTTCCACGACAACCCCCGATGGATCAAAGAGCTCCACCTTAACATTCGCAGGCAAATGGGATAGTTTAATCTCTGATCCTTCCACAGAAAGGATGGGTGAGACGGGGCGCATCTCTTCCGAATCAATCCAACCACTCTCCTGCGCAATGTTCTCCGCATAGATCGGTGCCAACGCCTCCGCCCAAAGATGATGCATGGCCTGGCCACCTAATGTTTGTCCATTGGGATGGACTCCGTCCGAAGCCAATTGTTCAGGATGGTTCAAAAAGTAGGTGAAGAAATCCGGGCCCGGATGCAAATGATTCTGTTCGGTCAGCTCATCGATCACATCCAAAAACTTCGGATTGACTTGCCAACCAGCCACTTGTTCGTTGGTGGCGATAATGCGTGCTAGAATAGGCTCTATGCCATGTTCCTTTGCGGCATCGATGATGGTCTGCATATTCTTCCGAAAATTCTCCACATTCCAATCACCGCCACCCCACGCATCATTGGTGCCCATCTCGATGGCCCAATATTTCACATTGCCCGCATAGCGAAGATAATCATCCAAATGGTTAACCACCTCCGTACTATTGATACAACCTATGCCACCTCGCAACATGGCAGGGGTATAAGCAGGGAAACGTGCATGGATGATATCAGCGGTGGTAGAATCGGTATCCTGTTGTTTAAGACCCATTTGGCTGATACTGGTACCCATAAAGAACCAAGTATCGACGGCGGCAACCGAGGCATCAAAAATCTCCACCTCAAGCAGTTGACCCACCTCCTCTTCACTCACCAAACGTAGCCATGACATTCCCTCGAAAGGGACAAATATTCCTCTGGACATCACTACATTGTCCTTCACCTCCGCAGACAAGATCCAATCACCATCCGTACCATCCGTAGAATTGGCAGAGGCATACACTTTGAAATTGCGATAAGGCGTTCCGCTATGGCTGCAATTGGAGGTGAAGTCAGTCGCCCAAGCGCAATCACCATAGGATTCCCACGTCAGGAAGAGACGGGAAGGCCCCTCTCCCACTTCAAAAGCAATCTCCTTGGCGGTACACTGTTTCCAATTGGTCAGATCACCATCCGTGATATAGGAATTTACCCCTTCACTGGTATAGGCGGGGAGACCTCGGCTCAATAATGGATTGGGGGTAATGGCACCCAATGCCGAGACGCTCGACAGTGCGACAAAGCACATTGTAATCAATTCTTTTTTCATCATAGTTTTACGCTTAATAGTGTTTTATGTTTTCATCTAATACAATGTAACAAAGATAGGAAATCTCCTCATACAAACAACCCCGTACATCCTATGACATACGGGGCTGGTCTATCGTCCACAGAGGACGTATAAGTTTTTATGACATACTACACGTCGAGGTTAGTCCATTACAGTCACCCAGTTATGAACATCTGGTTCCTCGCCATATTGGATGCCACGGAGCTTCTCATACAACTTCTTGCTGATTGGGCCTGGCTTACCATCCTTAGCGATCACATAAGACTTGTTCATCTCCAAGTCATCGATACGAGCGATAGGGCTGATTACAGCTGCTGTACCGCATGCACCAGCCTCCTCCATTGTCTCCAACTCCTCGATAGGAATTTGACGGCGCTCCACCTTCAACCCTAGATCCTCAGCCAACTGCATCAAGCTACGGTTGGTGATGGAAGGAAGGATGGATGATGATTTTGGAGTGATGTAGGTATTGTTCTTGATACCGAAGAAATTTGCAGCACCAGCCTCATCGATATACTTCTTCTCTTTTGCATCCAAATAGAACTCGCAAGAGTAACCCAAATCGTGGGCCTTCTTGTTAGCCAAAAGGCTTGCGGCATAGTTACCACCCACCTTGTAGATACCTGTTCCGAGAGGAGCCGAACGGTCATACTCACGGATAACCACGTATGGATTGGCAGCGAAACCGCCCTTGAAATATGGACCTACTGGCGTCACGAAGATAATGAAAAGATACTCGTTAGCAGGGTGAACACCTACTTGGGCGCCCGTACCGATCAAAAGCGGACGGATATAAAGGGAAGCGCCACTCTCGTAAGGAGGCAAGAATCTCTCGTTAGCCTTCACTACTTTCTTGACCATCTCACAGAACTTCTCGGTTGGAAGTTCCGGCATCAAGATACCGCGGCAAGTTGATTGCATACGCTCCGCATTAGCCTCCATACGGAAGATACGGATCTTACCATCCTTGCAACGATAAGCCTTCAAACCCTCGAAAGCCTCTTGTCCATAGTGGAGACAAGTAGCGGCCATGTGAAGATTAATGGTCTCTTCGGAGCTCATCTCAATCTCTCCCCACGCACCATCTCTGTAGTAGCAACGAACATTGTAGTCGGTCTTCATGTATCCGAACTTCAGGTTCGCCCAATCCAAATTCAAATCTGACATAATCTATACTATTTTATTTATTCTTTCTCAAAAATCTTTCAAAGATAGTAATTTTCAACTCTAATTGTTCTCTAATCGCCAAAAAACTAAGCATCAAAATTAGATTCATTTACAATAAAAAAAGGTGGTGCGGAGACTAATAACACTCCTCCACACCACAAAACTACAACTTTGTCTTTCACGAGAAAAGATGGAACGCCTTATCTCCCGCAAATAGAAATAGGAAAATCCAAAAGCAGAACACCAACAGCAAAACAGAAAATCCCACCATGGAAATCAGATTCACACGACGTTTCGCCTTCTTATCCCCCTCAACGAAACCCTTGATCAAAGTGCGATTGATATAGTTACCGCAAAAGACGATATCTAGCAACATGCCCGCCATGGGCACCATGCCAATCGCTAAATCTATCACCACAACAATGAACACCGCCATCGTCAGACGGAGCGAACGCACCACAAAGAGGCTCAGCGCCACATAGGTCAACGACAACACAGCCGAGAGGATATCGCCTCCCACCTCCAAGAAACCCATCAGACCATCCGCGACGTCAAATCCTAAAGCACCCTTCATCAGCGTCTTATACAAGGGATTGCTCTCAATCTCCTTACGCCTATCTTCCTCCACTTCACGGTGCGCGCGAGCAACCTGTTTGACCTTTTCCTGTCGGGAAAAATCCCTTTCAGTATCAAAGCCAAACTTCTTTCGTGTTTTCTCGCGTCTTAAATTGGACATAACGGCCTCCGTCTATAAAATTCTTTCGTTAAATCTCTATTTGCTTCTTGCCAGCTAATATATCATCCAAATCGGCTTCGGTCAACTGAGAAGCGTCGACGCCGGCAAGATCAATCAAAGCTTGACGAAGGTTCTCTTTATCCGTAGCTGTATTAGCACGTTTCATCACCTCCACAAGCGCATCGCTCTCCTTGTTCAAGGAGGCCATCGTCTCTTGGAATTCACGCTTCATACGATCCATCTCCTGGCGATAAACCGCATCTGTCAATTGCGACTTCATCTGTTCTGTCTGCATATAGCTCCAACTCTTAATCAAATCAGCTGCTTTATCGACCGCCACATTCACCGATATAGAGGCCTCGCCCTTCTCGCCATTGTCGGACAAACCAAACTCCTGCATCACCGCGTGGGCCACCTCGCCGCCACTCTTCTTCACCTCGGAGCACACATTCTCCACGAAGCCCTTCAATCCAGTCTCGATTTCAGACGGAAGAGGCGCGACATCCGCCAGCTCCTTTGGCACGACCACATTTACCAATTGATCATCCAATCGGCTCTCCATGATCTTTTTACCCGCATGCAACAAGGTGACCAAATTCTTCAAATGACCCAAAGCGGCGCTCTTTTGCGCTGGTGTGGCGCAAATCTTCTCCTTTATCTCCTTATTCAACGCCAACAATCTCTTCTTGGCGGATTCATAAGCGGCTTTATCCGCCTCCAGACTCTTGGAATGTGAGCTCAAATCCTCTTTGCCCTCATCCAAATCCATCATCGCGTCCTCATAAGCGTTCGCCAAGGTTCCATCTTGTTCATCCCACGCCAACAACTTCCTTCCGTATTCCTTCTGCGCCATACCGAAGGTGAAGAATCGCTTCAGCATACCTGGTTCAGCAGGTTTACGAGCCATCGCCTTCTGGTAATTCTCCTTCTGCGCGCTCAGCATGCCTTGTATATCCGCAATCTGGATTTCAAATTTGGAGATATTCTCGCTGTGATCATTCATGCTCTGTTCCAGACGCTTCATCTCATCGACCAACTCGTCACGAAGTTTCACCAACTTGGAGACACCCTCGTCCGCATAAAGGCTATTGAGCAATTGCTTCAAATCATCCGACATCACCTCTTCGCTCTTTCTGGCAAATGTCGCGGCACGCGGGATGTAGAGATCGTTCATCACCTTATGCACCGTCATGAGACGCATCATGTCTCCATCCATCTGCTGACGGTCACGCTTCACACTCTTCTCAAAATTCACATACTCGTTTTGCATCCGCGCGGTCTTCTCTTGCGCGCTCAACCAATGGTTAAGGAAGGATACGGCGCCGACCGCCAATGAGCCATAGACACCGCTCTTCTTTCCCACGTCTTTGCCCATCTTCAACCACACAGGCACTTGGCTCAACGTATCGCTATAATGAGAGGCGATTTCGCCCAATAACAACGTGCAATTTTGATCCAACTTATGGTACTCCAATTGGGCATGCCGCTGCATCTCCGCCGTATCCAAATATTGGACATTGTCAAAGTTGAACAAATCCGGAGCGACCACCTTGATGGAATCTCCAAAAATATCCACCAACGCATTGGCATACTTCACAAAACGATTATTCACCTCGCTACGCAAAGAGACAAAGTCGTGGATATCATTCTTCACACCACTCTCGGCCGCATTGTAACTCGCCACCATTTTGCCGTAATTATCCATCAAGGCAGCACTCTTGCTCTTAATCGTCTCCATGCCGCCAGTACCCTGCAGCCACTTGTTGAGAGCAGCCGCATCTTGGGCCAACTCAATCTTCAACACATCGGCCACACGCTGCTTCGCCTCATCGATCAAAGCCTGGGCATCATTCAGGTTCTTTTCAGCCACCGCAATAGCACGTTCCGTATCGCCTTGATTCAGATGAGCGTTCAACTCATACTCCTCCACGACACTCTTTTCACCTGTATTGGTTACAATCCAGCGGCGGATCGCGTCATCCTTGCCATACTTCTCATACGCATGGTAGATCGCACCGCTCAATGAGAGGCCGTCGCCACATTTCACTTTATACTTCTCTTGAAGAACAAATGCCACATCGGCACGGGAAATCGTTTCATTCTTACGAGATTGCTCATCGGCAATCGATTTCACATAATCATATACAATCTCTTCATTTTCCATACGCGTAACCAATTAGATTGTCCAAATATTATATACACATAAACAAAGTTAGGAAATTTGTAAATCCACGCAATAGTTAAGATGTTAAGAAACTAAAAAAGGGATGAAGCGCCACTCCATCCCTTTCTCATTCGATCTACAAGTATAAAAATCACTTCTTGCCGTTGCTCTCGTACAAATAACGCTTGATAGACTTCTTTGGCGTCTTCTCAAACTCATTCGGATATAGGCGGATCTCAGAAACTTGCTCGTAGTTGGCAACCATTTGGTTGTACTTCTTGCGGTTTTCCTCCATAATCGTCATCACGCCATTCTCATCCAAGTGGTTCTCGTCCATGGCCTTGAAGTCAGGATAAACCAAAGCGACCAATCCTTTCTCGCCTTGAATAACTAAGCACTCTGAAACGTATGGCATATTGTTAAACTTAGCCTCCAAAGACTCTGGATAGATATTTTGTCCAGAAGGGCCCAAAATCATGGTCTTGCAACGTCCCTTAATGAAGAGATTGTTCTTCTTGTCCAATGTACCCAAGTCACCCGTGTGCAACCAACCATCCTTGTCGATCACATTGGCGGTGGTATCAGGATCCTTGTAGTAACCACCCATGACATTTTGTCCCTTTACGAGGATCTCGCCAACAACATTCTCTTGATCTTCGGAATCGATGCGCACCTCCAAATTAGGAAGGGTAACACCCACTGACTTCGTCACAAAGTGGTCCATATCGACGAAGCTGATCAATGGAGAGCACTCTGTCATACCATAACCCACACAGAACGGGAACTTGATCTTCTTGAGGGCAGCCTCGATATCAGCGTTCAAAGGAGCGCCACCGACAACTACTTGCTTGAATTGACCACCAAACAACTGGATCAACTTCTCGCGAACCTGTGGATAAACGGTTTGTTCCACTTGCTCCTGCGACATCTCTTCCTCCGCCTTCTTGATGATAGGTTCAGCCACCGCACGGAAAATCTTCTCCACCACCAATGGCACAGTGAAGATCACGCTTGGACGAATCTCTCCGAATGCCTTAACCAAGACATTAGGGGCAGGGACCTTATTCAAGAAAGTGATATGCGCGCCGTTGGAAACCTGTGAAAGGAAATCCAATGTACATCCGTACGTGTGAGCCAAAGGCAAGAAGGTCAAAATCTTGTTGCCCTTCTTTGACAATCCCTTCTCATCAATGAATCCGATGTTTCCGGTAATGTTGTCGATCAATTGCAACACACCCTTGCTGAAACCAGTCGTACCAGAGGTGTAGTTGATGGAGAATACCTCACGTGGAGACTTGTCCGCATAGACAACATCAGAAGGTTGCATACCGTTAGGGAACTTCTTATTCAAAGCATCACGCAAAGATTGGATCTCCAATGGGAAAGAATATTGTGATCTCTGGAACAAGCAAGACTTCTCCGAATAACAGAAGATAGCCTTCACGTTCTTGATATTATCCTCCAAGATTTGGTCCTTAAAATTATCGCTCACGAAAAGCAATGAGGATTCTGAATGGTTCACGATATGGTGAATGTCATTCACCGGGAAATTTTGAAGAATAGGAACGATGATCGCTCCATATGTAACTGCTGACAGGAACACAATACCCCACTCAGGAGTATTTTTTCCAACCAATGCTATTTTATCGTTAGGTTGAATGCCCATCTCCTTGTAGAGGATGTGCATCTCCTCAATCGCGCTCGCTAGTTGACTGTAGCTGTATGTCTCTCCCGACACATAATCCGTCAAGGCTGGCTCATTCCAGTTCTCGCGAATTGACTTCTCCAACATTTGGTTGAATCTTCCTTCGTAATTTTTCATTTGATTGTAAATAAATAATAGAATTTACGGGTACTCGAAAAAAACTTTCCCCTACTGATTTTATAAAAATACCACATTAACTCTCTATCTCACACATCACACGTTCTCATAAAGATACCTTTTAATGGATTTCTTCGGCGTCTTTTCGAATTCCGTGGGATGAATCTTGATGGCGGTCAAACGTTCGTATGCGGCCAATTGCTCATTCAAACGTTTACGATGCTCCTCCATGACTGCGTCTAAGTCCTTGGACTGCACACCCATCTCGTCCATAGCCGCCGAATCAGGATAAACCAGCGCCATCAACTTCTCGTTGCGCATCATTACGATACTCTCCGAGATAAACGGCAGGTTATTGAGTTTCGCCTCAATCTCTTCCGGATATATATTTTGTCCCGAAGGACCTAGAATCATGGTCTTTGAGCGTCCCTTGATGTAGATAAATCCCGCATCATCCAAAACACCCATATCACCCGTTCTCATCCAACCATCCTCCGTGAAGGCATCGGCCGTAGCCTCCTCGTTTTTGTAATAGCCCTTCATCACATTCCTACCCCTCACCTGAATCTCTCCAGGAACGTTTCTAGGGTCCGTAGAATCGATACGAGCCTCCATACCAGGAATCACACGGCCCGTGGAGTGTGGCGAATAGGTATCGCAACGCTCAAAACTGATGAGCGGAGCACACTCTGTCATACCATATCCCACAGAAAAAGGGAACTTGATCTTCAAGAGAAAATCCTCCACCTCTCGGTTAATCGGAGCACCGCCTATCACCATTTGGTTGAACTCTCCGCCGAAAGTCTTCACAAGCGTTTTACGAATCTCCGCATAAACCTTCGTGGAGACAAGCGGAATATTCGTGATCAACTTCATGGAAGTCTTGTTCAACTTTGGCAATATATTGTTTTTATATATCTTCTCAATAATCAATGGCACGGTGAAAATTGAGGATGGTTTCACCTCCTCCATCGCCTTCAACAGCACCTTCGGACTAGGGACCTTGGTCAAGAAAGTGATGTGTCCGCCATAAGCGATCTGCGACAAGAAATCGAAAGCGCAGCCATAAGCATGGGCCAAAGGCAAGAAGGTCAAGATACGGTGTCCTCTTCCCACCAAATTGGTCATTCCCGCGAAATCCAGATTGCCACAGAAGTTCTCTCCCGTCAACATCACACCCTTGCTGTAACCTGTCGTACCGGAGGTATAATTGAGCACAGCCAACTCTTCGTCATCCTTTTGCGCATACTTCACATCCTCCTTACGGAAGCCATTCGGATACTTCTCCGCGAAGATGGACGGCAACTGCTTCATAAACGCTTGGATGCTCTCGCCTGGAGCCTGATATACACATCTGAAATCAGTGATGGAGAATACACCACGAATGTCAGCCATTTTCTCCTCCTCCAAGTTCTCCCATTGGTTATCACTCAAAAAGAGTAATTTAGACTCCGAATGGTTGATGATATGCATCACATCATTGGGATGGAAATCTTGTAGAATAGGAACGATAACCGCACCATAAGTGATGGTGGCGAGGAATGTGATGGCCCATTGCGGCGTATTTCTACCCACAAGCGCGATCTTGTCGTTTTGCTGAATGTGCAGTTCTTCAAACAGGATATGGAGTTTCGCGATCTCCTCTCCCACTTGCTGATAGGTAAACGAACTCTTAGAAATGTAATCAGTCATGGCTGGCAAATCCCAAAACTCGGGAATCGCACGCTCAAAGTAACGGATAAAACCACTCGCCATACTACTCACTTTTAGTTATTTTGTGCAAATATATATCTTTAATGCACACGCAACAAACTTTTGTGCGTATTTTTTTTGCACAAACAGCATAAAAATGAGAAAAAAGGGAGGGTTTCAACAAAACGAGGAAGAAAGCGCACACCTTACCCACCACAGGAAAACAAAAAAAGCCATGGCTTCCCATGGCTTTTCCAACTCGTAAATTTCCAATTAATATCTGTTTCCAAAAATATAGGTTCCGATACGAACCATCGTACTTCCTTCCTCCAAGGCAATCTGATAGTCGCCAGACATACCCATGGAGAGTTCTCTAAACCAAGAGGCATAATTGTCCTTCACCTCCTCATACAAGTCACGAAGCGTCCTAAATTCGGCTCGGATCATGGATTCATCGTCCACATGAGAAGCCATTCCCATGATACCAAGTATTCTCACATGGGAATATTGTCGGAACTCTCCCGACGAGAAGAAAGACAAAACGCTTGATGGCGTAAAACCGAACTTAGACTCTTCTTGGGCGACATGGACCTCCAGCAGACAATCAACAACACGGCCACAATTCGCAGCCTGTTTATCAATTTCCTGCAACAAATGGACCGTATCCACGCCGTGAATCAAGCTGACGAACGGCACCAACTGTTTCACCTTATTGGTCTGCAAATGACCAATAAAGTGCCACTCGATGTCAGCAGGCAATTGATCCTTCTTGGCGATCACCTCTTGCACCCTACTCTCTCCAAACAACCTTTGTCCCGCATCATAGGCCTCTTGTATCGCCTCAACGGGATGGTATTTGGAGACAGCCAACAAACGGGCGCCAGCTGGCATAGCGGTTGTCAACTCTATGATTCTATCCTTAATCATCAAGCAGGCACAGAGAAATGGATGATGTCGGCGATGGCAGTCTCCGCCATGCTCACGATGTCACAATCGGAGATAGTGTCCTTCAACCCCTCCTTCAAATTCTTAAAGGCCTCCTGCATATCGTCCGCGTGTACCAAAATCACAGAAGAGACCTTTCTCTCTTTGGCGGAAACCTCATCAACAGTCACAAAGTTCACCTTGCATCTATACCACTTCTCGCATTCAATCTCCTCACCAAAAATCTCTCCAATCTTCACATGCTTGATACCGTCTATTGTAAAGACACCATTCTCAAAAGTAGAAGCGAATGGAGTAATCTCCTCGGTAATGCGTCGTTCCGCCTCCGTAAAGGAGAGCGCATCCACCAAATAGATATCTGACGTCTTCTTATTCTTGCCAGAATCGTCTAGCTTCGTATAAGAAACCTTACATTCAAACCAATAGTTCATCACTTAAACGTTTTAATTATTGCAATTATATTTTCACAAAACGTCCATACAAGTCTACACCCGTATGGACGCTATTTATATTCCTCAAAAGGGAGATCGTCAATTAGGCGATAACACCCAACTGCTTACCGATCTTACCAATCTTCTCCAATGCGATCGCCACTTGTTCCTCGGTATGGGTAGCCATCAAGGAGAAACGAACCAATGTGTCATCAGAAGGAACCGCAGGGCTCACAACCGGATTAACGAAGATTCCCTCCTCGAAGAGCAACTTGGTAAACAAGAAGGTCTTCTCATTATCACGGATGAAAAGAGGGATAATCGGCGTCTCAGTGTGTCCGATCTCGAATCCCATGTTTCTGAAACCTTCCAAAGCCATCTTGGTGATCTTCCAGAGGTGATCCATTCTCTCAGGCTCGCTCTTCATGATCTCAAGCGCAGCCAAAGCCGAAGCGGTCGCCGCTGGCGTGATACTTGCGCTGAAAATATATGGTCTTGCGTTGTGTCGAAGGAAATTAATGACAGAAGCGTCCGCCGCACAGAATCCTCCGATTGAGGCAAGTGACTTACTGAACGTTCCCATGATGACATCCACATCTTTGGATAAACCAAAGTGGTCGCAGATACCGCGTCCCTGCTTTCCGAAGACACCCAAGCTGTGCGCTTCGTCGACATAGACATTCGCGTCATATTTCTTACACAACGCTACGATCTCCGGCAACTTTGTCACGTCACCTTCCATACTGAAGACACCATCCACAACGATCAACTTCACCTTGTCAGGCTCGCATTGTTGGAGTTTCTTCTCCAACGAATCCATGTCGTTGTGTTTAAACTTTAAGGTCTTGGAGAAAGACATTTGCTTGCCGGCCATAATTGAAGCATGGTCCAACTCATCAAAAATCAAATAGTCCTCACGACCTGTCAACATGGAAACCACACCCATGTTCACATTGAAACCTGCAGAGAAGATCAACGCATCATCCTTTCCAACGAATTCAGCCAACTTTTTCTCCAACTCCACGTGGATATCCAAAGTTCCATTCAAAAAACGAGATCCGGCACAACCCGAACCATATTTCTTCGTCGCTTCGATGGCAGCCTCCTTGATTTTAGGATGGTTTGTCAATCCAAGGTAGCTATTAGAACCGAACATCAACACTTTCCTACCATCAATAATAACTTCGGTATCCTGCTCACTTTGAATTTCTCTGAAGTAAGGGTAAACACCAAGCGCCTTAACTTTTTGGGGCTCAGTGTACTTAGATAATTTCTCTTGTAATAAACCCATCTCTTTATTTTATACAAATTCGGGCGCAAATATAAACATTTTTTTACAATTTATTCCCAATATTCACAACAAGTATATTATCCGTTCCTACCACGAGGTTTCCTCTCCCTTACTCTACAGAAATGACCGGACGGACATTCTCCCCCCACCACCTTGGGTCATCTCCTATTATAGGACTGGAGTCAAATATAAAGCTAAACCCCAAATCAGACGAGCCTCTAAAAAGGTTCGCCGTCCAATAGCGCCCTTCTCTAGAACGTGAATTTCCGCCCTTCACACCGGCGAGTGGAAAGAGTATCGTATTGCCGTTCATTTGGGACACACCCAAAACCCCGTCCATTCCTCTTCCATTAAAATTCTCCACCCATTTCCACGTACATTTTTCTTGGAGTTCCATACATTCCGCCATCGTAGGCATTCGCCAAGCGCCGCCCCAATTAACATTCGCCGCATCATCCTCAGCTTCCAATGTAATATCAGGCTCTGACGGCTCCTCACCCCAATAATATTTCGTCATTTTATACCTATTCGTCTGGTCTGCCCAATCATACGAATCCCAACTGTATTCGGATTTCGGAGCTGTCTCACCCCAAGCGAAATAATCACCACTTTCCGTTGTCTTTGTGGCTCCCACATTATAAGTGGCCCATTTCACACTCAGTCCCAAATCTACATAGTCATAACCATTTGCGCTGCCACTCACAGAGAGTTTCTCCTTCGGAGGATCAACGAACCGTGCATAAATGTTCATATCCGCCGTTACCGTAGGAAAGGATTCACTCCACTCAACAAACACATAGCCATCTATTTTAGGGAGATGAGGTGCAGAGACAGATTGCCCAGCCTTCACATAATCTGTCTCAATAAAAACAGTATCAGAAGGCGTAACGGCATAAAAATTCACTTCGCAAATATTGTCAACTATAGGACGCACCAGAAGTCCCATATTTCGACGGACCCTGACCTCCATGGCCTCGATCTCATCACTATTTAAATGAAGTGCCTGCGCCACATCCGACCCATAAGTAATGGATGAAGACCAATAACCACACCCATACTCACTTACTAGGGCACGGTCCTCATCCCTTGCGTTGATTTCGGCGTATGGGAGAAAAATCGTCTTGCCATTCTTCTTAGATGTCCCTATCCATCCAGGGGCACCAGTTGATTTAAAATCATCACTCCACTCCCACGAACAATTTTTAACGAGTTCACAAATATCTCCATACGACGGCATGCGCCAACCATCTCCCCATTTCACTCTAGCCGCATCATCCTCCCGATCCAGCTCATGCTTTCCATCGGGAACGCCATACTTATATGGATCAGAATGAGTAGGAAGACAATACTTTGAATATTTACCGTCACCATCATAGAATTTGTACGATTCATAGCTAAACGAATCCCGCGTTTCAGTCTCTCCCCAAGCGAAATAAGAGCCATGGTCAGTAGGCTTCGAAGCGCCAATGTTACACGTAGCCCAATTTACGCTTAAACCAAGGTCAACATAGTCATAACCATCCACCTTACCATCCACACTCACGATTGACCAGTTTTCATTGTTTTGGCCCTCAGGGTCACGATCACAAGAGATCAATGACGCCAAAACCACAAAACAAAAAAGAATATAATTAGCATTTTTCATAACATCAACCATTTTGTTTGGATACGGCAAATCTATCAAAAAAATCATCAACACCAACACAAATCGACAAAAAAAAGGGAGACCACTAAGTGATCTCCCTTCAACTTCCCATTAATCGAAGTTATTTCTTGTTCTTCAACATCACGTTGGTATAAACCTTGTCGCCCACTTGGATACGCAAAGCATATTGACCAGGAGTCAAGAAAGAGGCGTTGAAATCATAAGCGTGTTGACCAGCGGCCAATTGCTCACTCATGAAATTCTTCAAAACACGTCCATTCATATCCAAGATGTCAACAGACACCTTTGCGTCTTGACCCATGGTGAAGGCCAAATTGATGCTTTCAGCAAATGGGTTTGGAGATGCCAAATAATTGAATGAAGCAGTATACTCCAACTCGCCTGACTTTGGAGCAGCCTTGATTGCATCGTTCTCATATACAGCAGGAGTCTCCATGTACATCTCGCCGAACTTACCGCCACACTTGCAGCCAGAATCAGATTTAGTCTCGCTCTCCACTACGATAAGCACTGGATAACGCGCGCCCTCAGCGAAGTATTGATAGCGTGTCGTATTGATGGTGTAAACACTCTTACCGAAGTTTTGAGTATAATTCTTGGTCACCTTCACGCGCAACACATTGCGATAAGTGTTTCCGTCAGGCAAAACCAAAGTTCCCCAAGCATCCGCAGTTGTGATATAGTTTCCGTCAATATACGAAACCTCTCCATTGTTCGGCGTGTAAGTTCCGACCATCGCGCCCACCTTTGTATCTTGGTACGAGAATGGGAACATCAAATCCACGATAGGCTCATTGAACTCAATCTTTGAGTTAGGGGTAACCATTCCAAAATATCTCTTTTCAGACTTGGTAATCTCAAAAAGAGTGTGCTTGGTTCCACCCTCATCGCAACTCAAGCGATATCCTTGGTTTGAATAAGCATCGAGATCTTGTTGTTGGTCGATGTACATATCCTTAAGGACCTTCGCCTTAGAGAAGTCCCAATATTGGTTAGCGCCAGCCTCACCTTGCGCTTGGTATTCGATTTGCTTCATATTGCGGTAATCGCCAATACGCAACTGGTTTGCCTTGTACGACAAACTATATTGCGCGAAACAACCCGCAGCGAAAAGCATTGCAGCAGTCAATGTAAATAGTTTCTTCATTTCCGTAATATTTAATGTGTTAATAACGGGGTAAAGTTAGTGAATTATTCGGAATAACACACACTATTATTCCACTATATTATATAATTATTGTAAAAAAAATAAAAAAGAGTTCAGTCCTGCTCTCCCTTGATATGAGGCAAACCTATCTGAAAGCGGACCGCGATGATGCGCGTCAACGCCACACTCAAAGCGCATAAAATTTGGGTGACGGAACTATCCACAGCCAACTTCACACATATATAATAGGCCAATCCACCTATCAAACAAGCGATTGCATAAATCTCCTTTCGAAAAATCAAGGGTATCTCATTGATAAAGATATCACGGAAGACACCTCCCGCGGCCCCCGTAATGCCACCCATCACAATGGCCACCCAAAAATCATAGCCTGCCGCCAGCGTCTTCTCTATTCCCACAACCGTAAACAGGGCCAATCCAATGGTATCGAAGATGAAAAAGGTGATATTCAAATGGATAAGATATTTCCGGAAGAGAATCACAAAAAGCAAAGCGATGGCCGACCATATCAAATAACTGGCATTCTGCATCCAAAAAGGAGTGGCGCCTATGCACAAATCCCGAATGGTTCCTCCTCCAATCGCAGTCACCAACCCCACCACATAGGCTCCGAACAAATCGAAATCCTTCTTCGCGGCCAAACGGATGCCGCTAATAGCAAAGGCGAAAGTTCCGACATACTCGATGATCTCCACCAATCCAATCATAACGACTCATCATAATCCCTAATGGAGAGCGTGTGCTTCATCAAAACGCCAATCTCGCTCTTCAGTTTACCAATCTCCTCCTTCAACACCGCCAAGCGTTTCACCACCTCATACTGTCTATCCACCTTACGTTTATCTTCCATCAGCGCTTTCGCGGCCTTTACAGACAAGCCCTTCTCCTTCAAGAGGAACTGGATTTTCTTAGCGGTCTCCACATCCTCCTTGGTATAAAGACGTTTGTTGCTATCTGTTCTGCGGGGAGACAACGAAGGGAACTCTCCTTCCCAATAGCGAAGGGTGGAAGCCTCAACGCCCAACATTTTGGCAACTTCATTGATCTTATAATATCTTTTCTCCGCATCCATAGCAACCGGTATCAGTCGAAGATATTTCCATTATTGGAGACAATCTTAATCATCTCATCGTATTGTTTAGGCGAGAGATCCATATAGTAGTAGTTTCTTGGATCCACCACCTTATCCTTGTAACGCACCTCGTAATGGACATGCGGTCCCGTCGATTTTCCCGTATTACCCATATAGGCGATCACCTCTCCCCTCGAAACGCGAGTACCCACCTTAATGTTTTTTGCGAAATTGTTCAAGTGACCATACAAAGTTTTATAGCCATAACCATGATCAACAATCACCGTATTACCGTAACCTTGCATCCATCCGCGGAACTCGATCACTCCTTTACCCGTAGAAAAGATATCCGTACCAATCTCGCCTGAGAAATCCATTCCCGCATGGAATTTAGGGGTCTTGTAGATAGGGTCGATTCTATAGCCGTATCCAGAGGCCATACGTTTCAAATTCTTATTCATAACTGGCTGGATAGCAGGGATACAGAGCAACATATCCTCTTTGTTGCGGGCCAAGTTCACCACCTCGTCAAAAGAGGTGGACTGCGTATAGATTTGCCTGCGGATGCTCTCCATCATCACCGATGTCTTGGCAGCAATCTGAGAATTGGTCCGAGATTTCAAATCCTTGTATTTCTCCTGATAATCAGACCCCATACGGATGCTCGTCTCCACCGGATCCGCTTGGACAATCAAACGATAAAGATTGTCATCCCTTTGTCGAATGTCGTCCAAAATATTCTGCACCTCGTCCAATTGAGCGTTCAACAACTCATATTGGGTCTCCATCTCCTCCAATTCACTCTTCAACTTCTTTTCACGGGGAGACGGAATGAACAAGGCGAAGACGATGAAGCACGCCAAGCCCGCCAAAACGCTCGTGAAAAGGTGCGAAAGGAACCATCTCACCCAATGACGGATGGTATTATCCACACGCTCGAACGATAGGGTTTTGGGGTTAAACTGATATTTTGCTTTTGCCATGTGATAGTTTCCTAAATAAAATGCATTGGCAAAGATAGTTTTTTTGTTGGAAATGCGCTACTTTTGCATCATTGAATAATAATAGATAAGATGTTAACAGCAAAAGAAATTCGCAAATCGTTCACCGACTTCTTCGCATCCAAGGGACATACCATCGTTCCTTCCGCGCCAATGGTGGTGAAAAACGACCCCACATTGATGTTCACCAATGCGGGTATGAATCAGTTCAAAGACATTTTCTTAGGTAACGCACCCCGTAAGTACCCTCGTGTCGCGGACTCGCAAAAGTGTCTCCGCGTCAGTGGAAAGCACAACGACTTGGAAGAGGTAGGTTTGGACACTTACCACCACACCATGTTCGAGATGTTGGGCAACTGGTCTTTTGGCGATTACTTCAAGAAAGAGGCAATTTCTTGGGCTTGGGAATATTTGGTGGATGTTTTGAAACTTGATCCAAATCGTCTTTACGCTACCGTTTTCGAGGGAAGCAAAGAGGACAATCTCGGCAGAGACGACGAGGCGGCAGAGATCTGGGCGCAATTCTTGCCAAAAGAGCGCATCATCAACGGCAATAAGCACGACAACTTCTGGGAAATGGGTGACACAGGACCTTGTGGTCCATGTTCAGAGATCCATATCGACCTCCGCGACGACGACGAGCGCGCAAAAGTTCCTGGTGTGGAGTTGGTCAACAAAGACAATCCGCAAGTAATCGAGATCTGGAACAACGTATTCATGCAGTTCAACCGCAAGGCGGATGGCTCTTTGGAGTCTCTTCCCGCAAAACACGTGGATACAGGTATGGGATTCGAGCGTCTTTGCATGGCATTGCAAGGAAAGAAATCCAACTACGACACGGACGTATTCCAACCCATCATCAAGGAGATCGGTAAGATCTGCGGTTGCGAATATGGCAAGAAGAGAGAGACTGACATCGCGATGCGCGTAATCGCCGACCACATCAGAACCATCTCCTTCTCCATCACCGACGGACAACTTCCTTCCAACGCGAAGGCAGGTTACGTCATCCGTAGAATTTTGCGCCGTGCGGTCCGTTACGGTTATACCTTCCTCGGACAACGCGGAGCATTCATGTATAAATTGCTTCCTGCCCTTATCGACAGTATGGGCGAGGCTTATCCTGAATTGATCGCTCAACAATCATTGGTTGAGAAGGTGATCAAGGAGGAGGAGGAGTCATTCCTCCGCACTTTGGAGACTGGTATCCGTCTTTTGGACAAGGTCATGGCGGACACAAAGGCCGCAGGCAAGAGCGAAATCTCCGGCAAGGATGGTTTCACCTTGTACGACACCTTCGGTTTCCCATTGGACTTGACCGAGTTGATCCTCCGCGAGAATGGCATGAGCGTCAACGAAGAGGAGTTCAACCAAGAGATGCAAAAGCAAAAGGAGCGTGCCCGCAACGCCGCTGCCGTAGAGACAG
The DNA here is from genome assembly GCA_045601045.1 of Paludibacteraceae bacterium. Classification (GTDB taxonomy): domain Bacteria; phylum Bacteroidota; class Bacteroidia; order Bacteroidales; family Paludibacteraceae; genus UBA1181. The sequence goes on from JAZRZA010000043.1 coordinate 27,390, forward strand.
GCGACTGGGTACAATTGAGCGAGGGAGAATCCGAGTTCGTCGGATACGACATCCTTTCATGCGACACCGAGATTCTCCGTTATAGAAAGATCAAACAAAAGAACGCGGAGTTCTACCAAATCGTTTTGAGCAGAACCCCATTCTATGCAGAGATGGGTGGTCAAGTAGGTGATTCTGGTATTTTGAAATCCGACGACGAGTGCATCGAAATCATCGACACCAAGAAGGAGAACAACTTGAGCGTACACATCGCTAAAAAGATGCCAGCCAACTTGAACGCCACCTTCGTTGCTGAGGTAAATACAGAACGTCGCGAGCAAATTGCTTGCAACCACACCGCTACCCACTTGTTGGATTACGCTTTGCGCCAAGTGTTGGGCACACACGTGGAGCAAAAGGGATCATACGTATCACCAGAGGCTTTGCGTTTCGACTTCTCCCACTTCCAAAAGTTGACTGACGAGGAGTTGAGAAAGGCTGAGAAGTTGGCCAACGCGATGGTTCGCCAAAACATCTCTTTGGAGGAGCACAGAGAGATGCCTATCGAGGATGCTCGCAACATGGGTGCGATTGCCTTGTTCGGTGAGAAATATGGAGATGCGGTACGCGTCATCAAATATGGTCCATCCATCGAGCTTTGCGGTGGAACACACGTGAAGTCAACAGGTGAGATCGGTTTCATCCGCATTCTTTCAGAGTCATCCGTCTCCGCAGGTGTCCGTCGTATCGAGGCTGTATCTGGCGTGAAGGCTGAGGAGTACTTGGATTCATTGCAAGATACTTTACGCGATGTGAAGGCTCTCTTCAACAATGCGCCAAATTTGGCACAATCGATCAAGAAGTCATTGGACGAGAACGCTGCCATGAAGAAGCAAGTGGAGCAATTCATCCAAGAGAAGGTGATGATCCTCCGCGACAAGTTAATCGCTTCCGCCACCGAGAAGAACGGTAACAAAGTGATCATCCTTCAAGGCGAATTTGAGGCCGACATGGTTAGATCAGTGGCCTTCCAGATCCGCAATGTCGTAAGCAACAACCTCGTATTCATCGGTGCAACCGCTAACCAAGGCAAACCAGCCATCACATTGGCCTTGTCCGACGATTTGGTCGCTGGTGGTTTGAACGCTACCCAATTGGTTCGCGACGCGGCTAAGGAGATCAAGGGAGGCGGCGGTGGTCAACCATTCTTCGCGCAAGCGGGTGGTAAGGACGCAGAAGGTTTGAGCCGCGCGCTCGACTGTTTATTGAACAAATTCTAATATCACGATAAACACAACCTGTGGGAGGAGCAACGACCTGTTGCTCCTCTTTTTTTATTTCCCCTAAAAAACGTACCTTTGCGTTATCAACAAAATAACATTCAATATGACAAATTATAATATTTTCGGTTCAAAGATAAAGCATACGGATTCCAACAACTTCTTCTTAATGTCAGGACCTTGCGTCATCGAAGGCGAAGAGATGGCATTCAGAATCGCGGAGCACCTTGTTTCACTATCCGACAAATACCAAATTCCCTATATTTTCAAGGGTTCTTACAAGAAGGCCAACCGTTCAAAAGTGGACTCGTTCACCGGAATCGGCAACGAGAAGGCGTTGGAGATCCTCCGCAAGGTGGGCGAGCATTTTGACATCCCCGTGGTAACGGATATCCACACCGAAGAGGAGGCGGAACTTGCCGCTCAATACGTGGATGTGCTTCAAATTCCGGCATTCCTTTGCCGCCAAACCGACCTTTTGGTGGCGGCGGGCAAAACCGGTAAGGTGGTGAACATCAAGAAGGGACAATTCCTATCCCCTGCGGCAATGTCTTTCGCAGCGGAGAAGGTACGCAGCACCGGCAACGACAAGATCATCTTGACCGACCGCGGAACAAGCTTCGGCTACCAAGACCTTATCGTGGACTTCCGAGGCATTCCACAGATGCAACAATGTGGCTTCCCTGCCGTACTGGATGCAACCCACTCGCTTCAACAACCCAACCAAACCTGTGGCGTTTCAGGCGGAAACCCTGAGATGATCGAGACCATCGCCAAAGCGGGTATCGCAGTCGGTGCGGACGGGCTCTTCATGGAGACTCACTTCGACCCCGCCCATGCGAAATCTGACGGGGCCAACATGCTCAACATCAACTTAATGGATGGCCTTTTGGCAAAATTGGTCCGTATCCGTCAAGCGATTCTATAAGCAGAGATATGGGAGGAGTGGCAAGTATCATAGATTATTTCAAAGGATATATTCCCTTTTATAGGCGCAACCTCAAATTGGCCATACCAGTCATGTTGGCCCAATTAGGACAGGGAACCGTCCAACTGGCCGACACCATTATGGTCGGACAGCTCGGCAAAGTGGATTTGGCCGCCGTATCTTTCGGCGGAGCGGCGTTCTTCGTGGGATTCGCGGCCGCTCTTGGATTGACGTTCGGATCGACGCCATTAATTGGTACAGAATATGCCGCAGGCAACCACAAAAAGGTATCAACCATATTCCAGAACTCCATTTTATTCAATGTGATGGTCACAGTCGTCATGGGGCTGTTGTTGACCATTCTATACATAAACATGGGGAATTTAGGGCAACCCGAAGAGGTGGTTCCTTTAGCGAAATCCTACTTCCTCATTTTACTCTCTTCCCTACCCTTCGTCTTGCTGTTCCAAGCCTTCCGTCAATTCATGGATGGCGTGGGCAACACGAAGTATGCCATGATCGTCACGGTCATAGGCAACGCGATGAACATCCTGCTCAACTGGATTCTGATATTCGGGAAATACGGTGCGCCACACATGGGCTTGGAGGGCGCCGCCTACGCAACGCTGATATCTAGAATACTCATGTGCGTGGCCTTCATCATTTTGGTGATGAACAAGCAACCATTCTCCCACTATTTCAAGGATTTCGGATGGAACAAATTCTCCCGGCAAGAACTTCTTAGTCTGACAAAGATCAGCACGCCTATCGGCCTACAAATGTTTTTGGAGACCTTTGGCATGAACGTAGCGGTGATGTTCGTGGGCATGTGCGGAACAGTCGCTTTGGCGAGCCACCAAATCGCCATCACCATATCAGCCATCACCTGGATGGTCAGCTGCGGCATCGCATCCGCCACCACCATCCGCGTCAGCCATCAGATCGGCGCAGGGGATTTTATCGCCATGCGCAAGGCGGGCATCGCCTCCATGCATCTAGTGCTAACCTTCATGGCGATGTGTTCCGTCGTCATCATATTGTTCAGACATGAAATCGCCTCCGTCTTCACTCAAGAGGAGGATGTGATAGATTTGGCCGCCATATTATTAATCATGACAGGCATCTATCAAATGGCGGATGGCTTGCAAACCGTTATCATCGGTGCGCTACGGGGCATGAAGAATGTCATCACCCCCATGGTGGTGGCTTTTATCTGCTACATTGTCGTCACCATCTCCGTGAGTTATTTCTGCGGCATCTATTTGGGTTGGGGTGCGCCGGGTGTATGGTTCGCCTATATCATCGAGCTATATTTGGCTTCCCTGCTACTAATCATACGGTTTAGGAAGGATGTGCATAAATTCCTGGAGAAAGGGAAAGAGAATTCTTAACTCTTAATTCTTAACTCTTAATTCTTAATTATTTACTATCTTTGCACACAATTGAGAGCTTTAACGTATTTCCTCTAAAACTAAATACATTATGTCAAGAACTGAAAATGAATTGGAGGGGGTAACCCTATTAGGCGACAAAAAGACGGTTTATCCTACCGACTATGCGCCTCATGTATTGGAGACTTTCGTCAACAAGCATCCGGAGAACGATTACCTTGTGACCTTGAACTGTCCAGAGTTCACCAGTCTCTGTCCGAAGACCGGACAACCTGATTTTGCGAAAATCATCATCAACTACATTCCGAACGAAAGAATGGTGGAGAGTAAATCTTTGAAGCTCTACCTCTTCAGTTTCCGCAACCACGGTGACTTCCATGAGGATTGCATCAATATCATCATGAAGGATTTGGTGAAATTGATGGAACCAAGATATTTGGAGGTGGTTGGCATCTTCACGCCAAGAGGCGGTATCGCCATCTACCCATTCGCCAACTATGCGGACGAGGCGCACCAAGAGATGAAGCAGGCCCGTTTGGTGGCCCAAATGAACCATTGCATTTAATAATTCCCTCACATTTCAATCTTTAAGATATGAAAGATAGCGTTCTTATCCTATCAGGAGGGATGGATAGCACCACCCTGCTCTACGAGTTCAAGGAGGATATCGCATTGGCCATCTCTTTCGACTACGGCAGCAACCACAACGACAAGGAGATTCCCTTCGCGAAGTATCATTGCGAGCAATTAGGCATCAAGCACATCACCATACCACTCTCCTTCATGAAGGAGTATTTCAAGAGTTCCCTTTTGGAGGGGGCGGAGGCCATCCCAGAGGGCAATTACGACGACGAGAACATGAAATCGACCGTCGTTCCCTTCCGCAACGGCATCATGCTGGCCATCGCGGCGGGTGTCGCGGAGAGCAATGGCTTGAGACATGTGATGATGGCCAATCACAGCGGAGACCACACTATTTACCCTGATTGTCGGCCTCAATTCGCCACAGCGATGAGCGATGCGATCGCGGCAGGCACCTATGATGGCATCACCCTTGTCACCCCCTACACCCATATCTCCAAGACCGACATCGTGAAGCGAGGCGCCGCCTTGGGTCTGGACTATACGCAAACATGGAGTTGCTACAAAGGCGGTGAGAAACACTGCGGCAAATGCGGTACCTGCATGGAGCGCAAAGAGGCGTTACGCGACGCGGGAGTAGCGGACAAAACAGTTTACGAAGATTAATTTCAGCATAATTAAGACAATATGTACTACATAACGAAGCGATTCGAGATTTCAGCGGCGCACAAGTTGAAACTCTCCTATGCCAGCAAATGCGAGAACTTGCATGGTCACAATTGGATTGTAACCGTCCACTGCAAAGCGAAGGAGCTCAACGCGGATGGCATGATTGTGGATTTCTCCCACATCAAGAAGGCGATCAAAGGCCAATTGGACCACAAAGTGCTCAACGATGTGTTAGGAGATCTCAACCCGACGGCTGAGAACCTGGCCTACTGGATTTGCCAACAAATCGACACCTGCTACAAGGTGACCGTACAAGAGTCTGAGGGTAACATAGCTACGTATGAAGAGGATTAACGAGATATTCATGAGCCTACAAGGCGAGGGATTCCATACAGGAACCTCCGCGGTCTTCGTGCGCTTTTCAGGCTGCAACCTGAAATGCCCCTTCTGCGACACAAAGCACGAGACTTTCGTCGAAATGAGCGAAGAGGAGATTGCGAAGAGGGTGAGCGGTTTTGCCTCCCCTTGGGTAATTCTCACAGGCGGAGAACCCAGCCTCCAAGCGACGGAGTCATTGGTGGAGAGGTTGCACAACATAGGCAAAAAAGTGGCTATGGAGACCAACGGCACACACGAAGTGCCTCATAACTTAGATTGGGTCACCCTCTCTCCCAAAGAGGGCAAAGCACCCATCTTATCTACCGCCAACGAAGTGAAGGTGGTCTTCTCCGAACGTGCAGATGTAGAGCGTTGGCACAAGCAAATCAAAGCGGACCACTATTTCCTCCAACCTTGTTCCTGCAAAAACACCAAAGAGACAGTAGCGTACATCTTGGAGCATCCGCATTGGCGGTTATCGCTCCAGACGCATAAGTATATTGGGATTGAGTAGGGAGGAAACTGTCCGACAAACCACGGGATTCATGATTTATCGGACAGTTTTAATCAATTAAAGCACACACTTCAAAACCGCCATTACATCCACTTGATCCGCCTCACCTATCTCAATTGTCGGATATTGGGAATTAAGCGGACGCAATTCTACCTTTACGTTTCGGCCTGTTTGTGGATCTTTTTCGCTATGGTATTCCTTGATGGTATATTGACAACCATAATCATCATCCGCACTACTTTGACGTACAAGAACAATCTTCCCATCACGACTACCACCGTTCGCAGGTCCATATTTTTCAAACACACAAAGATCTTCAGGCTGTATTTTGGGCAACATCGACTCGCCCTTAGCATGAACAACGAACATTTGCTCGTTTGCCTTGAATCCACAACTTGAGATATCAACCCATCCCTCGACACCATCCTCAGGCAGTGCGTCCCCACTTCCCAATGCGCCACACGCTATGTGGAATGGGTAGAGAGGGAGGTAACGGGTGAAACGGTCGGAGGAGGGAACGGAGAAGGAATTAAGGATACTGACATTCTCGACTTTGTCTGTCAGTTCAGTCTGCTTTGCTGCAATTATACCATTTACGAATACATCCGACGCTTTCAATTTTGCAATACATTGTTTTTCTATTGCCTTAATGTAGGTTTCCATAAAGGTGTAGTCGATGTCGTTATCTAGAGTACAAGGCAACATAATAAATTCTTCTTTTACTTCATTCCAGTAAGCCTTACAATCATAATAAAATTTTAATCGTATTGATTTTTCTATGACTGTCGCAAAGAAAAAAAGTTGTTCATCTTCTAGAGTTGTTTTAACATGTTTAATCAAATAAGAATCCCACAACACGCCTGTTTCTTGAGGTTGAGCATATACTTTTCCTGTAGCAATTGCTCCATTTTGAATAACATCTATACACTTTGAAATAGTCTCAAAATCTCCTTGCTTTGCCCAATACATTATTCCATTATCTCCAATTTTTGCATTTATCACAGGAATTGGGTGTTCTAA
>JAZRZA010000044.1:0-29238 GCA_045601045.1 Paludibacteraceae bacterium
TGAGCGTTTTTTCAGATCGAATAGCTCTGTAAACATCAAAAGATTTGCCGGACAGCCGTTTTATTTACTTGATTATAGGGCTTATACATGCCTAAAATTGGCAAAAACAAGGTCTAAGAACCATTTAGCGGACACCAATAATTGAAAAAATCACAATCTAGAATCATCACTAAGCTTATATTCAAAATCTAAATAGTTAATTTTAAAAAAATTATTATTAGTAAAAGGCAATAAAATTGGTTCATTAATAATTTGCAGACTCATTAATTTAACTTAAATTAGCAAATTGAATATAGTGGGTATGCTATATTGGTAAACCGCTTAGAAATAACTGCTTATGAAAGAAACAAAGTTAGATCTCAAGAAGATTGTCAAGATATTTTGCGCCATACTTTTGGTATCTGTCGGACTATGCGACAATGCGTATGCCGTGAACGAAGATACGCCGGGATTGAGTTTTGAAAATGGGGCGAGCGATATTGTCGGTACCTTCAATGAAAACACCAAAGGTGTATGGCGAAGATATTACGGATACTGGGGTCCTGTGGACTATAGTGCGGGCCAGTTCACCCACAATGTATCAGCTCTTTATTACGGAACCAAAAGGAACACAGACAAAAGTCCAGATGGAAGTGGATGGTTGCCGTATGACAAGATGATGTACGTGAAATTCAACACAACTACAGGAAGCAGCGATACCAAAGACACAAAAGTCAACAATGATTACAAGCCGTTTATAAGGGGCGATGTCTCTATCATAAACTCTAGGGTTGTCGACCCCAATAACAAATGTGAGGGTCAACACCCCTTCTACACACAACCGGGAAAACTAACAGAAGGACAGCGGGTTGTTAGACTAGGAAGTACAGAGAGACCCGAGGTCTGGTATGGAGAGATAGGAAATGGATATAGCTCTAGGAAAACAGACATGCCCTACTACTACGAAAGAAGAGCCATGGCGGAAAGAATGGTGTACACTTTCGATGTGACAGAGAACAGCACCTTGCTTACCTATCAATACGCAGGAGTCATAGAAGAACCTAACAGTGGAGGAGGACACTCTGGTGACGAGCGCCCTGGATCAGAAATGAATGTCACAATCATCCAAAATGGCCAACTCATCACACCACCTTGCAGCCAGTTCCGCGTCAACGCCAACAAAAACAGAGCCGATTTAAAACAAATCCCATCTAATTGTAGTAAAACAGACTGCGATTTATACTACAAAGATTGGGCCACAGTCGTTTACGACCTACGTAACTACATTGGATCCACAGTAAACATTGAAATCATAACGCATGACTGTTTGGTACAATTAACTGTATGCGACGGATGTCACACAGCAAAAAGCAGTTGTAATCAACCAGGACACCACATCAAAAAAATCCCTGCAGGAGGAGGACACCGTGCCTACCTATATTTCACCGCAGAGACAAGAAAGATGGAGATGGTGGTGGATAACTGTCCTAACAATGATGTTGTCACCATCACAGCACCGATTGGATTCAGTCACTACAAATGGGAAACTGGAGAACAAGTCTCCATCCGCAACAATCCGGATAAACCTTGGATCGCGTATGTGAACCGCTCCGAAATACAAGAACACATGGACTATATTTGTACCATGACTGGAGATGAAGCTGATTGTAGTGAGATCAAAGGTATTGTTCAATTGGCAAAAGACCCGCTCGGTGCAAAATTCGCTAAGCGTATCGCCTGTGACAATGAGGTGAAATTTGTCAACGAATCATACGTGACACCTGTCAAGCAACAGAACGGAGAGGTCATCGAACCGGATGAGATCACAAAATACACCTGGAAATATACAGATAATAAAGGTCACGAAGATGTTTATGTTACCACAAGAAAAGATGACACGCCAACTTTCATATTGGAATACACCCAAGAGAACAAAGGTTACTATACCGTCACATTGGACATAGAGACCAAAAACGGATGTACCTCACACTACGAAGAGGTAATCAGTATCTCCCCTCGTGAAAACATCAGTATAGATGGTGAATTCAAAGTGTGTCGCGGAAGTGACGCGAAATTACAAATCTCCAATTACAATGATCCGGGCAACGTCTATACATGGTATAAAGTGAACGGTACCACCAAGACCAAAGTTTGGGAAGGAGAAGGCTATGAATATTCCAAATTGAATGTTAAGCCAAACGGCAAAGAGAACTACACGGTAGATATTCTCCGAGTAGAGGACATTTCGTCCAACAACATTGTAGTGGACAAACGTAACTGTATCTACACCAAAGACTTTGAAGTGGATGTATATGAAATTCCATCCATTCAAATCACAGGAACGGGTGGTAAGGCAAGAAACATGACCACTCAACCGAAATATGTGGACATCTGCGAAAGCGAAGACAACGCCACATTAACCGCAACAGAAATCACCACTCCTAAATTGGGCATCACCTCTTGGACATGGAGTGACCTTACAAATGTCAACGTAGATGATGTGAGTCCGCAAGACTCAACCATGTACTACGTATACGCCAAAACGAAGGATGGTTGCGAAGGAAAAGATTCGATCCGTGTGAACGTCAGGAAGAAACCGATCTTGAAGATCGAGGGAGGCGACGAAATATGCGTGAACGAATCCATCAAATTAACAGCGACAAGTCTTGAGAATGATGTCACCAATCCAGCTCTCTATCACTGGTATAAGGTGGAGAATGGCACACCAAGCGAAATTGCGAAAAGCGCCACCAACGGAGGTAGCGCCACGGATTACCTCATCATCAAGCACGACCAACCTTCCCGTATTGGTAGCGACGATTACTTGTATCGTTTGGTAGGAACCAATAAACATGAGTGTACTTCATTCATTGAAAAACAGGTGGTGGTCAGAGAAAACCCTACCCCAATCATTCCTGCTCCACTGGATGTTTGTAAAGGGTCTGCCGTTTCTCTCTCCATCTATGGTGGTGACTCTACACTCATAGAAGAGAGCAACACAGGAAAATTTGAAAAGATTCCTTTCACTACCAGCATCAATCCGACACCGGAATCTGAATTCCATGTCATCGTAAAGAATGTATATAATAGTGTACAATGTTCCACAAAAGTAAATGTACCTTATCATGTGGATAGTCTTCCGGACATTCAGATCGATGGCGACAAGGAGATTTGTAGCGGAGGAAGCGTCACGCTTACAGCTTCCGACGTGATGAATTACGGCGCTAACACGCCAAATAGTTCGGATTACACCTACCGTTGGACAGACCCGAAGGGTACCAAAACAGCTACCATGACAGCCAGTCCGACCACAAGTACCACCTATGGCATCACCATTTTCAACGGAAAATGTTCCGCCACTGAGAATGTGGACATCACCGTATTCCCTACCCCACGCGTCATTGCGGAGGCGTTCAACGGAAAGGTTTGTCCTGGCGGTTCCGATACATTAACCGCTTACTATATGGTGAATGAAGACACCAAAGGTGTGCTCAAAAATTGCCAATGGTACTCAGACAAGGAAATGACAAGCGCACTATCCTTTACCAAGTTAGCGAAAGAGGATGGCAACAATGATACAATTGTCGTTACAAATATCCATACGCCAACCACGTATTACGCATACGGACAAGATCAAAACGGCTGTTGGAAATTAGCGCAAGTCACTATCTACGTCAAGCCACTTCCTACAATATCCATCGCAGGTGACACCATCATCTGTAACACCACGAACATCGCTTTGACCGCAGCCGGCGCAGAGACCTATACATGGTACGAGAACAACACGACAGAGGTGATGAAGGGAAGTAAACTTACCCACCTAGCCTCAATGGGCGCAACTGACGGAGAGGAATTGATCAAAAAATACACCGTTGTAGGTGTAAAAGAGGGATGCGAAGGAACCAGTGTAAAGAATGTGCACATATTCAGAGAACCTACCATCACCATAAAAGGTCGTGACCAAGTATGTTTCGGAGATACGGCCAAACTGGTGGCATCAGGTTCAGCCGCAGGAAAAGATTACTTGTGGACTGGATTAGGTAACACTACAGAAAGCGTGACGGTTGTTCCTATCGGCGAAGAGCAGATATTCCAGGTGACAGGATACAACGAGAAGGGTTGTCCTGGCACAGCGCAACACAAGATTAAAATCAATGAGAACCCTTCACTTACGATCACAGGCATAGACCCTATCTGTTACGGAGAGAAGGCAGCTGCTATTGACGTCATCGACATCAATGGAGCCAACGAATTAAAGAATGTGGAATGGCGCATGTTCGACAAGAAAAAGAGTGGATCAGGCACCATCGTCGCAAACCCAAGAGAGGTTGTTTTGCAAGACACGACCATTTTCCAAGTATCAGCGGAAAACGGATCGACTTGTAAGGCTACAGCAGAGGCAACCATCATCGTCTACCCTAAACCAATCATCACCGTCACCGCCCCTGACATTTGTGACGGAGAGGAAGTGGTAGCCACAGTTGATGGTGCAGCCACATACGCGTGGTTCAAGGGAAAGGCGCCTGCTCTCACAGCCACAACGGAGACTGGAACCAAATACACAGACGACAAAGGACTCACCACCGGCAAATATTACTTCCGTGTGATTGGTTATGAGAATGAATGTTCTTCCGATCCAAAGGATACATTCCTTGTCATCAACGAGAAACCAATCTTCACCATCGACGGAGATACCGCTTATTGTGAGAATGATGAAATGCATCTCACCACAAGCTCAGCGGCAAAAGAATATATGTGGAGTACTGGAGAGAATGAGAGAACCATCTCGCCAAAAGCACTTTTGGACATCACCTCCATCTCTGTCACATTGACACACGAAACAACAGGATGTACCAACACCGCTAAACGTAACATCATCGTTAAGAAGAAGCCGGATTTGACCATCTCCACCTTGAACAACGCCACAGCCGCATGCGTCAACGAGACGTTGCCAATGGTGGCATTCGCCAAGAACGCGACATCCAGCTCTTACCAATTTAGTTGGCAAGAAAAAGCGATTGACGCAACCACCGCATCCGATTATTCAGGAGCGTCATTTGCAAGCAACGTTTACGGAAACAATTACGATTCCATCGCGCCAATTATCCAAAAGACCACTACTTATATTGTAGAGGGTTCAGAGAAGCACAACATCAAGTTGTTGAGCAATGAATTCCTCACCTGTATCTCTTCAGCTGAGGTGACCATCATCGCCAACCCAATTCCAGTGGTAAAGATTTCAGGTGCGGACTCCATTTGTAACGGTGCAGAAACGAATCTGATCGCATCTAACACCAACAACAACGCGATCATCCAAAGTTGGAAATGGGAATCCGACCAAACTGGCTACACCAATTCTGGATTGAGTTATACCTCGTCGGGTGCCATCACAGGCAAGACACAATACAAAGCTATCGCCACAACCAACAATGGATGTAAGGGCGAAGCCAGCCATACCATAGACGTATATCCAGACTTCAACTTCACCATCAATGGCGACGAGTATGTCTGCGAAAACACACCATTTAAGATTTACGCCACACCAGATGCAAGCAACCAGTACAAAGCGGTCAACAGCTACAAATATAGTTGGGCGCCTCAAGGTGGTGTAGGCGATACAGCTAAGGGTACAATCTACGAAAGCACCCAATTCACGCTGACCGTTACCGACAAGAACAACTGTGTGAAAACGTTCACAGATGAAGTTGCCTTTGAGAGTTTGCCTAAATTGACACTTGGCATAAATGATTCTATTTGCGAGGGTCAAACAGTAACCCTCATAGCCACCTCCGACAAAGAAATGCAGAATTTCGAGTGGAATTGGCAAGGTAATACAGGAGAGGCGGTGAACCACGTAATCACTGCTTTCAATGATGAATTCTCACAAGAGCTCTCCCAATCTAGGACCTTCACCATAGGTGGTACAGACACCAAGGGTTGTCAGGCCCAATCAGAAATCATCGTTGTCGATCCTAAATTAGCGCCAGATCTCACCATTACAGGTGTCACAAAGGCGTGTGAAGGAGCGGATGTGGATATCATCGCATCTTCCAGTACAAGTTACGCCATCAAATGGTACAAAGGCACCAGCACCACTACAGGTGAATTGATCGGCGCTACAGGAACTGACGCCACATCAAAAGATGGTGTGCTTGCACTCAAAGACTTAAAGAACGGTACATTCGACTATGTAGCCAGTATCTCAAACGGTGCATGTAGCACAGAAAGAAGTTTCTCTATCTCTGTGACACCTAAGCCATCGGTACAACTCTACTCATCCAAGGATGGTGCAAGTTGGGCAGACGTCAATGAACTTGAGATATGCGAAGGCGACTCAGTCATGGTGGAGGCAAAGGGCGCGTACGACGGACTCAAATATATCTGGAATACCTCTTCCAAGAGCGAAACCAAAGACACTCTCCGACCAAGCAACGACTTGACCTGTATCATCACCGTGGAGGATGTCAACCAATGTACGAACAACGACACATTGAATGTTATCGTCAACCGCATTCCTATCCTTACCATCAACGGTAAATCTAACGGAGACACAATCGTCTGCGCGGACGACATCTACCATGCGGAGATCAAACTCGTGGCAGGTAATGGTGGCGGAACAACATACGAATGGAGCAACGACAAGAGCGTCGCCATTAACAAGAGTGGAGCGAAAGACAATACCGCGACAATCTCCATCACCGAACCAATGGTGGTTACTGTTAAGGGTAGCAGCGACAAACTCTGTCCAGGACAAGCGAAGTTTACCATCAACACGAAGGGATTCCCAGAATTTGATGCGGAAGATATTACCGTTTGTCAAGGAGAATACGCCACCATCAAGGTAACAACCGGTAATGCGGATACCTACAAGTGGACTTGGGTAGAGAACGGAGAGAACAAGAGCGCCAACGGTACCAACCACACCGCATTGCTCAATGCCAACAGAACCTACCACTTGTCAGGAACAAAGAATGGCTGTACAAAGGATTTGGAGAAGCCAATCATGGCGAATATTTTGCCAAAACCAACAGTTAAGGCGTCGGATGACCAAGAGAGCTGCTTCGGCGAGACTCTTCAGTTAGGTATTCTATCAGGCAGCAACGCCATCAAGTATCAATGGTCAAAGGGTAATGGACTTACCGATAAGGGTGAGGGTGCAGCCACCGTCACACCAAACGCGACAGGTAGACACCAATATATCGTCACTGGATGGGACGATAACAACTGTTCCGCAAATGACACCACATTCATCACAGTGAACGCGAAACCGAACTTCATCATCTCTGGTTCAAAAGTGGTTTGCGCAGGAAACGAGTTCACTTTGAAAACAGAGGAGAAAGACGCATACGAGACAACCGTCACTTGGAGTTGGAACGACAATGGCGTGGATAAAACATTCGTAGGCACGGATTTGACCACCACGTTACAGAACACCTCAGACAACGATATCATCGTCAACATCAAGGTGACCGTTAAGACTGACCTTTGTGAGGATGCTCAAATCTATCCGATAACAGTCAAGGCATCTCCTGTAATCGATATTCCATCCATCACCACTTGTGAGAACGAGGCCGCTACTATCACCATCGATGACGCCTCATCAGTATATTGGGAATTCGACGGTAAGACAAGCGGTCCTTCAAGGGTGCTTTCTTATGATATAATCGAAGCGAACAAGAGTGGATTTAAGATCATTGGCTACAAGAATGGTTGTGGAACGTCCAAGACGATCGAAAACATCACTATTAACGCGAAACCAGTTATCTCATTCGACGCAGCCAATATCAAAAACAATTCCGCCGACGGAACAGGTGAGATCTGTTTGAACGACAAAGACGTGAAGATCACCGCCCACGGAGAAAAGGCAGCGGATCAATACGAATGGATGTGGAATGGCGGAGCCGGAGAAAACACCTACTCGCCTACTCCAAAGACGAGCGGAGAGATGACCTACACAGTCACCGCTACCGACAAGACGACCGGTTGTGTAAGTTCCAAGTCCTATAAATTGACAGTTCACGAAAATCCTGTCATCAAGGTAAGTGACAACAGTTTGGATTACGAGATCAACGGCAAGGGAGCCATTTGTATCAACGCGCCTTTGAACCTCAAAGTGCAAGGTGTGGAGAACGCTAGCAACTACACTTGGACCGCAACACCAGCCGTTCCAAACATCTCCAGCGCTAATGGCACAAATAATTATACCATCGGTGAACCATCTGGCATCACACAAAACACCACATTCACCATCGTAGGTACAAGCGATGCGGGTTGCGTCGGCACGGCAAGCTACGACTTGACCGTCAACAAGTACCCGAACATCGAGATAATTTCCGACGCCAAGTGTGAAGGAGAGAACGTAACCGTCCAAATCCAAGGTTACACAGCAGGTGCTCAATACAACTGGGGTTGGACCAACAGCGAGGGAAAACGCGACACGGCAACCAACGCCACCTATGTGAGCCAAGTATTGAACAAAGACACTTGGTTTAAAGTGACCGCCTCATTAAATGAGTGTATGAAAGTGGATAGCCAAAAGGTAACTGTCCACAAGAAACCAGTATTCGAATTAGACAAGAAAGAATTATCCACTTGCGCGGGTGTGGAGACGGACGTAGTAAACGCGACCTCCAACATTGGCTACCACTACAATTGGTATGACAACGCGCAACATATCATCGCGGCAAGCGCTACGGGAGCGACTTCCAGCAAGTTGCCAGCCCAAACGCCTAATAACAGCACCTATTATGTGGCAGAGGCAAGCATCACATACGGTTCAGTAGTCTGTACATCCACAGATACCGTCGTCGTTGATGTGATTCCAAGACCACGTCCTTCCATCGTTAAATCAGGAGCAGCCTGCGTAGGCAACACCATCAAATGGGCTGCGAAAGGACAAGATGGATCTATCTACAATTGGTACATTGGACAAAAGACCACACCACTGGCAGCCAGCGGCGAAGGCGCGTTCAGCATCAAGGGAGCCCACAACGACACATTGGTGGTGAATGTCACAGAGGATCTTACCCCAACTGCCATCTATTTAGAGGAGATCAACGGAAACTGCAAGAGCGAGTTGAAGGAAGATCGAATCTCAAAAGAGTTGAAACCTAATGTCACACCTGTGGACAATACACCACGTTGTAAGGGTGAGGGCAACAAGACATTGACACTTCAAGGCGCCACTTCATACACTTGGTTGTCAGAACCAGGTATGCCTACGGGTATCTCATACACCGAATCGCTTGAAGAGACCAAGACTTACCGTGTACGTGCCGTTTCAGGCGCCTGTGTAGATACGGTAAATATCACAGTCTTTGTCAACGAATTACCTACCATCGCCATCGATGGTGTAGGTAAGCGAAACAGCGCCACCAACGACACGACCTACTCATGTATCAACGAAGAGGTGGTATTAAACGCAACCCCTAGTCACCCAAGCGTGATTTACGGCACAGCGGACAATACAGAAAAGGGATTCACCTACAAGTGGGACAATAAGGAGAGCGAAAACAAAAAGACTTTCACCCGCACTGTCACCTCAACAATCCCTCAAACCTACTCTGTCAGAGTGAAGGATAACAACACAGGTTGTGAGAACATTGGTAAATACACCATTTCAGGTATAGCGCTTCCTATCGTCAACATCGGAGGAGAGAATGCTGTCTGTCAAAACGCCCCAGTCACTTTGAAGGCAGAAACCTCTAAATCGGTGACCAGCTACCAATGGAAAGTTTCGGTTAACAACATCGCTCAACCAACCAGCGCTTATACGCAAAATGGCAGCGAAATCGTATTCGCGCAAATTGACACCATCGGAAATGGCGGATACTCATACAAATTCACGGTATCAGCGACAGACAAGGATGGATGTATCGGCGAATCAGAGCCATTCGCTGTCACCAACAAACCTAATCCTACTTTTGACGTTCACGACACTACCGCTTGCTACGGCGAGGTAGCCAACTTAAAGGTAGGCAATCGCTCAAAGGCAGACCTCTACGAATGGCCAGACGGAACACAAGGTGGTTCGCAATGGTTGGGATCCGAGGCGATCACCGCCAATACGACTTATGATGTTACGGCAGAGTTGAATGGATGTAAATTGACTCAAACCGTAAATGTGGATGTACTTCAATTGCCTACATTCACGTTGGATGTTGTCAAGATTAGCAATGGCGCCACATTGCCAAAAAACAGCAATGGAGAGGTCGTTATCTGCGAGAACGACAATCAAATCCGCATCAACGCGGTGCACACATCAGGTGCGGCTGCAGACTCCTATACTTGGAGAAACTTCTCGGACTCTATTCAGAGTCATCTCTTCCAAGAGCCTAACAAGAAGACAACCTACACCCTCACGATGACAGACGTGAACGGTTGTAGCAACCAAATGACACAAACCATTCTTGTCAATATGCCAGAAAAGATCGTCATCGACGGTCCAGACGTAGTTTGTCAAGATGGAGAGGCGACATATACGCTATCAGGTTCCGGCGAATATGTTTACACGCTTGAGCCTATCACAGCGGGTGACATGGAGATCAACGGAAATGAGGTGATAGTCAAAAATGTGAAATCAGCCTTCCAAATAAAGGTTTCTGGTACTGATGCCGCAGGTTGCGCTTCCGATGAAGTGACCAAAGAGGTGGCCATGACACCAAAACCAGCCATCGCATTGACAGTCACTCCTGCATCAAAGAGTATTTGTAGTGGAGACAATATCAAGATGAGTGTAAAGGCAGAGCAAGGCATCTCTATCCAATGGGAAGGCTTGGCTGCCGGATTCCTCGACAACAACCCTACCCTATACAGTAAAAACGAGGGTGTGGCCAACACAGATACATTCAGAGTAACCGCCACCACAACAGATGGTTGTGTCTCTAACGATTCGGTAATCGTCACCATCAACCCGCTTCCAATCTTTACAGCGGAGAGCAAGGACATCTGTTTCAACAGTGACGCCACATTGAATGTCACATCCAGCAACACCAATTTGACCTATACATGGGAAGGAAAGAACTTCACCGCATCTGCGGATGGTAAGGCCATCCAAGTCACAGGTCTAAAATCGGATGAGAACTACAAGGTGACGGCCATCGACAATAACCTTTGTCAGAAAGACACGATCATCCGCGTGATTGTCCACAACAATCCGATTGTAGGCATTAACAGAGAGATAAGTGGTTCTGACGACAAGAAAATATGTAAGGGAGATATACTCACATTGGTGGAGAACAACGATGCTAGCGACTACACGCACGAATGGTTCACCATCAGCAACAACAAGAAGATCTCTTTGAGCAACAGCGGTCGTTCCATCGACGCGACCATCACACAAGATTCAACCTTCCGCGTGATGGTAACTAAGCTCTACACCATTCTTGGTGAGGAGGGCAATGTCAACTCTGTATTAGGCTGTACCGACAGTACAGACTACACCATCACCAAGAAGGACGCGCCACAATTCACTGTTATTCCGGATACGGTATGTTACGGAAGCAACGCTAAGGTGACGATCAAGAGCGACGAAACCGGTGTAAGTTACAACTGGTCTTGGAAATCCGCTTCGATGACGGAAGAAAGCACTCAATCGGGAGGTTCATCCTTGACAATCAACAATGTGACAACCAACTACCAAATCAAGGCGACTGGTACCAAGGAGAGTTGTCCAAAGGATACCGTGGTCAATGTATTGGTACACCAAAAACCAATCATCAACCCGATGTCATTGCTTCCTATTTGTATCGATGGCAACACAGACGTCACCCCATCCGTCACATTCGACAAGACCTACAACACCGCCAACACGGCAGACTCATACGTTTGGAAGTCGAACAAAGACGCCAATAGCATGACAATGGGCGCAGACGGTCTGTTGACCATCAAGCCTAACCAAGTCGGCGACCGCAACTATACTTTGACCGTTACCGATAAGAATGGTTGTATCAGCAGCGAGGTGGCCGCTTTGACAGTCAACGCATTGCCAGAGATCACGATAAAGGGAGAGACAAGCGTTTGTCCTAATACAAAGGCGAACCTTACCGTAACCGATTTCGCATCAGATAAGGTTAAATGGTATAAGAGAAACGGTGAGACCAGAACTTTAGTTCACACAGGAAACACATTCACGCCACTAATTGGCGAAACAAATGAAAGTTTCGAGGTGGATGTGACCGACATCAACAATTGCCAAGCGACCAAGGTGGTGAACTTAACCGTAAAGGAGATGCCAAATATCTATCCAAACGGTAACAAGACCATCTGTTTGGGAGAAAGCACCCGCATCACTCTCATCGGTAATTCAGGTGGTACCTACAAGTGGTTGCCAAATAACGGAAGCTCCGCTGACAGCACATTGAAACCAACCACCACGACTGCATACGAGGTGGAGGCAACAACTGCCAACGGATGCTTGGATACGGTTCGATTCACCATCCAAGTCAACAGCTTACCGGTGGTATTGATCAACGGAAAGAAATCCATCGATACCATCATCTGTTTGAAAGATCAAGTTCACATGTTCGCAAGCGGTGCGGATCAATACCAATGGAGCAACAGAAGTACAGGAACCGCATACGAGCCAAGTCCTATCATCGACTCTAAATATTGGGTAGTTGGTACAGACAACACCACGCAATGTAAGGATACCGCGAAGTACAATGTGACCGTCAACCCACTTCCAACCGTTGAGACCGATGGCGACATCTATGTATGTAACGGCAAGGACGCTCAGTTGAAAGTGAAAGATGCCAGCGATGAGCTTCTTTACACATGGTTCAAGGAGGCTGACTTGGGAAGTTCTATCGGAACAGGTGAGAAGTGTGACGTGACAAGCGTATCCGCTACCACCAACTATGTGGTAATGGGCGCGAAACAATATGAGAACGGCAAATTCTGCCACAATACCGCTATCCAAAAGGTAATTGTGAAGGAGAATCCAAAACCTACCATCACGCCTGCGAAGAGTGATGTATGCGACGGTGACTTCGTATTGCTCACAGCAACCAGTTCAATGCCGTCATCCACATTCGGATGGAAGGGTAACGCCACCACAAGCAGCAGCATCCGCGTTCAAATCAATCCAGTAGGCAATGACACTACCTTCTGGGCATACACGACCAAAGATGGATGTGTAGACAGCAACTATGTCACCATCAACAAATTGGAACTTCCGAAGTTGACCGCAAGCGTTGTGACTCCATTGGGTGACGATACCATTTGCTACAACTCCCAAGCGGATTTGAAGGCAACCGCGACTGGCGGAAATGGCGTTTACACTTACCAATGGGAGGAGAGAAACATTGAGGTAATAAACAACGACAAGGCAACAACCTTCGCGCTTACCAACACGATCTCCACCTATGGCTTCCCTGTTAAGGTAACAGACGGAGCAGGTTGTGTAGGAAAAGATACGGCCCACGTCAATGTGAAGGCATTACCAGTCGTTACCATCGAGGGTGACAAAACTGTTTGTGAAGGAACAAACAAGACCTACACCGCCAAGGTAACCAACGGCACACCTATCGCATACACTTGGTACGAGAATGGTGTGGAGACATCCAATACCCTTCCAAAACATACAGTAACAGTAGATGACAAGATGGTTTTGACCGTAAAGGTCACTACCGAAAGAGGTTGCGAAAACACTTCAGCGCCATTCACTGTGAACAAGTGGGATAAACCTACGCTCGCAATTATCGGAGATACCATTCTTTGCGCGGGCGAGACGACAACCATCCGAGTTTCAGGTGCAGGTTCCGATCCTACCAAATATGTTTGGAATGGAGGCGAATTGGAGAGCAACGCAACGGGTCTTTCCCAGACGCTTCTTCCTGCAGATGCCAACAGCACAGACAAGAAGATCGCTTACACCGTACAAGGAGAGGATAAGAATGGTTGTGTCAATGAGAAGGCATTCAACATCACAATCAACCAACGCCCTTCAGTCTTGATCAATGGCGGCAAGGGAAGTTCGGAGAAGATATGTGAGGGAACACCGTTCATTTTGAAGGCTACCGCAAGCCAAACAGTCGCTTACAAGTGGAACACCGCAGAGACAATATCTGACATTACGGTGAAACCAACCACAACCACGGAATACCGCGTCGTTGTCACCAACGAGAAGGAGTGTAAAGATACAGCCACCCTTACCATGGTTGTTTATGACAGACCAAATGTGACTTTGGATGCTCCGGCCATCGCTTGTAAGGATAGCGAGGTGAACGTAACCGCCCAAAGTGACCAAACAGGTCTTACCTACACTTGGTCCGCTAACGTCTCCGCTTCCACCGGAAACAAGGCAACCATTCAATTGATAGACGACCAAGAGGTTAGCGTAGAGGCTTCTTATAAAGTAGACGATGTTTTGACTTGCCGCAACACCGACACGAAGACCATAGAGGTACGCGACACACCTAACGTTGTCATCAAGTACGAAGACGCTCTTTGCTTCGGTCAGAACCAAAGCTACCAATTGGAGAGCGGTAGCGACAAGGCGGACTTCTATATTTGGCCTAACACTACAAACGAGACCAGCATCGCGCAATACGCGGAGAGTTCACAGAGGAATGTGGGCGAATACAAAACCAATGTAAAAGCAATCAACCGCTACTCATTGGCCACTACAAGTATCAAGTGCGAGCAAACTATTCCAGTTTCGTTCGTCGTCAACAGCATCCCAGAGGTTAAAATCGATGGCCCAGCCTTCGTATGTACAGGAGAGACTGTGACCCTGACCGTATCCGACACATCCGGTCAAGCCATCAACGAAGCAAAGACCACATGGTCAACCGGTGCGGCTGACAACGGCAAGATGTCCATCTCAGTATCTCCGACCATGGATGCATACTATACGGCTACCTTGACCAACCTTTACAATTGTTCCGCAGAAGGCAAATACGATTTGAGCGCGCATACCACACCAAAGGTATCCATCAAGGGTGAGACCTCATATTGCCAAGACTCAGTCGCAAGCGTCCACGTGGATGGTAACAACCTTATCTTCTTACGATGGACCAACAAGACCACTGGACATAAGGTAGAGGTGGGTGACTCCACATCCAACACACTTCTATCCGGCGACCAATTGGCATTGTCGGTTGTGTTGAAGGCAGACTCCGCATACACGGTACGCGCCATTAACAACCAAAATTGCGCGGCAAGCGGCGAGGTACAACTTACTATCAAGGAGAATCCAACTTTGATACTTGACGCACCAGCTTACATCTGTACTGGTAGTGACGTCACCATCTCCGCAAATGGTGCCACCACATACGAATGGATCAATCTCTCTAACACCCGTTCTACTTACACAGAGAAGATGCTTACCGAAGAGAAGAGTTTCGTCGTAAAGGGTACTACCAACGGATGTACCACTACAGAGAGCGTCACTGTCAAGATTTGGGAACGTCCTGAGATCGCCATCTTTAACGGCAAGGCTGACACCGCAGTATGTTACAAAGAGAGCGTCACACTCGTCGCAAGCCAAGTGTCTGGTCCATCAGCCATCGCTTCCGACAAATACCAATGGCAAGGTTTAAGCAACAAAGCCAATGAAGTGACCGTGACCGCAAGCAACGAGCAGAAGTACATCGTTTACGGAGAAGACAACAACGGATGTCGTGACACCGCAGAAATCACTGTAAAGGTGAACCAACTTCCTAGATTCGACTTCACCTACCCTAACAAACTTTGCGACATGCAAGAGGGTGAACTCGTTGCCAACAAGAGTGAATACAGCTATGTATGGGGTACTGAAGGTAAGAGTGAAACCCTCACCTTCCCTACTGTCGCAGGCAACACTTCCCACAATGTGACATTGACCGACACCACCACATTCTATGCGTTAGCGAAGGATGCGAAGGGTTGTATCTCCGATACAGTGAAGCATACCATCATGAGGAAACCTAATCCAGAGATCGTAGTGACCGCTCCGGATTACATCTGTTATGGTACCGCTACTTCCCTCTCCGCAGAGGACATCGCGACAGGTTCCATCTATCAAACAAGTTTCGCTTGGATGACAATGGACGATGTGGTATTGAAGAGCAACGGCAACAACTACGCTACCGATGTATTGAAGGAGAACACCACCTTCAAGATTGTCGGAGAGAAAGAGGGATGTCAATCAGAGACAACAAAGACCATCAACATTTGGGATTTGCCAAAAGTTACCATCACAGACAAAACAACTGGTCTTCCAAACCTTGCCCAAGCTTGCTTGGATAGCGAGGTGGAATTGATAGCCACTGTCGAAGATGCTCCTACACCTTACACCTACAAGTGGGACGACAAGAGCACATCCAGCGCTACCACCGAGGTAACTGACGCCACCGCATTGACGCCAAAGAAGGATATGGAACAACACATCATCCTCGTAACAGATGGCAACGGATGTCAAAACAGGGATACCATCAACGTACACATCAACCCATTGCCAGACTTCACAGTCAATGGTGTGGCTGATGTATGTTCCGACACGACCAACAAGTTGTTCACTACGCCAATCACTAGGGCAGAATTGAACTACAACTGGTATGAAGAGAACAACATCATCACCTGGGAGGAGAACGGAGTTACACTGTCAGCCACTAACCGCGATACCATTTACATGCCAATTGAAAAGGATGCGGTATTGGTAGTGGAAGGAAGTTACCAAATCAACGGTATCACCTGTACCAATTCCCAAACATTTGAGGTGAAGTCGAAGACAACCCCTACCATCAAGATCGGAACCAGCGACACCACCATCTGTTTGGGTAACGCTGTTAGCTTGGTAGTATCAGGTAACTCAACCCGATACGATTGGACCGATGGCGAAGGCAACTCATTAAATGGTAACAAGTACAATGACTATACGCTCATCGATACCGTTTGGAAGAAGACCACCTTCATCGTTGAGGGAGAATTGGACGGATGTAAAAAGCAGGCAAGCGTAACTGTTGACATCTACGATTTGCCTATTATCAACATCACCGCCGATAAACCGGTCATCTGCTACGGAGACAATGTCACACTGACCGCAGAGGGTGGAACATACGAAAAGTATCAATGGAAGAATGTCAGCAACCAAAGTATCTTGGCTAGCAGTAGCAACCAACTCGTTGAATCGCCAAAGATCCAGACTAATTACGCTGTCATCGTCACCGAGAAGCATATCAGCAACGGCGTTGAATCTTATTGTGAAAACAGCGACACCTTCTCTATCAAGGTGAACGAATTGCCAGTCTTCTCATTGAAGTCCAACTCTCCTATTTGCGAGGGCGATAACGCGAAGATCACAGCCATCACAGACTCATCCTTTATGAGTTACCAATGGGAGGGCGACATAAATGGAACATTCACTACCGAGAACAACAGTGAATTCGTAACGCCAAAGACCAACGCTATCGCCACCTACTCTTACAAAGTGTTAGGTCAAGATATCAATGGTTGTATCAGCAAGGATTCCATCACAGTCACCACGAAACTGTTCCCAGTGGCTAGCATCGATTTCCCTGCCAATGTCTGCTACGGTACACAAGCGACGGTAACAGGTAAGAATGTGGCCGCTACTTACGAATGGTTTGATGTTCAAGGTAACGATTCAACGGCCTTGTCCGCAAACAACAGTTTCACAACAGAGTTCTTGAAGGGTATCACCCAAGAGAAACAGATCGTCGCAAAGGTTACTACCCAAGAGTGTACAAGAGATACCGCGATCATCATCGATCCTTGGGCATTGCCTGCCATTAAAATCGAAAGAGCGCCTGCCATCACCATCTGCGAGGATCTCACAGACACTTTGGTGGCTACTGGTAGTGATATTCCTTTGGTGGCGCCAAACCAAGTATATAAGTGGGATAACAACGCTTATAGCCATTTGGATAGTTTCGCCATCGCGCCTACCGTCAACGGAACAATGTTCCACTTGGCAGGTAAGGACAATCACGGTTGTGAAAACTTTGACAGCATCAAAGTCAACATCGAAGAACGACCTATATTCTCATTGTCCAGCGCGCCATCCATTTGCGCGAACGACACAACCGTCGGATGGGTGGAAGTAAAGGCCACTTCCGCACAAAACTTGAACTACATTTGGAAAGATAAGGATGGTAATGAGGTTGAGTTGTTCGATAGCCAAAATCTGAGCAGCGCCCACTCATCCGCCCGTCAAAGCGGATGGCTCCCTATCACCAAGGATACTACCCTCTTCGTCACCGCGAAGTCAATGTTGGAAGAGGGCAAGATGGGATGCGAGGAATTTGACCAAATCACCATCAAGGCAGATCCTTATCCAAGCATCATTGTTGTAAAGGATCCTGAAACAGTATGTACCGGAACTGCGGCATACATCCAAATCAGGACCGACATCAACGCTGATTACTTATGGAACAACGGTAGTACCAACAACTACATCCAAGAGATTGTGAACGATAACAACACCACATTCTCAGTCAGCGCAACCAGCGAGAAGGGATGTATCACAGAGAAAGAGTTCAAGGTAAATGTATGGGAATTGCCTACCATCATCGTTCCAGACACTGCCATCTGTTACAACGACTCCGTCACATTGGTGGCTAAATGCACCAAAACGGATGTCAGCACAGATCCTTCTTTGGTCAAGATCAGATGGAGCATATCGAACAAAGACGACGCAAGCCTCACCACGCCACAGTTGACCTCTCCTACCACCTACTCGGTGAAGGTGACAGACGCCAACGGTTGTGTGGGCTTGGCTACATCGAAGGTGGCTATCAATCCGCTTCCAGACTTTGTACTCACCGCAAAAGACGCAGTCTGCCGTGGTGAGGTAGCAGAGATCTACGGAGACAAGAGCAATCTGGTTTACAACTGGAACCACGAGGTCGATCCAGACAATTACGTGACAGACGGTAACAGCAAGGAGAATCCTTATTTACTGTCCGGTGTAAACCCTATGGGATCAGATACCACATTGACCGTTTGGGCGATGGACAACAACAAGTGCTTCAGCAGCCGAAACGTGAACGTCCATGTGAAAGAATTCCCTACACTCAAATTCAGAATGGACACCAACTATGTATGTTACGGAGGTGATAAGTTGGTTTACATTTCTGGTGCGAACGACGGATACACTTGGAGCATCAATGGCGTGCAAAATGACTCTAAGAACAACTACATCCGATTGACCGAAGTAACGGAGCCTCAACAGATCCATGTGGATGGTGTCACGAATAAGTGTACTTCACAAATCGACACACTTATCAATGTCTGGGCATTGCCTAACATTAAGATCGAGCCATCCACAAACGAACTTTGTTTGAACGACACATTGAGATTGACCGGTAAGAATGGTGTATCATCCGGTTACAAGTGGCATTTGAACGGTTCTAGAGAGGACTTTATCGACGTGAAGGTCCGCAAAGCGGGTATCAATTCATACATTCTTACCGGTAAAGACGAGAATGGATGCGCGAACAACGATACCATCAGCATTCTTGTTGACACATTACCTGTCATCCACATCGACGGATTGGATTCTGTCTGCGTAGGTGGCATCGCCGATTTGTCCGCAAGAGGCGCAGAACAATACATCTGGTCTAGCAGAGACAACGACAACATCATCAAGAGCAAGACCTTCGCTCCTACCATCAACTCAGACACGACCTTCTCTGTCTTGGGTATCGATGGCAACGGATGTAAGGGAAGCGCGGAAATCGAGATGACAGCCAAGGCTTACCCAATCCTCACCTACCACACAAGTACAGGAAAGGATTCTGTCTGCTTGGGCAACAAATTGACTATTTACGTGAATGGCGCAGATAACTATGTATGGAAAGACGAAGAGAACTTCGACAACTACATCACACAAGAGTTCAATGCACCTAAATCATTCACCATCACGGGTATCACCAAGGGATGTCCTACCGACACCACCATCAAGATCGGTATTTGGACATTACCTAAACCTCAATTGGATGCACCAGATGCCATCTGTTTCAACCAAGAGGCACACTTGTCGTCAACCAAGACGGATATCCAAACAGGCAGAACAAACATGCCTTTGAGCATCAAGTGGAGACACAATGGTTCTGAGGAGTATGATATCACAGATAGTCCAAGTTCAGACAAGTGGTACTATGTCACCTCAACGGATACGAACAGCTGCCGTCACGTGGATTCTATCTTCGTGAAGGTGAACCCGCTTCCTTCTGACCTCATGATCGACGGAGAAAACTCCATTTGTAAGGACTCTTCCGTCATCCTTACCGCAAACAGCGCGCAATTCGATATCACACGATACACATGGCACGCTCTAGCGGATGGTTCAGACTCCACATTGTTCAATAAGTCTGGCAGCCAAATCTCGTTAACAGTCACAACTGACAGCGTTATCTACGTGACTGCCACTGACAAGAACACATGCCAATACACAACCTCATACAAGGTTAGCGCGAAGGCTCATCCAGTATTGACACCAACTGCGCCTGAATACGTCTGCGACGGTAGCAGAGCAACCATCTCCGTCAGAGGTGCGACAGAGTACATTTGGGACAATGGTTCAACCAGCAGTTACAGAAGCGTGGAGATCATTAGCGACACCATCTTCACCGTCAAGGGTATGGCCAACGGTTGTGAATCTGAGGAGATTTCCATCCCAGTCGGCAAGTGGGAGTTGCCAATCATCGGCATCAAGACCGCGGGAGACAAGGATTTCGCCATCTGTTACAGCCAAGACAGTTTGACATTGACAGCGACAGGAGGTGTTCCTACCGGATACACATGGAACACGCGTGAAAACAGCGAGAGCATTACCATCTCCCCTCTCAACACGACAAGATACGAGGTGACTGGTACAGATGCTAATGGTTGTCAAAACAAGGCCGACACCATCGTGACGGTTCACCCATTACCTCGTATAGAGATCGAAGGAGAATCCGCAATCTGTGAGAATGACTCGATCACATTGAAGGTCAACAGCAACGATGATGAGGCGATCGCATCCTACACTTGGAATACGGATATCGCGGGATGGAGCACAATGGATATCAAGAAGGATGAAGCGATCCTATCATTGCCAATCACTGCCAACACTCACTTTGAGGTAATCGTCACAGACACATTCGGTTGTTGGAGCAAGGGTTCAAAGGATGTACAAATGAAGAAATATCCAGTATTGACCTTCCCTTCACCAAAGCCAAATTACGTCTGCATAGGCAACACCGCTACCATCACCGTAGAGGGTGCTAACAGTTATCTATGGGAGGATGGCTCTACGCAACGTAGCTTCATCACCAGTCCTACCAAGGATAGTACCTACGTTGTCGCAGGTACCACCAACGGTTGTACAACAATTGATTCTGTGACCATCTTCGTGAAGAGCCTTCCTACCATCACCATCAGTGGAGACGGTAAGGGAGAACTCAATGATTCCATCTGTTACGGCGACACGATCAACTTGACCGCAAGCGGTGCGGGCGAGAAGGCATACTACACCTGGAATACGGGTATCACCAACGATGTCTTGACCACCTCTCCGCTCGGTACCACCAAGTACACCGTAGTAGGTGTGGATGAGTTCGGTTGTTCTAACGACACCTCATTCAACGTCACCGTGATTTCATTGCCAGAATTCACCATCAAGGGCCAAGAATTGATTTGTCAGAACGACACCAACAAGATTTGGATCGAATACAATGATCCGACGCTCACATTTGAATGGGACGGTTCTTATAAAACGGTTGCGGACACCATCTATCCAATCGTGGAGAACAACAACTCATATCTTGTAACGGCGAAGGATCCTTATCAATGTAGCACGACCAAGAGTTTGACCGTGAAGATTAAACCTTATCCTGTCTTGAACGACGACGCGCCAACTGAGGTCTGCGACGGTAGCGAAGTGAAGATCACCGTGACTGGAGCGACCGATTACTTGTGGAGCGACAACACGGTGGGTAACACATTCACCGACACACCAAC
This sequence comes from Paludibacteraceae bacterium, assembly GCA_045601045.1. GTDB lineage: Bacteria > Bacteroidota > Bacteroidia > Bacteroidales > Paludibacteraceae > UBA1181. The sequence continues at coordinate 21,925 of JAZRZA010000044.1, forward strand.
TCAAGACACTGTCTATACGGTTCAAGGTACCACCAATGGATGTACCACATACAAGGAGTATCCTATCAAGTTGTTGGCATTGCCTAACGTAGTCATCAACGGAAAGAGCCACGACCTCTGCTCCGGACAAACAATGCCATTGATCGCAAGTGGAGCGAAGAACTATGTATGGAGTACTGGTAAGGCAGATAGCCGTATCGACATCAGACCTACATCAGATACCAAGTTCATCGTGACAGGTACTGATAACAAGGGATGTTCCGACACTGCTTCCTTCATGGTGAACGTCCGCCCTATCCCACAAGTTTCCATCGATGGAGATTATGTGGTCTGTGAGGGATTGGATGCTAAATTATTCGTTGTGGCAAGCGCGAACACTTCACCTATCGACGAATATACATGGAGATACGACGGCAACGTGATCGGCAAGCAAGACACACTCTACACGCCAATCACCACCAACCAGAACATCAACTTGTATGTGAAGGATATCTATGGTTGCGACAACACAGCTTCCACAACAGTGAAGAGCAAGCCATTCCCTAAATTGATCGTCAATGAGTTTGACACCGTCTGCGTAGGACGTAACATTTCATTGACCGTTGCGGGAGCCAATGCTTACGAATGGTTGGATAACGGTGTCGCCATAGAAAACGAGAGCAATACGCTCAACAAAACAATGGAGCAAACCGGTTCTCAACAATACAAGGTAAGAGGTACAACAGACGGATGTACATCCGACTGGTACGACATGAACGTTGAGGTTATCGACCACCCTATCGTCCACATCGAGGGTGACGAATATGTCTGCATCAACCACTACGCGACATTGAAGGCATCCGGTATCCACAATGGAACATACATTTGGAGTGAGGGTACCCAAAACGAGAGCATCGAAGTGAAGCCATTGGCTACCACTACCTACTCGGTAATCGGTTACGACCAATACGGTTGCGAGGGAACCGCAGAGATGAAGGTTTCTGTCAACTACCCTCCTACCATCACCATCGACGCTCCTAAATATGTATGTTCAGATATGGGAGACCTCACACTGACGTTGAGCAGCAGCAACGACTCAGAGGTGATTTACACTTGGGACGACAACAACTCGCACCAACAAATCAGACAGGATCACATCACTGCCGCCAAGACTTACCGCGTCGAAGGTAGAGATGTCAACGGATGTGTATCTACCGCGGAACATACGGTAGAGATCACCAAGGTACCTACCATCACATTGACAGGTAACACTGAGGTCTGTGAGGACGAACAAATCGTGCTCAGCGCATTCGGTACCGCTACCGAATACACCTGGTCCAACGGAACCAAGACCAATCAGTTGAACACTTTGGCTGAATTCAACGAGGCGACTGCCAACGGCGACAAATCAACACGCAGTTTCCGTGTTTACGCTTCCTTGAACGGATGTGAGAGCTATTTAGACACAACTGTGATCATCAAACGTAAGCCTACTATCACTTACGAGGGTCAAACCATCATCTGTCAGGGAGACCGATTAGAAATCACAGGTCAAGGAGCTCAATTATACTCTTGGAGCAACGGTACCAACGCGCAAACGCTCGTGGCTCGTCCACAAGCCAATACACGATACACATTGACTGGTATCGGAGAGAACGGATGTCGCAGTTTGATTGAGATTCCTGTCACCGTATTCCCTCAACCTACCTTCATCGTGGATGGCGACAACCAAGCTTGCCGCGGCGCTTCCGCCAACTTGAAGGCAGTAGGTTCGGCCATCACTTACCGTTGGGGATTCGGCTCTGACGCATGCGAGGATGCGGAGAGTGGAAACGAAGCTTCCATCTCTGTTCCGGTCATCAACAGCGAGACACAAGTCTTCGTTCGCGCGATCGACATCAACAATTGTACTTCCACCCAGGTTTATAAGATCACGGCATTGGAACCTCCTACCCTTTCTTATACGGGTGATACCAAGGTCTGCGCGGGTGAGAGCATCAACCTCACCGCACAAGGCGCAAGTTCATATTGGTGGACGATGGGAGGTGACACCACCAGAGGTTTGAACTTCTCTTGTCGTCCTATGGAGAACAAGACAGTCAACCTACATGGTACATTGGGTGAATGTTCTTCCGACATCACCATCTATCTACAAGCATCTCCTGCTCCTAACTTGTCAATCACAAGTAAGGATGAGATTTGTAGAAATGATGAAGTGATCCTTACCGCCAACGGTGCTTTGTACTTCGAATGGAACACAGGCGAAACCACCAGAAGCATCTCGAAGGTATTGACCAACTCAATGACCTACACAGTCAAGGGTATCGGTTACAATGGCTGTAGCGCCATCGCGTCCAAGACCATCCACGTCAACCAATTGCCGAACATCAGAATGTCCGTCAAGAAGGATGGTTGTCCTGAGACAGAGACCAAGGTCGACTTGTCCGCAAGAGGCGCGTCACTCTTCAAGTGGAGCAGTATTCCATATATCAGTGACATCGCCAAGAGCATGGAAGACACCATCCTCGGAGCGGTCATCGAGGAGCCAACTCAAATCATCGTATATGGTATCGATGACAAGGGTTGCGCGGGAACCGATACCGCGTATGTGGAGCCAGTTCCATTCGAGCCTATCCAGTTCAGAGTCAACCCAGGCGTCATTGAGCACGATGAACCAACCATCGCCATGAATGGATTCTACCCAGAAGAGGCGTTGTGGTCTTGGGATCCAGGTGACAATTCAGGCACCATCGATCGTATGAACGCGATATACACCTATCCACAAGCAGGATACAGAGACTCATTCCTTGTAAGTGTCGTAGCAGTGGATAAGAGAGGTTGCGAGTACCACGGAGATACTACTATCTACGTATGGAAAGACTTCTGGGCACCTAACGCCTTCTCGCCTAACGGAGATGGTCACAACGATGTATTCCGATTCCTAGGCACCGAGTTGATCACAGACTTCCACTTTATCATCTTCGACCGAAGCGGAAGAATCGTCTTCAAGGGAGATGATAAGAACGCCGAATGGGATGGTAAGGATCTTGACGGCAACGAATGTGGCTGGGGCGTATATGGTTACGTCGTCAACTGGAAGAGTGAATTCCGAGGTCTCCAAAAGGGTAAGAGCGACCAAAAAGGCACGATCACTCTGATTAGATAAAATGTATTAACATCCTATAGTGAAACGAGGAGTGCGAACCATCACACTCCTCGTTTATTGAATAAAAGAATATGATTCAAGAAGAATCTTTTGAAGCGAAAACCGGGTTCGACAAAATCAGGGAACTACTCAAAGATAAATGCACCTCTTCCCTCGGAAGAGATAAAGTGGATGAGATTTCCTTCTCCACGCAATACGACACAATCCTCACCGAAGTAAATCAAACGTCGGAATTCACCACCATTTTAGAGGAGGAGAATTTTCCATCCGACACATTCTACGATGTCAGAGAGGGTTTGATACGCATCCAGACGGAGGGTTTCTATCTCTCTGAGCAAGACCTCTATGACCTACGCCGCTCTATTGAAACCATTGGAGAGATTGTGAAATTTTTCGAAAGCAAAAGCGAGGAGAACTACTTCTACCTCAAGCAATTGGCCAAAGATGTATTCACCTTTCCAGACTTGATACGCACCATCGACCGTATTCTGGACAAATTTGGACGCATCAAAGACAATGCCTCCCCAGAACTCGCCAATATACGCAGGAGCATCGCCATTGAGCAAAGCGCCATCAGCAGAGCGATCAGCCACGCGCTGCACCAAGCGAAAAAAGACGGATTCATAGACGAGGATACCAAACCTACCCTCCGAGAGGGAAGATTGGTAATTCCTGTGCCACCCGCTTTCAAACGCAAAGTAAGAGGTATCGTCCACGACGAATCCGCCACAGGAAAGACTGTCTTCATCGAACCAGAGGCCGCCGTAGAGATCAACAACAAGATCAGGGATTTACTTTCCGATGAAAAAAAGGAGGTCATCAAGATACTCACCGCCATTAGTTCAGAGATACGCCCCCGTATTCCGGAATTGATGGATTCCTACGATTTTCTTTCGGAAATCGATTTCATCCGCGCCAAAGCACTCTTCGCGCAAGAGACAGACGCTGTTCTTCCTAAGGTGAGCAACGAGACGCTGCTCGACTGGAGCATGGCCAAACACCCTATCCTACTCCTCAACAACCGCAGGCAGGGAAAAGAGGTAGTACCCCTCAACATCCAACTCAACAACGAGAACAGAATCCTCATCATATCAGGACCGAACGCAGGCGGAAAATCGGTCTGCCTCAAGACAGTGGGGTTATTGCAATATATGCTGCAATGTGGTCTATTGGTTCCGATGCACGCCTCCAGTAGAATGGGTATCTTCGGCAAGGTGCTCATCGACATCGGCGACGAACAATCCTTGGAGAATGATTTGAGTACCTATAGCTCCCACCTCTCCAACATGAAACTATTCGTCAAGCAGTGCGACGGTAAAAGTCTACTGCTGATCGACGAATTTGGTAGCGGCACTGAACCTCGCATCGGAGGTGCCATCGCAGAGGCGCTTTTGGACCACTTCAACCAGAAATCCGCCTTCGGTGTCATCACCACCCACTATACGAATTTGAAGAACTTCGCGGAGGAGACAGATGGTATCATCAACGGAGCGATGCTCTACGACCGACACCGCATGCAACCGCTTTTCCAGTTGGAGATCGGTAACCCAGGCAGCTCCTTCGCCGTGGAGATAGCCAGAAAAATCGGACTCCCCGAATCGGTCATCGAAATGGCCACCCAAAAGGTCGGTGAGGATTTTGTCAATATGGATAAATACCTACAGGATGTAGTGCGGGACAAACGTTATTGGGAGGGGAAACGGCAAAGCATCAAACAGAAGGAGAAGCGTTTGGAGGAGTTGACCGCTAAATACGAGGCGGAACTGGAGGAGATGGGCAAACAGAAGAAAGCCATCATCCGAGAGGCGAAACAGGAGTCGCAACACCTTTTAAGCCAAGCCAACGCCGCCATCGAGAATACCATCCGTAAGATCAAGGAGGCGCAAGCGGACAAGGAGAAGACCAAGGAGGCCCGCAAGCAACTGGAGGATTTCAAAGAGGAGCAGCGTAAAAAAGAGCATGGAGAGGCGATCGAACGTAAGATACAGCCTCATAAACCCATACAAAAACAGCCGACCAAAGAAGAGCAGAAAGAGAGCATTCAGGTGGGCGACACCGTCCGAATCAAAGGTCAGGGCGGCTATGCTACCGTCATAGAGATCAAGGGAAACAACGCCACCATCGCCATCGGCCAGCTCAAATCGACCGTCAAGACAGATCGGTTGGAGAAGGTAAGCAAGACGATGATCAAGAAAGAGGTGGCGAAAAGCACCTTTGTCAGCGAGGCGACCACAGACGACCTTCGTCAAAGGCAGCTCAACTTCAAGCGAGAAATCGATGTTCGCGGCATGCGCGGAGACGAGGCTTTACAAGCAGTCACCTACTTCATCGATGACGCCGTGATGGTGAATGTGGACCAGGTCAGAATCCTTCATGGAACAGGCACGGGCGCTTTGCGCCAACTGATCAGACAATACCTTCAGACCGTATCTTCTGTGCGTTCCTTCCATGATGAGCATATCCAATTCGGAGGAGCGGGCATCACTGTTGTGGAATTCTAAATGTTTTATTATTTTTGCGACATTAAACAAGGTTAATTAACATAAGCCATGAAAAAAATAATTTGCATTATTGCAACGGTTTTTCTTTTCGCCTTTCAGTCTCACGCTCAATTTGACGCATACGAGAAAGTACAATTCGGTTTTGATTTGGGAATAGGAGCCTCCAATCAATGGGGCAACGCATACGACGCATACGGTAAGAAGGGAACCATCGCCTTCCAGTTCGGATTCTCTTTGGACGTTAATTTCGCGCCGATCTCCTTTATGGAGACAGGCGTTAACTTCAACAAGAAAGGATGTCGAATATATGGTCACGAATGGTTGGAGAATGGCGGTCCACTCAAATTGTACGATAACGAAAGGGCTATCGCCAATCTCTTTTACATTGAGGTGCCAGTCATGATCGGTTTCCGTATTCCTATCGAGTACGAGGTGGCATGGAAGATTTTGGTAGGTCCTTACTTCGGAATTGGTGTGGCGGGAGAACGCAAATATTGGTTCAAAAACGAAGCGAATAAAGACAGGGATATGCTAATCAGTTGCTTTTCAGAAAACTACGACAGCCGATTCAAGCGCTTTGATGTTGGCGTGAAAGCAGAGACGGGTATTGAATTCCGCCGTGTTTCCTTAATGTTCGTTTATGAGTTGGGCCTATTCAACAACTATCATAACGATATTTACCACACCCTTGGTGCACGCAACAACTCCATCATGGGATTGGTGGGATTTAGATTCTAAAAATCTTCAATTAAGATAGAGAGCCACTTTGACCAACAAAGCGGCTCTTGTTTTTTTGAGATAGCATGTCATATTACGTATATAGATACTTATTATGAGGGAACTAAAGTTTTTCATCCTATACTTATTCCTAACACTTGTTAGCGCCTGCCACCATTCCGCAACTGTAGTAGATGGAGATTTTTCAAAGGACACCGCTGCCAATAGCATTCAATCAAACATTGAAGAAGAGACCGTCCAAAAGCTCCTCAAAAAGAAAACAGTCTATCGTGTGATGTCTGATACAGACAAGTTAGTATCAAAACATATAGTTTTATCTGAAAGCTATGATTCCTTTGGTAATAAAACTAACCAATTTGAAAAGTACGACACCCTCGCTTATACTTATTTTGCTTGGACTTATAATCCGGGGAAAGGGTTTAAAAGAGGTTGGGGAGAAGGTGCAGATAGACATGTCATTAGAAAGGAGTGTAAATTTACATATGATTCCAATGGTAAGGAAATTGAGAATAATATATATCACTTTTCTGGATGGCTAAGTCTTTTCGAAAACAAATACAATTCCGATGGAAGTATAGCTGAGAAGTGTGAATTCCGACACTACAAATTGGTAAGAAAAAACACCTACAAATACGATTCTAATGGCAAGGAAATAGAGGAATGCTGTTATAACAGAAATCTGAAACTAGATTATAAAAAAAAATATAGTTACTACCAACACTAAAACAAAAAGTACAAGACTAAATCTTGAAAGGTGTTGATTATGTGTGAGTTGCAAAAAGTGCAAGGAAAAATAAAAAGTACAAGGTGGCGCAAATGGGTGGCTATTGGGTTACAGATTTGGGTGGCAAAATTGTTACATCGGCAGAAACGGTTACATGGCACAAAAAAAGGGGTGATTTTCACCCCTTTTCTCTTTCAAATTTCTCC
>JAZRZA010000045.1:0-113994 GCA_045601045.1 Paludibacteraceae bacterium
GAAAAAACGCTCATATTGCCAGTTTAGGTCTCAATGGACGGATTTTCACTCTTCAGATGTGCAGGTACACACGAAAAGGGTCGGCTGTCCGGTAAACAAACGCATTAAATTTTAGGAATGAAAGTTTAGCGGACACCAATATTTTTCAATATGTTACTACAATTTCGCTGTGGGTTTAATTCCTGATCTTATTCTTGACGTGTTATTTCTTTCCCTCAAAAATTAAGGAGAGCCATCCTTCCGAATGGCTCTCCCCCTATTATCCGTGTCTTGTGGCGATACGATAGTCTTATCGTATCAATGTGACGGTGCCGCGTTTTACGTCGGATTTGTTCAATCCTCGGTATTGACTCTTGTAGTCAACAACATATCCGTATACGCCCCATCCGCAAGGATTACCGTTCAAGTCTTTACCATCCCATTTAGCGGTACGGTCGTTGCCCTCGAAGACGATACGTCCTGTTCTGTCGTAGATGATGAAGTGGAACTCTGTCATGAATTCAGTTCCCAAGAATTTGAATCCTTCGTTCAATCCATCGTCGTTTGGCGTAAAGGCGTTTGGCGCCCAGAAGTCTTTCCATACATAAATGATGGTATCGCTTTCGTATAGACATCCATTGTCGTCTATCGCCCTGGCGGTGACTAGGAAGGAGTCTCTAGTATTAGGGTTCGTGAAGGTGTAATTCACGAGACTTCCGTGCTTATCCGCCGTGTTGTCGTCGGTATCCCAACTCCAGTTGTTCGTGATCGGATAGATACCCTCCAGTTCAACCGTGTTGTTTTCATCGTCGATGATCTCCTTAGAGATGTTGAACTTAATTGGGTTGAACTTCAATGCGTCTACAGAGATGGTGTCGTATGCTTTACATCCGTTACCATCTGTAGCGATCACGTAAACCTCGGTAGGTTCTGTGATGGTGGCTGCGACACTCTTGGATGCGTTGCTTACGATATCTCCGTTAGCCGGATAACTGTTCCATTCGCACCACAAGATGTTTGGTTCTCTGACGCTGAGTTCCGCGATGGTCTCCGTCATAGGACATCCTGTGATCGTGTCATGGATCTTGATGGTAGGGTTCTCGTGAACGAGTAAGGTGAACTCTTTGGTGTTCTTACAATCGTTCTCCGTGGTACCTGTGATGTAGAACTTGTTTTGGCCTGGTGTGAGACCCGTACGGGTGATGACTCTGCCATCCTCTACCTTATTGGTCTCAGCCTCTCTCCAAATGAAGTTTGCCGCACCATCCGCGATCAACGTCGCCGTTTGACCTTCACAGATCACTGAATCTCCGTAAATCTCAACGTTTGGAGCGACGTTGGTAGTGATAAAGAACTCTTCAGATGCGATACATCCGTTTTCAGCCTCTCCGGATAGTAAGATTCTCGTCACACCGTCTGGCGTGAATCTGAGAGGGTTGCCTTCTATCTTGGTGACGCCACCATCAGTACTCCAATAGTATTTCTTGGCATTACCGGATGCTTGGAGCTCGATTGATTCGCCCAAGCAGACGGTTGTGTTGCCGTCGTACTTGACAATTGGAGGAGTCAAGAGACTGATAGGCAAGGAAATCTCGCTTTCACATCCGTTGATATCCACACCCTTCGCGAATATGTAGGTTGGCGTCTCAATTTGAACAGCGATTGGCGTGCCATTGTTACTGATGTTCTTGTCGTAGATAGGTGTTTGGTAACCCCAGTAATAGGTTTGCGCGTTACCGTTAGCCACCAATGTCGTGTATTCGCCTTGACATACATTGGTGTTACCCTCCACGGTGAAGATCGGTGCGGAATGTACTTTCACAGGGATCTCCAAAGTGGTTTGACATCTGTTGTTGTCCGTACCAGTGACGGTGATGATGGTGTCTCCAGCTGGAGGTGTCGTTGTCATCGTCTTGTTGACTGAACCTGTGCTCCATTGATATTGGCTTGCGCCATACGCTGTCAATATCAATTGGTTGCCCTCGCAAATCGTTGTGTTTCCTTGGAAGGTCATGCTTGGATTTGGCAAGACATTGACTGGAATGTTGATAGGATCCGCGCTACATCCGTTACTTGAACCGATCAAAGTATAAACGGCGCTTGTGCTTGGGTAGTCGGTCATCACATTGGTGGTGGACATGGTCGTATTTGGCTTCTCGCTACATGTCCAGATGTATGACTTAGCACCTGTCGCCGTCAATGTCAAGTTCTTGTTCTGACACAAGGTTGTCTTACCGTTCCATGTTACGACTGGAATCTTTTGGCTTACAACGGTGTGAGTGATAGTGCTTTCACAATCGTTGGCGTCTTTACCTACGATGACGAATTTCGTCGTGGTGTTGATCATAGGCGTAATACTTGGAGTTCCCGCACCGTTGCTCCAGCTATATGAGAGTTGGGCGTTGTTCTCCGATACCGCGGTAAGGGTTGTAGCTGTTCCCTCGCAGACCTCTGTCGCGCCATCGATGGTGAATTTAGGCGCAGGGTTGACTACCACCGTGTGCTCTGCCGTGTTGCTACACTTGTGTGAGTCGATTCCGACAACCTTGTAGGTGGTTGTCTTCTCCGGTTTGTCACTTATGGAAGCGTTGCGGTAAATGTTGTTATCCCATGTCCATGTGTAGGTGTTACCACCTGTCGCGGTCAATTTCATTTGACTGCCTTGGCATGAGATAGCTGGACCATTTACCCAGATGGTTGGCAATTCGTACTTGTCGATGATAATCTCTCTAGTCGTTGTACATCCATTCTCCTCACCGGATACGGTGTAGATGGTTCTTTGATGGATGGTGTCCTTCATTACACCTGCTTTCGCCTCTAATGTAGGAGTTCCTGACCATGCGTATTTGGATGCTCCGGTCACTGTGATGGTTACTTCGCTTCCGTCGCAGACAGCGGATGGAGCGGTGTAACTCAATACAGGGTAATACTTACGAGTGACAGTCTTGTCAAATGTGTTCTTACATCCATGTTCATCAGTTCCCTCTACGGTGAACGTCTTGTTAGAGGTGATGATAGGGTAGATGTGGGCACCTTGCTCTGAAGTGTTCCAAACGTACTCTTTCGCGCCGACTGCCTCCAAATGGGTCGCGTCGCCGTTACATGTTGAGTTGTCTCCGAGGATCTTCACATCAGGAAGTGGATGAACCACGATGCTGAAGGTGTCTGAACTCTTACATCCGTAGGCATCTGTACCGATGACGGAGAACTTTGCCACTTTTGAGGTGTCTGTTGGAGAAACCGTGATGTGCTCATCGATTTGACGGGTGCTCCACAAATAGGTTGTCGCGCCGTTTGCGGATAATGTGGTGTTATCTCCGTAGCAGATGCTCTCTTCTCCCGTGATCCATACGTATGGAAGCGGGTTAACATCCACGTAGACATTTGCCTCGCTTGTACATCCGTTTGTGGTACCGTTTACGGTGTAGGATTTACCCTTTTCTGGCACCTCTGTCAAACGTTTGGTGTTCAAACTAGGATTGTTTTGCCAGATGTAACTGTTGGCACCATTTGCTTCGAGGATAGCTTTCTCACCGTAACATACATATTTAGGAGCGTTGATGGTGATGGTAGGATAAGGTTTCACGCTGACGGTGATCTTTTCCTTCGCTGTACATCCCATGTTGGACTCCGCGGTGATGTTGTAGGTGGTCTTTGTATCTACGATAGGGTAGATGGTGTCGGTTTGCTCACCTGTATTGGTCCAAGTGTATCGACTAGCGTTACCGGTTACCCACAAGGTATCCATATCGCCTTGACAAATCTCTGTCGCACCGTGGATTTCGATGGTTGGCAATGGATAAACCGTTACGTGGAAGGTGTCGTTGTTCTTACATCCGAACTCATCCGTACCTATCACAAAGTAGTCGAATGTCTGGTTGGCTTTATTAGGAATTACCGTTGTGGTCTCTCCATTGTTCTTGTTGGTGTTGACGTCTCTTGCGCTCCACAAATAGGTGGAGGCTCCATTCGCCTTCATCGTGATGCTCTCTTTCAAACAGATGGCATCGACATTAGAAGAGATCCATACGTTTGGCAATGGTCTCACAGCCACAGAGAAGATGGTGTCTGACTTACATCCCTCTAAGTCACCTGTCACACTGTAAGTGGTGTCACGCTTCAAATCGTTGGAGAATTTATCCGCATGGGAACCATCCGCCCAGTTGTAGGTGCCCGCGCCGGTGATGCTGATATCCGCTTGATCGCCCAAGCAGACATAATCAGGCGCGGTGACATTCAATTTCGGATAAGGTTTTGTCTCGATCTCTTTGGTAGCGGTGTTGATACAACCATAGATGTCTTGTACGATGACATCGAATGTCTTTGTGGTCTTCACACTGCTGGTGATCTTCTCCACAGTCTCTCCGTCGCCCCAAGAGTAAGACTTGAAGGATACTTGTCCGCCCTTTGCGTCTTTAGGGTTGTCGTTGACTACCCAAAGGGTGTCGATGTCGCCCTCGCAAATACGGTCGATGGCCGCCTCAATATGAAGCTTAGGCAACTCGTGTACGATGACTTTGTATTCGTTGCTGTTTTCACATCCGAATTCATCCTTACCGGTCAAAGTATAGGTCTTGGTCTCCTTTGGCGATACGGTTATCTTGTCGGTTGTGTATGTGCCATTCTCCCATTCGTAAGTTCCGCTCTTACCACCATTACCGATCAACGTGATGCTATCGTTGTAGCAAATCTCGTTTTCTGGCTTGTCGGCCGTGATGAGGATGGTCGGACGACTCTTCACAGGAACGAAGATGTCAATAGGACTAGACTCGCAACCATTCTTGTAACCCTTCACCTTGAATGTTCTGTCCATGGTAAGGATTTCAGAAGTGTGGTCTTCCACTGCCTTGTTATCCCACAAGTAAGTATCCGCTCCGGAGATTCGGATATAAGCCTCTGTGTTGTAACATACGTAGTCAGGCTTCTCCTCCACGCGGATAACTGGAAGATCCTTTTTGTAGATCTTCTTTTGAATGGTCCATTCGCATCCATTCGCGTTTCTACCCTTGATGGTGAAGGTAATGTCATTGTTTTGGATCTTGTAGGTCAACTCCTCTCCACTGGTCAATAATTCGTCACCGATGCTCCATGTGTAGTCAATGGCTGATCCGGTTACCTTCATGGTGACATCCTCGCCCGAACAGATGGAATCTGATGGGTAGGTGATGATCTTGATGTCCGTAGGCAAAGTGTCGACACGAACAACATGGTAAGCGGTTGATTTACAATCATGCTTGTCGGTACCGATTGCGGCGTAACGCATGGTCTCGTTTGGCGTATCCACCAATGTGTTGGTGTTGTTGCCGTTGATGATTGATGTGGTACCGCTACCTCCTTGTGTGGTCTTAGACCATTGGTATGAGAGCGGTCCGTTACCATTCTTGTCGTCCTCCGCATTGAGGGAGACTGTTCCGTTGATACAGATGGCGTCTTCGCTCTTGATCTCAAAGATAGGCAATGGCCATACATTGATACTGAATGTTGTGTCGTGGTAACAATCGTTGACACCTACGCGAACATTGTAGTTCTTCTTGTTGGAGATGGTCTCCACCCAGAAGCTGTTGGTGTTTTCGTTTTGCCATTCCCATACTGCATTCGCGCTCATGTCGTTACCCTTGTTGTCAACAGCTTTCAAATCAATTCTGACAGCGTCGTTCTTACATACAGTGTCCACACCAGTATTGGTGCTTACAAGAATGATTGGATTAGGTTTGGTGTTGACCAAAACAGAGGTCTCCGCCTCGCAACCATTGTTGTCGGTTCCGACCAATGTCACCTTGGTGTTGTCCTTGGTGATGATTGGGTTGGCGGTTGATAAGTAGGACTCGTCGCCCTCCACATTCCAAATGAATGACTCTGCAGTACCGGCTGCCATCAAGTTGGCCTCCGTACCGTGACATACGAGTAAATCTCCGTCAATGTTCACGGTTGGCAACTCGTTCACCTTGATATCGATAGAACCTGTTCCCTTACATCCATTCTCGTCCGTACCCTTTACGGTGTACTTAGCCATGAATGGTTGGTTGGTCTTTGAATCCAAAAGTATCTCGATCTTGTCGTCAGACATGTTTTCAACGGATGAACCATTCCAAACCACGCCTGTTCCATTGATCTCAGGACCACTCCATTGGTAGAGTCCTTCACGACCGCCCTTAGCGTACAATGAATCTTTCTTGCCTACACAGACATCCGCGTAGAGCGCTTCAATCTGGATGGTTGGGAGTGACCAAATATTGATCATCGTGTCGATGACAGATTCACATTGGTTGGATTCACCCTTCAATGTCACGTTGACTGGAACTGTAAGATTGTTGAGTACGATTTGGTTCTTGCCTTTCTCGTTTTGTAACTCACTACCATCTTTCGCCCATGTGTAACCGCCGTTCGCGCCGCTTGCCGTCAAGGTCATTTGGTCGCCGTGGCATACATAGTTGATCTCCTTGCCTTGTTCGTTGGTCAACTTCAAGGTCAATTCAGGGATATCCTTCACATTGACGGTGATGCTCTCTTGTCGCATACATCCGTAAGAACTGCGTCCCCAAACGGAGATGGTCTCTTGGTTGTATAGATCTTTAGAGAATGTTCTGTCGGAGCGGAAGCCCTTCAAGTCGTTCCAATTGTATTCCAAACCGAGGTTGTCCGCTTCGATGGTAATTTGACTTCCTCGACAAACTGGACCGTTGTCGGACAAAGAGAATTGAGGAAGTTCGTGGAGTGAAACGATCGCGGTTCCTTCTCCTACGCACTTGTTGTTGTCAACTCCCAATACCTTGAAGATGGTGTCTTGGGTAATGGCTGGTGTCTTGTAGGTGGTTCCCTCTACGGTCGTGCCTACCCATGAGAATTTCTCGATAATGGAAGGACTGTTCACCTCCAATGTCGCGCTACTGTCTGGACAAACGGAGATGTTCTCTACGATGATGGTAGGAAGATCCCAAGTGTTGACGGTGTAGCGTTCTGTTGTCTTACATACAATACCATGGGACTCATCCACAATGTTAGCGACTGTCACCGTATATTGTGTTTGTTTGCTAACAGTCGGTGTGATGGTATTGGTGTTCAAGATAGCGTTAGCCTCGCCCCAATCATTCCATTGGTAAGATACTTGCTTGATGTCGGCGTCGTCCTCGTGATGGATTTGGAGGAGTGCCTTGTCGTTCTTACAAACATTGGTTGATACGGTATCTTTCACCAATACAGGGAAGCGGTGCATCTTCACATCATAGTCGTGATTGTCGTCGCAACCGAATGCGTTGTATGCCACCAATCTTACAGTTGTATCCTTGGTAATGTTGAAGACGTGGCTCTTCAAACTTGAAATTCTATTACCCTTCGTATCGGTCCATTCGTAAGATAAGTTATCCTTACTTGATCCTGAAAGTGAAATCTTGTCGTTTTCGCAGGCGTCATTAGGACCCTCGATTGCGAATACTGGCAATTCATTCAACGTGATGGTGGTCTCATCGCTGTTGTAGCAGACATAATCCTTGTCATAAGTGTATGTCTTTCCACCCAACAAAGAGTGCTTTTCTCCTTGTGCGCTAGGAACGAATGTGTATTGCGCCTGATCGCTGACGAGACTCTGGTCGTTGGTGTCCCAAGCGTATTTATCAGGGTCGCCGTTGATAGCGTGCAATGTGACAGATTTAGTTTTGCAGACCGCGATATTGTTGCCCTCCTCAATCTTGATGTTAGGGAGTTGAAGCATTTGCACGCGGAATGCGGTGTCGCTGTAACAAGTGGTCTTGTCGTACTTCTTAGCGGCCTCTACATAGAACCAGCTCTCTGCCTTCAATGGATTCGTTGTCATCTCATTGCCCACTTTCAATGGGTTAAGGGTCTTATCCATACCCTCGTACCAGCTATAGGTGGTCTGCGCATCTGTATTGTTGCTCTTGAAGGTTGTGGCTGTGTTCATACAAGTGTAATCATCCGCTTCGATCAAGATCTCTGGATGTTTCTTGCTTGAGATAGCGTGGGAGTGCGATTGCTCACAAAGCGTTTTATTATCGATCGCGTAGATGGTGATGGTCGTATCGCCCGTGATGAAGTAATCATGGGAAATATTGGTACGATAGCCATTTTCATCCCACTTGTAGTTGTACGAGATGGATGCTTGAACCTTCAACGTAGTTGTTGTGTTCTCGCAGACCTCCTCGTCGGCCAAAATCTTGAAGTCTGGAAGAATGTTTCTTCTGACTTGGAATTCGGCGTTGTTCTTACAAGTCTTGTCGTCCTGACCTTGTACGCGGTAAGTAACCAAGTCTCTCATCGGTACAGGTTTCAAACTGTCGGTCACAGCGGTTGGATCCAATAGGGTGGTATCCACGCGTACGGTTGTATTGGATTCTTGGTATTCGTAACTCCATTGGTATTTGTTAGCCACACCGCCTTCTGCTTTCAATGTGACGCTCTCGCCGGCACATACCTCGTCTTGTCCCTTCAAG
Organism: Paludibacteraceae bacterium; assembly: GCA_045601045.1. GTDB lineage: Bacteria > Bacteroidota > Bacteroidia > Bacteroidales > Paludibacteraceae > UBA1181. The sequence goes on from JAZRZA010000045.1 coordinate 8,427, forward strand.
CGGATGATTGGCAACTCCCAAGGGGTAATCTTGAAGGTTGTGTCGCTGATACATTGACGCTCCTCATTGTTGAAGATTGGGTATGCTTTGATGGCCCTTGCTGTGTACTCTTTGTAAGAGGATATGCTTTGGGTCAACGTACGGTTGTTGTCGCTCAATCCATCGGTCACTTGCGTACCTGTACGCGCGTCTTTCCATTCGAAGACAACTCCTGCCATATCCGTCGTGACAGACAATACCGCTTCATCGTTCTTACATACGTTCTGCGTATCCTTAACGGCACGGATGTTTGGATATTTCTTCATGATTACCTTGATGGAATCTCTGTTTTCGCAACCTTCAGAGTTGGTAGCGGTCACATACAACATGGTGTCACGCGTGATGTTGATTCTCAACTCGTCGTTTTGACCCAATGTCTCATCTTTTTTGTTGCTCCATCGGTAGTTCAATCCTCCAACGGTAGAGGCATCCTTTTGAGCTGTCATGGTTACTTCTGATCCCTCACAAGCGATGGTGTCGCCGGAGAGTGTGAAGACTGGCAACTTGTTGATGTTGATGCTGATGTTGTCTTTGTTGGTACAACCATTCGCATCCATACCCCACAAATAGATCATTCTTGGTGTGGTGAGATGGTTGAATGTCGTATCCTTGCTGGATGTGTAATCTGCGGCGTTGTTTGAAACTTCGCCGTCCATCTCTTTCCAAGCGTACTTGATTGCTCCTGAACCACTCAAATTGACGGATTCGTCGTAGCAGACTGCTGTGCTTGGAGACAAGTCGATCTTCACATTTGGCAAACTCCACACATCCACATTCCATGTTTGGGTTTGTACGCATTGTCCTCTTTTTCCCTCTACGGTGAATGTCGTGAATTCGGTGAGGTTTTGTTTAGAGAAGCTCTCTCCCGCGTTGCTGATGTCGTTCATCCAAATGTAGGTGTTGTTCTCGCCTCCAGCTGTCTTGTCTGTGACAGTCAAGGTGACATCCCTGCCATAACATACGTTATAGACTGGATCGACAAATTCGATTTTTGGATTAGGCATCCATTGGATGGTCTTCGCCACAGGATCTGACTCACATCCGTTCTCGTCTTTCGCGATCACTGTCATTGTTTTGTCCGCAGTGATGTTGTAGATATTGAATGTCTGAGCTGTGGAGAATCCCGCACCCTCTTCCCATTGGTACAACAACTCTTTATTGGCTTGTACGGTAGCGATGGTGTCGGCGCCGTCACAAACGGTAAGAGGCGTGTTCAATGTGAAGGTAGGTAATTGGTTCACATAAATGTTGAAGTCCGTAGAGTCGATACAGCCGTTGTTATTCTCCGCGATAACAATGTATTTGGTATCGTTGTGTGGAGCGACGGTGGTTGTACTGTTAGTCGCGTTAGCGCTTTCCGCAGTGAGATTAGCTGTTTCAGACTTCCATTGCCATCCGTCGTTTTTGATATCAGATGAATGGGCTGACAATACAACATTTGATTTGTCGCATATTGTTGTGTCCGCCTTGCCTCCATTTACGGAAATGACAGGCAAATCCCAGATATCCACGGTGATGATCTCCTTGCTTTGACAAGTCAACTCATTCGAGAAGAAGTCTGGGTTGTTGATGCCATCGTTTGTGGTATCTCTTGCCTCTCTATAGTTGTTTTCCAACGAAATCTCAAAGTCGGTCTTGGTGTTGATCACTTCTTTGATAGAGATGGTGTTACCCCATTCGATATAGGTTGGTCTGACATTTCCTCTCCAAATGTAGTCTGCCAATGGCATATAGCTTTCGTCTAATGCGTAGATGTTGATCTTTGCCTCAGATCCCTTACATACGAAGTCTGGTCCCACCTTTCTGAATGTAGGGTAGGCCTTTGGCTTGATGATAAAACTCTTGGTCGCCTTACATCCATATTGAGTCTCCGCAACAACACTGATGTTTTTCTCCTCTGTGATGTTGTTCAATGTGATGCTAGGTGTATTCTTTGCACCTGTGCTCCATGTCCATGTGCCTACGTTGCTTCCGTCTGAGAATTCCAACACTTTGTCGGTTCCCTCGCAGACGATGATCAACTCCTTGTTCATGGTGAACTCTGGTGTGTTGAACACTTGAATATCCACTGAGTCGCTGTTCTTACATTCGCCAACGGTTACCTCCAATGCGTAGCGAAGCGTTACATCGCTCATGCTTGGTGGAACGATCGTCAATGACTGGTTGGTTTCTCCAGGAATGTCTACGAATTTGGATGAGCTCTCGTCGAATACTCTCCATTGGTAGCTGTCCGCGTTGGATGCGATCAGTGTAGCCTCTGGATTATTCTTACACAAGAATGCAGGAGCGGTGATCTTCACGTTTGGTAAGTTGATGACGTTGAAGTTGACTTGCTCCTCTGTTTCGCAATAGTCATTAATCGCTTTCACAGTGAGTGTGTGGATACCAGCTTGACGGGCCACGCCGCTCTCATGCCATACACTATCGCTACCCAATGTGATGGCCTTGCCATCCACGGTGAACGATTTGGTATCTTTGCTCTTGAACTGAATGGAGGCGGTTCCGTTTTCGCAGATGTCTTTTGCCGTCAAAGTCATACTTGGACGGGCCTTAATTTCCACATAGACACTGTCTGTGTAGGTACATCCTGCCGCAGATGTGGCGGTCACTTTGTAATTCTCCTTTTGTCCAGCGCTTTGTGTAGTAGGAACTGTGATGTTTTTCGCGTTGCGTGATGAACTCAACGCGCCCCAATCAAGTGAAGAGATGGCCTCTGCTCCTGGTTTTGAGGTAACGGTCAGTTCCACATTGCTGTTTTCGCAGACAGCGTCTTTTGCTGAGAGTGTGAACGCTGGCTTGCTGTTGACATTGATGGTGTATGTCGCGCTGTTGCTACAGTCGGTATCGATTGTATGCGCGGTTAATGTCACGTCGATAGGTTGTGTGTTGGCATCGACTTTCAATGTCAAAGTCTCTTTGTCGCTACTATAAGAGGTTTCTCCATTGAATGAGCTAACGGTCCAGTTGTACTTGGTCAAACCGCTGGTCGCTTTCAATTCTATGGTTGATCCCTCGCAGACAGAAGCCGTTCCCGCCAACTCTCCATTGATACGTACGTCTGGCAATGGATTTACTTCGATGGTCACGATTTCTGAACCGGTACAAGTGATCTTCTCTGTATTATAAGTCAAAGAGTAGAGAATGGTGTAATCTTGTGTCTTGGTCGGTTTGAATACATTCGTAACCGCCTCGGTCTGGCTTGCGCTCTTCATTCCGTTTCCGAAATCGTACGAAGTAGCTCCTTTGAATGTTAATGTGGCGCCGTTCGGATCGTTTTCGCAGAAAGAAGGTGTGCCATCAATGGTGATGGTAGGGTTGTCTAGCACCTTGATGCTCTTGGTCTCTGTGCCTGGACAGCCATTGTCGTCACGACCGACAACGCTGACGGTTGTGTTCTCCTCCAATTTGAATTGTACAGCCGCTCCGGTCTCCTCCTTACCGTTGATATTCCAAGTATAGGATCCGTTTCCGTTGTTCATGGAAGCGGTCATTTGCACATCAGCGTCCTTACACTCAAAATCCTTTGATGTGATGGTAACAATTGGATTGTTCCATGTGCTGATGGTGAACGGATCGGAAGATCCTGGACAATTGTTCGCGCCTGTCGCGGTGGCGATGAAGGTATAACCCTTGTCGCTGTATGCCAAATCTTTGGCCGTTACACTCTTCTTGGTCGCATCTTTTGGCTCTAAGTTATTCCAAGCGTCGCTGTCGCTGCTCTTTTGATAGATCCAATTGATTTCGTAAGAGTCATCTGTTCCATTGATGGTGACACTCATCTCCGCATCGCCATTTTCGCAGACACTCTTATCTCCGTCGATTGCGACAGATGGAGTAGGATAGTAGTTGGTGTTTACTGTCTCTGTGCTTTGACACTCAGCCATCTCTACGGTCACTGTGTATTTCGTGCCCTCTGTGATCTTATCATTGAGCGAGCTTCCGATTTGGATGAAGTTGATGTCGTTCTCTTTTCTCCAAGTGAATGTTGTATCGCTTCCTAATGTGTAGTTGGTGATGGAGGCCTTAACATTGAATTCGGAATCCTTACATTGCGTGATGTCTGTCGCGCTCAATTGGATGATAGGATAAGGCTTCGTATCTACCTCGATTTCATCCTTTGAACTACATCCATTGGTAGGATTGGTGCAGGTTACGCTAAACTTGCTCTTGACGTCAATCTTTTCAGTGATGCTGGCACCTGTCTTACCGTGGCTCCATACATATTCGTAATCTTTGTTTGGTGAACTAATTTCAATGGTCGCCTCGTTGCCCTCACATACTGGAGCCACATCCGCGATCTTCACCTCTGGATTAGGAAGAGAGTAGATGGTGAATGTGGTGGTGTCGTAACATTGGGTAGCCTCGTCTTGCGCCACTACTTGGTACAAGGTGCTGCTGACTTTGCTGACACTTTGGATAGACAAGGTGTCTTTGTCGCTGTTGTAATGGATGTTGTCGTCTGATGCGTTTAGACAATTCTCATCCCAACAGTAACGGATGTTTCCTGCTACATTGGAAACATTTGCGCCCAACGCGTATGGAGATCCCGCACATACATTGTCGTCTCCGTTTCTCATGCCGTTGATGGTGACCACAGGTCTTGGCTTGACGGTGACGGTCACAAATGTGTCGACGGTACAGTTACCTGTTCCGGTGATGACCTTGATGTTGTAGGTGGTTGTCGCCTTTGGACTCAATTTTTGCTTAGCGACAGACTTGGTAGGATCCAATTCTTGCCAGTAGTAAGAGGCGTTCACCTTGTCGTTGCTGTTGATGATTGTGATCTCTGTGGCCTCGCCCTCACAAATGACGTTGTTTCCTTCAAATGTGATGATTGGCATAGGAAGAACCTCTACGGTGACAGGCTCTTGACGCTCGCAATCAAATGGAGTATTCGCTACGACGATAAATTCTGTGTTTTGACTGATTTCCTTCTCCAACTTATCGCCTACGCTAACCATTGCTCCCTTCTCTCCGTTGTTGGATTCGTACCATGTGTAGGTGACATCTTCGAGATTATTGGTTGTGGTGGCCACGACATTGGTTGCCTCGTTAGGACAGTTGGTCTCTGGAATGAACTTGATGACTGGTGTAGGTTTTACATCCACCTCGTATGATTTGCTGGAGACACAGTCGTTCTTGTCGGTCACCTCCACGTTGTAGGTGATTTGTTTCTCCATATAGTTGATCAATGGAGTCATTACGATTTGGGTCTCGTCGCCAGCCTTAGGCATGAAGTCGCTGGTGTTGCTTGCGCTCCAAACATAACGCTTGATGGAGGCTGGATCGTCACACTCCACGGTGAGTGTCTTCGTTTGATCTTCCTCGCAGATGATGTTCTCACCTACAATACCCTTGATGATAGGCAATGCGTTTATCTCCACAGTGGTATCTTTGGTGATTTCACATCCCTTAGAAGATGTCGCTTTCACCTTGAAGATATAGCTTCCTTGCATATTCGAGATGGTTTGTGAAGTGCCGCTTAATTGTTGGCTACCGCCATTCCAAGACCACTCGTAGTGATTGTCACTCTCTTTGCTCTTTACCTTGATGGTCATTGGCTGATCGTAACATACGGTTGGTGCCTCGAAGTTGAAGGTTGGATCTGGATTCATCGCCAAATCGATGGTGGCTGAATTTTTGCAGACCAAAGTGGTGTTGGTGAAACTTTGTGTGATGGATGTGATGACAGTGAAGCTTGTGTCTTGGGTAATGATTGGTTGTATCTTGTTACCCTCCGCGATGCTCATGTCACTCTCCTTACCTTGGGATACATAGTACCATGTCGGATTTTGTCCATTACCGCTTGCCGTCAAAGTGATGGTGTTTCCGTTACAAAGGTTGCCCTCTTGAGCCAATGATACGGTAGGCAATGCCACCTCGTTGATGACAATCTCCGTTTCGTCGCTGCTACATTGAGTGTCCGAATCGTTCATTTTTGCGGAAACATAGTATTTACCACCCTTATTCACTGAGATGGTGTCTCCGCTTGGGTAGGTGGTGAAATCGTTTTGATCCTTCCTCCAAGTGTAGGTTACATTAGCTCCGTAAACCTCCTTGACAGCGACAGTTGTCTTTTCTCCTTCACAGATAGCGCCTGCGGTTGAGATGACCAATTCTGGACGTGGATTCACATTGATTCTGACGATGCTGTCGGCTGAACAATTGCCCAACTTCGCTTCGATTTGGTAATTCTCCACACGCTTGCTTCCCTTGCTAGTGGTCAATTGTGTTTGAACTTCGGATTCACTGATGATACCGTTTCCTGTTGTCCATTTGATGTATTCTCCATTGGTGGAGGCCTTCATATTCACCGCTTCTCCGCTACAAATCACGCCATTTGTAGGAATGCCTGTGATATTGATGGTCGGCGCATTCTTTACGTTTACACTCTTTGGAGCGGAAGCGTTGCTTGCGCATCCGTTTTGATCCACACCGCTTGCTGAGATGCTAAATGCCTCTTTGATCTTGTTGACTACAATCTCACTACTATCTGTTGTGTTGCAAGAGATGATTCCTGCATCTTTTGGTGAGATGGTCCAACTGTATGTTTCCGAACCGGATGCCTTGAAGGTGATGGATCCACCTTGGCAGACCTCATTCTCTCCGTTGATGGTGACTGTAGAGGTTTGGTAAACATTAATCGTTTGGCTTCCCTCGGCAGGACAGTTGTTGGCGTCGATTGCGGACACTTTGTAAATCTTTCCTGTGGTTATTTGATCAGTGATTTCCGCACCGTTCTTGCTCTCATTAATCCAAGTGATGGCGTTTAGTCCGCTGTTGCTGATGCCAATGGTCAAAGGTTGATTCTTACATACCATAGTGGCTCTACCGTTGGTTGCCTCACCATTCACCTTGAATGAAAGTTCTGTAGGCTTGTGTACTTCTGTGAATACGCTGATGTTATCTTTCCTACAACCATCTTTCACCACGCTGATGGTGAAGGTCTTGTCTCCAGTTAATTTCGCTTGGGAAGTCCAATTCGGTAATTCGTTGGAGATGGTAGTGGTTCCATCTGGCCACATATAGGTATCCGCATTACTTTCAGTAATTTGGATGGTAGGATAACCATTGTAGCAGATTGGATTGGATACAGCCTTGACAGTAGGGAATGGCTTGGTTTCAACATCTAATGTTGTGGCGTTGTGACAGTTGTTGTCGTCAGCTACCTCCAAGCGAATCTTTTGAGTCTCTGTCAAGCTCATGATGGTGTAGTCATTGCCGCTTCCCAATGTCGTTCCCTTCTTGGATCCATCCGCATTGGAAGCTGACCAATCGTATGATTTGAATACACTATTCGCACGCAATACCATATTGCTTCCGTAACATACAGGGTTCTCGTCTGGAATGATTTGTACGATAGGAAGTGGATTGATGTTGACGTAGAAGTCGGTCGTGCTTGCACATTTCGTATCGCCATCAGTCACTTTCAATGATACGACGTATTGGGAAACCTCCTTGTCTGTCGCGGTCAGTTGAACAGTGGATCTCTTATTATCGCTGCTGTTCCAAGTGTATGATGTGGCACTCCACTCATAAGATGGATTGTGAGTGTCGTTGGTGACTGCTTGCAGATCAATGCTGTTGTCGATACAGATGCTGGCACTTGTTTGGTTGCCGTTCTCATCCTTGATGCCGATGGTTGGCTTTTGCTTTACAGGCACGGTGATCTCCTTGGTGTCTTGACATGTCTTTTCGTCGTTCCAAGCCGTGATGGTGTAAATCTTGTCGGATGTTAAAGTCTCGGTCTCTTGGAAGATGGCTCCGCGGTCCTCATCTGATTTGGTGCCATCGCCTGTACCGCTGTAGTTACCCTCGCTATCCCATCTGTAATAGTAAGCTCCATGTAATTTGATGGTTGGCTTGGTACCCGCGCAGACATAGGCTGGCGACTCTAACTCGAAGGTTGGCTTATTCGCTTTCACCACTTTGGCCGGTGTCATATCACTCTTACATCCGATAAAGTTGGTAGCTACTACAAATAGGGTAGTGTCGTGTCCTTTGATGTCATCGACTGCCACACTGAAATTCTTTCCAGTACCCACTTTGGTGTTCTTATCGTTATTCCACCATTCGTATTGGGTGGCTCCCTCCGCATTCGCTTCGATAGTGACTACACTACCTGGACAAGCCGCGTTTTTGTATTCGAATGTCGGATTCTCTTGTTTTACGGAAGAGGCGATAATGCTCTTGGTGTTAGAACATTGCTTGTCGTCTTTTACCGTGACAAAGTAACTGATGTTTGTGCCGTCAGGCGTGATGGTGCACTTTTGTTGGTTGCTATTGTTAACCACGATGCCATCTTTGCTTCCTGTCGCGCTGCCTTTCCTCCAATCGTATGAATTGTATTGTCCAGAGACGGAGAGTACGATGCTCTCGCCGTCGCAGACTGTGTTGTTGTGGGTGTTGTCCGTGATAATGGAGAAGTTTGGCAATGGATTGACGATGGTGGTGGTCTTCACCGGATCGCTGACACATTGTTTGACGATTTCTCCCTCATCGTTTCTGTAGGTGTAAGTACCGGTGACAGAGTAGGTGTAGCTTGCTGTCAATTTCTCTGTCACATCTGGACCAACACCCTTGTTGAGCCAGTTGTAAGTTACGTTTGGTTCGGTAACCTTCACCTTTGTTGTGGATGTTTCACCCGAGCAGACCTCGTCAGGTACCAATTCGAAAGAAGGAACTGGAACTGCAGTCACGTGGAGGTAAGAGGTGGTGACACAACCGTTTTCATCGGTCGCCACCAATTTATAATCTTTGTCTCCATCGATCTTCTCCGTGATGGACTTATTGCTTGAAATCACAAAGTCTTCATTTCCTGCTTCTGTCCAAGAGTAACTCATGAAACTCTCCTTGAATGATTTCAAGGTTAAATTATTGTTGATACATTGAGCGGAGTCTCCATCGATCTTGTTTGGTGTTTTGTCGAAGGCCAATACTTTGTATGTTGCCTTGCTGCTACATCCCAATGAAGAGTTGCTCGTAGCGGTTACAACGAATTCGTATGGATTGTTTTTATCCTCTCTTTTGCTTTCAGGGAAGAATTCAATGTATTCGTAGTTGAATCCAAGTACATCGTAATCTCCCGTGTTTGGTGAATACCATTCGTATTTAGCGTTCTCCGCATGCACAGTTAGCGTAAATACGTCGCCCACGCAGACTTGACTCATTTGGTCATCTGTGGCAGGTTCGAATGAGATGACTGGCTTCTTCTCCACGTTTATGGTTACAAATGTGTCTGACTGACAGCCGTTGTTACCATATACGGTTAGATTATAAGTTTGGGTCTCGTTGATAACGCCAAAGTTTACCATGTCGCCGATGGTCGCGTCTTTACCTTGTAATTGAACACTGCTGATGCCATCGTTGTTTTTGTCGGTGAATGTTACCATAGCGGCATCTCCCTCGCAGACAGTTGGCTCTGTGAAGAGTGCTTTCGGTTTGGTGTCCAAAAGAGCTTTCGCCTCTTTAGGTGCCGATTCACAGTTGTTCTCGTCGATACCGTGTACGGAGAATGTCATCGCCTCGTTGACGACTGGGTAGATGTATTCTCCTGTCAAAACTGTGTTTTCATTCTCCCAAATGAATTGCATAGATCCCTCTCCATTCTCTTTCTCAGCATGAAGGGTAGCGATCTCTCCACCGCAGACCTTAACGGTCGCGATATCTTTGATTACTGGTATAGCATGTACCTTTATGGTAATGGTTGCCTCTCTAGGACAATCATTGCCTCCAAAACCTGTTACGGTGTAGGTGTGCTCTCCTGGCGTTGCAGGGGTCACCGTAACTACGCTGTTGTCTGCCACTTCAGAGGTGAGGCCATCCCATTCATATCTTTTTGCGCCAGTAGCTGTTAGTGTCACGCTTTCACCCAAACAAATTTGTTGGTTGATTGGGTTGCTCTCGATTTGGACATTTGGAGAGGCGCTTACATCCATGGTGACGCTCTTGTAGTCTGACTTACAATTCTCCGCACTTGTCGCATAGACGGTGTAAACCACAGGTTCTCTTTGACCTTGCGACTCAATGAATTTTGTGTTAGGTGCGATGATGGTTTCGTTCAAATTGGTTCTGGTCACGGTAAATGATTTCACATTCGCCGTGTCATTGAACAAAATGGTTCCCTTTTGACCTTCACAAACGGCAGGCGCCTCTGCGGTGAAGGATGGGATAGGGTTGGCTTTTACCACTTTGCTATCTTCTCCGATACATCCATTGGCGTCGATACCCTTCAATGAGAAGGTCGTATTGGTGTAGATGGTTGGCTTGTAGGTGCTTCCTCCACCCACATTGTCTCCGTCTTGAGCCCAAGTATAGTTCTTGGTGTCTACGCCACTAGCGATCAACTCAACTGTGGTTCCTACGCAAACGCCATTTTCGCTTAAGATCTTCACATTTGGCAAACTGTTGACGTTTACATTGAATGTGGCAGGAGAGGATTTACAAATTCCCTCTTGAACTTCCACTTGGCTGACAATCTTATTGGTGTTTCCTGGCGCGATGTACTTCGCTTGGTAAGCGCTCTCTGTCTTGCCATTGTTCCATGTGGCGTTATTCCAAATGTATGTTACTTTGGTAATGTCCGCATTGGTGACGTTTGCTTGTAGGATGATGCTATCGCCCTCACAAATATTGTTCTTTCCGCTGACACTGGTGATGGATACACGTGGAATGTCGTTCACCTTTACTGTCTTTGATTTAGTTGTCGTACACTTTCCATTGCCAAGCGTCGCCTTGATGGTATAATCCTTTGCGACGGATAGTGTGGTATCAAAGGTGATGCCAGTTCCCTTTCCGTTCTCCCAAATATAGGAGATGATATCCGCGTCGCTTGTCTCGATGCTGAACTTAACCTTGTCGTTTTTACATACCTCCTCTTTATCCACCTTGATTTCGAATTCAGGAGCGCCCGTTGTAAGGATGGTGTGTTTCTTTTCCTCCGATACACATCCGTTTTGGTCGGTACCTTGTACATAGAAATCGGTTGATCCATTCAATTCAGCGATGTTGTATGTGTTACTCTTGTTTTGTAGATTGTTCTTGTCCACATCGTACCATACCCAACCGTCGCTCTTCATAGGTGTCGTGTTGCTAGCGGCTCCCGCTACGCTTAATTTCACATTTCTACCTGTACATACAGTGGATACAGGCACTTGCGCCACGACGATTTCAGGTTTGTTTTTCACCTCCATGTTTTTGGCCTCTGACTTCGCCACACAGTTGTGCGCGTCGGTGGCTTGGAGTGTGAATTTTGTACTCTCTGAAATATTGACTCTAATGGTTCTGCTTTGTGGTGTGGTCGCATCGATGTAAGATACGGTTTTGCCTGCTTCAGGTACCCAAGTGTAGTTGAGATTGTCGCTTCCTATGGCGCTCAATTCCGCTACCTCTCCTTCGCATACAAATCCCAATCCGTTGTTGATACCGATGGCTTCACCTGAATATACTTCCACGGTAATGTTGCCTTGAGCGGTACATCCCGCTAGTGATTGAGCAGTAATGACATAGTTTACCGCATTGGTCAATTCGCCCGTGTTGAATTGAAGTGACTTGTTGTCGCTGGTCACATTCTTCAAAGTCGATTCATATCCCCAAGTATAGACGTTTTGATTAACATCCGATACTGTAATGGTAGTTGATTCGTTTTGGCAAACGGTATCCTTTTGCGCTTTGAATACTAGAGATGGTTTCTGCTTTACCGTGAAGTCGATGAAATCTTCTCCCGCGCAACTTTTATCGTTGATACCTGTCACAATGAATTTCACGTCATTTTTAATGACAGGGTTGATGGATTGGCAGGAAGAACATGGGTAGTTGCTGCTTTCGGTATCAATAATTTGTCTCCATGTATAGCTATTTCCACCCTCCGCTTCCAAAGTAACGGCGTCTCCGTAACAGATACTCTTTTCTATGCTCTCCTTGTTTTTGATGGAGATGGTTGGTTTGCTATTTACCACGATGCTGTATGTGGCTTCGCTGTAACATCCTCTGCTATCTGTTCCTATTACGGTAAATTTCTCTCTGCCAATTTTAGCGACAGAATCATATTCTGCGGTTACTGTGATACCGTTGTCCCATTCGTAAGTAGCTCCACCCTTGGCTGTCAACGACACATCTTCTCCCTCACAATATTCGTTCTTACCTGTGATGTAAATGTTTGGTCTTGATACAACGCTTAAGTTGAATGATTTCTCCTTCTTACATCCCATTTCAGAAGTGGCAATCGCTTTGATCTTATAGATAGAAAGATTACTCTTAGGTTGCTCATCTGTGAAGGTGTATTTTTGATAACCACTATACTTTCCTGTCATGTTGGAGTAATTTGGATCAGGAATCCAAGTGATGGTGTCCGCATCGTGCTTGTTGACTATCTTCATAGGAATGTCTTCTCCATAGCATGCGAACTCCTTCTCCATGTTGAAGTCAGGATATGGATATACGGTGATGGTTTTGGTCGCGCTGCTTGAACACATGTTCTCCGTTGATCCGACCACCATGATATTAGCGTTTTCCGATAATGGGAAGTTTACGTTTTTACCTGTGGCGTTCGCGATGGTTTTTCCACCCTCTGTCGAAGTGATGCTCCATGAGTAGGTTCCGTTTTCTCCCGCTCCCTCTGCGATCAATTTTACAATTGAGTTTTCGCATGAGTCGGTTGATGCCACATCTCTGGTAATGGTGATGGTAGGGATCTTGCTCACAACCAATGTGGCAGGAGAAGAGGTTCCGATACATCCATTAGAACCAAAACCTGATACTTTGTATTCCGTATCCTCGCTTGGGTCTACTGTTATTTCATTGCTCTTGTTGTCAGTGATAACAGTCCAACTATCTGAACTGCCTGCTTTTCTGTATTCCCATTTGTATTCTCCGCCTAGGATTCCTCCGGTAACACTTAATGTCGCTTGACCGCCTTCGCAGATACCTCCCTCTATACCAGTGATGGCCAATGCGGGTGCTTCCAAAACGTTTACTTGAACATACTCTTCTGTTTCACAGCCATTCAATGAACCGGTGATCAAGTATTCCTTGGTACCCGCTTTGCCGATGTTATTGATGGTCCATGAATAGGCTACATTCGGATCGTTGTTTTCTGAAATGACACTCTTTTGGTAATAGTAAGTGTCCGCACCTTTCAACGTGATGATAGCTTCTCCATCCTCACAGTTGTTGCTACTTGCCTGCGTCGTGAGCACTGGGTAAGGTTTGGTGAAGAGTGTAGCTTGCGCTTGAGATGGACAGTTGTAATCGTCATATCCGGTTACGGTAATCGTCTCTCCGGCCACATCCTCAGTATAGACAGCCACGGTGATTTTTTCTCCTACAGATCCGTTGCTCCAATTGAATTGGCGGAATCCAGTAGGATCGCTTCCGTCGGTTTTTGTGGCGTTTAATTCTTTGGTTCCTCCGACGCAGACTGGGGCAGGATCGTAAGTGATTTCCAATGCTGGCGCCTCGTGAATTTTCACCTCCACAGAGTCTGTCGATTTACATGCGCTGCTACCACTTTGGGTTCCTTCTACGTAATACCATCCGTCAGATGGATTTTCTTCTTCGTATGTCGTACCCTCTTTCGGCGTTTTATTTTTGTCATTCCACCACTTGTATGTGTTGGCTCCATCCGCTGATAGGGATAATTTAGTTCCTTTACATATGGTTGTTAATCCCAAGATGCTGATCTTTGGTGCTGCCAGCACGTTGATGCTGAATTCGTTGCTAGACTTACATGTTATGTCTCCGTTGATCTTGATACCCTCTACCGCGTAAAATCTCTTCGCCTCGTTTGCCGTTAATTTCGCCTCGATAGGCGCTGTGGCAGGAGTAGCGGTGGTTCCAGCTTGTAGGGTATTGTCCACAACAATTGAATCGACACCACTTACCTTCAGTGTGAATTCCTCTCCTGCGCAGATGCCGGAGAACTCGTTGAAGGATATGGTAGGTTTTTTATACATATATATATATATGGAGTCTTGCGCGGTACAACCCAATTTGTCGCTACCGCTGACTTCGTATTTATAAATGTATTTGCCATCTTTGAAATAGGCGTTGTCTTCCGCAGGTGTTGCGGTGATAACTTCCAATGTTGGTTGACCTTGGTTAGGAGTTGTCCATACGAAGTTGTTAATGGCTTCATTGTTGCCATCCTTACCGGAAATTTTTAATACGGTGGATTCCCCTTCGCATATTTCCACATATCCATTTTCCCTTGTCTTATTGTCCGCTGTGATGGTGAGTTTTGGCAAAGGCATTGCGTTCAACTGGATGGAGTCGATTTGGTAACATCCGTTCTCTGCCTCTACTAAAAGGTAAAATTTGGTAGTGTCTGAGAGCATGATGTCGGTTGTGTCTATGCGTGTGCCATTATCAGTTCCAAGCTTTAGGTTGATGTCATCCATATTTAAAACTTCTCCCTTGGCCCAACCGAACAAGCAATTTTGCATTGTGGAAGATCCGCTCAAGATGGCGGTTGTGTTTTTACATAAATCCACTTGTTTGATTTCTCCGTTAGGCGTGTACATGTTTGCGATGGTGATTTTGGCCACTGGCTTCTCGATTACAGAGACATCATGTGTGCCTGCGTAGATACAGGTTACATCCTTCCCACTTTCGCTTAACTCGTTGTGGTAAATTTTCAGTGTGTATCTCGCCGTACCGTTGGATGGTTTTGCCCAAAACCATCTGCCATCTGCACCTCTCTCTTTTTTCAATACGTCTCCTGCCTCGTTTTCCCATGCGTATTCATAGTAATCTCCTGGTGCCAATTCGCTAGCTGGATAAGATTCACTATCTAGCATCAACATGGTTGAATCTCCGTAACAAACACTTCCTGCACCTCTTATTATTACTTCTGGTCTTTTGTGTACTTGTATCGGTTTGTTGATTTCCACACGACAGTCGTTTAAGGTTACAACTGTCAGTTTTGTTGTGTTGGTGCATCCTTCATCATCTTTGCAATTGAATATGAAGTTGGGATTTAATTCTCCTGTCTCGTATTTGCCGTCACCGCCGAAAAATGACCAAACTTGATAGGTGATTTCATCATTCTTCTTTTTAGTTCCGTCTGCCATGGTCACCTCGTTGGTTTTGGATAGATTGTTGAACTGAACTTGGTTGTAGCAGGCTAGGTCAGTGGTGAAATCGACTGTGATTGGGTTGGTGGAGAGTCTGAATGGCTCTATAATCTTAGTGCATGCTTCTACCTTTGCATCGTTTTTTGCTGTGTTGTACATGGTGCAATAGTAGTTCACTCCATCCTTTATATCTTCATAAGGAATATTGCAAATGTTAGGGGATTCTGTTTTGGTGACAAATTCCCCCGTTTTGCCTTCCCTGGTCCATTTGTAAACATCGAAACCTTCCGGTGCTGTGATCGTGGCTGGTTGTCCTACATTTCCGCAGTTTTTGATCTTCAACTCCATCTTTTGAGAGGAGGCGTTGAAGTAGGCATAGGTCCTATGAAATCCTGCTGTTAAGGAGTGAACAAATGTTCTTTTTTGGTTACAAACGCTACATGTTGCAGTGAATGTTTTGTCAGTTACATCGGTCTTTGTTCCTGTCCATGTGTTCAGTCTTTGTTTTCCAGCCCCGTGATTGTTAGCATTTTCACATCTTGGTAGCATTTCCAGACAGTCTCTGTTGAACACTTCCAATACTATTGTTTTACCAATGTATTTTCTCAGGTCATAAGTAAGGGTTTTCCATCCATCGTAGTACATTTCACCCAGTAGTGATTGTACCAACGACGCGTCACATTTGGATCCGTAATCTATACTATAATCTACATTTACTATCTGTTTCTTTACGTAAGATTTACATCCGCCCCAGTTGGTACATCTGTATTCCTCGCAAACATCTGCATAACCTCCTGTACAATCATCTACTTTCTGCTTTTTACAATCTTGCTTCCATTCATCGCAGACTTTTTCCCAACGTCCTCCCCATCCCCATGAGATCCATTCGTCGTGGCTAGTTTTACAGTTTTTGAGTTGTGGGTCGTGTGTTTTTTCTGTACATACTTCTTTTTCCACTTTTCCCCAACCCAAACATTTGTCCTTAATTAGGTTTATACAATCTGAAGGATCTCTCTCTATACATTCCCATTCATCACACTCATCAGTTTCTACCCATTTTGTGGTCTCTGTCCGGTTTAGACCATAAGCATTCGCTAGTTTTAGTCTTGGATCGTTTGATTTGTATGATGTGGAGATACATAAAGTTTCGGGCACGGCTTCCTTTGTGTAAACGTTTATCGAAAATCGCGGTTTCCCTTCATCATGATGCACGATATTCTTATCATTCTGAATGATCACGGCATAGTTTATGGTGAGAAGAGATGAATTTTCTGTGACGGTGAATTCGTAGACACTCTTCTCCGCCATTGCTCTTTTCTTTCTACTGTTCGCGTCATATAAATCGTAGTAAAACTCGGTTCCATAGTCGTCGTTGCTTGCACCAATCTTCATAGATTGTCCATATCCGCTTGGAACTATCTTTATGTTATCGCAGGCCAAATTCTGGTCGTAGCCCGAACTGGCGGCCACTTCAAAAGCTCCACGGTTGTCTTTGATGACTGATCCAGAAATGTTTTCTGTCCATAACTCCAGGTCATCAGATGTTGTTACGGGGACATTGGTTGAAGCATTGTCGTTGATGATAAGTTTGTCGGAAGTGGACATTTGCTTGACATTGTCATAGTCCTTCGGTCCGTAGTATCCGTACCATCTTTTCCATCCTTCGAATGTTCCTTTCTCGAAGCTAAGGTTTGGGGTGTCCTCGTTCCTTGTCGCAGCGAAAACTGTTATGGATGAGAGGGTGGCCAATATAGTTAAAAGGCTTAATCTAAGCAATTTACATACTTGATTTGCTATCATAATGCTACTTTGTTTTACTTTGTTTTCAGAATTTCAAATGTAGAATTATTTTTCTTCATTAACAAATTTTATGATATAAAAACTATCCAAAAATGTCAATCCCTTTTGGGCGAGTAGTCAATCTTACTGAAATTCTCTGCTTTTATCAGTCAGTTTCTCCTTTTGTCGAATTAAATCTTGTTCTTTTTGTTGTAAGTTATTGATATTTAAAACTATAACAATGTAATAATATAACACTATAACGATATAATTAAATCAGAATATCAGACCATATATGTATAAACAGATATAAATAGATATATATAACCATAAATAACTATATAAATATTTGGATAGTTATATCTTTATTTCTATATTTGCAATGCGATAGGGATGTCTCCCTATGATGCGCTTTGTTTACAGACCTTTGCTTTTAGACTAAGACAGATTATGGGTAAAATACTTCCGGGTTTGGTTGTCTCCTTCGTTTCCCAAAAGGGTGGAAGCGGAAAAACGACCTTGACGACAATGTTCGCCAATTATTTACATAGGGTAGGGAAGATGAATGGTCTTCGCTTCATTGTTGTGGATTGCGACAATGAACAGAACAGTTTATATAATATGCGTCAGAGTGATGTGGCGACATTCGGTAAGAGTTCGGAGGATTCCTATCCTGTGATGTCTGTATTCTCCCAAGAGCTGCCGAACCAATTGGGCAAGTTAAAAGAGGCGTATGATATTATTCTGATTGATTTTCCCGGAAATATGGTACAGGAGGGTGTGATGACGCTTTACCATCTGATCGATGTCGCCTTCATTCCTTTGATCCCTTCTAAAATCGACTACAACGCGACGGAGATTTTCTACAATAAATATATGTCTATTGTGGAGAAGCGTAAAAAAGAATTTGGATTGGATACTACCTATGTGGGCGTTTTCAATCGTGTGCGCGAGCAGGTCTTGGAGTTCCGTTCGCTTTATGAGGCGAATAAGCGAGGACAGCTCTTTATGAAGTTCATCGACCGATATGTGAAGGATTCGACGGATACGCAACGCTATTTGACCACCATTGATGGTAAGGTGAATTACGATCTTTCCAAAACGTTCGAAGAGTTATTAAATGTGATTGTGTTACATATTCAAAAACAGTAGATTATGGCAGTTTCAAAAAATCCGATGGAGGCGTTGATCGCCGCTGCGAAAGAAAACGAAAAGCGTGAGAAAGAGAAGGCGCTTCAAGATAATGTGAATCGTGTGGCACAGCCTGTTAAGGAGGTTGCGGCCCCACAATCGGAAACTTCCGCCGAGGGGGAGAAGAGTGTCTCCAAAAAGAGTTCGGAGGATGCATTGGCCTCCTCCTTCTCCAAGTTGTTGGCGAAGTGCGAGAAGGAACCATCCGTTGTGGTACAGATCCCCACTCGTCTACATCAGGAGTTGAAGTTGATCTCTTTCCTTTCTGGTACACCTCTTAATTCTATTGTCTCTAACATTTTGGAGGAGGCGTTGGTGAAGAATGAAAAGGAGATCGCAAAACTGAAGAAGAAGATCAGGTAAGACTGATATATTATATTAGGGTTAATAATAGAAAGGAAAAGGTGGCCGAATGACCACCTTTTCTTGTATCATGATATAATGTTATAACGCTATAATGTTATATTGTTATAATGATATATAATTATGACGTTATGAAATTCTCTCTTTTACGAGTCGCTTTTATGCCTTACTTAAAATCTCCTTCCAAGTCTCCTCGCTCATTTTTGAGCCGATTACTTGTACGATATGGCCGCTGACCAAAGATCCGATGTTGCCGCATCTTTGCATTCCGTAACCTTTATGAAGTCCGTATAAGAAACCTGCGGCGAATAGGTCGCCAGCTGCGGTGGTGTCGATCGCTTTCACGTTTGCCAACGGTTCGATGCGGACACTCTTTCCGCCCTTCTTGACGAGTGAGCCCTTCTTTCCCAATTTCACAACGGCTATCTCGCACATTTCCGCGATGTAGTCCAATGCCGATTCCGGATCAGTTTGGGCAAAAGCCTTCGCCTCCTCTTCGTTGGCGAATACAATATCGACATACTCCTTCACGACACGACGAAGGAATTCCAGGTTCTCCTCCACGACATTGTAGCTGGCAAGGTCGAGGGAGATTTTGGCACCTGCCGCCTTGGCCATCTTCATGGCTGCCTCTATCATTGTGGTGTTTTGTACAAGGTACCCCTCAATGTGGCAAAGGTCCACGCCTTTGAACCATGATGGGTCGAAATCATTTTCTGTCAAGGTGCTGGCGGCTCCCAGACAGGTGGCCATGGTGCGTTCGCTGTCGGGAGAGACCAATGAGACGCAGACGCCTGTTGGCAATTCGCTCTTTACGAGGTGGGTGATGACGCCGTGCTTCTCCATGTCTGATTGGAAGAAGTCGCCGGTCTCGTCCTTACCTGTCTTTCCAATGAAGTGGCAAGGTACGCCCATTGCCGCCAAACCGGAGATGGTGTTGGAGGCGGAACCTCCCGTCACCAAATGTTTCTCGCCATCTTTGATTCCCGCTTGTATTTTGAGTGATAAATCGTTGTCAACCAACTGCATGCTTCCTCTTGGCAAGGAGAGCTGCTCCAATAGATCATCGGACTTTAAAACTGACAACACATCTACCAATGCGTTTCCTAATCCTACTGTAACCATAATTTTATCGTTTTTGTGAATTTTATATGCAAATATATTTTTTTTATTCGGAAAAACAACTTAAATTTGCATCGCAATTGGGACAGAAACCCATAGCAAACATTCTTCCTTAGCTCAGTCGGTTAGAGCACCTGACTGTTAATCAGGGGGTCCTTGGTTCAAGTCCAAGAGGGAGAGCTGAAAGATTTAAAAAAGTTTTGAAAAGAGAGTCATTTTTGACTCTCTTTTTGTTTTATCAGTTTTCTTCTATTGTGATTTTTTGGACTAATGGATACGATATCTCTACACCTGAATCTTTTCGTATGATTACATTTGCCTTGATAGTATCTACTCCTGCGTGTGTGGCTTTGTAGCTAATGTGACCGTTCTCGATTGGTTTGAAATGCGAGTCTTCGTATCTCATGTCATCACTATGTACGATCAAATAAAGGTGAGCGTCAACCTCTTCGCCCACTTTGTATTTAACCTTACTCATCGTAATGCCCGCCATCATCTGAGGATTTTTAAGGATAAAATCATTTTCAGTGATTGGATAGACTCGCATCAATGTTTCGTATTGTTTAGGATCTGTTTTCTTCACCGTTTCGATGTACTCTTCCATGGTACTACATTGCGAATAATCCGCATTGTTATTGCTAAGATTTAATTTTACGCATGATGAGAGCAGAAGTGTCATGAGTAGTGCGGTTGTTGCTGTTTTGGATGTCATAATTATTGCTGTTTGTCGTTAAAATTATCATAATACTAATATAATTAAATTTGAAGATTTGCCAAAGTTTTAGTGAAAAATAATCAGTGATGATCTAAAATTTTCTTCTCTCGATAGAGATGATTGATTAATGTCTTGTTGATAAATTTTAATCGCTTAATACCTAATTTTATAACCCTGAAAAATCGGAAACCCATAGTTGGACCTCTTCCAAAATCATCTTTTTTCACATATATTTGTCATTGTACTTTAACTGCTTAAAAACCCAATAAAATGGCTGAATTTGTTCATTTGCACGTCCACTCGCACTATTCCATGCTCGACGGTATGAGTAAGGTGCCCGATTTGGTGGACAAATGTATGAAAAACGGAATGCATGCGATGGCCCTTACCGACCACGGATGTATGTTCGGTATCAAGGACCTGTGTGACTATGCTGGAAAGGTGAACGGCGCTCCCAAGAAAAAAATCAAGGAGTGCAAGGAGGATATCGAGAAGACTACTGATGAGACCAAGATCGCGGAGCTGAAGGAGAAGCTCGCTAAATTGGAGGCCGAGGCGGCTGCCTTTATTCCTTTCAAGCCTATTATTGGTATTGAGGCCTATTGCGCACATCGTACGATGCAGGATAAGGATAAGGATTTCAAGGAGATAGATCCGGAGACTGGTAAGGAAACGATTGTTGACCGTAGTGGATGGCACCTTATTCTTTTGGCGAAAAATAAGACTGGTTATCTAAACCTCTGTAAGTTGGCCTCTCAGGCTTATGTGGATGGCTTTTATGCAAGGCCTCGTATTGATAAGATCATTCTAGAGAAGTATCATGAGGGGCTTATTGTATGTTCAGCCTGCTTGGGAGGTGAGATCCCTCAGAAAATCATGGGCGGTGACCTCAAAGCGGCAGAGGATGCCATCATGTGGTACAAGAATATTTTTGGCGACGATTATTATATTGAGTTACAAAGGCATAAGACTGATAAACCCAATGCCTCCTACGATACATTCAAGCGTCAAGAACAGGTGAACCCTATCCTTGTGGATCTGGCCAGAAAATGTGGTGTCAAGATTATTTGTACCAATGACGTCCATTTTGTGGAGGAGAACCATGGTGAGGCGCATGAACGCCTTGTCTGCCTTTCGACTGGTGCGGATTATGATGACCCTAAACGTGCCATGATGTACACCAAGCAAGAGTGGTTGAAGACGCCCGATGAGATGGCGGCTATCTTTCCTGACTACCCGGAGGCGTTGGCCAATACTTTGGAGATTGCCAATAAGGTGGAGACCTATTCCATTGATTCAGGACCTATTATGCCTAAGTATGAGATTCCTGCGGAGTTTGGTACGGAGGAGCAATACCGTCAACGTTTCACCGACGAAGATCTTTTCAACGAGTTTACCCGTGACGAAAAGGGCAATGTGGTGTTGTCGAAAGAGAAAGCTGATGAGAAGATTGAGCGATTAGGAGGATACGAGAAACTCTATCGTATCAAGCTGGAGGCCGATTACCTCAACAAACTCGCGTGGGAGGGTGCTGCCATGCGCTACGGAGCCAAACTAACTTGGAATGCCGCAGAGAACCAATACGATGTGGAGATGGACCAGCGGGCAAAGGAACAGATCATATTCGAGCTCTATATCATGAAGACCATGGGATTCCCCGGCTACTTCTTGATTGTACAGGACTATATCCGAGCCGCCCGCGAGGAATTGGGTATGTTCGTAGGTCCAGGACGTGGTTCCGCAGCGGGATCTGTTGTGGCTTATTGTTTGAAAATTACCGATATAGACCCGCTTACCTACGACCTTCTGTTCGAGCGTTTCTTGAATCCGGATCGTATTTCACTTCCCGATATTGATGTGGACTTCGAGGATACGGGAAAAATCATCGAGTGGGTTACCAAGAAATATGGCGCCGAAAAGGTGGCGCGTATCATCACATACGGTACGATGGCGACCAAGTCGGCTCTTGCGGATGTGGCCCGCGTGCAGAAAGTTCCGCTCGATGTGGTGAACAGCCTCAAGAAGTTGGTGCCTGATAAATTCGATGATTTTATTGATCCTGAAACCGGAAAGACATTTGCCTCTTCGGGCAAGAAGGCGCCAAAGGTGAAACTTAAAAACTGCTTCAAATATGTTCCCGCGCTCAAGGAGGCGAGGTACTCCAACGACCAAAACATTTCGTCGATGTGTGAGTACGCCGAACAGTTGGAGGACACCAACCGTCAGATTGGTATTCACGCCTGTGGTGTGATTATCGGTGCCGATGACCTTACCAACTTTGCCCCTATGTGCGTCGTCAAGGATAAGGAGACCGACCGTGATGTGCTGGTTACCCAGTACGACGGACACGTGATTGAGAGTGTGGGTCTGATCAAGATGGACTTCTTGGGATTGATCACCCTTACCCTCATCAAAACCACCATACAGAATGTAAAGAAGTCGAAGGGTATCGATGTCGATATCGACCATCTTCCTTTGGACGACGAACTCACCTATCAACTTTTCGGTGAGGGCCGTACCATTGGCGTGTTCCAGTTTGAGTCTCCAGGTATGCAGAAGTATCTGAGGGAGTTGAAGCCTACCGTCATTACCGACCTTATCGCCATGAATGCCCTATATCGTCCGGGTCCAATCGGTTATATCCCAACCTTCATCAACCGTAAGCATGGACGTGAGGAGATCAAATACGACCTTCCGATTATGGAGAAGTATTTGGGCGACTCTTATGGTGTTACCGTTTACCAAGAGCAGGTAATGCTCTTGTCTAGATTGTTGGCGGGATTTACCCGTGGACAGTCCGACTCACTGCGTAAGGCGATGGGTAAGAAGATCTTCAAGATGCTGGAGGAGTTGAAGCCTAAGTTTATCGAGGGTGCGATGAAGAATCCTAACATCCGCGACGGACTCACGGAGGAGATGAGCGACGACAAGTTGCGAGAGACGCTTGAGAAGATTTGGAAAGACTGGGAGGCCTTCGCATCCTATGCCTTCAACAAGTCCCACGCCGCATGCTATGCGTGGGTAGCTTATCAAACGGGATATTTAAAGGCCCACTATCCGGCAGAGTATTTGGCGGCCAACCTCACCATCAGTAAGGATACCATCACGGAGGTCCAGAAGTTTATGGAGGAGTGTAAGGCGATGAAAATCAAGGTCAAGGGACCTGATGTCAACGAGTCTGAATTGAACTTTACCGTAAATAAGGCGGGTGAGATCCGTTTTGGTCTGGGTGGTGTCAAAGGCGTCGGTGAGGGTGCTGTATTGGCGATTGTCGCCGAGCGGGAGAAGAATGGCCCATATACCTCCATCTTCGATTTCGTGGAGCGTGTGGACCTAAAGGCCTGCAACCGAAAGACCATTGAAAGTTTGGCGCTTTCAGGTGCCTTCGACTGCTTCTCGGATGTGACGCGTGAGCAGATCATGGCGACGGGAGATAAGGGAAGGGCAGGCTCTGAAATTTTGTGTCAATATGGCAACCAGTGTAAGGTGGCCGCGCAAAGTAGTGTGCAGTCGTTGTTTGGCGGCGACGTGGGTATCAAACCGCAACAGCCGACCTTGCCGAAAGCGGAGCGTTGGACGGATTTGTATCGTTTGGGAAAGGAAAAAGAATTGGTGGGAATCTATCTTTCTGCCCATCCGCTTGATGCATATTATGTATATTTGAATTATATTTGCAATGTGAGGATGAATGATTTGAATGATGAAGCCGAATTCCCTGTGGCACATTTGGATCAGGAACTGACCATGGGCGGAATTATCATTGAGGCGCAGTCATCTGTTTCCAAGAGAGGAAATCCATGTAGATTCATCACGGTGGAGGATTACTCTGGATTTCACCGTTTCGCCTTGTTCCGCAACGAGGATATCGTGAAATTTGCTCCATACGATAAGGGAATGATGGTCTCACTCACAGGACGTTATGCCAAGAGAAAATATGGCGATCAGATTGATTTTAACTTAGGTGTGGTAAAACCTTTGTCGGATGAGAGTACCGATTTTTCAGGTAACTTGTCTCTTCGCATCAAGGAGGAGTGTATTACAGATAGTTTCTATACTGACTTTATGTCATTGTTGAGTGAAACGAAACCCGGTAATGTCTCCATTAATTTTACCGTGATAGAACAATCGACTGGTACTCCGATTAGTGTTGCCTCGCGCACCCGTAAAATCGAGCTTTCGCAGCCATTGATGAACTTCTTGGAACAGATGCAATCGGAGGGTATTTTGCAATTGTCTGTGTCATGATTTGGATTTTGGCACGCCTTTTGAATTATGCATAATGAGTTTTGAATTATCAAATGAATTATAAATATTAATTAAATAAATTACAGTTATGATTACCATTACTGATGCTAATTATGAGGAGATGGAGCAGACTGACAAACTGCTAGTATTGGATTTTGGCGCGACTTGGTGTATGCCATGTAAAAGCGTAGCCGCTACATTGACCGATTTGTCAGAGACATACGCTGACCGTGTCGTTTTCGGCAAGGTGGATGTGGATGACAATCCCGATTTAGTAGCGAAGTATGGCATCCGTAATGTGCCAACCATTTTTATGGTACGCAATGGCGAGGTGGTTGATAAAATGGTAGGTGGTTTCCCTAAACCTGATATCATCGCAAAAATTGAGGCTAACCTAAAATAAATTTGTAGGTATGGATGATAAGACGATTCTTTATGTTGTTGCCTTTGTCGCATTCTTTGTCTATTCGCTTTTGAAGGATAAATTATCGGAGATGAAGAAAAAGAAGGAGGCAGAATTGAGAAAGGAGGTAAAGGGAGAGGCCAATCCATTCTCTCCAACCCAGGTGTCTTATCAAGAGACTGAGTTGCCTGAGTCATACCAGGATGATGACTTCTCTTATGAGGGTGAGGGTGAGGGTGAGGGTGAGGATGATGACCAGTTGCCTTGGATGGAGGAGTCTACTGTCCAATTGAATGAGAGGCCACGCAATCTCCACGATTTTTCACACACTCATCAGGAGGTTGCCCATCATCACCAGGAAAGAAAAAGCGCGACTGCCCCGGAGATGGCGCAACGAGCTGCTAATTCCTCTCCATTCCTTTCTACGGAAGATGAGTTGTTCTCTGACACCATCGAGGAGGTGAAGATTGAGGGTTTTGATATGGATGAGAGTGGTCGATTGAATAGCACGGCGGCATCACAATATTCTTTGCGAAACGCGAAGGATGCGAAGCGTGCGTTTATCTATTCGGAAATTTGGAATAAGAAGTATTGCTGATGGGAAAGAGACGTTTGGTGGTCCTCACTGGGGCGGGAATCAGTGCGGAGAGTGGTATCCCAACATTCCGTGATTCGGACGGTTTGTGGAATAATTATTCCGTGGAGGATGTCGCCACGGTAGAGGGATTCGTCCGTGATCCGCAGCTTGTCTTGGACTTCTACAACGAAATGCGCAAGGATTTGCCTAGCCATCAGCCCAACTATGGTCATATTGGATTGAAGGAGTTGGAGGAGATTTTTGATGTCCAAATCATTACCCAGAATGTGGATGACCTCCACGAACGAGTAGGAAGCCAATCGATTATACATTTGCATGGAGAATTGACCAAGGCATGTTCTTCGAATGATACGAGCGTGGGGATCCCATTGCCTTCTTATGAAACCGAGATCAAGATAGGGGATAAGGCACCTGATGGAAGTCAGTTGCGTCCCTTTATTGTCTGGTTTGGCGAGGCGGTCCCTATGATTGAGCCTGCCATAGAATGGGTGGAGCAGGCCGATTTATTTTTAATTATCGGCACCTCTTTGGTAGTCTATCCAGCCGCTGGACTTACCCATTACCTGAAACCTAATGTGCCGGTATATGTAATTGATCCTAAGCCCGTTTCGGTTCCATCCACCTCTCGTTTCCGTATGATCCAGAAGGGGGCATCCGAGGGTATGCGGGATTTTGTGGCAATGATGCGTGAGATGTGATTTAAGGCGTCTTACCCCTCTAAAAGATGGTTTTTCTTGCCTGTTTAACTCATTTTAGTTGAAATATTCGATGCCTACGTCGAACCGTACTTCAATTTTTGGAAAGAAAATGGGTTATGTCCTAAAAAAATGTTAAATTTGCCACAGCTATAACTTAGAAAATACAAATAAAGGATAAATAATATGGCAAAGTCATTTAACTCAGTGCTTGCAAAGTTCCTTCTTAGTGTTGCTGGTTCAGGACAAAAGAAGGTGCTTGTAGAGGCTTCAAAGAATTGTAAGAAGTCACAAGCGGAAACGCTTAGAGCGATCTTGAATTACGCAAAGGATTCAGTTTACGGTAAGGAACATAATTTTGCTCAAATTTTGGAGTCTACCACTGATGATGCTCTTTTTGAGGCTTATCGTCAAAATGTGAAGCCAAACGATTATGAGGATTTCCGTCCATACGTAGAGCGTCACAAGAATGGTGAGGCCGACGTTTTGTTCCCTGGAAAACCAAAGATGTACGCTACCACTTCCGGTACAACTTCTGAACCAAAGTGGATTCCTATCACCAACGAATACTACAGCAACATCTACTCCAAGATGACCAAGGTATGGCTCTATTCATTCATTGAGAACCGTCCAGAGGTGTTCAACGGAAAGATCGTCTCTATCGTGGGTAAGGCGATTGAAGGTCAGGCTCCAGATGGAACTTTGTTCGGATCTGTGTCAGGTGTGACTCAACGAGATTGTCCTGGTTTCGTGAAGAAGTTGTACACAGCTCCTGCCGATGTCTTTACCATTGCGGACTACAAAGCTCGTTACTATTGCATCATGCGTTTCGGTATTGAACAAGATGTTACCTTGATTGTGACTGCCAACCCTTCTACCATCGTCGAGATGCAGAATAATGTAAATGAGTTCTTCGACGATTATGTTGATGATATCGAGAAGGGTACAATCAGCGCTAAGATCAATATTTCAGACGATCTTCGTCAGAAGATGTTGGCTGAGAAGAATATAAAGCCAAATCCAAAGCGTGCCGCTGAGTTGCGTGCTTTGAAGGCTCAATATGGCACCGTGCTTCCTAAGCACTACTGGCCTAACCTACAAATCCTAAACACTTGGAAGTGTGGTAACACCCGCATGTATCTTGACAAGTTCAAGAACTCATTCCCTGATCACTGCTTGCACCAAGAGTTCAGCTACTTCTCATCGGAGTGCCGCGCGGGATTGGTTATGCCTGAGACCAAGGATACAAACGGAACTGTTGTCTTCCCTCATATGCACTACTTCGAGTTCGTCGAGGAGCACGATATCGACAGCGAGAATCCAAGATTCTATCAACTTCACGAGTTGGAGTTGGGTAAGAAATATTGTCCATACGTAACCACTTGGGCGGGTCTTTACCGCTATACGATGAGCGACTTGCTTGAGGTGGATGGAAAGTTCAATGAGATTCCTACCATCCACATGATCCAAAAGATCAATGGTATTGTGACCATGACGGGAGAGAAACTCCATGAGCGTCAGTTCATTACCGCTGTGGAGGAGGCCTCTAAGAGCACAGGCAAGAAGCTTAAATTCTACATCGGATTCGCCGATATGGATATCTCCGCATATCGTTTCTACTATGAGTTCGAGAACCAAGATACGATGCAAGCCGAGGCGGATGAGTTCAACAAGCTTGTGGATGAAAATTTGAAGAAGGTAAACATCGAGTATGAGGCGAAGAGAGCATCCTTCCGTGTAAAGGATCCAATCGCTCACTTGCTCGTGGAGAACTCTTTCGAGAAGTTTAAGGCTCGTTGTATCGACGAGGGCGCAAGAGATGGACAGTTCAAACTTAACATCTTACTCCAGGATGAGAAGCGTCATGCTAAGTTTAAAGATCTTGTTAAGAAATAATGGCGAAGGTAGATTGGTCAAGAGTTAAGGCGGTTGTCTTCGATTTTGATGGCACATTGTACGATAAGTCCAAGTTCCCTTTTTGGCTTGTCTTGAGGTCTCCATGGGATATTCCTCGCATGAAGGCGGAGAGAAAGACTCGAAAGGAGATGAAGAATATGGATTTAGGCAGTGGAGAGGCATTCAATGCCTACTTCTACGAGTCAATGGGAAAAAAGCAAGGTCGTTCGGCTGCCGAGGCGGGCAAGTGGTTCAACGAGGTATATCTGCGGAATTTCCTCAAAATCCTCAAGAGACATTACCGTCCCTATCCCCATATTCCTCAAATATTGGAGAAATTGGCCGACCTTGAATGTAAGACCGTCGTATTCTCCGACTACTCCCGCACAGAGGAGCGTTTGGAGGCGTTGGGGCTTTCTCTCAAGAGCTTTGATTACTGCTATAATGCACCCGATATGGGTGGCTTGAAACCTACACCAAGATTGATTCGTGAAATCGTCGATGAGTTGAAGGTGGAAGGTTCTGAGGTGCTCGTCGTAGGAGACCGTATGGATACCGACGGTGAGTCTGCGGTAGCGGTAGGCGCCCAATTTATTCAGATTGTTAAGAAACCTGTGGCCCAAGAGGGCGAATATCCTGCGATGTTGTGGGGTGAATTCGCTGATGAGGTGCTGAGCGTGCCTGTGGGATAATGGGTGGAAATCCATATAAAACCACGAAAGTCTTATACGGCTTTCGTGGTTTTTTTTCATTTAATTCGTTGAGCTAAGTATGAAAAGAATTGGAATCGTGGGTGGTGCCTTGGTGCTGTTGTGCGTAGCCCTTTATTGGTATTCTCAAAAACGAGAACTTTACGCCGAACCCCTCTATTGGTACGACAATGGGAAGCGTGTGGATCCAAGCTTGGTGGATGTGTTCTATATCTTGCCGACTTGTGTTTTCGATTGGAACGATTCGTCAGGTGCGGTGAACCATTACGCCTCGCTTACCGACTCCGCACAGCGTGCCGCTATGCTTCCTTCCTATCAGTTGGCTGATGATATCTTTGCCGATAGCGCCAATTTTTTTGCGCCTTATTACCGTCACATCTCTCTGAATACTTGGATGGAGGGCGAAGAGGCTGTAGAGGATCGTTTTCCTGCCGCTATGGCGGACATCCGTGAAGCATTTGGGTATTATATGAAGCATAAGAATGGGGGAAGACCTTTCCTTTTGGCAGGCTTTAGCCAGGGGGCTAAATGTGTGGTCGAGTTGGTCAAGGAGCTAACTCCGGAGCAGGCTTCGCGGCTGGTTGCCGCATATGTCTGTGGATATAAAGTGACCCCTGCGGATACTTGTGGCGCCCCATTTTTGCGTGCGGCAAAGGGGGCGGACGATACTGGCGTGGCAGTTGTCTATAATACGGTAGGAAGGGTTGAGGCTACGGCTCCTATCCTGACTTCGGATAACATGTGGGTGATCAACCCAGCCTCCTGGACAACCGACACGATGGCCCATGCGTTGAATGATAGCGTCTCCATACAAGTGGATGAGTCGCACAAGGTGTTGATCGCCAAAGGTTTGGATGAAGATGCTGTTTTTGTGGAGAGTCTCCAGTCGCTTTTCCCCGTGGGTAATTATCATCTGTTGGAGTTGACGCTCTATCACGATCTCCTTCAAAAGAACGTGAAGCAGCGTATTCGATCTTATGGCGAGTCATCTAAATCAGTCAATAGATAGTTTCTCGCTTGTTTCGTAGGAAATGTAGCAGGCAGCAGCGGATAGGGAAGGTGTGTCAGTAAGATTGGATAGGGTATAAAAGAAAAGAAGTTGATTGCTTTCGTAATCAACTTCTTCGTTTTTGCGGTGCGGACGGGACTCGAACCCGCGACCCCATGCGTGACAGGCATGTATTCTAACCAGCTGAACTACCACACCAGATTTTTTGAGTTGTTTTCTCTCAACTGCGGTGCAAAGGTAGTGCTTTATTTTGAATCTGCAATAGGTAGATGCGATTTTTTTTGAAAAATAGTGCTGTTGTTAGATACTATTATTTTTTCGTCTCTCTATTTCTTCTGTAAAAGCATAGAGAGGAATACATTCCAACCAATCTTGTTTGATATGATTTTTCATGGAGATGCGAATGGCTTCAAGGTCTGGGTTGTTTGAAATAAAGGTTTTCAGCGACTTCGCATGTACATTTTCCTCTGCTTTTACCTCTACAGGGTAAACTTTATTGGCGAGCTGTATTACGAAATCAATCTCAATGGTTGAATTGTCAACGCTATGATAATAGAAAGGGATTGCGGTGGTTGTCAGTTGACAACAAACGAATAGTTCGGTGAATGCCCCTTTGTATTCCGAGAAGATTTGGTCGTTGATGAGGATTGCTGATGCTGGAACGTCTACCATCGCTCCCATAAGTCCCACGTCTAGTACGAACAATTTAAATGCGGAGAAATCTTCATAGAACTTCAATGGCATTTTTATGGCATTGACGCGACTCACTTGGTATATTAAACCTGCGTCAATCAACCACTGGATGGCGAGCTCGAATTCGCTCGCACGAGCACCCTTTTTCATTGCTCCGTATATGAATTTTTTGTTGTCTTTGGCAAGTTGCGAAGGAATGTTGTTCCATACCATTTGAATCCTGGGTACTTGGGCTGATGGAGCATGTTTGGAGAAGTCACGCGAATAGTCGAAAAGTATTTGTTTTTGACGGGCGCGGACTTCCTTGAGCCCCAAATTTTGGACGAAGGCAAGAACCGCAGAAGGCATTCCCCCAACATAATAATATTGTCGCAAGAGATCTTTGTAAACGTCAGACAACGAATTTATTATCTCCCAATCTCCACGCTTTAGTTCCTCCACGAGTTTCTTCTTGTCCAGTGCCAACAGAAATTCTTCAAACGACATTGGGTACAGACGTAGCATGTCCACCTTCCCCACAGGAAACGACACTCCTTCATGCAGAGATATACCTAACAATGATCCGGCAACAATTATATGGTAATCTGGGGCATCTTCGCAAAAATATTTTAAAGATTCAAGTGCTTGGGGACAATCCTGTATTTCGTCAAGAAAAATCAGCGTGTCATGTGGAGTTATGTCTGTTTCTGACAATGCGGAAAGATTGCGAATGATTTTCCCCGTGTCACCGCCTCGTTCAAACACTTCACGTACGAGTGGTTGCCTATCTAAACTGAAGAATGCGAATTTTTTGTATTCGTTTCTTGCAAACTCATTGACAAGGTATGTTTTCCCTACTTGACGCGCACCATTAAGAATGAGAGGCTTCCTATTTTCTTTTATCTTCCAGTCTATTAGTGATTTATATAAGATTCTCTCCATTTTATTGCATTTTTTTTGACGAGTTTCTGATGCAAAATTACATTTTTTTTGACGACAAAGCAGTGTTTCTTCACACTTTTTTAATGAATGTGGTTGTTGTGCCACTTTCTTCTGTTACCATTTTTATGAATGGTGATTTATTTGTAGATTTGTAATCTATAAATTTAATACTTGATGAAAGCGTATAAATCTTTAATCTTCTTTCTGTCCATATTGGCCGTCTTGATATTGATGACCCAATTTTTCCCCAAGGAGGGCATTACCATTGGACATAAAGTGGAAATCGATACCACCACAACTTCTAAAGATAGTTTGACAGATCCGTTGACGACGGGCAATTTAGGTACGGCCGAGGCTACTTTTGAGACCGTGGATGATGATTCCGTCTTGGTATATGAGTCTGATTTCCTTTCGCAGTTAGCTAAGGAGAATTTCACTTTGCGTTTCCCCTCGTTGGAGCAGGCGATGTCCAGCAAGTCCAATGATGGCACCTCCGTGGAGAGCGATTTGGCGCGGACCGAAAGGGAGTTACGAATGCAATTTGAGCAAGACTCTCTGAATAGGTTGAACGACTCGTTGTTGGCACAAGAAGAGAAGGAGAAAAAGGCCTTCATGGATACTTTGAATTTCTATCAGAAGTTTGCCACAAAGAGTGCTGCAAGAATCTATTTCCCTAATGACGATGTCCACGTGATGGACAAATTGATAGCCTCACTTCAGAAGTGTGGAAGGGGAGAGGTGGTTCATATTCTCCACTATGGCGATTCTCAAATCGAATCGGACCGTATCACAGGCTTCATCCGTCAAAAGATGCAGGAGCGTTTTGGCGGTTTCGGTCCGGGCTTGTGTCCGGCCATGCAACCGATTGCCTCCTACACGGTGGCTCAGTGGGCATCCGACAGCTTGCCTCGCTTCATTGCGGATGGTAACCTTCGCCAGAAATTATCGGACGACCATTATGGCGTATTGGCGCAGATGGCCAAACTGAATGGTAAGGTGACGCTCAATTACACCATTCGAAACAGCAATAAGGTATATTCGAAAGCCAAGAAATTCTCCCAAATACGTCTTTTGGTCGGTAACACAGGCACCAACTTCACCGCAAAATTACGGTGGGGTAAGCGAGATTCCGTTCAGGTGATAGACGCTGCCGTTCCTGAGATGTCGGTCTTGACCTGGAAGTTGGATACGATGGTTTCCGACGTGAAGCTGGACCTTTCTGGAACGGGTGAAATCTATGGTGTGGCGATGGATGGCCGTTCGGGTGTCTCTATGGACAATATTCCTCTGCGCGGAAGTTCGGGTACCTTCTTCACCCGTATCAACTCCCATCTGTTGTCCGCCTCTATGTCGGAATTGAATGTGAAATTGATTCTTTTGGAGTATGGAGGAAACTATACTCCGCACATCTATAGCATGGATCGTGTACAGAAGTACAAGGAGATGATCGCCAGCCAAATCAACTATTTGAAGCGACTCTGTCCGAGTGCGATGATCATTTTGATCGGTCCTGCCGATATGACCAAGAAGATCGATGGCGAATTGCAGACCTATCCATTCTTGGAAGAGAATATCGAGGGAATGAAGCAAGCCGCATTGGAGAACGGTGCCGCCTTCTGGAACATGTATGAGGTGATGGGTGGACGAAACTCGATGATCAAGTGGGTCGACCATGTGCCTGCTTGGGCGGCTTCTGATTATATCCACTTTACGCCGACAGGTGCGGGCCGTATCGCCGATATGTTCGTCCAATCCTTTATGAACTATTGTGATTATTATGATTTCTTGAAACGAAATAAAAAATGGGCCGAAGAGGTTACGAAATGATGATGAAACGGTGCGCTCTCCTTTGTTTACTCTCCCTCTCCGCACTTATGTGCGGTGCGCAGGGATTGCTCCGTCGTGACTTACCCAAGTACGACTATATTGTGGATTCTTTGAACCAGATAGTCACCCCGGGTTCTGACGAGCGACAGAAAGCCTTCTTCGCGAAGATGGACTCGCTGGTGCTTTGTCACGAAGGAAATGTGAATGTCTTGCATATCGGAGGATCTCATGTCCAAGCGGATATCTATTCCAACGAAATCCGTCGCAATTTGGACTCCATTAATGCGACCAACCAGTCGGGTAGAGGATTGATCTTCCCTTATACGGTGGCTAAAACCAATAACCCATCCAATTATAAGATTGTCTATAAGGGAGATTGGACCCCTTCGAAGAATGTGCAACGAGACAGGAAGGCGGTGCTGGGTCTGACGGGAATGGCTGTCACCACCTCTGATTCAATCGCGGAATTGACTGTTTATCTGAATGGAAAGAGCAGTACGAACCGGTGGGTGTGCAATAAGTTGACGCTCTTGGGATATACCGATTCTCTTCAAAAGGTGGATCCTATTGTGCGACTGACCGATTCTTCGTTGTATTCCGCTCATTACAATTCGGAAATGTCCACTTATACATTCGAGTTCCCGCACAAGGTGGATACCTTCACCATCATATTGGATCAAACGGATCGTAAACATCCGCACGACTTTACCATTACTGGTTTATTGCCGGAAATTAGTAATCCCGGTTTGATTTATAGTTCGATAGGTGTGAACGGAGCCTCTGTGCCTTCATATTTGTCTTGCGAAAATTTCGACCGCGATTTGAGTCTGGTCCATCCAGACATGGTGGTCTTCGCCATTGGTATCAACGATGCGTTGGTGAAGAATTTTTCGGAGGATCGTTTCGTGCAAAGGTATGACTCCTTGATTTCTAAAGTGGAAGCGGTTTCACCAGGGTGCTATTATGTCTTTGTGACCAACAATGATTCCTATAAACGTGTGGTTAAAAACAAGAAAAAGAGCTACGAGGTAAATGCCAATGGCTTAAAGGCCCGAAGCGCATTCTATCGTTTAGCGGAAAAGCATGGCGGAAGCGTTTGGGATCTATTTAGTATTATGGGAGGTTTAGGTTCCATGAAATTGTGGGAAGAGGATGGTATGGCGGCGAAAGATAAGGTTCACTTTACCCATAAGGGATATGTGCTGATCGGTGATATGTTTTACAATGCGTTGATGAGCGCATATTTGGAGATGAATGTTAAGCGATAGTTGTTATGGATTTATTATTGGAATTTCTTAAAAGTATATTCTCGTTTGACGAAAACAACCAACTGCTGTTCACGCAACTACAGTTCTGGATCTTCTTCTTGGTTGTCTTTGCGGGATTCTCTTTGTTGCATAGCAAGATCCTGTTGAGAAATACCTTCTTATTCTTTGTCAGTGTATTCTTCTACTATAAGACCAGTGGTTGGTTCACCCTCATATTGGTGTTCGCCACCTTCTTCAACTATCTGGATGGATTTCTGATCCACTATTCGAAAGGGGCGGGGAAGAAGATATGGCTGATATTTGGTTTGGTTGTCAATTTGGCCACACTCTGCTATTTCAAGTATGCCTATTTCTTCGCGGATATGGTGCAGAATCTGTTTGGCATGGAGATTACGGTGAAGAATATCTTTTCAGTCATCGGTAATCAGTTGATCGAGGATCATCCATCCATCTTCTCCACCTTGGCTACCCAAGATCCGGAAAGACCCTATTTCACGGTGGATAAAATCATGTTGCCGGTGGGAATCTCTTTCTTCACTTTCCAATGTATCAGCTATTTGATGGATATTTTCCGCAGCCGCATCACACCTGTGAAGAATGTTTTGAACTTCGGTTTCTATGTGACCTTCTTCCCTCAGTTGGTGGCGGGTCCTATCGTACGTGCCAACACCTTTATTCCTCAGCTATACAAGAAGTACTTCTTGTCGAGACGCATGTTTGGTATCGCCATGTTCTGGATTTTAAATGGTTTGGCGAAAAAGATTATTTTGAGTGACTATATCGCGGTGAATTTTATCGACCGTGTATTCGACAATCCGACCATGTATTCCGGCTTTGAGAATCTTTCGGCGCTCTTCGCCTACTCATTGCAGGTGTACGCGGACTTCTCCGGTTATACGGATATTGCTATTGGACTGGCGTTGCTGATGGGCTTCTATTTGCCACAGAACTTTAATTCACCCTACAAGGCCACGAATCCGGGAGAGTTCTGGAAGCGTTGGCATATCTCCCTCTCGAAGTGGCTGCAGGATTACCTCTACGTTCCGTTGGGAGGAAATCGCACCGCCTCTTTTGGAACCTACGCATGTATCCTCACCATCTCCTTTGTGGGCGTGATTCTTTCCGGTAGTATTTGGGTGGCCGTGGTTGTCCTCTCCATTGCGCTGATCGTGACGATCAACTGCTACAGGTATCCGGAAAAGAAAAAGAATCTTACTTCCAATATGAACCGTTTGAATACCATGTTGTTAGGTGGTTTGTGGCACGGTGCCAGCTGGAATTTTATGATATGGGGTGGTTTGAATGGTTTGGGTATGATTGTATTCCGCTTCTGGAAAGATATGAACTGTTATGTACGTTCTTGGGTCTCTTTGTTGATCGCGGCCATATTCTTTCTGCTCGCGAAGTTCTTCCCGGCTCCTGTTTGGAACATTGCGGTGATCTGGATGGGTGTGATCGCGGTTGGCTCCTTCTTTAGGATGTTGTACCACTTCTTCGAGGGAACCTCTCCTTTGAAGCCGTTGGCCACCACATGGGCGGTGTTGCAGACCTTTGTCTTTATTACTTGGACTCGTCTTTTCTTCCGCGCAGGTTCCAATTTGG
The DNA here is from genome assembly GCA_045601045.1 of Paludibacteraceae bacterium. Lineage (GTDB taxonomy): Bacteria > Bacteroidota > Bacteroidia > Bacteroidales > Paludibacteraceae > UBA1181. Next base: position 44,574 of record JAZRZA010000045.1, read on the forward strand.
ATCCGGCGCAGGCCAACGAACAGGCGTGGACGACAGCCAAGGATATGGTGAACCAAATCGGTACGAAGTGGAACACCTCTTTGATCCCGGATATGTTGTGGCAATACCGTTATGTCTTCATTCTTACCATTTTAGGTATGATTATCCACTGGTTGCCTGAGCACTTCAAACGTCGTTACCGTTTGTCGTTCGCGATGATGCCGCTTCCGGTGATGGCTGGGGTGGTGATTTTCTCGGTATTTGTTATTTATCAATTTATCACGGCTGATTTGCAGAAATTCATTTATTTCCAGTTCTAGAATTTTTATATGTTATATAGCATTGAATTCGTGAATTTGTATTAATTTCGCGTCATAATAAAACCAGTTAATCATAATGGACAGTCAACATCCTTTTTCAGTTTTTGCCGGATCCAATACAAAGTATTTGGCAGAAGAGATATGCAACTGTTTGGGTTGCGAATTAGGTAAGATCAATTTGCAAAAATTTGCAGATGGTGAGTTTGGCGTTTCTTACGAAGAGTCAGTTCGTGGACGCTATGTGTTCTTGGTTCAATCAACAGTTCCGAATGCGGACAACTTGATGGAGCTCCTTTTGATGATCGATGCGGCGAAGAGAGCATCCGCTTACAAGATCATCGCTGTTATCCCTTACTTCGGTTGGGCACGTCAAGACCGTAAGGATAAGCCACGTGTCGCAATTGGTGCGAAGTTGGTCGCTGATATGTTGACAGCTGCTGGTATCGACCGTTTGATTACAATGGATTTGCATGCGGATCAAATTCAAGGATTCTTCAATGTTCCAGTTGATCATTTGTATGCATCTACCGTATTCTTGCCATACATTCAATCCATGAATCTTGAGAACTTGGTAATCGCCTCTCCAGACGTGGGTGGTTCTAAGAGAGCCAACTCTTACTCAAAGTATTTGGGTTGTCCAATGGTGCTTTGCCACAAGAGCCGCGAGAAGGCTAATGTTGTGAGCGAGATGACTATCATCGGTGACGTGAAGGGTAAGAACGTTGTGATTTTGGATGATATGGTGGATACAGCAGGTACTTTGACCAAGGCTGCGGGCATCATGTCAAACGCTGGTGCGACTTCGGTACGTGCCGTTGTCTCTCACGCTGTGATGTCAGATCCTGCCAGCACCCGTGTGGATGAGTCAAGTTTGGAGGAGATCATCTTCACCAACTCAATTCCTTTCCACAAGAGCTGTCGTAAGGCGCACATCTTGTCAGTAGCTCCTTTGTTTGCTGATACCATCCAACGTGTGATGGATAATATGTCTATCAGCGAAAATTATTTGACTAAGTAGTTTTATTCCTTTATACGGGGCTGGGTCTATGTAGGTAGGTTCAGCCCCTTCTTTATCTCGTGTTTGCAGTTGTCATCTCTGAACATCGTCTGTGGGGGTACCGCTTCCAGCCAGCCTTATTGACTGAGGAGGGGGCGGAGAGGCTCTCGTGTATTCAGTTGGGAGGTACCAACTTTCCGACAGAAGGACTGACGGATGAGGAGATGAAAATTGTCCGTCTATGCGAAAAGTATGAGGAGCGTTTTGTGATGCGCCTCTTTGTGAAGGAGAAATTGACGGTGGCGGAGTTCCAGGCTAAATTCATTCGGCAACCCAACGCCTATCCGCAAATTCTTCCCTTTATAGAAAAAAATAATTATGCGGTCGCTGATTTGTTGAGGCGTGGCGCTATCCCCGTCTATCTTCGGGAGAAAAACTATACGAGCGTCTATCTCTCCGATCAGATAAGCGTTGTCCATGATTATGTACGGCCTGTGCCATCCTTTTCGCTCACTCCAGAGAAGATGACCTACTCGCTACGGGTAGTGGCCGGTGAAAAGAGCCAAATGATTCCGCTGAAAAAGCGTCTGATCATCCCTCTTTCGACAGAACCCTGTTGTTTGGTGATAGGCCGGGAACTTTGCCTCTTCGAATCGATGAATTACAAGCGGATCCTTCCCTTTCTGGAAAAGGATGGTTTGGATGTGCAGCTTCGCACGCTCCCTTCCTATATGAAGAGTTTTGTCCTCCCGACTTTGGAAAAAGAGGAGGTTGAGGCGAGCGGTTTCACTATTCTCCACCGTACAATCGCCCCTAAACCCGTGTTAAGTCTGGTCGAGGATCTCTCGCTTCGTCCCGCTTTGAGCCTCACTTTCGACTATGAAGGAGAGGTTTGTGCCGACGATCTTACCAAGAAGCGTTACGTCTCGTTATCGGAGACGGATGGTTACCGATTCACGGTATTTGAACGGGATATGGAGCTGGAACGCTACTATACCGCCATGTTGGATGAGTTGGGTTTGGTGCGTATCAACAACTACTATTACGTACACGATATACGCCAAGGCGAAGGCCATCCCTACGCATTGGGCGAGACCATAGATTTCTTGGTGGACCACAAGGAGGAACTTTCACAGTTCATATTGAAGCAGAAGATGGATCTTCCGCAATATGTGATGGAGCATCCCTCCATCCATTTTGAAGTGAAGGAGGAGGAGAATCGGGATTGGTTTGATATCTATGCCATGGTCTATGTGGGTGGAGAATCCATCCCCTTTGTTCTGCTTCGTGACCATATCTTGGATGGTATCAGTGAGTACACGTTGCCCTCTGGCCAGGTTTTCATTATTCCGCAAGCCTGGTTTGCCCAGTATCGGGATCTCTTCCTCTTTACGGAGACTGTGGAAGACGTTGAGGCACCAATTCGTTTGAGGAAGTGCTATGTTGGCATGTTGGATGCGGGTACCTCCGAACCTGTGCGTCGATTCCGGGGATTGTTGGAGCAGCGGATAGAGGTGCCGAAAACCCTACAAGCCACCTTACGGGACTATCAACACATCGGATACTCATGGTTAGTTGGCCTCTATGAAAATGGCTTTGGCGGCTGCTTGGCGGATGATATGGGACTGGGAAAGACAATCCAATTCTTGGCCTTTTTCTTGAAGGTATATGAGCAGGAGGAGGTGACGCCTTCCGAGGAGGGGGAGAATCCGCCTTCGGAAGAGAGTGTGTGGCCCTATGCGACGCAGCAACCTTCGCTGTTTGACCAACCCCTTTTCGATTTGCCGGCCATCAAGCAGTATGTGGCCCGTACGAAACCTAAAAAGCATGCCTCGTTAATTGTATTGCCCACTTCGTTGCTCTTCAATTGGGTAGGCGAGAAGGAGAAGTTCGCTCCGTCGCTCCGCCATTTGATGTATGTGGGGGATCGTAGAGTGCCTGCTCATTTGGTTCACAAAGCATTTGAACATTATGACTTGGTATTTACCACCTATGGCGTGCTGCGACGTGATATTGAGGCCTTGAAGCGGTACCCCTTCGAGTGTGTGGTGATGGATGAAAGCCAATATGCGAAGAGCGTCTCTTCTCAGACCTATAAAGCCCTATTAGAGCTTAGTGCCAACCACTGTTTCTGTATGTCTGGAACGCCGATCGAGAACTCTTTGGAGGATCTCTGGGCACAGATGAATTTGGCCAATCGAGGACTCTTGGGCAAGTTGGAATCGTTTAAGCGAAACTACCTCCAACCCATTGTGAAGAGGGGCGATGAGGTGCGTACCGAAAAACTAAAAACGCTTATCAAACCCTTCTTGCTCAGAAGAACCAAAAACGAGGTGGCGAAAGATCTTCCACCGATGGTCGAACAGTTGGTCTATTGCGAGATGAACGAGGCGCACAAAGAGTTGTACGAACGGGAGAAGTCTTCGGTTCGCAACGCATTGATGTCGATGATCTTTGAATCTGGCATCAACAAGAACGCTATTATGGCACTTTCGTCGTTGACCCGTTTGCGCCAATTGTCCAACCATCCTAAACTGCTCTTTGAGGATAGTACGGTGGCGTCGGAGAAGATGAATGAGGTGATGCGACGCATCATAGATTTGCGAAGCGAGGGGCATAAGGTCTTGATATTCTCTTCGTTTGTCCGCCATTTGGAACTTTTGCAGGAGCAGTTGGATCTCGCCGCTGTACCTTACGCGAAATTGACCGGTGCCACACAGGATAGGGAGGCACAGGTGCGTCTTTTCCAGCAAAACAGCGAGGTGACCTGCTTCTTGATATCCTTGAAGGCGGGTGGCGTCGGACTCAATTTGGTGGCTGCCGACTATGTCTTCGTCTTGGATCCCTGGTGGAATCCCGCCGCTGAGTTGCAGGCTATTGACCGTGCCCATAGGATTGGACAGGACAAAACGGTCTTTGTCTATCGTTTTCTCTCCAAGGATACCGTCGAGGAGAAAATCCGAGATTTGCAGTCCTCCAAAATGGAACTATCTGACATGTTTGTCAATAACAATAATCCATTTATGGATATCGATCAGGAAACGTTAGACCATTTGTTCTCTTGATGAGGAATAATCTTTGGGTGTTCGTTCATTGAAAAATGGACCTAATTGATTGAAAATCTTATCGTGTATATTGTTGCTTTTGTATCTTTGATGCGTCAAATCAATGATTTTTTTATATATTTGTGGCGATAATAGGAGACGACCTTTCGTGAAAAATGCAGAAATGCGTCTCTTTCATATATTGACCCTAAATTGTGTTGTTCTATATATTATTATTAAGTTGGCCCATTGAGAAATACGCCAACTTTTTACTCGGATTTTAAACGTTTAGGGTGGTGTGAAAGCGGCACAAAAGAGATGTTCCCATTATCAAAGTTGTTTAATTAAATAGTTACTTAAATAAGTATCGTGAATATGAAAATGAAATATTGTTCCACATTGACACTTGCCGCTCTTGCGTGTGCCGCATCGTTACAGGCTGCGACGACGGTTTCCGTTTGGATGAAAAATGGTGAGAAGAGTGAGGTTGTCCTCACTGATGATGGTAAGATGTTGGTTGAGGCCGACATATTGGCTATTCAAATAGCACCAGGTGCGAAACTAACGACATTTCCTATGGCGGATATCCGAAAAGTGACCTTCGAAAAGAGTACCATGGGTCTTGACCAAAACCGCGCGGATGAGGTGATTGCCGCCTTCCCTAATCCAGTCAAGGATAGAATGTTCCTTTCCAACGTGAAGGAGGGCGCGAAACTCTTGGTGTATAATGTGCAGGGAACTTTGGTGGCTGAGATGAATTATACTGAGTTGGGTGTGGATTTGTCATCCCTCGTCTCAGGATCCTATATCATCTCGGTTAATGGTGTTTCTATTAAAGTGAATAAGTTATGAAAAAGATTATAATGAGTGCTTTGGCGCTCTCTTTGAGCCTCTCGTCGTGGGCGGAATACTCGATGCTATTGCATGGTAGCGACGGAAAGGTTGCGACCTATAAATGCTCGGATGTAGATAGCGTAAAAACGGATGGCGTTTCTCTCCGCTTGCATGGTACCAATGTGACAGAGATTCCATTCGCATCATTGGATAGTATGACCTTCTCTTTGCAATCATCCGCTACCAACAAGGACACTGTCTTTGTTGTTTATAAGGATGGAAAAGCGGAGGTGGTCAATCCTTTTGAGGGTGAGATTGAGGTGAAGACCGATGGCGCGGGTGTGACAGCTATCTCTTCCGTTGTGGATCGTGATGTTGTCTATGCCCTTTCGGGAAAATCATCCAATGGCTATTTCTTGGTTGATTCCGAGAAGAAGTTTAAGGTGGTTTTGAATAATTTGGACCTCACCTCCACAGGTGTTGTCTCTCCGATCCGTTCTCTTTCGGGCAAGGGTATGACCTTGGTGTTGAGAGGAAAAAATAGTTTGACTGACTCTGAAAAAGATACTTGCAATGCGGTGATCCGTAGCAAGGGACAAATCATCTTTGATGCGGAGTCTGGTGACAACACCTTGGTGGTGAATGCCAAGCAAAAGAGAGCTATCCAGTCTGGTGACTATATCGTTGTCGATGGTGGAAATATTGAGGCGACCGCTACATTGGGTAATTGCGTCCGCGCCAATGATTATTTCAAGATGACTGGTGGTAAAATGGTATTAAGAGAGGGTACCTTGAATGTGACCAATGGATACTTCCAAATGGATGGAGGTGAACTCTCTATTGAATCAACCCAGGATGACGCTAAATTGGTGGATATAGAGACAGAGACATTGGATGAGGATGGCTTGCCTTTGATTGATGCCACTCATGGTGCCTTTTTCTTGAATGGAGGAAAACTTACTCTCTCCGCATCAGGTGCGGGAAGCCGTGGCGTGAAGACGGATGGTGACGTTGTGGTGAAGTCGGCTCAAAAATTCAATGTTACCATGAAGGGACCTTCTCTCTATGTGCCAGGTGATGGCGTTACCAATGCGACTGGTATAAAGGCTGGTAGAGACCTTCAGATTATAGGAGGAAACCTCTCCGTTGTAGTTACATCTACCGCTGCTGGCGCTCGTGCGATTGGTGCCGATGGTAAAATCGTTTGTGACGGAGGTGCTGTAGTAGTGGTTGATACAGAGGCTGGACAATTCTCATATACCACAGAGAAGGGAACTTCTAAGACCAAAAGCAGTGCCGGTATCAAATCTGATGGAGATATTGATTTTAAGTTGTGCGAGGTGGTTGTAAAATCCACTGCGGAGAACAATGGTGCGGTGGGCATCTCTTCCGCAAGCAACATCGTGGTGAATAATCGTTCACAGTTGCAAGTGAGTGCGGTTTCCGCTTCTGCGGTCGCGATAGACGAGGAGAGCGCGGGTGCTTTGATGGTAAAGGAGTCTGGCAAGTTGACCGCCGTCTCAGTCAAAGAAGTTGCTTGTGATTGCGCCATTAGTTCTATGGGAGGCTGTTTGGTTAGTGTCTCTCCATATAAGCATGCATCCGGATTCTCAGGATCGACCTCTTGTGTTATGATGGATAGAACTTATGATAATTCAAAGTTCGAGGTTATTGATGCTGATGGAAAAACGATCGCTTATGGTGGAGCCTATGAGGGTATTACCTCTGGTGTCTTGATGGTGGCTGCTCCATTTGTGAACGGTGAAGATTATATTTATAAATTGGATGGCGTCTCTTATGAAGTGACCGCTGGTCGCGCAGGAGTATCCATTTCAGTTTCCAAGGAATAAAACAGTGATGAGATAGATTCAGCGGAGCGTCTGTATGGATGCTCCGCTATTCTTTTGGGTATGGACAAGATTACGCCAGAACAACGAAGCAAGACGATGTCCCGGATCCGTAGCAAGAATACGAAACCGGAGATGATGGTGCGGAAGTATCTGTATGCGAACGGATTCCGTTTCCGTGTCAATGTGAAGACGCTGCCTGGTACTCCAGATATTGTTTTGAAAAAATACCATACGGCCATATTTATCAATGGTTGTTTTTGGCATGGCCATGTTTGTCAGCAAGGCCGAATGCCGAAAAGTAACGTCGCCTTCTGGGAACAGAAGATTGCACGCAACATTGCCCGGGATGCGGAAGTTCGTGAAAAATTGAGGGCACTCGGATGGCGTACTATGGTCGTTTGGGAGTGCCAGTTGAAACGAGCTGTGCGGGAGCAGACATTGGCGGAAATAGTCTATTTGTTAAATGGGGCGTTTCTTGACCTCTATCGCAAGAAAAGCGAGCCCGATGAGTTGTCTGTCGCCGAAGATCCTAATATGCCGTTAGTGGCAGAAAAAGGCCACTCTTACGGAGAAGAGTGACCTTTCTAGCTTGCTATTGATTGAGATCGCCTACCTTTTGCTTTGCCTACCTTTTACAATGCGGTGAAATTACAGATGGTAGGGTTGCCATTTTCGTATTTGATATCTATTTTGCAATTGTATATGTCGCTGTACATATAGAGTGGATATGTCTCTCCCTCTTTTGGCGTGAAGTCGAAATTGATGAGGATGTTAGATCCTTCCAAAACATTGTTGACTGGTAATTTGCATTCGCTGGATTGTAACTCATTGATGGAGAATACTGGATTCAACAAGGTGAGGCTGCGAGGTAGTTTCAGACACAATTTCTCTCCTGTGAAGACGTTACCCAAAATGGAGTTGTTTACTTTTGTCGGTACGGAAGCACTTGAAAGTAATTCTTTTACTTTCTCCGCATTCATTTGGAAACTCTTGTTGAACTTGTTGATTCGTAATATCTTCTCTTGCGTATCTTTGTTCTCTTGGTTGGAATTCTTTTTCGCTACCATGATTTTGTAGTCTGGCGCATCGATCCAGCAGATTTTGTTGTCCGTCATGGCGATGGCTCTGATACGTGTGATGTCGGAATATTTCTTTCCTTGGTATTCCAATTTGATGTTGTCGAAATCTGTCTTTTCTTGGTGTTTCAAGACATTGACCGTGGAGCTTTTTACAATGTCGTACTCGTCTGTGTACATGTCTGTGTAATGAATGCAGAGGAATAATCTGACATTCTCGAAATCGATGTCTGAACGGTTGTGGACATTGAGGGCGATTTCATCCTCTTTGCTCTGAAATTTCCAATCGGTCGCAGGTTTGATGTTGAGGTCCAAATAGGATTTTTCCAACAAGACATTTTTGAAACTGACTTCCAAATTCTCTTCGCAGAACTCCATGTCGGAAAGAAGGCAGTCGTACATGCCTTGGTTGCCGCGACGGAAGAAATGGTTGTATATCTCTTGGGTACTCTTTGCCAAATTTCCTTTGCTCTCGTAGTACATCGCCTTCTGGATATTCGGACTGAAAATGCCGTATCCAGCCATAGTGGAGTGGTAGAGCCTTAATAGATATTGTCCTTCTGGTGTTTGGTTCAGGTAGGTTCTGAACTTGTAGGAGTTGAGCAAATCGGTCAATTCATTCGCCTGCTTAGGGAATTCAATGGAGGCTTGGTCGAGGAAGGACATTGCTTGTTCCTCCTGCCCGTTCGCCATGCATAGCATTGCGCTAACAACCAATGCGGGCGCTGATTTATCTGGGTAGAGCGAGAGGTATTGTTTTAGGACCTCTTGCGCGCGTACCAGTTGTTTGTTGACTCCACCATCGTTGTCGTTGATCTCTTGTGGGACAATGGAGAAGTCTCCATTTTGTGCCTCGTTGTTAAGATTTATATTGGCGATGGCGTTCAACAATAATGCCTCTCGGTTGTTCGGATATTGTTTGAGGATCTCCTCTGTGATGGCTTTTGCCTCATTTCCTCTTCCCGCGTATGTTTCAAGGTAAGCTTTGTCTTTTTTCAGGCAAAGGGCATCCCACTCTTTCATGTATTTGTGGTAGAGTGGGGTGTAGTCTGTAAGATAATCGATGTAGGCTAGTCGCAATGATTCGATCTCCTTTTGCAACTTGAAGTTTGCCTGTTTCTTTTTGTTGTATTCGTTAAATATTTCATCGGAGACTTGCGAGAAACCGTTGATGGCCTTTAAAACCAATACGGGAGGATTCGCGAGTCCAATGGCGTCTGTGACGATGGTGGACATTGCCTCTTCTTGGACTTTGTCGGATGTGGCAAAGTTGGATACGCCTTTTGCCGCGCATTGGGCCAAGGCCCAAATGTCGTTTAGGTTATCGCTCTCTTTTTGTAGAGATGCCATCTTTTGAAGGATGGGGAGCAGGTGGATTTTCGCTTTAAGCATTTCTGGGGCAACCCCTTCGTAATCCTCCTTGGATAAGTACTCTAGGTAGGACATGAAATCTTCTGATTGAGATTGGGCCAACTCGATGGAGTTCATCACACGGATGGTCTTCTCTATGTCGTAATTGCCATTGTTGGCACTGTTCGCGTATTTAGACAATGCGTTGAATGCGGGGGTGAAGTCTGTATTGGGCTGGTAATTGTAAATGTCTATCTTATTGACTTTGTCGCATGCGGAAAAGATTGCTAGCGCCAATACAAGAATCGAGAATATTTTTTTCATAAATCGCTTATTTAGTTATTTAAATACAAATATAACAATTTTTGTCGTTTTGCACATCTGAAAACTTTTTTATAACTTGCCAATCGTACTCTTTGAGATATTTTTAGGTGTCATAGGAATAGTAAAAAAACGATATAGATGTTTCCAGATAAATTCTTGTTGAAATATTCGCTATTATTTGTGTTTGGTATGGGATTGTTTGCCCAATGTTCGAAACCGTCAGCAGGAAACGATCCTTTCGCGTCGTCCAAAGAGGTTCGGAAGGTTGTGGTTGATGAGGTTCGGATAGACTCTTCCCTGATAAATTATTGTGATTTTGGCGGTAATTCGAAAGCGTCCCCACTCAGTTCCGTGTATCAATACGCGGCCACTACTTTGTCTCACCAGCAGGATTACCCTTTGGCATGTGACTTTGGATTTTTTCGCAGTTTGAAGTGTGGCTGTTATGATATTCGGAAGAGCGCCTATCAATGGCAGTATGCCCAAGGGGCACCTTATGAGGATTGGTACATGGATTTTGGTGACCATACATATCCTGATGATCCGGAGAAGGGGTGTATGCTTCAGGTGGATTTAGGTAGTTCTCCCGCCATTTTGTACAAAGGGTGGAATTGTGGACTACCGACCGAATGTACCTATCAATTCTCCTTTTGGGCACATCCTGTGGATCCCAAGAAAGATGTGAAACTGACCGTTGTCGTGGATGGTTATAACGACAGTTTGTTGGCTTCGAAGGAGGTGATTGTGGAAGGCGGCAAGAATGAGTGGCAACAGTTCTCGGTTGATTTTAAGAATTCTCCCAGGGATCAACATGTCATGGTGACACTATTGGGTGAGGGTGGCGGAAGTTTCGCCTTGGATGATATAGCGTTGAGATGTGCGGAAGGCAACTGTCAACTCCTGGATGCGAGCAAGAGAAGAGACGCTTGGACGGAGAAGCAATACCTTGTGATGAATGATTATATCTATTTCCAGTATGGTTCCACGGGTATGATTGAGTCTTATGATGTGAAATTCAAAAACATAGTTGATTTTGCCAAGGAAAATTCTACCCATACCGTCTGGTTGCTCGGTTTTTCCGACGAGCGTGGTCGTGACGATTATAATATGAAACTCTCGCAAGATCGTATCAATGCGGTTGCGGAGCGTCTTGTGAAGATGGGATTGCCTCGTTCCAACATGAAAATGAAGCCATTCGGTTCGACAATGCCGAAAAAAGTGAACGCGCAACTGGAATCTGAGTTTCAGCGGGATCGTAGGGTGAGTGTTTATATCTTCCCGAAGAGCCTATTTGTGGATGAGGATGATCAGGTGCATGGATTTGAGTATATCTTCATGTAAGCAGTTGGAAGATAGTGGCTTTCGTGTATTGAGCTTGGCTTTGTGGGGTTGCCTGTAACTCAAAAAAAAGAGACATAAACCGAAGTTTATGTCTCTCTTTGCTCTCCCTCTTGGACTTGAACCAAGGACCCCCTGATTAACAGTCAGGTGCTCTAACCGACTGAGCTAAGGAAGAGTGTTTTTCTCTTTTGCGTTGCAAAGGTAAGGCGATTTCTCGGAGTTACCAAATGTTTTGCTCGTTTTTTTTTACTTTTTCGCGATATTTTTTTCTAATATAAAGTCAACCAACTCGTTAGCCATTCTTTGGTGAGTCTCCTTGGTTGGATGATAGTCCTCTCCGAAAGGAGCTGTTTGAGGTGCAGTCTCGAAATAGTAGATTTGATTCTCCTCTCCGCCCATCTCTTTGATGGCTAAAAGCACATATGTGCTGTAGCGAGTGAGTTGCAACGCGTGGTCTTCGTTATTGTCGTTGGTCATCGGTCCCACCGCACAAATGATTTGTGCAGCTGGATAGTAACTTTTTAGGCGTGTTAAGAAGGCCTTGTACTCCGCGATGAATTGCACGGAATCCACTGGAACTTGGGTGGTGGTCTCTGCTCCGAAGTCGTTGGTTCCTATGTTCAAAACAAGGATGTCTGGCTTGTAATTGTTGAAGTTCCATGCCTTCTCGTGGTTGTCCGCCAGCGTGTGCCCATAGAATTGCGGAATGGTGTTGCGGCAATCTCCCTCGTAGTTGCGGCATACGCCTTTGCCTGAATAGGCTGTACAAACATATTGGGCATTTAGAGCTCTCGCCGCGACGGCGCCCCAAGCGTAGTAGTTGTTTTCGTTGAGTGGAGAGAATCCTGCTTTCGGCCTATCCGAAGAGAGCTCGTTTCCGTAACCACAGGAGATGGAGTTGCCCACAAATTCCATTTTTAGGTCAGGGAGATCGTTGGGTTGTACCAACTCTGCCTGCTTGTCATCCCCTACGGTAAATCCGAAGAATTGGACTTCGCCAACCACGCTCTCGGTTAATTTTATCAGCTCGATGGTGTGTGTCTCGACGGGATTTAAGTGAGTGGCCAATGTGTAGTCGGTTTGCCCTTTGTTTAAAATGATTTTTTTAGGTTCTCTGTCGTCGATGATGCAAAAGAAGGTGTTGTGCATCTCATGAGATCCCTCTGCTAAATCGTGAAGTTTCGCGGAGAGGAAACTTCCGGTGAATTTGGCCTTGATAGTGACTCCAGGGTAGGAGAAGCTCACCATGTTCGGGTTGCTTTTATCTACTCTTCCAATGTATTGGATATGCTCGTCTGATGCTTTGTAGTGGTTGCTTTTGCATCCTGAGAAAAGTGATGAGAGGACCATCATGGAACAAATTATGCCAACTATATTTAAATTGCCGAGATTTTTCATGGATTATCCTTTATCGTTAGGTTGAACACTTGGCCAAGGATTTTCTATGATACCTGCCATCTCCACCATCTTTGCGTGAACGCGGTCGCGCATCTCATCTACGGAATCCTTTCTTGGCAAATCCATGTTCGGATACATCGGTTCGCCGATGGTGATGGTGTAGAGCGGTTTGTTCTTCGCGAAATATTTGTATAGGCCTGTACGCTCGCGGTAGCTGATTACCATAGGGATGATCGGTGTCTTGTATTTGTATGCAAAGATGAAGGCACCCTTTCTGAATGGACGGAGGGGCTTATAGTTGTCCCAACGGCACTCCTCTGGGAATACGTGGATCCATGCTTTCCTCTCGTGAAGGGTGTCGAACGCCTCGTTAAATTTCTTCATGGCGCTCATGCTTTTAGGAACTGGAATACCTCCTGTTCCACGCATTTGGTCGCGCACGCTGGTCTGGAAATTCTCCGCCCAAGCAGGATACCACATTCTGAATTGGCCGGATGCTTGCCATACGGAGAGGAAGTCCCATCCGTAAGCGTGGTTGCAAACGGTGATGGCGCCATTCTTCAACTCCTCTTTGTGCTTTTTCAGGTTCTCCTTACCCTTGATGCGAAGGCCGAAAATCAACGGATTTACCCAAAAACAGATAAAGTGCGCCCGGAAGAGGCACCACAAATGGTTGAGTTTCCATTTCAACGTATTCTCCAAGTAGGGATAATTCTCATCGAATACTTCGTTGTGGATGATATCACCCGTTACTTTGTGTACGAATGGGTCCTCTTCAGAGAAGGTGTCTTCCACGTTTGGGATAAACACGCCCTCTTTCACCTTCATCTCTTGGTATTTCTTATTTTCTAAACAAGATCTCATATCGTAATGTTTTTTTATTCTTAATTGACTTCGTCAAACTCTTGACTCTTAATTCTTAACTCTTAATTATCTTAATGATCTCCGGATTGTGCTCCTTCTCATATCCGATGGTAGAGGGTGTGCCATGTCCGCTGTAAAGCATCGTCTCGTCGGGCAGTGTCAACAACTTCTCCTTGATGTTCTGAACGAGTGTTTCGTAATTGCCGCGGTGCATGTCGGTCCTGCCGATGCCCCCCTCCAAAATGGTGTCGCCTACGAAGGCGCAATGCTCCTTTTCGCAATAGAAGACCAATCCGCCAGGGGAGTGTCCGGGTACCTGTAACACATTGATTTTTATACTTCCTACTTCTATGATGTCTCCGTCGGCCAAATAACCTTTGAGCGGAAGCGCCTCGTCATCCATAGGCATATTGAACATCACCAAGAGGTCTTGGTAATGGTTGAGGAAGGTGATATCCTTTTTGCACGCCTCTGCCGCTACGCCGAAAGTCTCCTCCACGAATCGTTGCCCGTAGATGTGGTCGAAGTGGAGGTGGGTGTCTACCACGCGTTTGATGGTGATGCCGTTGTCGATGATGTACGCTTTGAACGTCTCGCGCTCCTCAGGCGTGTAACAGCCCGGGTCGATCACTATCGCCTCGTGTGTATCCTCGTCTGTCAAGACGTAGGTGTTTACTTGCAATACGTTGAATGTGAAGTGTTTAATGATCATTTTTGTGTCGCTTCAATATTTCCTATTAAAAATATACAAGGCAAATATATGTTTTTTTTGTGAGAAATCAGTTGAATATCTTCTCCATTACACCTTTTTTGTTTGAATTTGAGTTACTTTTGTATCGAAATATAATAAAAAGATAGTGGGCTTATGATGATTCAAATTGACGACACGATTATATCAACGGATCTGTTCGACACGAAATTCTGTTGCGACTTGGATGTCTGTAAAGGCGAGTGTTGCATCGAGGGCGATTCGGGCGCTCCGCTTGAAAAAGAGGAGGTGGCTGAATTGGAGAGAGTCTTGCCGGTGATTTGGGACGATTTGTCGGAAAGGTCGAAGGAGGTCATCAACCAACAGGGCGTTTCGTATGTGGACGAGGAGGGCGATTTAGTGACCTCTATCGTGGATGGCGGCGAATGTGTCTTTACCCGTATCGCCGAGGATGGCATGTGCAAATGCGCCATCGAAATGGCCTACCGTGAAGGAAAAATCGATTTTTACAAACCCATCTCTTGTCACCTCTATCCAGTGCGTTTGGAGAATCTCCGTAATGGCACAGTGGGTGTGAATGTACATCGTTGGAAGGTGTGCAAGTGCGCTTTCGCTAAAGGGAAGGAGGAAAATATTCCGCTATATGCCTTCTTGAAAGGACCGTTGACGCGTCGCTTCGGAGAGGAGTGGTATGAGAAGGTAGAGATTGCTGCCGAGGAGTTGAAAAAAATGAATGACAGATAATGATGAAGGAAAATCCGATATCCTATGCCAAATTGCCTAATGGGCTTCGTTTGGTGCACATGCGGGATCGATCTCCGGTCGCATATTGTGGTTTCGCCATCAATGTGGGAACGCGTGACGAGTTGCCGGAGGAATCGGGTATGGCTCATTTCGTGGAACATTTGCTCTTCAAGGGGACGGAAAAACGTAAAGCTTATCACATTGTCAATCGGTTGGACGCCGTTGGTGGAGAGCTGAACGCTTATACTACCAAGGAGGAGACATTCGTTTATGCGACTGCCTTGACCTCTCATTTCGAGCGTGCGATGGAACTCTGCTCTGATGTGGTATTTCATTCGGTATTCCCGCAAAAGGAGATGGATAAGGAGGTGGATGTGGTGATTGACGAAATACAATCTTACAAAGATTCTCCTTCTGAATTGATTTATGATGACTTTGAAAATATGGTCTTTTCGGGTTCTCCGATGGGACGTAATATTTTAGGAGAGAAGAAATTCCTCAAAAGATACAAATCCGCTGACGTGCGTCGCTTCGTGGAACGTAATTACACAACGGATCGAATTCTGTTTTTCTCGATTGGCAATATTGATTTTAAGCGGGTGCAGCGGTTGGCGGAAAAATATTTGTCTGATATCCCCGCTTCACAATCGCAAATTGTGCGTGTCCCGCCATCTGTTTATGTGCCGAAACGTCAATACATCAGAAAATCCACTTGCCAATCCCATGTGATGATCGGTGTCCGTGCCTTTGACCTTTGTGATGAGCGCCGCTTGGCCTTCGCTTTGGTGAATAACATTTTAGGAGGCCCGGGTATGAATAGTCGACTGAATTTGCTGCTTCGAGAAAAGAATGGCATGGCCTATACGGTGGAGTCTGTCTATACACCCTATTCCGATACAGGTATCTTCTCTATTTACTTCGGAACGGATGAAAAGAACCGAGAGAAATGCACCTCGTTGGTGATGGGTGAATTAGATCGGTTGCGTAACGAATTGATTGCTCCGCAGAAGTTGTCCCAGTTGAAACGTCAGTGGATGGGCCAGTTGACTATTATGCAGGAGAATCGAGAAAACTATGTTTTATCTTTGGCTCGTAGTTTCCTATATTTTGATAAAGTGGAATCCTTGGCCGATATCTGCCAGCAACTGAACGAGATCTCGGCGGATGCCTTGAGAGATCTCTCCGATCAGCTTTTCAGAGATGAAATGCTCTCTGTTTTGGTCTATTCTAGTAAAGTATAATTTCGCCGAAAAAACGGCGCCGTTTGTTGATGTGTTTCTCCTTTTTGTTGCATATAATTCCAATTAATTGATGAATTACGGATTTGGTGGTATATTTGTACCCGTTCGAAAAATATTTCGATCAACCATTTCTTGCATCTTTTTTTGTCACTAGGGATTCGCTAGTTGATGAGTAGATTAGTTTTGATAAAGGGTTTTACCCTTAAAAGTATATATGTTAAAAATAGTGTATCTAATATATAATAGGAATATAGTGTATTTATAGTATCATGAAAATGGCTAGGTTCATAGGCTTTTTATGCTTGTGTTTATTCTCGATTTTTAGTTTGGAGGCCGCTCCTGGTGGAGGGCCTGGTGGAGGGCCTGGAGGTGCTGCTGGTGGCGGAGGTGCTGGCGGTAATGCAGGTTTGATAGGATCAGACTGGGATCCTGTTGATGTGGAGAACGATGAATTGCCATTGAATGATGGTATGTTGATCGGTGGTAATTTGGATGGCTGGAACCTCTATACTGGTTTGTACTATCCCAAAGTGGAAGGAGAGGGTGACGATGCGGTTTATAGTTATGTCTATACATGGAAAAAGGCAAACGAGGCTGCCGCGAAGAACGATCAACGCATGATGTTGAAGAGTGATTTGGGCCAAACGGACCCCATTATCGCATGTAGTGATTTCTATGTGAATCCGGATGATGAGGCGGTTATCCAAGTGGGAAGAAATAACGGTTATGCGGAGGGACGTAGTAAATATTCGGGCGCTTTTGCGGAACGTATGCGTTATGCCTTCGTTGTGAATGAGCAAAGCACCTTGTTTACATATAAATATGCTTGCGTGCTCCATGTGCCAACCAATGATAAGCATGAGTCGTATCAGATGCCGGCTTTCTATGTGGATGTGAAAATCGAATCGCCTGAGGGAAAAGAGGTGACTTTGAACTGTATGTCTTTCTCTGGAAATGCTAGTTTTAACAACTCGTTGATACAAAACCCCGCCACGTGTACAGAGGCAAAGGTGGAGAAGGGAAAAAATCAAGGTGACAATCAAAACCCGGAGGATTATGTCTACCAACCGTGGACGACAGTCAGTTATGATTTGACACAATACATTGGTTATACTGTAACGGTCGATATCATTACCCATGACTGTTTGGTGAACACGACTGCTTTTAAGGGGTATGATGAAATGGCGGGTAGCCACAAGGCTTATGGATATTTCTGGGGCAAGACGGAGCCTTTGCAATTGATTCCTCGAAATTGTGGAAATGATGATGCCGTCATCACTGCTCCGAAAGGTTTTGTCACTTACAACTGGTATCGTTGCGATGATCTTATGCCGCTGAAATCAGAGGGAAATGTGGCGATTGTTCCGAAGGATGAGATCGTGGATGGCGCGCACTATTGTTGTGAGATGATCGGATCTAATTCCGCATGTACGCGAATTGCGACTGATACGATTTTGACCTCCATTGTATTGGAACCGAATTTCGATTACAAGGATACTTGTGACATGACGGTGAAATTCTTTGACCGTAGTGTGGTGAAGCGAGATGAAATAAAAACCTATCGGTGGGATTTTGGCGATGGATTTTACTCTGCGGAGGCCAATCCAATCCACGAATACCAAGAGGGTGGAGAATACAAGGTGTCGCTTACCGTCATCTCCAATAGGGGGTGCTCCGCTACTTTTGAAAAAATAGCGAAGGTGAATCCTAAACCATTGTTGACCATCGATGGAGACCAAAGTGTATGTTATGGAGATATGATCGCTTTGTCGTGTTTGTCGTCCCAGATCGGTAATGAATTCTTTTGGTTGAATCAAGAAGGCGATACAATTTCCAGGGATATTTCGATGTCAGAGAAGGCTGTTACGAGTCAGACCTACCGTGTGAATATCATCGACCAATTCAGTTGTGTCTACTCGAAAGATGTCTATGTGGCGGTCTCTTCCTCTCCGACTATCTATATCAAAGGTGATTCATCCGTATGTTATAATACCCCCGCCAAGTTGTGGGTATGGGGAGATGCGGACAATTTTGTATGGAGTTCCGCTCACGTGGGTGACACTTTGCATTTCACGCCTCAACAATCCACTAGTTATTGTGTGACTGGTACCTATACAAAGAGCGGTTGTAAAACCTCTAAGTGCGTCAATGTGGAGGTCAATCCAGTGCCGGAGGTCTCGATTACAGGACCAGAACAGATTTGTTCCGGCGATCAGGCTGTATTGTCCGCGTCGGGAGCGGATGAGTATTTTTGGATGAATGTTTACTCCGGCGATTCTTTGATGGTTGCGCCGACGGCGACTACTACCTATGAAGTTTTGGGAACTGATGCCAATGGATGTTCGGGAACTGCCACATATAAGTTGGCTGTTGTCGCATCGCCTCGTTTGACGCTCTTTGGTAACCGAGAATTGTGCGATGGTGAACAGTTGAACCTTTGGGTTGAGGGAGCTCAATCCTATCTTTGGGACGATGGAACGGAGGGGTCTGTGGTCAATAGAACGCCTGCATTGAATGCCATCTCTTATTGGGTGGAAGGTTATAACGGTGATTGTAAGACCCGATTGGAAATACCGATTGTGGTCAATCCTGTGCCGGTGGTAGCTATCTACGGAAAGAACGAAATTTGTGCGGGCGAGAGTGTGAACCTGCATGCGCAGGGCGCGGATTCCTACGAGTGGAGTACTGGAGAAAGACAAGACTATGTGGACAAAACATTGGTTTCCAGTCAGATTTTCTATGTGAAGGGTACTTCTGCCCAGAATTGCGTCGCCAGTGCTTCGTATGAGGTGAAGGTACATCCAATGCCATCGTTCAGTGTAGAGGGACCTACGAATGTCTGCGCGGGATCCATTGTCAATATGCGTGCTTTCTCTGATGAGACGGAGTGCGTCTATCAGTGGAGCAATGGTTTTGTGGGAACCAATTGCGATAGTTACTTAAATGAAACCACTGTTTTCGAAGTAGTGGGAACCGATACCACTTTTGGTTGTAAGAACAAGCGGGAACTTAAGGTGGAGGTGATTCCGAATCCGCAGTTGGTGGTCACGGGTACGACAACGGTTTGCCGTGGCGTGGCTGTGAGTCTAGCTGTCTCTGGAGCCTCTTCTTATGAGTGGAGCGATGGATCCACTTCCAGTTCTTTGATTCTGCAGCCATCTTCCAGTTCTTCCGTGTGGGTGAAGGGTACGACCGGCGGCTGTTCTGATAGAGTAGAGGTGCCGATCACTGTTTTGCCAGCCCCTTATATCTGGGTGGATGGTAATACTGTTCTTTGTCAGGATGATTCGTTGAGTTTGGTGGCGCATGGCGCGGATGAATTTGTGTGGAATGCGTTGCAACGAGGCGATACTTATAAGGCAAAACCTACCTTCTCCTCTTCTGTTTCGGTTGTTGGAACGAATGAAAACGGTTGCTCTTCCAAGTTAGAGGTGCCGTTCGTTGTGAGTCCTAATCCGGTTGTTTACATTGAGGGAGCGGATCGGGTATGTGAAAATTCCAGTGTGACGTTGAAGGCGAAGGGTGACGATTTGGTGCAGTTTATTTGGAGTACGGGCGAGTCTGACTCCACCATTACGGAACCAGTCTCAGGAGAACGCGTCTTTGAGGTGAAGGCATGGAACTCGCATGGATGTTCCAATACCGCGAAGCGTACCGTTCATACGGTGATGCCTCCCGTTATCTCCTATACGGGAGAGACCAATGTTTGCCGAGGCGAGAGTATTGTGTTGTTGGCTGCGGGCGCCTCTAACTATACCTGGTCGGAGAGTAGCGCCATTATACGGGAAGGAGACCGATTGGTGTATGCACCGGAGAATAATTCGTTGATCACTTTGGTAGGATCCGAGGGGGATTGTTTCTCTTCAATGGATATCTATGTGACGGTGAGTCCTATGCCGACTTTGAATGTGGTTGGTGAGGCGAAAGTGTGTAGAAATCAGAGTTTTACATTGACGGCGACGGGTGCGGATCTCTATGAATGGTCGACGGGTGACACGACCGCGTCGGTTTCTTATTCTTTGTCAACACCGACGACTTATATGGTCAAGGGAAAATTAATTGATGGATGTTATGCAAAAAAATCGATTAAAGTAGAAGTTTATCCAGATTTAAATGTATCTTTGAAGGAAGTTCGTAAGAAGGGCTGTCCGGGTGATCCAACCGAAGTGGTGATGGAGGCACAGGGCGCTTCCTATTATGTTTGGGGTAGTGAGCCTTATAACTTAACTATCTCAGGCACATCTTCTTATGAATTGGACGCTTTGATCGAAGAGCCTACGATGGTGTATGTTGTTGGCACGGATGAGAACGGATGTCAAAGCAAGGATTCAATGTGGATTAAGCCTAAAGACCACAATGAAATGACATTCCAAATCCTTCCTGCTGTCATCGAGAAGGATGATCCGACGGTTCATTTCCGTGGATTCTATCCAAAAAATACCAAATGGTCTTGGGATCCAGGAGATGGATCGGATGTCCTTGAGGGCGAGGATGTGGTCCATGCTTATAGCGACGTTGACATCGCTACAGAGGATTCTATTAGGGTCTTTATGCGTGCCCTTACGGAAGATGGGTGTGTCTATCAACATTCCACTTATGTCTATGTTTGGAAGGATTTTTGGGCCCCAAACATGTTTACTCCGAATGGTGATGGTCTTAATGATGAATTTCGCTTTTTAGGAGGCGAGCATATTGAAAACTTCCATTTTATTATCTATAATAGATTGGGACAAACAGTTTTCGAGGGTAATAGCGTTGAAGATAAGTGGGATGGAAACGATTTGAATGGCCATCCTTGTCCGATAGAGATCTATGGTTGGACGGTGGATTACCGCAGCAACTACAAGGGTATCGATAAAAGCGGCAAGAAAAGAGGTTATGTATCAATTCTTAAATAGAATATAATGAAGAAATTTTGTATTGGCATACTATTGGCAATTTGTTCGTTCACAAGTGCTTGGGCCCAGGATTATTCCTTCTCCAACCACAACAATGTGCCATTTAGTTTAAACCCTTCCTTGGTGGGAGGCGCGAATGCGATTCGTTTCGGCTTGAATTATCGTCAACAGTGGCCCGCTTTGGGCAATAAATACCATACAGTTCGTTTCTCTTACGACCAAAACTTCTACAAGCAGATGTGCTCTGTCGGTTTTGCCTATTCGTATGATAATATGGCGGCTGGTACTTACCAAGTGAACGATTTCGATTTGATTTATTCCCATACGATCCGTACCACAGAGGGTCAATTTGTCCGTTTGGGTGTGCAAGCATCTATATATGCCAATTTCATGGGTGGTAATTTGGTCTTTGAGGATCAGTACAACCCTTATTATAGAGAGGTGTCTAATGAGACATTGGAGAATTTGGAACACGATTCGCGCGTATTCCCCGATTTCTCCGCAGGTGCCTCCTATGTCATTGAGAATAAATTGACGGTAGGTGCTTCCGTTTATCACATCGGTGAGCCTAAGAATGGTTTCTTGGATAAACCCGATAACCAATTGCAACGTAAGTTTGTGGCCCATGTCACTTATTTCCATGACCTTCAATACAAAAATGGTTTGTTCAGCCGCGATGACCTTTCCAGCAACTATTTGTTCACTACTGTGAATTTCCAAAAACAGGATGTGTTTAAAAGCTTGTATGTGAGTGTCTGCGCGTTGATCAGTCCGATGTTGATCGGAGCCTCATACCGCACCGATTTGGATGGTATCCATACCCCTTCCGTGACTGCCGGTGTCCAATTCGGCAGTTTCCAGGCCAACTATGTATATGATATCTTCACCTCCCGCAAGAAGAAGAATGGTTCATGGTCGCATGAGTTGAACTTGATCTATGTGATCCGCGTGAAGGAGAAATATCCTTGTCCGGTTGTATACTGGTAATAATTTATGGGTTAGGGTAGGTGAGTTACCTTCTCCAAAGCATATAGCGATCCGTGGCTTAGCCTTCGGATCGCTTTTTTTTTGCGCGCTTTGGACGTTGAGTTTTCCGCCTCCGCTATTTCTTGACTTCAAAATGTAACTCCTTGACTATTATTTTACATTTCTTAATTTATAAAACGTGTTTTCTATCACCTTTTTTTGTACCTTTGCCACATTGGATAATTATAAGAAAATAGACTGATGAGCTTATTGGATTTGAGTGAACAGGAGATTCTTAGGCGAGAAAGCCTTAAGGAGTTGCGAGCAATGGGAATTGACCCTTATCCTGCCGCAGAGTATGTAGTAACGGATTATTCCACAAATATAAAGAGCGAGTTCTCTGACGACGCGCCTCGTAAAGAGGTCTCTATCGCCGGCCGTATCATGAGCCGCCGTATCATGGGTAAAGCCTCTTTCATGGAGTTGCAAGATAGCAAGGGACGTGTACAGGTTTACATTTCCCGCGATGACTTGTGTCCTGACGAGAACAAAGATATGTACAATGTCGTATTCAAGAAATTGCTTGACATCGGTGACTTTGTGGGAATCAAGGGTTATGTATTCCGCACCCAAATGGGAGAGATTTCTGTCCATGCGGCTGAAATCACCGTTTTGAGTAAGTCTTTGCGTCCGTTGCCGATCGTTAAGTACAAGGATGGTGTGGCATACGACTCATTCGACGATCCAGAGCTCCGTTACCGCCAACGTTATGTGGACTTGGTGGTGAACGAGGGTGTGAAGGAGACATTCCTAAAGCGTGCTACCATTGTACGTACGCTTCGCAATATATTGGATAACGCGGGTTATACCGAGGTGGATACGCCTATTCTTCAAAGTATCGCGGGTGGTGCGTCGGCTCGCCCATTCATTACCCACTTCAATGCCCTAAACCAAGATATGTATATGCGTATCGCGACAGAGCTCTACTTGAAGCGTCTGATCGTCGGTGGTTTCGAGGGCGTTTACGAGATGGGTAAGAACTTCCGTAACGAGGGTATGGATAAGACCCACAACCCTGAGTTCACCTGTATGGAGCTCTACGTCTCTTATAAGGATTTGAACTGGGGTATGGATTTCACCGAGAAGATGTTGGAGCAGATTTGTATCGCCGCCAATGGCAAGCCTGAGGTGGAGATCGACGGTAAGATCATCTCTTTCAAGGCTCCATTCCGCCGCCTTCCAATCCTTGACGCGATCAAGGAGAAGACCGGTTACGACCTATATCCGATGAGTGAGGAGGAGATCCGCGAGACTGCCAAGAAACTTGGTATCGAGGTGGATGAGACCATGGGTAAGGGTAAATTGATCGACGAGATCTTCGGCGAGACCTGCGAGGGTGACTTTATCCAACCAACCTTCATTTGCGACTATCCAGTGGAGATGTCTCCGCTTACTAAAATGCACCGTTCTAAGCCGGGCTTGACCGAGCGTTTCGAGTTGATGGTCAACGGTAAGGAGCTAGCGAACGCCTATTCGGAGCTTAACGATCCAATCGATCAGGAGCAACGTTTCATCGATCAGATGAAGCTCGCCGACAAGGGAGATGACGAGGCGATGATCATCGACCACGACTTCCTCCGCGCGCTTCAATATGGTATGCCGCCAACATTCGGTATTGGTATCGGTATCGACCGTTTGGTGATGTTGATGACTGGTAAGTTCATGATTGGTGAGGTGATGTTGTTCCCTCAGATGAAGCCGGAGGTTTCTCAGTCTAAGGACGCTAAATCAAAATATGTGGCGCTCGGTATTCCAGAGGCTTGGGTTGAGGTGATCCAAAAGGCTGGCTTCTTGACGGTTGAGAGCTTGAAGGATTGTAATCCGAACAAGTTGCACCAGGATATTTGTGGATTGAACAAGAAATACAAACTTGATTTGGTTAATCCTACCCGTGAAGAGGTTGCGGAGTGGGTCAGCAAAATCTAATATATGGAGGCTAAAGAACCAAAAGTCGCTATTATGGGCGGTGGTAGCTGGGCGACCGCTATCGCTAAGATCTGTATGGCGAATAGGGATCGTCGGATCAATTGGTACATGCGTAGGCAGGATCAGATCGACGATTTCAAAGAGATGGGACACAATCCCTCATATCTTTCCATGGCTCAGTTTGATGTCGATAGGATTGATTTCTCCAGCAACATCAATGAGGTGGTGAAGCGTTCGGATATTCTGATTTTCGCTACGCCTTCGCCCTTCTTGAAATTGCATCTGAAGAAGCTTCGTGCCTCTTTAAAGAGTAAGATCGTCGTATCCGCGATCAAGGGTATCGTGCCGGATGAGAATTTGACTGTGTCGGAATATTTTAATCAGATCTACAATGTGCCATTGGAGAATCTATTGGTGATCTCCGGTCCTTCGCATGCGGAGGAGGTGGCGATGGATCGTCTTTCCTATTTGACCATTGGTGGCGTCTCTCGAGACAATGCTAAGTTGTTGGCTAATATGTTGCTATGCAACTATGTAAAGACCTCCACCGTGGATGATGTGATCGGTTTGGAGTATGCTTCCGTCTTGAAGAATGTCTATGCGATCGCTTCCGGTATATGCCATGGTTTGAAATATGGTGATAATTTCCAAGCGGTATTGATTTCCAACGCGATTCAGGAGATGCATCGTTTCTTGAACATCGTGAATGAAAAGCAGCGAAATATTGCGGAATCCGCCTATTTGGGCGACTTGCTGGTAACCAGTTATTCCAAGTTCAGTCGAAACAGGACCTTTGGTACGATGATTGGAAAGGGATATTCCGTCAAGACCGCGCAGGTGGAGATGGAGATGATCGCCGAAGGATATTATGGTACTAAGTGTATTCATGAGATCAATAAAATGTTCCAGGTGAATATGCCGATCATGGATTCTGTATACAATATTTTGTATGGCAAAATTTCTCCGGCCATCGAAATCAAGGTGTTGACGGGATTACTCCGTTAATTGGTTAGTGAATAACAATTATATACAATATAAAGTAGAATATTAAAAATGGAAAACATTAAGTTGAACATTGAGAACGCCTTCGCTTGCGAGGGTTTGTATATCTCAAAGCCATGTGTCAATGCTTACGAGGCTAAAGTAAAAGAGTGTCAAGAGATGTTGCACTTCGGTAAAGGTAAGGGTAACGATTTCTTGGGTTGGTTGACATTGCCATCTTCTATCGATGACAACTTCATGGACAAGATCATCGCTACCGCTGATCGTTTGAGAAAGTCTTGCGATGTAGTGGTTGTCGCTGGTATCGGTGGTTCATACTTGGGCGCTCGTGCTGTCATTGAGGCCTTGTCAAACTCATTCGCCGCTTACTCAAAGAGCAAGGTGAACCCTGCTATCGTATATGCTGGTAACAACATCAGCGAGGATTACTTGGCAGAGTTGTCTTCTTTCTTGAAGAGAAAACAATTCGGTATCATCAACATCTCTAAATCAGGTACTACTACCGAGACTGCTTTGGCATTCCGTATCTTGAAGACTCAATTGGAGGAGCAAGTAGGTAAGGCAGAGGCAAAGAACCGTATTGTTGCCGTAACTGACGCTGCGAAGGGCGCATTGCGTACTTTGGCTACTCAAGAGGGTTATGAGACTTATGTAATTCCTGATAATGTAGGTGGACGTTTCTCTGTCCTCACTCCAGTAGGATTGTTGCCAATCGCTGTGGCTGGTTTCGATATCAAGAAGTTGGTCGCTGGTGCGAAGAAGATGCAAGAGATGTGTAACATCGATGTTCCTTTCTCAAAGAACCCTGCTGCTCAATACGCTGCTGTTCGTAACGAATTGTACCAAAAGGGTAAGAAGATCGAGATCTTGGTGAACTACCATCCTAAATTGCACTTTATCGGTGAGTGGTGGAAGCAATTGTACGGAGAGTCTGAGGGTAAGGATTTGAAGGGTATTTTCCCTGCTGCAGTTGACTTCTCAACTGACCTTCACTCAATGGGTCAATGGATCCAAGAGGGTGAGCGTACTATCTTCGAGACTGTTATCTCTATCAAGAGAGCTAACAAGAAGGTGGTTGTTCCTTCTGACAAGGAGAACTTGGACGGTTTGAACTTCTTGGCTGGAAAGCGTGTTGACGAGGTGAACAAGATGGCTGAGTTGGGCGTTGTATTGGCTCACGTGGATGGTCAAGTTCCTAACTTGCACATCGATCTTCCATCTTTGAACGAGTACTACATCGGTCAATTGTTCTACTTCTTCGAGAAGGCTTGTGGTATCAGCGGATACTTGCTTGGTGTGAACCCATTCAACCAACCAGGTGTTGAGGCTTACAAGAAGAACATGTTCGCATTGCTCGGCAAGCCAGGTTACGAGGAGGCTACCAAGGCAATTCAAGCAAGATTGAACAAATAATCATCAATAACCAAAGACCAAACGCCTGTCTATAGTGCGTTTGGTCTTTTTTTTGTATTCTATGGCTGATTTTCTTCAGTGGTGTCTCGATAATTTGAATTATTGGACCGTAGCGCTCTTGATGGCTATCGAGAGCTCATTTATTCCCTTCCCATCTGAAATCGTGGTGCCGCCAGCGGCATACAAGGCGGCTGCGGGAGAATTGAATATTTTTGGCGTGGTCGGCGCGGCGTCAGTGGGTGCGATTATCGGCTCGTTGATCAACTATGTGATTTCTTATACCTTGGGACGCTCGTTTGTCTATTGGTTTGTGAATACGAAGTTTGGTCATCTATGCCTCCTTTCCCAGGAGAAGATGGAGAAGGCGGAGGCCTATTTCCGTGAGCATGGCGTATCGTCCACTTTGGTGGGAAGATTGGTTCCCGCCGTTCGTCAATTGATCTCCATTCCGGCGGGATTGTCTAAGATGAAGTTGCATACCTTTGTCCTCTTCACCTTCTTGGGCGCGTTTGTTTGGAATTCCATTTTGGCGGCTATCGGATATGGTTTGCATAGCGTCGTTTCGATGGATGAGTTGTCGAATGCTGTCTCTCAGTATAAACCCTATTTGGCTGCGGGTGGTATTTTGCTGTTTGTCTGCTTTGTCGGATATTTAGTTATTTCAGGAAAAAAGAAAAAGAAAGAATCGGGAGAATAAGGTTGTTCCCCCATTTACATAGTAGGAGGCGTTTCTTGGGAAACGTCTCTTTTTTTTCTTGATATTTTGTCGGAAAAATATGCTTGTGAGGTAGAAAATTGTTATATTCGCAATACGTTGGCTAAAGCGGGCTTTGGTTGGACGTTATTGAAAAACAGATTGAAATGAAACACAAGCATATATTCGGATTGCGGGGAATGGAATGGATCTTATGGGTGCTGGTCCCGATGATATTATTCTCTTCCTGTACATCAAAAAAGGAGATCGCCTATCTACAAGATCAGGAGGGTGCGGTCAGTGCGGCGACTGATTCGTTGTATGATGCCCGTATCAAGCCCAAGGACCTTCTGACCATCACAGTCAATACCTTCGACAAAGAGGCTTCGTTGCCTTTCAACCTGATGTATCCCGCCAGTTCTCCGAACGGCTACTCCAATAATATCGGCGAGAATGCGATGCAAAAATATTTGGTGGATAACGATGGAAGCATCGATTTCCCAGTGTTGGGGCGTGTCAAGGTCTCTGGTCTGACCAAGAAAGAGGTGGAGGCCTATTTAAGGGGCCGATTGAGCCACTATCTTAAGAATGAGCCGCTGGTCAATGTGCGGATGGTGAATTATAAGATTTCCGTGATTGGCGAGGTGGCTCGACCCAATACCTACACTATCACGAATGAGAAGGTGAATGTCTTAGAAGCTTTGGCCTTAGCAGGAGATTTGACTATCTATGGTAAGAGAAAGAATGTGAAATTGATGCGGGAATCCGAATCGGGCGAACGTGGCGTATATGTGCTAGACCTAACGGATAAGAACCTGATCAATTCTCCTTATTTTTATCTTCAACAGAATGACGTTCTCTATGTGGAACCCAATAAGACCAAGATGAGAAACAGTCGTTATAGTGCTCTGACCGGACAAATTTTGACCGGTACATCCGTTGTGGTTTCTGTGGCAAGTTTGATCGCCACACTTACAGTAAAAAGTAAAAAATAGCTAAAATCGTGATATGGTAAACGCCAAGCAAAATATTCAGTCGAATGAAATGGAAGAGGGAAGTGTTGACCTAAAAGACTTGGTCTATTCTTTCATTTCGCATTGGAAAATCTTCGCGATTTCCATGGGTGTCTGCCTCTTAGGCGCGCTTGCCTATTTGCATTTTACCATTCCCACCTATCGTGTCACTTCTAAGATTATGATCCGTGACGAGAAGCGCGGTGGGGGTTTTTTCTCCGAGATCTCTGTGTTCGATGATATTGATATGCTTTACAAGGCCAATACAGAGAACGAAGTGGAATTGTTGAAGTCCAAGACATTGGTGAAAAATGTGATCTTGGAGCGTGGCTTGTATGTGGATTATTACGGAAAATCTTTCATGAAACGTCGTGATATATCATCGAATCCCCCAGTTGTCCTAGTGGATTCTTTGTTTGATCCAACACTTTTAAAGGGGACTTTAGAGGTGGAAATGAAGCGTCATGATGATAATTCCGTGCATGTGACTATGACTTATGATCAAGAAGTGAGCCTTGACACTCTCTTCCACGATTTCCCGATTGAGATTCATACCATGGCGGGCCCCTTGTGTTTTGCGCTTACAGGGGATTGGCATCGTAATGATGAATTCGGCACTGTTTTGGTGACTTTGAATCACCCCATTACCAAGGCGAAGTATTACATAAAACGTTTGACTTTGTCGCAGATGAGTAAGAATTCCTCTATTGTGGAACTATTGCTCCATACGACCAATAAAGATCGAGGAGTCTCTTTCTTGAATGGTTTGATTGACATCTATAACCGTCAAGCGGTGGAGGAAAAAAACGAAGTGGCGACTAAAACAGCTCTTTTCATCGATAACCGTATCAAAGTATTGACCGAAGAGTTGGGAGAAACCGAGAAAAATCTGGAAAAATACAAGAAGCGCGAAGGTTTGACCGAGCTTTCATCCAATGCGCAGGTCTATTTACAGAAAGGTACGGAGTATGAACAGAAACGTGTGGATTGTGAGACTCAGCTCAATTTGGTTTTGTCGTTGAAGAATTATCTGTTGGACGAATCTAATAGAGGCAATGTGATTCCGTCAAATATTGGCATCAATGATGCGGGATTGATGGCTCAAATTAATCAATACAACAATCTTCTTTTGGCGCGAGTGAAATTATTGCAGACCACATCGGAGAATAATCCTGTTGTGGAGCAGCAGACGTTGCAGATCAATGGGTTGTTCGAGAATATCAAATTATTGGTGAGCAACGTGGAAAAGGGGTTGAATATCTCCTTGTCCGATTTGGAACGTCAGGCGCAGAAGTTCCGTGGCCAAATTAGCAATGTGCCTACCCAAGAGCGTCTTTTTGTGGAGATAGAACGTCAGCGACAGATTCAACAACAGTTGTTCCTTCTTCTGCTCCAAAAACGAGAAGAGAATGCTTTGACAATGGCTGCCACTTTGAATTGCGCGAAAGTGGTGGATGAAAGTTTAGCGGATGATAAGCCAATTGCTCCTAAGAGTGCCTTGGTCTTATTCCTTGCGGTTGTTTTAGGATTGGTGTTGCCGATTGTATATGTTTATTTAAAACGTTTCTTCTCTTTTAATGTGGAGAATGCGGATGAATTGGAGAGTGAGAAACTGACGACTTTGCCAGTTTTGGCGGAGTTGCCCTATAAAGAGGCGAAGTTGAGTGATGAAAAATGGCGGATGGTTTGTGAAGAGCCTTTCCGTTTACTTCGTACCAATTTGCAGTTTATTCAACGAAACAAGGAAAGCAAAGTGATGTTGGTCACATCGTTCATCCCTAACGAAGGAAAAACGTTTGTGGCAAGTAATGTCGCACTCTCTTTCGCCACGCTGTCGAAAAGAATTCTATTAGTGGGTGCTGATATCCGTAATCCTCAAATACAGAGTTATTTCCCTGAAAAGGTTGAAAATGGGCTCTCCAATTACCTTTCGAATGAGTCGTTGCGAGTGGAGGATATCATTGTCCGGACGGAACATGCCAATTTGGATGTTATTCATGCGGGTCAGGTGCCTCCTAATCCGACTGAGTTATTGTCACGTGCCCGTTGGGACGAGTTGTTCGCTGAGTTGCGCAACCGATATGACTATATATTAATTGATTCGGCTCCTGTTTCCATTGTCACCGATACTTTGGTCCTTTCCAGAGTGGCGGATGTGACGGTTTTTGTATGCCGTTCAAGATTCTTGAGTAAACGATGCTTCAAGTATATCAATAATTTGGCGGAGGAAGAACGTTTGCCGAATGTCGGAATTGTACTCAATGCGGTTCGTAAGTCGAAGAGCAGCCAATATGGTGATAGTTACGGATATGGCTATGGTTATGGTTACGGCTATGGTTATGGCTATGGCCATCGACACAAGCAAAATTCAGATTGATAGTTGATGCTATTTGGGTAAGTGTATGGATATTTCATTGGACAATATACGTATTGGTGTGATTGGATTGGGGTATGTAGGCCTTCCACTGGCTCGTCTCTTTTCCACCCGATACAAGACAGTAGGATTTGATAAAAATAGCGCCCGTATTGAGGGATTGCGAAAAGGTCATGACGATACGTTGGAAGTGAGTGACGAACTGCTCTCCGATGCGTTGAAGCGAGGCTTTTATTGTACTTCCGAAATTGAGGAGATCAGAGATTGTAATTTCTATGTGGTGGCAGTTCCTACGCCAGTGGACAATGATAATGTGCCTGATTTGGCCCCATTGTATGGCGCAAGTGAAATGGTCGGCCGTGTGATCGCGAAGGGAGATATTGTTGTTTACGAATCTACGGTCTATCCCGGTGTGACGGAGGATGAGTGTATTCCCATTATAGAACGTGTCTCCGGATTGAAGTTCAACCAAGATTTCTTTGCGGGTTACTCTCCCGAGCGGATCAATCCTGGTGATAAGGAACATAGTGTTGAGAAGATCATCAAGGTGACTTCCGGATCTACTCCGGAGGTGGCAGACCTAGTCGATCGGGTTTACAACTCCGTTTTGGAGAACGGTACCCACAAAGCCTCTTCCATTCGTGTGGCGGAGGCGAGTAAAATCATTGAAAATTCGCAACGTGATGTCAACATCGCCTTTATGAATGAGTTGGCCAAGATATTCAATGCGATGGATATTGATACCAGTGATGTGATAGAAGCGGCTGCCACCAAGTGGAATTTCATTAAAATGAAACCTGGCTTGGTGGGTGGACACTGTA
This sequence comes from Paludibacteraceae bacterium, assembly GCA_045601045.1. Classification (GTDB taxonomy): domain Bacteria; phylum Bacteroidota; class Bacteroidia; order Bacteroidales; family Paludibacteraceae; genus UBA1181. The sequence goes on from JAZRZA010000045.1 coordinate 75,812, forward strand.
TCTCTGTGGATCCATACTACCTGATTCAAAAGGCGGAAGTCTATGGCGTATTGCCCCGTGTGATGATTTCCGCACGTCGTTTGAATGATGGTATGGGCGCTTATGTGGCGGAACAGACCATTAAATGCATGAACAAAAAGGGCTTGATGGTAAAGGATTCCAAAATTTTGCTGCTTGGCTTTACCTTTAAGGAGAATTGTCCTGACATCCGTAACACCAAGGTGGCCGATATTTATCAAACGCTATGCGAATATACTCACCATATTGAGGTCTATGATCCTTGGGCCGATGCGGAGAAGGTAAAGACGAAATACGGCATCTCTTTGTCGAAAAGAAATTTTTCCGAGATGAAGGGATGTTTTGATGCGGTGATATTGGCAGTTTCACACAATGAGTTCAAAAATTTGGATGTGCGCTCGCTTCTTTCCGATAGCGAGATTGGTGTGGTCTATGATGTGAAGAGTTTCCTTCCGAAAGAGATGGTGGATGGTCGGTTGTGATATTAATACTCTTATGTAATTCTAATCTGAATGCCAGAGTCGTTATATAAAAATATTATAATAGGCACAAAATGGTCCGCGATAACTGAGTTGGTGGCTAAAATAGCATCCTCTCTTGTCTCATTAACCCTTGCGCGTCTTTTGGCTCCTGAAGCCTTTGGCGTGGTGGCTTCCGTGATGATGATAGTCTCCTTTGCGCAGATCTTCACAGATGCTGGATTCCAAAAGTATATTGTACAGCATGAGAATAAAGGTGAGGAAGATCTGTCTCAAATAACCAATGTCGCTTTTTGGAGTAATTTGGTGTTGTCAATCCTTCTCTGGCTATTGATATTTGTGTGCCGAGATGCTTTGTCCTCTTTGGTGGGATGTCCCAGTAAGGGGGCTGTTTTGTCTGTTGCCGCGCTTGCGATTCCCTTTTCCGGTTTTTCTTCTATTCAGATGGCATTATACAAGCGCAAGTTTGACTTTAAGACATTGTTTAGATTCCGTTTGGTCAACTTGCTTGTGCCCTTGCTTGTGACCATACCCCTGGCTTTTTTATGGCACAGTTATTGGGCGATTGTTATAGGCACATTGTCGGTTCATATTTTAAACGGTTTTTTGTTTATATATTTCTCCTCATGGCGGCCTGGTTTTTATTTTTCGTTTCCTTTGCTGAAACAGATGCTGTCATTCTCTTCTTGGTCACTTTTTGATTCACTTTCTGTTTGGCTGACCGCCACTGTGGATGTTTTTATTGTTGGCGTTATGCTCAGTCAACATGCCTTAGGTCTTTATAAAACATCTATTATTCTTGTCTCGCAGATCTTTTGTGTCGTGACCTCCGTGGCAAATCCAATATTGTTTTCCGCACTTTCTCGTTTACAGAATGATAAAGAGGAGTTTTTCGCTCTCTTCTTTAAGTTTCAACGTTATGTTTCATTGTTGGTTTTCCCTATAGGATTGGTTGTCTTCTCTTATAATGACTGGGTAACTTATCTCTTTTTGGGGGAACAGTGGATGGAAGCCTCTTTCTTCATCGGTTTTTTTGGCCTTGTATTTCCTCTAGTCGTAACTGTGTCTCGTTTTTGTAGTGAAATTTATCGTTCATTGGGGAAGCCAAAATTGTCAGTGTTGGCACAGTGGTTATATATTTTTCTTTTGTGTCCATCCTTGTATTTCTCTGTTAAAGCCGGTTGGGAACAAGTATGTGCCGCGCGTGTGTATGTGACCATAGCTTTCGTCGGGATACATTTGATGATTATGTGGCGTGTGATAAAGAAAAGTCCGATAGTTATGATAGAGAATATTATTCCGTTATGCGCTTTGATGATTGCGTTAATTCTTGTCGCGCATTATTTGAGAGGCGTTGATGGATCGTTTATTTGGCAAGTTATTACTTTGTTGATTGTGGTAACCCTTTATGTCGTTGGTCTTTTCCTTTTCCCAAGGCAAAGGATGGATGTAAAGGGATTGTGGGATTATTTCCTGCGTCAATCAAAATCTGAACGTAATACATTCGTATGATTGTAAAGGAGCGTTGCATATTATATCTATATTTTCTCTTGTGGTTCTTGTATGAATTGCAAGGATTGTTTTGGTCCGCGGGAAACGCTCTTTCCCTGGCGGTTATTGCGCTATTGACCTTCCTATCTGTCTTTTATGCGGTAAAGGTCAATTTGGAATTTGGGCAGAAGTTGCTTTTTCTCACCGCATTGAATCTGTTGGTTCTGATGTTTACTCTCTATGGTGTCATCTATACAATAGAGGGCCCACGGGCTACTTTGGGTGTTACGCAAAGCAAACCCTATAACTATCTGAAAGCAATATATAACTCATTATTACCCATCTACACCTTCTATTATTTCGCTAGAAAAGGTATATTGAATCATAAGTTACTGACAAGAATTGTTTTTCTCTTCTTCTTTATGGCAGTTGCTTCTTATTGGCATTTTGAGGAGGAAGTTAAGTCTAATTATCAGGCGATTGGCGTTGGAAAGGAAGATGTTGTCAATTATGAGTGCTATGCGTTCCTTTCCCTCTTTACAGTGCTGACAGTGTATTACAAACGGGTTTGGGTTCAATCTTTAGGCGTGATAATTGTAATGACTTTTATCTTTATGGGTATGAAACGTGGTGCCATACTGATTGGAATTTTGTGCACCATGTGGTATTCCTATGAGATGTTTAAGAATGCGAAAGGGTATAGGAAGATTCTGATATTGATTGCCTTTACATCTTCGATTCTTTTCTTGTCCTATTTGGTATATTATTTGTTGGAAACCAATGAGCTTTTCAATAATCGTTTCCAGTCCACATTGGAAGGAAATACGAGTGGAAGGGATTGGTTGTTCTATGCGTTCTATTATCACTTTATATATAATACCAGTGCCCTTCAGTTCTTCTTTGGTTCAGGAGCGAATGCTACTCTTAGCATTTCGTACAATTATGCGCACAACGATTGGCTAGAGTTGGCCGTTAATCAGGGAGTCTTGGGATTATCTTTGTATCTCTTTTTCTGGTATGCTTTTTTCCGTTCTTGGAAATTGATGGATCGAAATCACTATACCTATTTCACCTTTGGTCTTCTGATCATGATCTGTTTTTTGAAAACATTCTTCTCTCGTACCTATGGCGACATGGATATATATTCCACTTGTATGTTGGGGTATTGTTTGGGTTCTATCCACCCGAAAGGAGCCTTGAATAGAGCGGTTTCTAGTGAAGAGGAACAAGGTGTGACGCAAAATTGAATCGTGTTATGAATATCACCATAATAACCCCGGGATACCCATACAAGCAGGACAACGCTTACGCCTTCGTAAAACAGTTGGTGGATGAGTTCGCCCGCCAAGGCGTATCGTGTGTGGTGATCGCGCCCAACAGTGTGGTGAGCCAGCGGCGTATCTGCCCGAAGGTGACGCAAGAAGGACCGGCGGGTGGCGCCTCCGTGACCGTTTATCGCCCCAATATCCTCTCCTTTTCGAGTTGGAAGATCGGCGGTAAGTCGATCTCCCGGCTGATACGTCGCCGTGCGGTTGAGCGGGTGCTTCGTCGCTTGCCACAAGAGCCCGATCTCATCTACGGCCACTTCTGGGTGTCTGGTTGGATGGGGTATCGGTATGCCAAGAAGCATGCTATCCCTCTCTTTGTGGCGACGGGAGAGAGTGATATCCAAGCCATGTTTCCCTTTTCGGCTGACGATCAATCCTTCTACGATTACGTCAGTGGCGTAGTGGCGGTTTCCGAGAAGAATCGACAAGAGAGCGTCGCCTTGAGAATGACGACAATGGATCGTTGCGAGGTCTTTCCGAATGGTGTCGATTCCAACCTCTTTCGCCCCATGGATCGGGCCGCTTGCAGAGGGGCGTTGGGGATTGCTGAGGATTCTTTTGTCCTCTCGTATGTGGGTGCTTTTTCCAAAAGGAAGGGCGTGGATCGTCTCTCCGAAGCCATTCGAAGCGTGCCGGGTGAGTGTGTCTGCTCTCTCTTCATCGGCGAGGGCGCTCTTCGTCCCGATTGTGACCATATCCTCCATTGCGGACCGGTCGCGCACGACCAGTTGCCGCTCTATCTGAACGCCTCGGATCTCTTTGTCTTGCCCACCTTGAAGGAGGGGTGTTGCAACGCGATCGTGGAGGCGATGGCCTGTGGCCTTCCCGTCATATCTTCCGACAGGGATTTCAACGATGGTTTGTTGGATGAGCGCAACGCCATACGGATTGCTCCGATGGATGTGGAGGCCTTGGCACGAGCGATTGCCCGTCTGCGTGACGATGAGGCGACTCGTCATCGAATGGGGGAGGCGAGTTTGCGTCGTGCCCAGCCATTGCGGATAGAGGACCGTGCCGCTTGCATACTTCGTTTTTTTACCTCTAAAATGATTTGAGATGAAGGTACTTCATATATGCAACGATCTATTTGGATCGCAGGTCCATGCGAATCTCTACCGCCATTTGGCGGCGGACGGTTTGCGGCAGGTGGTCTATGCCCCGATCCGTAAGAGTGTCGCGGCTTCGGAGAGACTGCTCTCGGAGTCGTCGTTGGTCATTGATCGGATTGTGAAGCCCTACCATCGTTTCCTCTATTTCTTGAAACGGCGAACTATTTATCGCTCCATGGCGGCCCAGGTGGATCTCTCCGACTGCGATCTCATCCATGCGACCACCCTCTTTTCTGATGGGGGTGTGGCCTATCGGGCCTGCAAGGAGCATCACATCCCTTACTATGTCACCGTCCGCAACACCGATGTCAACTTTTTCCTTCGGATGATGCCCCATCTTTGGATCACAGGGTGGCATATCTTGCTGCACGCGAAGCGGATCCTCTTTGTCTCCCCGTCGATGCGGGAACGGTTTGTCAAGAGCTGGGTGATTCGCCCCGTTCTCTCACGCATTCAGGATAAGTTTCTCATCCGACCCAATGGGGTGGATGACTTTTGGTGCGACCATGTGAGACGGGAGATTACACAGAACCACAAGGTCCTTTTTGTGGGGGAACTCTCAGAGATGAAGAACGTCACTCGCTTGATTCGTGCCGTAGCCGATCTTCGGCAAGAGGCCGGATTTGAGGATGTGACGCTGACATTGGTGGGCGGTATGGATCGTTCCACCCCTCGCATCCGATCCTTGATTGAGCGGGAAAAAGAGTGGGTGACCTACTTGGGTGTCGTAAAAAATAGGGAGCAACTTTGTGATATCTACAGAGAACATTCTATCTTTGCCATGCCCTCTCTTTACGAGACCTTCGGACTGGTCTTCGTTGAGGCTCTGTCGCAGAACTTGGCGATCCTTTACACGAAAGGGCAGGGGGTGGATGGCCTATTTGATCCGACGGTAGGCCGGGGTGTTGACCCTACCTCCGTAGCGGATTTGAGAGAAGCGTTGCGGGATTTGCTGAACCATCGGGAGGCGTACTCCAACCGTAGTGTCGATTTTGATGCGTTCCGATGGGGTGCCGTCTCTGATTTTTATGCACGTCTCTACGGTAATGATTTGAAATGTTAATGAGCCTATGCTGTTAGCGTCCATATATAGACTGACCCATAAGGGTGTAGCGGAGGAGGATATTCCCTACTATTGGAAATACTCTCTTTGGCGGGTGTTCACCATCCCTATCCGAAAATGGTTTTCCGCTGCCTTCATTCCCTATTTGCCGTGGAACTCGGTACGCATTCTGCTCTACCGCCTATGTGGCTATCAGATTGGCAAGAATGTCTTTATCGGCATGCGATGCTATTTGGATGACAAGTGTTACGACCTAATCAAGATAGAGGATGGTGTCTCCATCTCGTACGGTGTCTTTTTCGCCTGTCACGGCAAGCGTCAGGCACACCATAGACTGACCATTCGACGTGGCGCTTACATCGGCATGCGAGCCACTTTGTTGGCCAAGGAGGATCTTGTGGTCGGAGAGGGTGCCGTGGTGGGTGCTATGACGCTGGTAAACCGATCAGTCGGGGATGGCGAGACGGTGGTGGGTGTCCCTTGCCGGGTGGTCAAATCAGCGGAAATGGAGGAAATGCTATGATCAAACTCTCCGTGATATGCCCCGTCTACAACGAGGAGAAATACATAGACCATTGCCTAAAGGAGGGCATCCTCCAGCAAGATTTTCCCCAGTCGGAGATGGAGATTTTTTTCGTGGATGGCGGAAGCTCTGACCACTCCCGAGAATACTTGGAATCCTACGCCAGCGTTTACCCCTTTATCCATCTTCTCGATAACCCCCGACGCATTGTCCCCGTCGCCATGAACCTCGCGCTGGAAAAGGCGCAGGGTGAGGTGATCATCCGTTTAGACGTACATGCCACCTACGCGCCCAACTATTTCTCCACCTTGGTGCGTCGATTGGAGGAACTGCATGCGGAAAATGTGGGTTGTCCTGTCCAGACAGATGTCCTCCACAAAACACCCAAATCTTTGGCGATTCGTGAGGTCTTGAGCAACCGGTTGGGTGTGGGAGACTCCCTCTTCCGTTTAGGTGTGGAGGGTGCACGTGAAGTGGATACTGTTCCCTTCGGCTGTTTCCCACGCTCCATTTTTGAACGCTTCGGTAAGTACGATGAGCGGTTGGTCCGCAACCAAGACATTGAGCTCAACAAACGCATCCTCCGCGGCGGCGGAAAAATTTATCTCGTCCCAGATACCTCTTGTACCTACTTCGCACGGGAGAACTTCACCGAATTGGCTCGTAACAACTATATGAATGGCAAGTGGAACCTTTTGACGGTCTTTTATACCGGAGAGCTTCGTTCGCTCTCTCTCCGCCACTTCATTCCCTTGCTTTTTCTTCTCTCTTGGTTGATGCCTTTGCTCTTGGGGCTCCTTTTTCCGCCCCTTGTTTGGCTCGCTTTTCTCTCACTTGGACTCTATTTTGTCGTTATTTCTTTTGAATCATTAAAATTATCTTTTCAAAAACGTCTAAATTTTCTATATTTGCAACTCTCATTTTTCATGCTACACAGTAGCTATGGATTTGGGTCGCTGTTGGGATTGCTCTCTTTCCCTTTTTTGAGAAGATAGATAATGGTAAAGCATATCAAGTTTATATTGGACCGTGTATTGGCCTTGGTGGGCATTTTGCTCATTTGGCCCTTCTGTGTCTTGATCGCGATTGTCCTGAAACTTTCGGACGGTGGCGATGTCTTTTTTTCTCAGAAGCGGGTGGGAAGGAATGGCGAACTTTTCAACATCTACAAGTTCCGCACTATGGTTCCAGATGCCGAAGGGCCTTCTGTCACGGTAATGGGCGAGAGTAGGATCACTCCTTTTGGCGCATTCCTAAGACAATATAAGTTGGATGAGATACCGCAACTTTGGAATGTTTTGCGGGGCGACATGAGTTTTGTGGGACCACGTCCAGATGTGCCTGGTTATGCGGATCTATTGCAGGGGGAGGATCGCAAGATTCTCGAGCTTTTGCCTGGCATCACGGGTCCCGCCTCTTTGAAGTACCGCAACGAAGAGGCTTTGTTAGCCTCTGTCTCTGATCCAATCATTTATAACGACAATGTGATCTATCCGGATAAGGTAAGGATTAATCTTTACTATTACCATCACTATTCTATTTGGATGGATGCTAAAATCATGATGGCCACTTTGCTGAATTTGCCGATGACCTATCACGGGGAGCGAATCTAATTTTATGATGGAGATACTATATCCTTTGTTATTCGAACAAGACCTTCATGAGTTGGTTTGGGGCGGTAAGCGCCTGAAGCCTTTCAAAGGTATGCCTGCCGACGAGAACGATAAGATCGGTGAGAGTTGGGAGGTGAGTGCCGTGAAGGGTAGGGAGTCTGTTGTGGCGAATGGCCCTCTTAAGGGGAAACACCTCGATGAGCTGATCTCCACCTACAAGGAGTTGCTCTTAGGCAAGAAGGTGAAGGCAATGTATGGTGAGACTTTCCCGCTTTTGGTGAAGTTCATCGATGCGGAGCGTGACCTCTCCATTCAGGTGCATCCCAACAATGATTTGGCCAGGGAACGTCATGGCTGTTTCGGTAAGACGGAGATGTGGTATGTGATGGATGCCGCTCCTGGCGCGAAGCTCTATTGTGGTTTTGATTCCCAAATCTCCAAGTATGAGTATGGCAAGCGGGTGGAGGACCACTCCTTGTGTGAGGTGTTGCGTGAGTATCCGATCCAGAGGGGTGATGTCTTTTATATTCCGGCCGGACGGGTTCATGCGATCTGTGGCGGTTCTTTGATCGCTGAAGTGCAGCAGAGTAGTGATATCACTTATCGCATATTCGATTATGGTCGTCTGGGATTGGATGGGAAGCCTCGTGAACTCCACACGGAGTTGGCGAAAGATGCGATCGATTTCACCGTGGAGGATGATTATAAGACCAATTATAGCCCGCAGATCAACAAGCCGGTCGCTATCTCCGAATCGCCCTTCTTCACAGTGAAGATTTTGGAGGTGAACAGGGAATTCCATCGTAAGTTGTTTAAGTACGACTCTTTTATCATCTATATGTGTTTGGAGGGTGATTGTTGTATTCGTGTCTTGTCTACCCAAGGATTTGATGGCGAATTGCCTCTCTTCCGCGAGATCTTTTTGTCAAAGGGTAATAGTTGCTTGGTGCCAGCCTCAGTGGCGGATTTTGTGGTGATGCCTTTGAATAGCAATCGCCAGACTCAGCTGTTGGAGGTCTATATTGATAATAAGAATTTTAATAAGTAACTTTTCTATATTCTTGCCTAAATCAATGACTATAGTAAGAAAAATCCTTTTCGCGCTCATGCTATTGCCCCTTTGTGTGGGTTGTTCTTCGGTTAAAAAGAAAATTTTGAAGAGCGATGAATCGAAAAACGAGGAAACGCTTGATGAGAGCGTTCGGGTATCCGATTATGTGTTGATACCCCAAGATGTACTCATGGACGTTGCGGAATACTCCTTCCTTAATTGGTACAACTGTTGCTACAATATATCATCTGTGAACCATAGAAAGAATGAATTCCATCTGTCTAAGGAGGTGAAGTCAATTTATTCTAAAGGCTTTGGCAAGTGCTTTGAATTCAATAAAATAGGTATGGTCTCCAAGATTGTCGTCAACCCAGAAGGGGACGGCGTACATGATACAATTGTGCCTGATATTCATCCTCGTAAGAAAGGGATTTTTTATAAAATCAGTGATAGTCAGGGAAATGTTATCCATGAAAATATTTATAATAACTTGGGCCAATTTGTTCAAAATAAGTATGGCGACTACTTCGAATATGATGCCTTGGGTAGGGCGACGAAGATCGTTAGAGATGGCGCCTGCTCGACATTTGATTATCTGGATAACAAAGAGGTGGCCTATTCCAAATATGCGGATACTACGAAGAACAGTTTAGTGGAGTATATCCATTTTGATCGTTTCGGCTTTCCGGACACGGTCTTCAATAAATGGAACGGCCCCCAAAGAATTATCTCTCGATATGATACTTTCCCTTCTGGTGCGATCAAAAGCAAGGAGATTTTGAATAACAAGGCAGGAAGTGTGGGTGTAAACGAGACCACAATCGTAAAATTCACTTTCAATAAAAATGGAGATATCCTTACTTTAAGTCGCAAGAACTACGACAACTATCAAAAAAAATACTCCGATAATGAAATGATTTATAGTTGGTTATACGACAAAGAAGGTAAACTTGTTGAGTGTAATAAAGAAGGCAGAAAGTTCCTATATCGTTATCATGGCAATGGTAAACGCTCAGATGTAAAAGAGTATGAGGGGGCTCATCTCTGTAAGGAGGTGACTTATGATCTCTATGGTAACGAGCTGAAGAAGATCATTTATAATAACTCGGACGATATAGTTAATGAGGAGGATTTCGAATATACCTATTTCCAATAGTTTTTTCCTGTTCTAGCGCTCTCGTTGCCTTCTGCTTGGGGAAAGAAATTCAATTTCTTTCACGATTATGTGGAAATTGTGAAAAAATATTGAAAGAAATAAAGAAAAAATATTGATTTTGTTGTTGTTTATATAATAATTAGTATATTCGCGGTAGTAAAAAATCAAAAAGGAACGGATAAACATGAAAGCAAAAATTTTGGCGGTAGTCGCAATCCTTGCTCTAACTGGTATTCAAGCAAATGCTCAATGCAAGGGAAAATGCAGAAACGGTTTCGGTACATTCACCTTTGAGAGTGGTGAAACTTATACTGGCAACTTTGTTGATGGAAAGTTCGAGGGTAAGGGTGTATACAAGTTCAAGTCTGGTTCCGTATATGAGGGTGAATACAAGGCTGGTATTCGTGAAGGACAGGGTAAGTTCACTTATCCAACTGGTGACGTTTACCAAGGTCCTTTCGTGAATGGTAAACCAGAGGGCGAAGGTGTATATAAGTACGCTAATGGCGATAAGTACGAAGGTGAGTTCAAGAATGGTAAGAAGCACGGTAATGGTGTTTATACCTTTGCGAGCGGTACTAAGCAAACTGGCGTTTTTGAGGATGGTGATATCATCGAGGAGATCAGCATCGAGCGCCCAAGAAAGAATAGTTAATTTTTGAATATAACATTTATAAAGGACATTCCTAATGGGATGTCCTTTTTTGTTGATGCCTATGAAGCCCCAATCCATTCTCTTTATTGCGCTGACAGCTGTCATCCTCTCTTGCTCGAAGATAGAGGAACGGTTTGTGCCTACCAACGACTCCTTGGATGTTACCCACTCATCTTCTCCGGTATTGTTGTCGGATTCTTTGGTTGCGGAAACTATCGCCAAGAGCATCTCTCCTGATTCGGTGCGTTTGATCATCGAATTATTCGATGCCAATGGTGCTCCCTTGAATACACCTATGCCTGTGACCTTCGTGGATGATTCTTATTCAGAAGAGTTGCTTAGTGACGGGATGGGAACCATTGAGCGTTTGGTTCATCGAAATCATACCATCTCTTTACTCTATGGAGATGAGGTGGTTACTACCTATTTCGATATGAAGGGAGGTGAGGAATTGAATGATCATATCCGTTTGAATATCCTGCCGATGCGGGGGCGTATCATGGATCAAACGGGTTTGCCTCATAAGCAGATGCCTGTTCATGTCCATTACAGATATGGCAAAAAGGATCGGACGATGGCTTGTGAAAAGGATTTGATGTTCCGTACCGACTCGTCGGGTTATTACCGCACCTATGTTTCCGCTGATTTTTACAGTATGGTTTTTCGCTCTTGTGGCTTCTCCTTTGGTGTGGTATCCCATAAAGAATTTAAGGCTTATCCTAAGCAGAATTTCATTTTCGATCCTTTCGATGTGGAAAACCGATGTGCCTATAATGTGCCTCGTCATGATTATTTCCTGGAAATTCCCTTCTCCTCAGACGGTTATACAGAGAGCGTCAAGGTCCGTGAGTGGGACTCCTTCTTTGCGATGGACGAGATACTGGAATCTTCTGAATATACCAAATTGAGGGTGGTTTTCCCTCATCGTTCCTACTCTTATAAATTAAAAAAGAAGGGTGGCGCTTTTAGGGCACCGGTAATCAAAGTGTGTATAAAGTAAGATTCCCTTACGGATTGTACCTTGATCCATTCAGAATAATTTGAGCGTCATCTTGCGCGACAAGATCCTTTAAGGTCATCTTAGGGTTGTTCTCCATGTACTTGGATACGATTTGCCAACCTAACCAAACTGCGGCCCGTCCCGGAGCGTTGTACTCTTTTACAGTCTCTCCTGTTTTTATCGTCGTTGAAAAATACTTGGTGGCTGGAGACATGATGATGAAATCAGTGATTGTCTTATTGTCTGTGCTGAAAAGAAGATTGTTTTCCCTTAAATAGTTCCACATCTTCTTCTCGTTCTTTACACACCATTCCCAATCGTTTTCGGAGTATCCCATCACTTCCCGTTGCGATTTGTTTTGCATGATTGCGTCTGTGACGTAGAGCATCTTTCCGTAATAGATGAGATGATCGAGCAAATTGCCGGCCTCTTTGGTCAGAGGAAACTGCTCGTAGTTGCATAGAAGAATGGCGTCGGTGACAATCTTTTCCCTTTTTAGATTCGGAATTTGGTAATCGTATATGCCTGGGACATATCGGTAATGGGCGTAGTCCGCACCAAGAAAGTATTCCAAAGATACATATAACGTGTTGAGAGAGTTGTCGTCGAAAGAGAGGTCCTCTCCGAAGCCTGAAAACATTAAATGGATGTTCTCCGGTATTTCGTAAGATGGGAAGAATTGACGCGCGCGAGAGAAAGATTTGATGAATTCCTCTTTGATGTCGTCATCCTTTTCAAATCTCGCTAAACACTCGCAGAAGATGTCGTGGTATGCTTCGTGTGATAGGAATAGATAAAAGAGTGTCTCGTAGGGAATGTCGTACCCGGAAGACATTTCTCCCAACATCATCATGTAGTGTTTGAATTGGGTAGGATATTGCGATTGTATCGCGCTTATCTTCTCTCTAAGGCACAATGAGTCGTCGTCTGGTATGTTTACCTTCAAAAGGTCGTAATCTCCTCTTATGGCAGGTTTTGTGATGCAACTATCCAACCCAAAGATGGTGCGGTCAAAACGTACGAAGTTTATTTGGACTGATTGAGGATCTTTGGTCGCCTCGTCCTTGAACCGATTGTGCTGTTTATCGCATGCGGTAAGAAGAGTGGTGATGCCCAATGCTATTCCCCATAATAATGATTTCTTCATTTCCTATCCTCTGATTTCGAAAAGAGGAGGCGTTGTTACGTCTCCTCCTCTCCTTGTTTTTATCGTAAATGATTATTTGCTATAGAACTTCTCTTTGAGCGCCTTGATGTCATCGCTAAGGATGTAGTCATCGTAATCCATACGCTTGTCGATTGCTCCGCTTGGTGTGAGCTCAATAACACGGTTGCAAACGGTCTGGATGAACTCGTGGTCGTGAGATGACATCAAGATGTTTCCCTTGAATGCCTTCAAGGTGTTGTTGAACGCTTGGATAGACTCCAAATCCAAGTGGTTGGTAGGGGAGTCCAAAACGAGACAGTTGGCGTTCTTCAGCATCATGCGGGAAAGCATACAACGCATCTTCTCACCTCCGGAAAGCACACTGGCTTGCTTGTAAATCTCTTCGCCGGAGAATAGCATTCTACCCAAATATCCTCTGACGAATGATTCGTTGGTATCTGGAGAGTATTGCGCCAACCAATCCACCAACTTCATGTCCGTGTTAAAGAACTCGGTGTTGTCGAGCGGTAAGTAGGCGGAGGTGATGGTGACGCCCCATTTGAATGTACCTGCAGTCGGTTTGAGTTTCTCGTTGATGATCTCGAAGAAGGCGGTCATCGCGCGAGGATCGTGTGATAAGAATACCACTTTATCATCCTTTTCCACGTTGAAACTTACGTTTTGGAACAATACGTCGCCTTCTGGTGTGGTGTAGGAGAGATCCTTCACCTCAATGATTTGGTTGCCTGGCTCTCTGTCTGGTGTGAAGATGATGCCAGGATATTTTCTGGTAGAAGGTTGGATCTCTTCGATGTTCAAACGCTCCAACATCTTCTTACGGCTGGTAGTTTGCTTGGACTTAGCCACGTTGGCGCTGAATCGTTGAATGAACTCCATGAGCTCCTTCTTCTTCTCTTCGGCTTTCTTGTTTTGTTGCGCTTGTTGACGGAGCGCTAATTGGCTGGATTCGTACCAGAAACTGTAGTTACCTGCGAACATTGTGATCTTTCCGTAGTCGATATCCACAGTGTGCGTACATACTGAATCAAGGAAGTGACGGTCGTGGGATACCACCAATACGGTATTCTCGAATTCTGACAAATAATTCTCCAACCACATCACAGTTTCAAGGTCGAGGTCGTTGGTAGGCTCATCCAAAAGCAAGTTGTCTGGCTTACCAAATAGGGCTTGCGCCAAAAGCACGCGCACCTTCTCCTTACCACTCAACTCCTTCATCAAACGATAGTGGAGTTCCTCCTTGATGCCCAAACCGCTCAATAGGGCAGCGGCGTCGCTTTCCGCATTCCATCCGTCCATCTCGGCGAATTTCTCCTCCAACTCGGAGGCGCGTATACCATCCGCGTCGGAGAAATCCTCCTTCGCGTACAATGCGTCTTTCTCTTGCATCACGTTCCACAATGGTTCGTGGCCGCGCAAAACTGTTTCGATGACTGTACACTCGTCAAATTGGAAGTGATCCTGTCGAAGAACGGACAAACGCTCTCCTGGCGCGATGGTGATCGATCCCTTGGTTGGAGTCAAATCTCCGCTGATTACCTTTAGGAAAGTAGATTTTCCGGCGCCATTTGCACCGATGATGCCGTAACAGTTACCACTTGTGAATTTTAGATTCACATCTTGAAAAAGAATTCGTTTGCCGAATTGTACTACAATGTCAGAAGCAGTTATCATATATTCTTATATCTAATTGTTTCTCTTTTGATTATTATCCTATGTGATTTCTCCTTGCAAAGATAGTCATTTTATTCTCTATTCTCAAATTTATTGTATGGTCAAATTTATTCCCGCCAAGCGTCTTGAATTGAGCCTTTTATTTGTAATTTTGTACGTTGTATTAAGATATTAAAATTTATGATGAGTTACAGAATTTTTACTAAGGTGAGAAGTTTTTTACTCGCCGCTATGGCGGTGTCGTTGTTGTCTTGTGGTGCCAAGAAAGAGGTGGCGCAAAAGGAGGATGTTAAAAATTCCTCTTCTTTGAAAATAGCTGAAAAAGAGAAGAAAAACGCGGATTCTTCGTCGCCCAAGAAGGAGACTGCTAAGCGGGTGAAAATCAAGTCGGTTATAGAATCTTTCCAGGTGAAGGGTATATCCTTTAATATGATTTTAGTGGAGGGTGGAACTTTTGCGATGGGTGCCTCTCCCGAGCAAGGTAAATATGCGGACGCGACGGAAAAACCATTGCATAAAGTTACGCTAAGCGATTATTACATTGGAGAAACCGAGGTGACGCAAGAGTTGTGGAACGCTGTGATGGGCACTAATCCTTCAAAATACAAAGGGGAAGGATTCCCTGTGGAAAGCGTCTCTTGGATAACCTGTCAAACCTTTTTGAAACGTTTGTGCACGATGACTGGAAAGAATTTCCGTTTGCCTACTGAAGCGGAGTGGGAGTTCGCCGCACGAGGTGGAAGGGCTACGAAGAATTATATGTATAGTGGCAGTAATGATTGGGTCGATGTGGCCATCCGTGATAAGTACGCAGTCTCTAAAACGTATAAGGTAGCTTCTACTAAACCCAACGAATTGGGAATCTATGATATGAGCGGTAATGTTTCCGAGTGGTGCGAAGATTGGTATGGAAGTTATTCCTCCGGCGCGCAGGTCTCTCCGAAGGGTCCTCAATCGGGAGATTCCCGTATTTATCGAGGCGGAAGTGCTTCTATGCCCGAAACTTTCTATCGTGTCTCCGCTAGGGACGGCGGTATGCCTGACAAATGGTTCTATACCGTTGGCCTGCGTTTAGTGATGACTGAATAGTAGATCAAAAAAAGGAAGACCAATTGGTCTTCCTTTTTTGATTGTCCACCTTCTATGATTATTGTAGTGTCTCCCACTTTATTTCCTCGTCTCGTTTGAACCAAGTGATCTGTTTTTTAGCGTAGTGACGACTGTTTTGTTGAATCATTTGTTTGGCATATTCCAATGTCCAGTTACCGTCGAAGTATTCGAATAATTCTTTGTATCCTACCGTATTGAGGGAGTTCAGTCCTTTGTAAGGGTAAAGACTTCTTGCCTCTTCCAAGAGACCCTCGTCGAACATTTTGTCGACGCGGAGATTGATTCGTTCGTACAACTCCTCTCTTGGTCTTATGAAACCGATTTTCTCAATCTCAAAGGGACGTTCCTTCTTGCTATCCGTACGGAAAGAAGAGAAAGGTTTGCCTGTTTGAAGACAGACTTCCAAAGCGTGTTTGATTCTTTTGTGGTTCATCGGATCCACTTGTCTATAATAGACGGGGTCCAGCATCTTCAATTCATTTCTTAGCGCATCCACTCCCTCGTTGGCCAATCGTAAATCAAGGTCTTTCCTTAATTCCTCATCGATTTTGGGAATGTCGTCTATGCCTTTGCAGATGGCGTCGATGTAGAGCATGGAACCTCCCACCATCAGGACGGTATCATGGGTTTGAAATAGCTCCTCACACTTTTTCAAGGCCTCTAATTCAAACTTTCCACAGCTGTAATAATCGTGGATGGAGAGGTTGCCTATGAAGTGGTGGGGGACGCGTGCCAATTCCTTCTCAGTTGGGGCTGCGGTTCCGATTTTCATTTCTCTGTACATCTGACGGGAATCGCAGGAGATGATCTCTGTGTGTAGGGATTCTGCCAATTGAAGGCTTCTCTCTGTCTTTCCGACACCAGTAGGGCCTAATAGTATGATGAGTTTCTTTTTCATGACGCTAAGATACAAAAAAAGCGAGGACAAAGCCTCGCTTTTTCGCTATTGTTATCTGGTTTATTAGAACCAACGTACGTAGCAGAAGTCTTGACGGTGTGCCAAATCCTTGTTCTTAGGGAACATACGGAAGGCATACTTGAACAATCCTGAACGAGAGATTCTATCGTCAAGCTTGAAGGTGAGTTTTGAACCGTCTTGCTTAACCAACTTCATCTCCTTAACCTCATCGATCTTGTCGTTGTTGTTCGCGTCTTTCTCAGTAGAAACGAAGTCCACACCGATGCCATTGTCGTTCAAGTTCTTGGTGTCGATAACAACCTCAGCATCGTAGCTATCACCTACCTCAGGGTTGGTCAAAAGCTTCTCGGAAACGTTTGCTGAAACGATCTCGATTTGATCCCAGTTCTCAGCAACCTTCTCTTTCCATGCTGCGATCTCCTTTGCCTTAGCGTAGTCGTTTTTGATCAACTTGCCGAAACGCTCACGCAATGGGTTGTAGAAACGCTCGATATAATCATCCATCATACGCTTTGTAGTGTAGTTAGGAGCGATCATAGCGATAGAGTTCTTGATGGTCTTCACCCACTCAGGAGAGTATCCCTTGCTGTTTGTAGCGTAGAACATAGGGATGATCTCGTTCTCCAAGATACCGTAGATAGTAGCGGCATCCAATTGGTCTTGGTGACCTTGGAACTCGTAAGTGCGCTTTTCGGTCAAAGCCCAACCAGCACCCTCGCGGTATCCTTCCAACCACCATCCGTCTTTTACGGAGAAGTTGATGACACCATTCATAAGTGCCTTCTCTCCAGATGTACCAGATGCCTCCAATGGACGGGTAGGGGTGTTCAACCAAATATCTACACCAGAAATCAACTTTTTAGCCAAAGCCATGTCGTAGTTCTCCAAGAAGATGATCTTGCCTTGGAATTCAGGTTGGCGAGAGATCTCGATGATTCTCTTGATCAAACCTTGACCAGCACCGTCAGCTGGGTGAGCCTTACCGGTGAAGATGAATTGAACAGGACACTTAGGGTTGTTGACGATCTTAGCCAAACGCTCCAAGTCTGTGAACAACAAGTGAGCACGCTTGTAAGTCGCGAAACGACGACCGAAACCGATGGTCAAAGCCTCTGGGTTGATGCTCTCGCAGATCTTGATGATGCGAGAAGGATCGCCTTGGTTTCTCAACCAATTGTCTTTGTATTTAACTCTGATGTAGTCGATCAATTTTTGCTTCAATGACTTCTTGATACCCCATACCTTCTCATCAGGTACAGTATAGATCTTCTCCCATATCTTCTCGTTGGATTGATCCTTGTAGAAAGAAGCGTCGAATGTCTCCTCGTACAATTGCTTCCACTCGTCAGCAGCCCAAGTTGGCATGTGAACACCGTTGGTTACGTAGTGCACGTGTGACTCCTCCGCGAAGTATCCCTTCCAGATGTTAGCGAACATCTTCTTGGAAACCTCACCGTGCAACCAGCTCACACCGTTAACCTCTTGGCAAGTGTTGCATGCGAATACGCTCATAGAGAACTTCTCTCCCTTGTCGCCTGGGTTCTCGCGGCCGAGATCCATCAAGTCATCCCAAGAGATGTTCAACTTTTGCGCGTAGTGGTACATATATTTACCGAACAATCCCTCGTCGAACTTATCGTGTCCTGCAGGAACTGGTGTGTGTACAGTGTACAAAGATGATGAGCGAACTACCTCGAATGCCTCTTGGAATGACAATCCCTTTTGATTGATGTAGTAGTTCATACGCTCAACGTTGATAAGGGCAGCGTGACCCTCGTTGCAGTGGTAAGTGTCGTGCTCGATACCCAATTTTTGAAGCATCAATACACCTCCGATACCCAACATGTACTCTTGCTTCATTCTGTTCTCCCAGTCACCTCCGTAAAGTTGGTGAGTGATGAAACGGTCGAACTCGGAGTTCTTGTCCATATCAGTATCCATCAAATAGAGGTTGATACGTCCTACCGCAACCTTCCAGATGTTAGCGTAGATGATACGGTCTGCGAATGGAACTTCGAGAATCATAGGGTTGCCGTTCTCGTCCTTTACTTGTGAGATAGGCAATGTGTTGAAGATTTGTGGCTCGTAGTTAGCGATTTGCTCTCCGTTCATAGAGAGGGTTTGTGTGAAATAACCATATCTGTAAAGGAATCCTACAGCGGTCATGTTCACGTTGCAGTCGCTGGCCTCTTTCAAGTAGTCTCCCGCAAGTACACCCAAACCTCCTGAATAGATCTTGATGATATCAGTCAAACCGTACTCCATAGAGAAATAAGCGACAGAAGGCTTCTTTGGATCCTTTGGTTCGCTCATGTACTTGTTGAACTTGTTGTATACGGTGTCGATCTTCTTCAAAAGGACCTTGTTATTCTCGATTTTCTCCAAAGTGTCTATTGAGATACGTTCCAAGAAAAGGATTGGGTTGTGACCTGCTTTTTCCCACAAGTCCGCGTCAGCCTCTTCGAAAAGGTCTGTTGCTTCGCTGTTCCATACCCACCAAATGTTCTCGGCGATCATTCTTAACTTCTCCAACTTGGCAGGAACCTTAGCCTTCGTGTTGATTTCCTTCCAAACTGGGCCGTTTGCTTTGTTAATACTTACTTTCATGCTATACCTAATTAGTGTTTATTGTTATTTTATTGTTTTATCTTTTATTCAAGGCAATCTCAAATGCCTTCTGGTAATATTTAATGAAATCGTTCCAAGAACATCCATCCGCGATTTTCTTCGCTTTTTTGCGTGTAGCGGTAAGTTCCTTTTCGTTCATACTTGCTAACGCGATGATGTTGTCATGGATTTCCGAAGCCACTTCGAAGTAGTTGTGGTCGTTTCTGTTGATGACAGCGACACCGTTTTTGATGTCTACTGGCTGGCCAGATACCCAGAGACCGAAACCTGCCAAATTGGTGGTGATGGTCGGTACACTGAATGCGACGCTTTCAAGCGGCGTATATCCCCATGGTTCGTAGTATGACGCGAAAATGGTCAAGTCAAGGCCAATTAGCAAATCGTAGTAGCATTTGTTGAAAATGCCATCGTCTCCATTCAGGTAACTTGGCACAAGAATTACCTTCACATTCTTGTCGACGTCATTGTCGAAGTGGAAGGCCTGCATGGCACCGAACAACTGATCGTTGTCCACGTTGTTGATATCGTGTGTGATGTTTCTTCTGTAAAGTGTATACTTTGCGTTAGGGTCTTCCATTCTGGATTGAAGATCCTTGCGTGGACCGATGTTCCATCCTGGGACCATGATGAACGCGATGGTCTCTCTGGTGTAGTCGGGGTTGATGGCTAGTTGTCTAACTGACTCCAAGAATACATCTATGCCTTTGTTTCTGAACTCGTATCGTCCGCCTGTTCCGATGAAGAGGGCGTCGTCTGAAATGGCGTGTCCTATCAGATTCTCCGCTACGTTTTTTAGCACGGCGCGAGCCTCTTTCTTGACTTTGGTATGTTTTGCCCCTTGTGGAATGAATCCCGCCTCAAAACCATTGGGTGTGACGATGTCGGGTTGTTTGTCCAATAATTGGGCGCATTCTTTCGCTGTCAAGTCGCTGACGGTGGTAAAACAGTCCGCATTGTGCGCCGCTTGCTTTTCCACTGAGTGTTTAGCTTTAACGTTGAGCTCGCCTGCCATTTGGTCGCCATTGTATTGCTCGAAATATTCGTAAAGCAATTTGTTGTTGAAGCAGATGGATCTGCCGACCGTTGTGGCATGTGTGGTGAAAATTGTGTGCAAGTATGGCGCGTGGTTCTTGCAGTAAAGAACGCCGGAACCTGTCGTCCATTCATGGAATTGAGCGACGGTTTTCTGCTTGGTAAGTTTGTTGAATTGACAGAAGTGCTCAATTGTCATCGCTGCGGCAAGTCCGAAAGTAACAGCCTCTGGATAGTCTCCTCCCGCATTCATGGAGTCGATCTGAAAACTGTTCCACATCTCGAAAAGGAAGTCGTTCAACTTCTCGTAGTAGGGTCTGAAATCGATCAACAATGCGATGGGTTCTCCTGGAACGTTCCATCTTCCCATTTTTACGTTTACGCCAGTCTCCTTGGCGTATGCCTTGGTCCAGCTGGAGAAAAGTTTGTTGTCTTCGGTGAAACAGATGTTGCCACCGTTCTCGAAATATGGTCCTACGTAAATGAGATCGTCTCCTTGAACGTCGTGCAAGGATTTCGCTTGCGTTGAAAGTACGGTGTAGATGCCGCCGATCTTGTTGCAAACTTCCCAACTCGTTTGAAACATGTAGTTGCTTGTTCTTTTATTTGCCGTTTTTCCCGCCATTTGCTAGATTATTTTTTCATACCACAAAAATAGGAAAAAATTTTGAAAACTTGGCGGTTTGTTTGAAGAAAAGCAACAAGAAAATGAATAATTTATTGTGTAGACTATAAAATAAAATATCACTGTGGATTTTGTCCTGTTATTATTTGATAAATATCTATATACTAGCGATTTGTTGGCTGCGCCTCGTCGCCTGTCAGGACGTTTAATACCAGTTCGGATAATCGCTGGAACTTGTTCTCTTTTCGTATTTGAGATCTTGAAGCATGGAAGAGTTTACACCGATATGGAAGTTGAATCCTTGGTTGGCTCCGAATGGGATGAAACTCAACGTCGCTGACCAACAATGCAGCTTTCTTCCTAAACTGCAAGATGTGTAGGACATCTCTTTATTGATGAAGTCGTATCCTGAACTAAATGTGAAAGTCCAGTTGTCCGTGAAGTTGAAACCTCCTGAAAAGTTGAGCGTTTGGGATAATCTTTGCTCAAATTCCAGTTTCTCCTTGTTGAATCGATAATCGCCGTAAGATACTGAATAACTTACGTTTATATTCCATGGGAGTTTGTATTTGTAATAGCCGTTCTCGTCGTATTTACTATTCTCCTTGTTTTGTTGTGAGTTGTCTATGACGTCGTCCAACATGTCATCGACTGTCTCCGCGTTGTAGTCGATGTCGTCGTCCTCTTTTTCATCCTTTTTCCGCTTCTTGAATGTGTTGTTGTTGAACGAGTAGTTCAAGGATGTCCTGGCATTGGTTAATCTGGCGATACGGCCATTGCGCTCCATCTCGGAAGTAGTGGATTTGTAGTACTGTCCGTTTTCGTTGAGCTTGTAGGTATAAGGACAGAAACCTGCAGTGATGTTCATGTAGAGATTCCTTGGGAATTTCAGACGAAGACTGGCTGCGATATCTGACCAAGGCGTTTCATCTTCTTTGGCGAAGATGTTGTAGCTTGTCGATAAGGTCAAGTTGTCGATAAGTGAAATTTTCTTGTATCCCGTAGAGTCTTTGTCTGTACGGACTTTCATCTCCACATTGTTGCTGACGCTTAGGTTGATATGTCCGCTACCGTTGCTGGTCGGCCCTCCGTAGTAGTTACCGGTGTAGTAGCAATACTTGGTGGTGTCGATAGACCCATCTTTCTGTAATTTGTAATAATAACCGTAATAATCTTGGTTGAAGGAGGGGATTGGGTGCTCCATTTTAGGCGTGAAGGAGAGTCCGGCGCTTGGTTGGAACACGTGGCGTATCATACTGATTTTTTTGCCGAAAATCGGTTGGAAAAATCCGTATAATTGTGTACTCATGTTGAGGTTCGCGTTCATGTCGTTGATGCGGTAAAAACCGTTCTTGATATGCTCGTCCACTCGTTGCTCCGCATCGTTCCATGTCAGTTCCTTCTTTTTGAAATACCACTTTTCCGTGTAGTTGAAACTTGGTGTGATAACCAGGTATTTAAAGGCGGTATAAGAGGCTCCAATGCTTGCTTGGTTTTTGATGCCATTGTTCCAATCTTTGAGCAGATTTTGTTGGAAAAGTTTGTCCTGCTTCGTGGAGATGTAGTTGTCGAAGTTCATACTGTAATTCAGATATATCTTCTCAAACCATTTCTCTTTACCGGTGCGTTTCTCCCTCTTAAAAGGGTATACGCGGCTCATGTTCAAATGGAAAGTTGGTAATTTTAACGATATGGTGGAGTCGCTCTGCCTTTGGTTGACGGTGACATTGGTTGTCAAAGAGAAGTGCGACTCGGGAAACTTATAGGTGTAGTTGATGGATGATGATTTATTGTTCTCTCCATAAACTGACGGATTGTAGTGCGCGCTAGTATTGTTCTTGTTGTAGGAAGAAGAAGAGAAGTTTACGGATGCGGAGAAGGTCCTGAAAGGGTTGGCTTTCGGGTCTTGAACGTGTGTCCAAGTCACCTTCACATCGTTCACTTGCGTGTAGTCTGGCATGTTTTTCTCGCTGGTCACCGTTGATTGGTAACTTAAATAGATATTGCCGTTGAATTTATATCTCTTCTTATAGCGGGTGGTCGCGTTGACGCCCCAAGAGCCTTTGGTGTATATATCTGCACGTAGGGCCAAGTCAAAGTATTGACTGATAGCGAAATAGTAACCTCCGTTTCTGAGGTAGAAACCTCGGGAAGTCTCTTCTCCGAAGGTCGGCATCAGAAGTCCCGAAGAGTATTTTTCTGTGAATGGGAAGAATCCGAATGGCAGTACCAACGGCAAAGGCACATCCTGGATTACCAAGTAGGAGGGACCTGCTACAATGTACTCTTTGGGTTTCACTTTCGCTTGGGTGATGTTCAGATAGAAGTGAGGGTGCTCATGGTTGTCGCACGTGGTGTACTTTCCGTCTTTCATCAGAAAGGTGTTGTCTTCCAGCTTTTTTGCCTTCTCGCTGGTCATGTATCCTTCTCCTTGCTGCGTCACGACATTGCGGATCAAACCTTTGCGAGTCTCGTAGTTAAAATCAATGCTGTGGGATTCATAACTATCGTTGCCGTCTTTGAAAACTGGTCTTCCGATCTCATTTCCCGTGGAGTCGTAACCGCATCGCGCATGGACAATGGTGGAGTCCGTGTTCATTTCTATGTGGTCGGATGTGAGTTCCATCTTCTCGTATGTCACTTTGGCGTTTCCGTAAAGGAAGGCGTGTCCATCCGCATAGAACACCACGGAGTCTTTGGCTGAATAATTGACGTTGGATTTTACGGCGTCCTTGGATATTTTCAAGGTTTTAACATTTTTCCCGTTGGAATCTTCCGCACTTTTCTCCACACCTTTGATCGTGTCATTTTGCGTGGTTTCCGCAAAAATTTCATTGTTGTGCGAACCGAAAAGTCCAGCGAGTAAAATCAATAAATATGTTATATGTCTATGTACCAAGAAAATGCTTATTTATAATTGCGCCGTAAAAATGTATGCAAATTTAAGAATATTTTCCTATTTTTGCCATACATTTTTGTAATAAGATTACAATCATGTTGTATTAAGGTTATAATAAGAAAGTCTTGGAAAATAAATCTTTGATTTTGAAGCGCGCATTTGTATGGATGTGTCTTCTTTTTATGGGTGTTACAACCGCTTTTTCGGCAGAAAAGCCGTTCGTTGTGGTACTTGACGCGGGTCACGGAGGCAAGGATGCGGGCGCGATTGGATACACCTTGAAAAAAATGGAGAAGGATATCAATTTGAAAGTGGCACTTAAAGTGGGTGAATTGATGTCCAAGGAGAAGAATGTGAAGGTTTTGTATACCAGAAAAAAGGACATATTCATTCCTTTGGATGATCGTGCGCAGATCGCTAATAAGGCCAAAGCCGATCTTTTCATCTCTATTCATACGAATGCGGCGGAAAACCGTTCGGCAAGAGGTACTGAGTCCTATGCGGTAGGTTCGTCTTCCGCTAACTTGGAGGTGGCGAAAAGAGAGAACGCTGTTTTGTTATATGAGTCTGATTACAAGACCAAGTACCGAGGTTTTGATCCCAATAGCACGGAGTCTTATATTATGTTTGACTTTTTGCAATCCAAATATATGGAACAAAGTATTGCCTTCGCTTCGCAGGTGGAGAAAAACTTTGTGAAGGAGGGTCGTAGCAGTAGAGGCGTGAAGCAGGCAGGATTCTGGGTGTTGAAGCAAGCTGCGATGCCTGCTGTTTTGGTAGAGTTGGGCTATATTTCCAATAGGGAAGAGGAGGAGTTCCTTTCTAAAGATAAAAACTTGGACAAACTCTCCGAAGCGATTGTGAGGGCGTTCGTTCAATATAAAAAGAATGTGGACAAACGAAATAATGTCGGTTATACAGATACAGATGCGAATAAAACTGTTCAGAAGCAGGAGGTCGCACCTAAAGTTGAAGAGAAGACGCCTGTAAAGGAGAGTGTCAAGGAACCTGCTACGGGAGCCAAGACAGAGGGTGTCGATAAGGGAAATGCCTCTTCGGTTGATAGTACGCAAAAATCGTCGGCGGGAAACGTCGCTCCTCCATCCACATCCCAAACTACTCATCAAGTGACGCCTTCCAGTGAGAATAAATCTTCCTCGGAAAAGAGTGATGTCGCTGATAAGAAGAAGGACGAGAAAAAGCCAGAAATATATTACGCGGTTCAATTTTGTAGCGCGAGCGCCCCGAAATCATTGAATGCGAAAGAGTTTATGGGATTAGTGCCTGCTCAGGAGTTTGTCGAGACGGGTACCTATAAATACAAATATGTGTATGGTCACGAAAACACCTTTGAAGCAGGTGTGAAATTGCGTGATGAGGTAAAAAAGAAATTTAAGGACGCCTTCCTTGTTGTGATCAAGGACGGCAAAAAACTCTCTACCCAAGAGGCGAGGGAATATTATAAATAAAAAGATGTTGTTTAATTGATAGTGCTATGAATTTTAAAGTCAGCAAAGAGCTACAAATTGGTATTTGGGTGATTGTCACATTGGCGGTGACCTATTTTGGATGGAATTATTTAAGGGGTATCAATATTTTTAATCCCACGAATTATTACTATTTGAAATTAAGCCATATCAATGGATTGGTGGAGACCAATGATGTGAAGGTGAAGGGTTATAAAATTGGTTTGGTCCAACGTATTATTTATGACTACGAAGATCCCAATGCTGATGTGATTGTCGTTCTTCAAGTGGATGATGATTTGAAGATTCCAGTCGGTTCCAAGGCCGCTTTGGTTTCCGCGTTGATCGGCTCTCCATCCGTAGAGATCAGACTC
Organism: Paludibacteraceae bacterium; assembly: GCA_045601045.1. GTDB lineage: Bacteria > Bacteroidota > Bacteroidia > Bacteroidales > Paludibacteraceae > UBA1181. The sequence continues at coordinate 101,190 of JAZRZA010000045.1, forward strand.
GACCCTACGAATCGCGAATATTACCAACGAGGAGATACCATTCCTGCTTACGTGGATGATGGATTGATGGATTCCTTGACGGAGGAGATCATGCCTCGTATCCAGACTATTATCCCTCAATTGGATTCTTTGATCGTCTCTTTGAATGCCATCGCGGAAAATAAGACCATCGAGAACTCATTGGAGAATATCAACGCCATTACAAAGAACTTGAACAAGGCCTCTGTGGGACTCAATCGTATTGTGGATAAAGATGTTCCTGAATTGTGCCAAAACTTTAATGGGGTGATGGGTAATTTGAACAAGGTGAGCACCAATTTAAGTGGCGTTGATTTCCGTGCCACAATCGGTAATCTGAATAAAACACTTGATGGTGTCCGTGGTATTACGGATAAGTTGAATAGCGGTCAAGGAACCCTTGGTTTGCTCTTGACAGACAAGGCTTTGTATAACAATTTGAATACTACGGTGAATAGCGCGAATGGGTTGGTTGTAGATATCAGAGAACATCCAAAACGCTATATAAACGTTAGTGTCTTCGGAAAAAAAGGCGAGTAATTTGATCGTTTTTTTTAATAACCTAAATATGAGTGCTTTAATTGTTGAAAACTTTTGTAAAGCACTCATTTTTAGCGTTTTATAGTATACTTTTGAAAAACAGACATTTACGATTTTTTTTATTTCGCAAACAAAAAACAGTTTTTTTTTTGAAAAAATAAACCAAAATTTGTAGTGCAAATTGAAAAGATAAGTAAACGGTAAGACAAAGCGTGTATATGGGCTTTGTTGACAAAATTATGAACGAGTAATTACAATGGAAGAGAAAGATCATGTTCGATTGTGGAACGAATGTCTGATGATTATAAAGGACAATATTCCTTCTACGGCTTTTGAATGCTGGTTTAAGCCAATCATTCCTGAAAAGTGGGAGAATAAGATGTTGACTATTACAGTTCCCAGTCACTTTTATGCGGAATACTTGGACGAGCACTATTGTGACCTGTTGAAGAACACCTTTACCCGTGTAATGGGTGCTGATTCAAAGTTGTCATATAGTATTATCCAGGAGAGAGCCACTAATTCCAAGGTGGAATGCAAGAGTGGTTATGTGATTCCAGTTAAGGAGACTTCGGACATTGATAACTACAATCCATTCCCTGACCATTCTCAAAGAAGAAGAATCGATCCACAACTCAATCCTCACTATACATTTGATACTTTTGTGGAGGGAAAGTGCAATAAGTTGGCACGTTCCGCAGGTTTGAAGATCGCTGAGAATCCGGGAAAGAATACCTTCAATCCAATTTTCATATACGGTGGCTCCGGTTTAGGTAAGACCCACTTGGCGCAGGCTATAGGTTGGGCTACTCTTGAGAAACATCCGGAAATGAAGGTGCTTTACATCGATTCCAACCGATTCCAATCTCAATACACCAACGCGCACCTTCGCAATAAGGTGAATGATTTCATCGCATTCTATCAAATGGTAGATTTGTTGATCGTGGATGATATCCAATTCTTTGCGGGTAAAACCGGAACGCAAAATGTGTTTTTCCAGATCTTTAATCATTTGCAATTGAATGGAAAGCAGATCATTTTGATCGCTGATCAATCTCCTAAGTTGTTGCAAGGATTGGATGATCGTATGTTGACCCGATTCCGTTGGGGATTGAATGCGGAGATTGAATTGCCAAGTCCGGAGACAAGAAAGGCGATTTTGAAATCGAAGGTCTTGACCGATGGCTTGACTATCCCAGAGAATGTGCTTGATTATATTGCGGATCATGTTTCTGATAGTGTCCGTGAGTTGGAGGGTGTGATCAACTCTTTGTTGGCGCAATCCACATTGACAGATACGGAAATCAATTTGGAGTTGGTTCGCAAGGTGGTTAGTTCTTTGGTGGTGGCTCCGGAACGTACAGTGACGGTTGCTTCTATCCAAGAGGCGGTGTGTGGCTATTATCAATTGGAGCCTCACATGTTGCAGTCCAACTCCCGTAAGCGTGAGGTGGTGCAAGCAAGACAAATCGCCATGTACCTTTCTCGTAAATATACGAAAGTGTCTTTGTCCAGCATCGGCGAGCAAATAGGAAATCGTGATCATGCCACTGTGCTTTATGCGGTGAAGTCTATCCAAAATTTGGTCGAGGTAGACAAGGAGGTGCAGTACAGTGTCGAGGCGATTGAGGCGACATTGAAATAGTAGGGGTAATCCCTAAAAAATAAATTCTGATGAAAGAGTGACAATGTATGTTGAATAAACGTATTTTTGTCGAAAAATTAATATTAAGAGGATATGGTTTATAAATTTGTCCTTGCGTCCGATGAAGTGGACGATTTCATGAGAGAGATTCACATTGATTCAGATGCGACTTTTTTGGAGCTTAACGATGCCATTTTGGCAAGTGTTGGGTATGCGAAAGATCAGATGACCTCTTTCTTGGTCTGCAATGATGATTGGGAGGCTGAGCAGGAGATTACGTTGATGGAGATGGATACCGCATCAGATGTCGATAGTTACGTGATGGATAGCGTAAGAATCGAAGAGTTCGCTTCGGAAGAGGGTCAAAAACTCCGTTTTGTTTTTGACGTGTTGAATGAGCGCTCCTTCTTTATGGAATTGAAGGAGGTCAAGACTCGTGAGACTTTGTTGGCACCTGTATGCAAGCGTTCAAAAGGAGAGGCTCCTCAACAAATCTTCGATGAACTTTTCTTGGATGTGCCTGCCGTGAAGTCCTCTGTTGGTTTAGACGAGGATGAATTGAGCGAATTCGAGGGATTCGATCAGTTCAACGAGGATGAATTAGACGAATCTTTCGGGTACGACGACGAATTCTCTGGCGGCAGTTTATAATTGTTTGCTTGTTTTGTTTGCACTTTCATCCTATTTTTCTAGGTGTTTGTTTGATTTTTGTATAAATGTTTTCTCGGTTTCCAATAATATTCTTATTTTTGAAATCGAATTAATACCATTAAATATTTAAATTTGTTGCGTATGAATAAGTGTTTTTTGGCGTTGGTGACAGTTCTGTTGTTTTCTTTAGTTATTCCTGCGAACGCGCAGAAAAAAGTGAATGGCAAAGCAGTGACTGAGATTAAGGAATGGCGCATGGAGGGTGGAAAGAAGAAAATCGATCACATCACTAAATATGACGCCGCTACTGGCAACAAGACCGAGGAGGTTGAATACTCTAAGGTGGGCGACCAAAAATCTCGTGTCACTTACAGTTACAACGAAAAGGGTAAATGTCTCGAAGAGAAGCATTATGACGAGTACAACAAGTTGGAGAAGGTTGTTCAGTATCAATACAATGAGTTTGGCAAGAAACAATCTGTCCGCACGCTTCTTCCTAACGGAAAGTTGAAGAGTGAAAAAGTGTACGAGTATATTACAGAATAACACAAAATGGAGAGTATCAACCATACGAATTCTATTGTTTCAACCCCTGCTGCCGTCCAGTTTGATGGACCAGATGGATTGTTGAATCAGATAGACTCAAAGTTATCGGCTCTTGATCCTATCACTTTGGAGGAGATGAGTGGCATACGATTGATGAATCGTATTGACACTAAATTCTTAGTCAATGTGGAGAAGCTTCCTGCTCTATTGGAGATGGCGAAGGCGGATTATTATGTTCAACAGATCGGTGATTTGAGAAAGGCTTTTTACCGCACCCTCTATTATGATACGCCTGCAGCTACGATGTATGTGGTTCATCAGGCGGGAAAATTAAATAGACAAAAGATCCGTGTGCGCGAATATGTGGAGTCCAATTTGATGTTCTTGGAGGTGAAAACTAAGAACAACAAGGGTAGAACTTCTAAAAAACGTATTACCATCACGGATGAGAATGTCTTACAAAATCAGGAGGCGGTGGCTTTTTTGGATGAGAAGTCGAAGTTCAAGATGAATGAGATCGATTTCCGATTGCGAAATAATTTCTATCGTATTACCTTAGTTAATAAGGAAAAATCGGAGCGATTGACCATCGATTTCAAAATTAATTTTGAAAATTGTGTGACTGGAATAAAAAATACCATCCCGAAGCTCTGCATTGTGGAGGTGAAGCAAGATGGTAATGCCCATTCCCACTTCAAGGATTATTTGAATTCATTCCGTTTGAAGAAACGCAGTATCAGTAAGTATTGTTTGGGAATGATTCTGACGGATCCTGATTTGAAATACAATCGTTTTAAAGAGAAATTACGCTACATCGACAAACTCTGATAAGAAGCGGGTTGGCGTTGGGTTTTATTGTGAAATAATAATTTATAAAATAAATATTTATGGCACTTTTAGCAAATATTAGTGATTATGGAATTTTCGGAATTCCATTTGTGAATATGGAGGGCTGGTGCGAACTTTTGGTCCGTTTCGGATTGAATGTTTTAGTCACTTCATTAATTATCGTATGGTTGTATTATGGAAAGTCCAAGAGACGTGATTATGTTTTCACTTTCACATTGATCAGTACAACTGTATTTCTTTTGATCTTCCTTTTGGGAAGCGAAAAGTTACAGATCGGTTTGGCGTTGGGTCTATTCGCCATCTTTGGTATTATCCGTTATAGGACGGATACTGTGCCTATCCGTGAGATGACCTATTTGTTCCTTATCATTGGACTTTCGGTTATCAATGCCTTGGCGGTCAGTGTAAGTTACATCGAGCTTTTCACCACCAATTTCTTCTTTGTCTTCATGACATGGCTAATGGAGCAGACACGTATCGTTTCCAAGAGCGCATGCAAGTTGATCAAGTATGAGAAGATCAATCTCATCACCCCTGAGAAATATGATGAGATGGTGGAAGATATCAAGCAGCGCACTGGTTTGAATGTTACTAAGTGTGAGGTAGGTTATATCGATTTCTTGAAGGATACAGCCTTGATCAAGGTATATTACGAATCTTCCAACAAGGAGATCAATACGGTTGATCAAATCACAAGGGCAAAGGATTTTAATGGATAATTCTGTTTTGAAAAAGTTTGTTTTTCATAAAATAGTCTTGTTTGTCGCTTCTTTCTTATGCGCGTTTAGCGCATGGGCGGGGGGAGACAGACAAGACTTCACATCTTCTTTGGACTTTACGGTTTCAAAGAGATTCTTTAAACGCTTGGATTTGGGACTTACCGAGTCTCTCTCGTTAAAGAACAATTCCACATCCATTGATAAGATCTCCACTAAGGCGGATATCTCTTACAATGTGGTGAAAGGAGTTTTCAAAGTCGGTGTGGACTACAGCATCGCGGGTAAGGCGAACAAGGCTGAGGATTTGTATCTCAACCACCGCTTCTCCGGTTATGCCCGACTGAAGAAGGATGTCTCACGCTTCACTTTTGGATTGAAGACGAAGTACCAAGTTACGTATCGTCCCGAGAAGGAGCCTGCCAAGGAATTTAAACACTATTGGAGAAATAAGGCATATTTCACCGCCAAGTTGCCCAAGGTGGCACTCTATCCGCTTGCTTCTGCGGAGTGTTTTTTGCGTACCAACAATTACAAGGGCAATAATACCATCGAGAAGATGCGGTACGAGGCTGGTTTGAAATATGAGTTTAATAAACATAATGCTTTACAGGCGAAGTTCAGATACGATGATGCCATGCATGTAGTGGATCCGTTGGATCGATTCGGCGTTGTTGTCTCTTATATGTTAAGTTTGTAAAAAAGATTGATTATGGTTGAAAACGATAGGGATGTTCCCGTCAGTAGACGGAGACTGTTGAAGATCGGTCTTTGGTTCTCGCTCTTTAACGCGCTCTTTGTCTTGCTGATTTCCGTGAAGTATCATGTGCTTATTCCTATTTCGATTTGGAGTGAGCACCCTTTTTATATATGTGCCTATATTCTGACACATTTCTTATTCATAACCTTTCTGCCTCTTTTCTTCTGCTATCTGCCGGTAACGATATTAGCCCGCAGCAAAAGAGCCAATATGATCTGTTCGGCGGTGGTCTCCACCATCTGCCTTCTGTTGCTCACGATAGATGCCTATGTCTTCTCGCTTTATCGTTTCCATCTCAATTATTATGTGATTGAGCAGGTATTCGCGCCGGGAGCCACACAGGTCTTTGAGTTTACCTTCGCACAGTATATTTTGGTGTTCGGTGTCTTAGCGCTGCTCATGGCGTTGGAGATTGGTCTCTTTAAGTTGGCTGATAAGATAGTCGATAAGATTCCTGATTGGGTGATCTTCGGTTTCGCTTTCGGATTCACCTTCTTGCTTGTGGTGGTGCAGTTCCGTCATATTGTCGCCTTTGCGAAGAATGAGCGGCAGTTGGTGCTGTTGGACCGCTATTTTCCGGCTTGCCTCTCCTTCAATGCCAATCCGTTCCTCTCTGCCATCGGTGTTTCGAAGGTGCAGGAGACGAAAGTGCCTATCTATTATCAAGGAAAGGAGTACAACTATCCCAAGGCGCCGTTGCGGAATGTTCCGACCGGAAAGAATGTGGTGGTGATCGCTTTGGATTCGTGGCGGGCTACGACCATGGATTCCCTCTGTTCTCCCAATATGTATGAATTCTCGAAGAGAGCATCCGTTTTCAACAAACATTATAGCGGCAGCAATGGTACGCGCACCGGCGTCTATTCCATGTTCTATGGATTGCCTGGCGTCTATTGGCGGGACTTCTGCAAACAGTCTATTTCGCCTGTGTTCATGAACACCTTAAAGGAGAATGGGTATACGGTGAAGCTCTTGCCGAGTGCCTCCATGCAGAACCCTCCTTTGGACAAGTGTGTCTTTGCGTTGACGCCAGATCAGTGCGGCTCAGCACCGGGATTAAACGCTTGGCAACGGGATGTTAATGTGGCCGAGTCGTTCATATCGTTTATCAAGGCTAGGGGAGCGGACGACGCGCCCTTCTTCTCATTCCTCTTTTTCGACTCTTTACATAGCATGATCAAGCCAGAGGATTATAAAGGCCCCTTCCAACCTTCGTGGGATTGCGCCCATTATGAGCGTTTAGGAAAGAATGTGGATCCAACAGAGTTCCTGAACCTCTATAAAAACATGGTTTATTATCTGGATGGGTTGGTGAAGCGTGTCTTGGATGAGTTGGAGGCCCAAGGATTGTTGGAGAACACGGTTGTGGTCTTGACGGGCGACCATTCTCAGGAGTTCGATGATTGCCAGCGTGGTTTCTGGGGACATAATGGTAACTATTCCGCCTCTCAGATGCAGGTCCCAATGGTCTATTTCAATGGCAAGGATAGCGTGCGGAGCGATCGTTGGACGGCTCACTACGATCTTGTCCCTACTTTGATGGCGGATGTGTTCGGTACCCAAAATGATCCAGCCGATTATGCCATTGGCACATCGCTTTTCGATACAACTAACGTGCGTGATTTCTTGCTGGTGGACAGTTATATCGGCATAGGTATGATTGATTCTTCTGGTAATATCACCAATGTTTATTACGATGGCGATTATGCCCTGACGGATTCCAATTTGAGGGATCGTTTCAAGGCTCCGTTCGACCGAAGATTGTTTGAGAGAGCCGAAGAGCAAATTTTACAATTTTACAAGTGATTTTCTTTCTTTTTCTTAGGTTGTAAGTTTGTTTTTCTGCGAAGAAATTGTTTCTTTTGTAGTCGCAAAAAGCGTATTATATTTTTTAATAATAATTAACTGATTATGATTTACACTCACGAAGTGCAACAGATGTGTTCTGTTGCTAAGGGTCCTAATCACGGACCAGCTCCAATTCCTGAGGAAGGAAAGTGGATTCAAGCAAAGGAAATCAAGGATATTTCAGGTTTGACTCACGGTGTGGGATGGTGTGCTCCTCAACAAGGTGCATGTAAGTTGACTTTGAACGTTAAGAAGGGTGTCATCGAGGAGTGCTTGGTTGAGACCATCGGATGTTCTGGTATGACTCACTCTGCCGCTATGGCTTCTGAGATCCTTCCTGGTAAGACTTTGTTGGAGGCATTGAACACTGACTTGGTGTGTGATGCTATCAATACCGCAATGCGCGAGTTGTTCTTGCAAATCGTTTACGGACGTACTCAGTCTGCTTTCTCTGAGGGCGGTTTGGCAGTAGGTGCTGGTTTGGAAGACCTTGGTAAGGGCTTGATCGGTCAAATGGGTACTTTGTACGGAACAAAGGCTAAGGGTACTCGTTACTTGCAATTGACTGAGGGCTACATCACTAAGATGTTCTTGGATAAGGACGATCAAGTATGTGGTTACGAGTTCGTTCACATGGGTAAGTTCATGGATGCTGTTAAGAAGGGTGTTCCCGCTGACGAGGCATTGAAGAGCGTTACTGGTACTTATGGCCGTACTAAGAAAGAGGACGGTGCAGTTAAATCTATTGACCCACGTAAAGAATAAGGAGAACAGAATATGATTAGAGAAGTTAAGTTTGAATCACAAGACCGTCGTATCGCGCAAATCAACGCTGCGCTTAAGAAGCACGGTATCAATTCAATTGAAGAGGCAAACCAAATCTGTGAGAAGGCTGGTTTGGATCCATACAAGACATGTGAGGAGACTCAAATGATCTGCTTCGAGAATGCAAAGTGGGCTTACGTTGTAGGTACTGCAATCGCATTGAAGGAGAAGGCTAAGAATGCAGTAGAGGCATCTCAATACATTGGTGAGGGTCTTCAATCTTTCTGTATTCCTGGTTCAGTAGCTGACGATCGTAAGGTAGGTATCGGTCACGGTGAGTTGGCAGCTCGTTTGCTCTCTCCTGAGACCAAGTGTTTCGCTTTCTTGGCAGGTCACGAGTCATTCGCCGCTGCTGAGGGTGCTATCAAGATCGCTAAGATGGCTAACAAGTCAAGACCAGCAAACAAGCCTTTGCGTTGTATCTTGAACGGTTTGGGTAAGGATGCTGCGCAAATCATCTCCCGTATCAACGGATTTACTTACGTACAAACTAAGTTCGACTACTTCACTGGAAAGTTGAAGGTGGTTAAGAAGATCGCTTACTCTGATGGAGAGCGCGCTACTGTTAACTGCTACGGTGCGGACGATGTTCGTGAGGGTGTGGCTATTTTGTGGAAAGAGGATGTTGATGTGTCAATCACTGGTAACTCAACTAACCCAACTCGTTTCCAACACCCAGTTGCTGGTACTTACAAGAAGGAGAGAATCTTGAAGGGTAAGAAGTATTTCTCAGTTGCATCAGGTGGTGGAACAGGTCGTACTTTGCACCCAGATAACATGGCCGCAGGTCCTGCTTCTTACGGTATGACCGATACTTTGGGCCGTATGCACTCTGACGCTCAATTCGCTGGTTCTTCTTCAGTTCCTGCTCACGTTGAGATGATGGGATTCCTCGGAATCGGTAACAACCCAATGGTAGGTTGTACTGTTGCTTGCGCCGTAGAGGTTGACTTGGCTTTGAACAAGAAATAATCTAGATAGGTTATAAAGCTGAACTCCCGCAATCCTTAGGGTTGCGGGAGTTTTTTATTGTGTTTCAAAGTTGTGTGATAGAAAGAATTTTTGTAGTTTTGCGCTCGTTAAAACAATAGGGTGAATCTTTGTTGCTATTGTTTCCTCTTTTGTAGTGTGTTATTTAATTATTTACTAAAAGTTTTTTTTATGAAGAAATGTTTTTTGATGATGATCTTGCCATTGGTGGCATTGGTCTCGATGGTCTCTTGTAAAGGTGAGGACTTGGAATCCAGAACAAATGGTTATGAGTATGTGGATTTGGGTTTGCCAAGTGGATTGTTGTGGGCGACTATGAATGTCGGAGCTAGAGAGGTAGAGGAGAGTGGCGCACTTGTTGCTTGGGGAGAATCCAAACCTAAGTCCATTTACTCAGCTAGTACTTATAGCTATTTTTCTTCCGGCAAATATACTAAATATGTTGATGACAGTGACTATGGCGTTGTTGATAACAAATCTGAGTTGGATTTGTCTGATGATGTGGCAAGGAAGGCGATGGGAGGATCATGGCGTATCCCAACTCAATCTGATTTTAATGAATTGTTGAATTATTGCACTTATGAGAAGTGCGAATATAACGGCGTTTATGGTATGAAGTTCATCGGCAAGGAGGGTAAGTTTATCTTCCTACCTGCTGCTGGTTATGGAGGAGAAGATGTCAATAGTTCCTTTGGTAAGGAAGGTAACTATTGGAGCCGTACCGCAAATGGTTCAATGGGTGCGTTTTCTTTCTTGTTTGGCAAAGAGGTGAGTCCCCAAATGAAGCACTATTATAGATATTACGGATTCTCTGTTCGTGGTGTTTGTGAGAGATAAGAGAAGTTCATTGAGCTATGAAAAGGCGGGATTTCCCGCCTTTTTTTTATTTTATTTGTATTTTTGAATTTCTGTAAGCATCCAATACAAAACTTGCCTTTGCCCTTATCTTTGTCGCGAACACAAAAATTTTGAAAATATGGCAAGCGAAAAGAAAATGTGCCAGATACGTGACATGTATGAGGCAAACAATATGATGAGAACGGGAGTATAACAGGATTTCATTATATTGATAGTCATGGTATTAATGGAGGACATGAGAGCGTAGGAACTGTTTCAGAAATTCCTAGCGTTACAGGTTATACAAAATATTTTGGAGGTAATTTAAAAGATAAATGAGATTAATAATTTTATACTTCTTACTGTTTATGTCCCATTATGTTACAGCTGGATCAATTCGTTTCACTTATGATTCGAAGAAAGATTCTTTGACTATATATGGCGATGGTGTACTTGAACATGAGCATGTGAAAAACATCATGCGGAAATATCCTTATACGAAGAAAGTGTATGTGGGGGGTAATATAAATGGAGTTGGTTATAAGGTGTTTAGCGATTGCAATAATGTGGAAACTATCATATTCTCGTCTTCCGTCAAGGGAAATGCCTTTTTACCAATTGACAATTGCAAGAAACTGTCAAAAGTGGTGCTTCCTGAAAATTATGAGTTTATTTCTTGCTTTGTTGCGAATTGTCCCAAATTGGAGTCTTTTGTTGTTCCCGATTCTGTTAAGGTGATTAAGGAACTGTCATCTAATTGTCCTTTTAAAAATCTACATATAGGTAAGAGTGTGGTGGAAATTGTTGGAGATTATGGCGCCAATTCAGAACATCTCACTTCCATTTCAGTCACACCTGGCAATAAACTCTTCTTTTCTAAGGATGGAGTCTTGTATTCATATTCAGAAAATACGCAAAGATATTCGGCTAAGGATGCAGATAAGGGGAATGTCCCTGTCTTAGTGGTTTATCCACCCGAGAAAAAAGACACCACATTTTATTTTAACTACCCCCAAATAAGGAGTATTAATAATAAATATATAAAGGAAATATGTTTGGGAAAAGAATTTCGTCAATGGGGAGAATGTAATATGCCTTCTTTAAAACGTATTCTTGTGGATGAAGAAAATGACTTTTTTGTTGTGCAAGAAAACTTCCTTTTAGATAAAGGAAAGACGAACGTAATCGCTTATGCTTCGGGAATTTCAGAGAGAAATTGTGAACTTCCACCGGGAGTGGAAGGTGTAGGAGCATATTCGTTCTATGCTTGTCAGTTTGATACGCTCGTATTCCCAAAATCAATCACAAGAATAGCTGAAAAAGCAGTCTGCAGTTGTGATAAGCTTCGATATATAGAGATGAATTGGCAAAACCCTCAAGATGTGGTGTTGGACTCTAATCCTTTTTACGAAATAGAAACCGATAAAATAATAATGAAAGTTCCTGAGGGGACAAAGGAACTTTATGACGATTTGTTTAACAGACGATTGGGGAATCGGTTTATGGTAATAGAGAGGAAATAAGTGAGTAGAATTTGTTAGATGCTTTCTGAATTTCTAATTCTAACGATATGGTTGTTGTGGATCGAAAAATTTTTTTGACATTTCTTGCATTACTTTGCGGTTTCACGTTGATGGCTCAGTCGTATGTGTTCAAGGGGAGAAGTTCGTGGAGTAGCGATGTCTTGGCTACTTGGGATGGCAAGTATTTGTATAAGGGCAATAGCACGTGGCAAAGCGACGTTCTGTATACGTGGGATGGAAAATTTCTTTACAAAGGTCGTGGCAACTGGTCTAGCAACATCCTGCTTACTTGGGATGGAAAGTATGTTTACCGAGGTAATAGTACATGGGCCAGTGATGTGATCGCGACATGGGATGGTCGTCACTTGTTTAAGGGACGGAGTTCGTGGAGCAGCGATATCCTTTATACGTTTGATGGTAAATATGTTTACAAGGGGAATAGTACCTGGGGAAGCGATGTCTTGTATCATGTGAGTGGCTCTATTCCGGTTGCTGTCCTTTGTTTGATACTCTGGTAAATGACATGTGTGTTGGACTCTTCTTTTTAGAAGATTTTTTTACGGATTAAGTTTTTGACTGCCTTTTTTGTTTTTTTAAGAATAATCTATATCTTTGCTCCACTAAGTATGTGCGATTTGCTAATACGATGAAAAACGTTAGAATGATGAAGTTAAAGTATTATTTCGCAGGTCTTTTGACCCTTCTTTTGTCTTCTGTTCCTTTTATGAACAGTATCGCCGTAGAGGATATTGTGGTGAACCAATATCACTTCAATTACTATTTGGTGAACCCAGCTGTGGCTGGAGCGGAGCGTTGCCACCACGTGATGGCGACAGGCCGATTCGACTTTACCGGAGTCGAAGGTCATCCGATGACCCAGACATTGAGTTTCCGTACCCGAATTTTGAAGAACGTGGGTATCGGAGCATATTTGTACAACGATAAGAACGGTAATTCGTACCGTCAAGGAGGTGAGGTGACATTCGCTTACCACATTCCATTGTCGGAGAACAACCACTATATGATGAAGTCGCAATCCGTCGACCGTCAGTTGTCT
>JAZRZA010000046.1:0-29635 GCA_045601045.1 Paludibacteraceae bacterium
AATTTCACACTTGTTATCTTGTCGAAATCACCGTCCAAGATAGCGTTTAGAAATGATTTCATAATGACTTCGTCGTTCATGCAGAACTTGAAGCCGAAGTCGCAGCGTAAGTCTATGTACTTAGCCATTGTTTTAAATAAAATTAATTAAACAAAACGGAAGATTTCTTGCAAAACAAGCAATCCGGGTGCAAAGATAGAAAAAATATATGTAATAATTACATTATTGTTTTCGTGGAAATACCCCCTGATGGGTGGTGGTGTGCAGTTCCGTCAGCGGGGAGTGGTTGTACCGTTGGTGGATGAGGAGTGTGATAAAATTCAAAATTCAAAATTTAAAATTCAGAATTAATTTTAGTATCTTTACGCGTCAAAATATTTTATCGTATTTAAGAGGATAGATAAGATGGATAAAAAAGGAGGTCTCTTATTCGCGTTTATCGTATGGTTGATGATGGCTATGCCTTCATTTTCCCAGAAAGATTTCTTCGGCTTTCAGGAATTGGAGGTCGCTGGTGAAACCTATCAGTTGAGATGGTCCGCGAAGATGAAGAACGGCCGAGTCTTAGAGGAGTTTGTCCGTGCCAAGGATGACTTGGGGAAATACGAAAAGAAGGTGGTTTTGGAGCGTACCGTCGCTGGTAAAAGCGTAGAGAGCGAAGTCAACTCCGAAATGGCGAAATTAGCCTTGATGAAGGAGCAAAGCATCGTTTTCAATTATAGCCAATTAGAGAGTTCCCAATCAGATGAGGTGTGGTTGGAATATACCCAAGGAAATGTGCAGGGAGGCACGCCATTCTTGTTGGAGTGGAACTTCTGCCGCTATAAGAATGTAGATGGTTGTGTGGTGTTGTTCAGATACAGACAGCGCGTCTACGATACCAAGGAGGATGCCTTTGTGAAGAAGGTGGACAAAAGCAGAGAGGAGTGGATAGCTAAATTGACCGCTACGCCTATTCCGATGATGAAAGATAAATAATTATAAATAGATATTGAAGATCGATTATGTTCGAAAGTTTAGGAGAAAGATTAGAACGTTCCTTCAAGATTTTGAAGGGTGAGGGTCAGATTACAGAGCTAAATGTGGCTGAGACCTTGAAGGATGTGCGTAAGGCTTTGCTGAACGCCGATGTGAACTACAAGGTGGCTAAAACATTTACCGATACGGTAAAGGAGAAGGCATTGGGACAAAATGTGCTCACCTCTCTTAAACCAAGCCAGTTGATGGTGAAAATTGTTCACGACGAGTTGGCTCAATTGATGGGTGGAACCGCCGTGGATATCAAGTTGGAGGGTTCTCCTTCCATTATTTTGATGTCAGGTTTGCAAGGTTCTGGTAAGACCACTTTCTCTGGAAAGTTGGCCAATATGCTCAAAACCAAGAAGAGCAAGAAGCCTTTATTGGTGGCATGTGATGTCTATCGTCCAGCCGCTATTGAGCAGTTGAAGGTCTTGGGCGAGCAAATCGGAATTCCTGTTTATTCGGAGATCGATAGCAAAGATCCTGTATCCATCGCTCAAAATGCGATCCAAGAGGCGAAGAAGAGTGGCAATGACGTGGTGATCATCGATACCGCGGGCCGTTTGGCTGTCGATGAGCAGATGATGAACGAGATCGCCGCTGTGAAGGCTGCTGTCAATCCGAACGAGATTCTCTTTGTAGTCGATTCCATGACTGGACAAGATGCTGTGAATACGGCAAGGGAATTCAACGAGCGTTTGGATTTTGATGGCGTGGTTTTGACCAAGTTGGATGGTGATACCCGTGGTGGTGCGGCGCTTTCAATTCGTTCTGTAGTCAACAAACCGATTAAGTTCATCGGTACAGGCGAGAAGATGGAGGCGATTGACGTCTTCCATCCAGAGCGTATGGCTGACCGTATCCTCGGAATGGGTGATATCGTCTCTTTGGTGGAGCGTGCCCAAGCGCAATATGATGAGGAGGAGGCACGTCGCCTTCAAAAGAAGATTTCTAAGAACCAATTCGATTTCAACGATTTCTTGGCACAGATCCAACAAGTGAAGAAGATGGGTAACTTGAAGGATTTGGCCTCTATGATTCCTGGTGTGGGCAAGGCCTTGAAGAATGTGGAGATTGATGATAACGCGTTCAAGGGCATTGAGGCGATCATCTACTCAATGACTCCTCGTGAGCGTACCAATCCATCTATTTTGGATAGTTCCCGACGTATGAGAATCGCGAAGGGTAGTGGTACCAATTTGCAGGATGTGAATCGTTTGATCAAGCAATTCGACGAGACACGTAAGTTGATGCGTACCATCACGCAAAATCAAGGAAAATTAAAATTCGGTCGTAGATAATTAAAATACAGATTATATGCAGTTAATAGACGGAAAGGCGATTGCGGATCAAATCAAGCAAGAGATCGCGCAAGAGGTGGCTGAGATAAAGGCTAGGGGAGAGAAGACGCCTCATTTGGCCGTGATTATCGTTGGTCACGATGGAGGTAGTGAGACATACGTGGCTCACAAGGTGAAGTCATGTGAGCAGGTTGGATTCAAATCCACCAAGATTTGTTTCGAGGCTGATATCACAGAGGAGCAGTTGCTTGCTCAAATCGATATTTTGAATAAGGATGAGGATGTGGACGGATTCATCGTGCAACTTCCTTTGCCAAAGCATATTTCAGAGCAAAAGGTGATCGAGGCGATCGACTATCGTAAGGATGTGGATGGTTTCCACCCAATCAACGTAGGACGTACTTCCATTGGTTTGCCTTCTTTCGTATCCGCAACACCAGCTGGTATTTTGGAGTTGTTGAAGCGTTATGACATCGATACCAAGGGAAAGCACTGCGTGGTAATCGGACGTAGTAATATCGTAGGTAAGCCAGTTGCCTCTTTGATGATGCAGAAGGCATATCCTGGAGATGCTACCGTTACCATCTGCCACAGTAGAACCGCTAATTTGAAGGAGATTACCTTGCAAGCGGATATCTTGATCGCCGCATTGGGTAGCCCTAAGTTCTTGAAGGCTGATATGGTGAAGGATGGCGCTGTGATCATCGATGTGGGTACTACCCGTGTGCCATGCGAGACCAGCAAGACTGGTTTCAAATTGACTGGTGACGTGGACTTCGAGAATGTCGCTCCTAAGTGTAGCTACATCACCCCAGTTCCTGGAGGTGTAGGTCCGATGACCATCTGTTCTTTGTTGAAGAACACCTTGTTAGCTGGTAAGAAGGCTATTTACAAGTAATTAAATTTTGACAGAACATTATGGGGGCGCATCATAGATGTGTCCCCATTCATTTATCCTACTATGCTATTTTACGTACCCAATATTGATCAATCGAATTTCTTGTCCGAAGAGGAGTCTCACCACGCTGTGAAGGTGTTGAGATTGGTGGAGGGCGATGCTGTGGAATTGGTGGATGGCCACGGCAACTATTACAAAGCGGAGATAGCCTTCGCGCATCATAAGAAGTGTGAAGTACGTATCTTGGAGAAGATCGAAAACTACAATCCTTTGCCTTGCCATATCCATATCGCTATCGCGCCTACCAAGAACATGGACCGCATCGAGTGGTTCGCTGAGAAGGTGACGGAGATTGGCGTAGGGGAGATAACCCCTCTGCTATGCGACCATTCGGAACGTAAAGTGATTAAGATAGATCGTTTGGAGAAGATAGTTGTCTCGGCGATGAAGCAATCCAAGAAAGCCACCATGCCTCTCTTGAATGAGATGTGTTCCTTCAAGCAATTTATGAAACAATGCAAGGATTTCGCTGGCAAGAAATACATAGCCCACTGCTACGAACAGGATAAGAAATCATTGGTGAAGGATTATGTGAAGGGAAATGACGCAATCGTACTGATCGGTCCGGAGGGCGATTTCAGCGAAGAGGAGGTGCGTTTGGCGATAGAGAGTGGCTTCGTGCCGGTAACCCTCGGTGAGAGCCGCCTACGTACTGAAACAGCCGGTATAGCGGCTTGCCACACGATTCATGTGTTGAATGAGATGTAGTTTGAATGCTTTATTGATAAGAACAAGGGCAGATTCCTAAAAGAAATCTGCCCTTTGTTTTGTTGTTAGGTGTTTTATTTTGCGAAGAATTTTTCCCGGGTGGATTCGCTTTGTCCATTCAGTCGAATCTCTCCGTTGAGACGTATATCTGCGGAAGAAGCGCCTATCTTTATTAAGTATTTCCCTCCGTCCACTTTCCATTTGTTCGCTTGGTAGTAGCCGAACTGTTGTCCGTCAAGAAGGAACTCAACCTTCTGTTTCTCTCCTGGATTTAGGCTTATGCGCTTGAATCCTTGTAGTTGGATCGGCTTGATGTTGGAAGTTGAATCTTTCGGAGAGATGTATAATTGGACGATTTCGTCGCCCTTCATTTTACCGGTGTTGCTGATTTCGCAGCTAACCCGAATCTTCTCCGCATCGATATTTGCTACCGAATCCATCGACAACTTGTCATATTCAAAGGTAGTGTAGGAGAGACCATATCCGAATGGGTAAGCGATTCTCTTATCTTCCTTTCCGTAGCTATAACAGATAGGCTCGTGAATCTCTTCCGCAGGGTAGCTGACACTAAGTTTACCAGAAGGAGTGACATTGCCATAGAGAATATCAGCCACAGCGTTACCGCCCTCTTCTCCCGGATACCAAGCTTGGATGACAGCGGCGCATTTGTCCGCCAAACGAGAGATGATTTGCGCTCTACCGCCAAATACCACCAATACGACCGGTTTGCCTGTTGCGATCAGCTTCTCTACGAATGCTTCTTGATTTCCAGGAAGGCGTAGGGTGGTGCGGTCGCGGTTTTCTCCACAGAGGATGACGTTCTCTCCCATGGCTGCGATGATGACATCGCTCTTAGACGCTTTGTCGATAGCGGCTTGTTCGTTGATTTCCTCTCCGCTGTCGATCATGCGGTTTTGGATCGATTTCATATAGGCGGCACGAGCATCGCCTCCCTCTTCAATAACAGTCTCAACCTTCTCTGTCCAGTCGCAACCTCTTTGGTAGAGGAGGGTGCAGTGGGTAGGTTTTTTAGCCTCCATACCCTCTTTTAGACTGATGATGCGAGGGTGTAAGTTGTCCTCAATATGCTCTTGCCAGAAATAACGCATGGATTGGTAGGTGTAGTCGCCTAACATGGCCCACATGCTATTGGCGTTTGGTCCAGTCAATGTCACGACGGAAGAGTCCTTCAAAGGAAGAATACCATTGTTGCGAAGCAATACCACGGATTGTGTGGCGAGTTGGTAGGCCACTTGTCGCTCCTCTTGTGTGTCGAGGTTCAAGTTGCCCTCCTCGTATAGTTTCGGATTCTTATCAAGCAATCCTAATTCCGCCTTGATGCGTAACACACGCTTTACGGCTGCCTCGATGTCTTCCATCTTCACCAATCCTTTCTCTACCGCTTCGGGCAGATGTTTGTAGCAATCTCCGTTAGGGAAATCCACATCATTACCTCCGTTGAAAGCCGCTGCGGCCAAATGGAGGGTATCCATCTTTGCGTCTGCCTGGTCGATGGCCCAGTAGTCGCTGACGGTGATGCCTTCGAATTGTAGGTAGTCGCGTATGATGCCTTTTTGCAAGTCTGGGTTGATGACGCATTTCTTACCATGGAACGGATGGTAACCAGTCATGATGGATTTGCTGCCCGCAACTTTCACGATGGCCTCGTGAGGAAGGATGATATCCTCCATCAACTCTTTCTCTGGCGCGTCGCATCCACCTCCATAGCCTAGAAAGTGTTTGCTGCATGCCACGACGCCATTCTTTATATTATCCCCTTGCAGACCTTTCGCAAAGGCTACACCCATGGCGGCGGATAGGTAACTGTCTTCTCCGTATGACTCTTCCAAACGGTTGAACGATGGGTTTCTAACGACATCGACCATAGGGGAGAGCGCCATTCTTCCTCCGATGCTACGAAGGGCGGCAGCCGTGAGTTGTGTCTTCTTTTCCGCTAATTCGGGGTTGAAGGAGCATGCTAATCCGATTTGTTGCGGATAGACGGTGGCGTCATAGGTGGCGATACCTGTTAAGACCTCCTCGTGGAAAATAGCTGGGATGCCATTGGGCGTGTTTTGCATCAACCAATGCTGCATCTGTTTTACCATATCGCGCAACTCTTCAGGACTTTTCCTTTGACTAACCGCATATTGGGAGAAGTGTCCTGCTCCGTCTGGAATCATCTGGGCGCATTTAGCACTGTCCAATGTGCCATCCTCGTTGAAGAATTGCTCTACATGAAGGATTCCGTAGAGTTGGGCGAAACGCTCGCCATCTGTCATTTTTTCATATAGTTGATCGACTTGTTCGTCGATGGATAATGTTTTCTTTTCATTGCTTGCGCAAGATGCGATCATGGTTGCCATGGCTATGGTTGCTGCTTGTTTGAATATTTTCTTCATCTTTTATTGAACTGAAATTCTGTTACTCAAAGGTAGTAAAAATAGGGTGATATACAAATTAAGAGTTAAGAATTATGTTTTTTTATCTCCTTTTGAATCTCTTGTGGTCGTGGCTAAGAAAATCCTGTTTATCTTTGGGCTTTAAATTTTATTGAATTATATGCCTATTAAATTAATTATTGCGGGACCCATTATTTTGGCGCTCCTATGGATTGTTTCCGTTCATTTCATCTGGTTGATTGTATGGTTGTTAGGAAAGTGTTTTCAGTGGCATCTCTCCTATGCTCCTTGGAAATGGGTGACCATCGGATTGGTGTTGGTTACCTGGTCCATTTTTGCCTATGGTTATTTTGTAGGCAGATTCAAATTAGATGTCAATCAGCTCCAATTTTCTCATAGTGACGTGCCTGCCTCTTTTGATGGTTATCGCATCGTTCATATTTCGGATTTTCATCTCTCCACTTTCCAGGATAGCCCTAAACAGTTGCAACGATTTGTGGATAGTATCAATGCGCAACAACCTGACCTCATTTGTTTCACGGGAGATTTGGTCTCTTTGGGTATTTCCGAAGCGGAACCTTGTACGGAAACCTTGATGCGGTTGAGGGCGAAAGATGGTATAGTCTCTGTCTTAGGCAACCATGATTTCTTCATTTATAGCAAAGAGTTAAAGGATTGGTCCGCACGTATGGCTAGGGTGGAGGAGTTGGCCGACTATCAACGGAATACGTTGGGTTGGCGTCTGTTACGCAATGATAATTTGATGATAACGAGGGGAGAGGATACCCTATCTATTTTGGGTGTCGATAACCAATCTTGCAAGGAGCAAGGATTCAAAACCGTTGCTTATGGCGTCTTGTCGAAAGCGTTGTATGAGACAAAAGGATTCCGTGTTTTGTTGAGTCATGACCCTTCCCATTGGCGTTGTGAAGTGGTGGGCAAGGAAGATATTCCTTTGACGTTAAGTGGCCATACCCACGACGCGCAACTCAATTTCTTCGGATGGTCACCCGCCTCTTTGATGTTCAAGGAGCATGCGGGATTGTATACCATCGGTGATCAATCGTTTGGTGATCAATCGTTGTATGTGAATGTGGGATTGGGTTGTACCTTCCCGATTCGTGTGGGCGCGAATGCGGAGATTACATTGATAGAGTTAAGAAGGAAGTAGGGGCTTAACCGCTACTTCCTATCTCACTATTCCGTCTCTTCGTCCATCGGTGTCATCTCATTTATGTTATTCATGATGGCACTGGTCTGATCCACAAGGTCGAGTTCAACTCGGTTGTTCATCGCGCGACCTTCAACAGTTTCATTGTCTCCTATTGGTTCTGTCTCGCCCTTGCTGACGCAACCGATTCTTGCGCGAGGTATGTTTTTCTTCACGAGCGCCGTCTTAAAGGCTTCCGCACGATGTTGTCCATTGACAATGTTCTTGGCAGGGGTACCTGAATTATCGGTGTGGCCTGTGATGATGATCTTCGCATCCGAATTGGAATCCAAATATTTAAGCAAGGTAATAAACTCAGGATCCACTGAAGCTGGGAAGGTTGGTGTCGCATTGATGTTCGCATATCTGGCGGCATCCTTGATTGCTTTCAAAGCTTGTGTGGCTTCCCAACGAGAAGCCTCTTGAATGCCTCTGAGTTCTTGTTGGATACGCTCTTGCTTCTCCTTCTCAAGTTCTTGCATGCGGTTTTTCTCCGCAGCCTTTGCCGCACGTTCCGCCGCTGCCTCTTCGGCTGCTTGTCTCTCTTGATTTACACGCTCAGATAAGGCCTTGTTCTTATCATTGATTTCTCTGTCAATATCGTGATAGTTGACGAAGAGTCCTATTTTCACACCTGCTTCAATAGGGGTGATTTGAGAGATGAATTTGCTGTTATAGATGCCGGAATAATCGAATCCGTTGCTGAATATGGAGTTGGAATTACCATATTCGTATAACTCCTTTTCAGATGCTTTATATGCGTTTAGGATGCCGTAGCTTCCATAGATGCCAATGTATAGACCTGCCTCGTTGGTGAAGTTATGGAGTAATCCTAGATCTAGAATACCGTTTAATCCAAATCTGGAATAGTTGATTTTGTCCTTTTTGATGTTATCTGCTTGGATGGTGCCGAATCCTTTCTCAGGCATGTCGTACATTTCAACCTTTGTCTGCTCGAAATAACCTGATGTGGTGATTTGTCCCTCCTTCACTTTGTATTTGCCAACAATAGGCATTGTGGCTGCTACACCTAATGCCGCAATGAAATTATTGCGCTTTGTTGTATTGGATGCGATCACCATTTGGAACGGAACTTCAACGGCCCACATGCTCTCTTGTTCCTTCCATCCCTGAACGGTGGTGGTGAAGGTACACATCTGACCGTTTTCCAAGTGTTGACGCTTCATTTGATATTGGAGGTCGGCCGTGGTCGATCCGTTTCGAAAGGTGACTTTTCCGCCGATGCTTAATCCGACATGTTTGGGAATGTATAGGTATTTCATTTCGAAAAGTCCACCGTATCCTAAATGCCAGTTTCCTTGTTCAGGATTCGTCATCATCGTATGGATACCGCCGCCAATATTCATGTTGAAATGGTGGGGTAGCATGTGTATGATAGGGTTCTCATTGATAAGCATCGCGTCTGTTGTCGCCTCTGACGAAGTCGTGTCCGTTGGATTGACGGACGATGCGACTGTGCTGTCAACGGGTAAACTCTCCTCTTGCGCATGAGATATTGACGCAATGGACAGAATGAAACATGCGATAAATATCGTCTTTCTCATATATTCCTCGTTTAACCTGTTATAATTATTCTTGTTTCAAATTATTGTTTGATCATCTTGGCTCTTATTCCGTCCACATCTATGATGTATTGTCCCGACACTAATTGCTGCGCGGAGATGGAATATTCGTCACCTTCGAATGTTGTTTCGTAGAGTATGACGCCATATTCGTTGATGAGGGTAAGTGTATGGTTGTCTTTGTCAAAATTGTATAATTTGACTGTCGTACCCTCCTTCACTAGATTCGGTGTCAAGATCACGTCTCTATTCTTGTTGAGTGGGTTGAACCAGTTATCTCGCGTGCAAGTGCGGATTTCGTTGGCGGTTCCTGGGTTGATGATGACAAAATAAGAACCTGTCAATCCACCTTTCTCTTGGTAATAAGGAAGGGTTGCTCCCTCCAACAATTCATCATTGTGGTACCATTGGAACGCTTGGTATTGGAAAGAGTCGTTTTTGATAATGCTTATCACATCACGGAAAATCGCTACGGTGAAATCTTGGCTCAAATTAACCACAAACTCCACTGGGATGGCTGGCGATTGAATGGTGTCTTCGTTGCGGAAGATAACATGCGCTGTGTATTTACCCTCCTTGCAGTTGTCTGGAATGGTGAATGGAAGTTGCTCGTCCGTAGGTGTCGGCGTCCAGTCGATATCTAGGAACCCTTGTTTCTTTGCCTCTTCTGAGAATACCATTTTGTATTCGGTTGGTACACCGGCGTTTGGATTGGATATGTAACGGAGACTCTCCTCGTCGCCACCGCAGTAACCCTCTAATTTAATGTCAAAAGATTTTCCTTGCTCATCTTTGTAGAGGGATACTAATTTGTCCAATAGGGTAGTGTCGAGTGAGGTACATCCGATGTTTTGGCAGTAATGCGTTAAAATACCCCAAGTAGTATCGGTCGGTTGGGTGGTGATGTGACCTTTATCCCAACGGTGATTGATCGGTTCTGTGATGACAGTGTCGCATTTCTCCTCGCACCTTTCGCAATGTCTGGTATTGATTCCCTCCAGTTCACATGTGGCAGGCACATCTATCACATGGACGGTTGAGAATTGGTGACCCAAAGAGTCGATGGATGTTTGGATGTTGAGGGAACATCTATCGCAGAACTGCGAGGTGGTTCCGTGTTCCAAACAAGTCGGCGCTTTGATGGTGTCGATGTTGCCTACGAATCGGTGTCCCAAGGCGGAAATCATGGTGATGTTGCTCTCCGCGTCACAGATTTTGCAACGCTTGCAAGACATGCCGACTCTTTCACAAGTAGGATTGGCTGTGATGATAAATGTATCGGCGAATTGGTGTCCTGTTGCCCTTATTCTGGATGTGAGGCTATAATCGCAAAGTGTACATCTCTCTTCTTTTTCTCCTGCCATGGTACAAGTAGGAGCGAGGGTTGTATCCGGCTTGCTTAGTTGATGGCCTATTGCAGGGATGACTGAGATCTCGTCTTGGTAGTCGCATCGGCTACAGTGTTTGGATTGCACGCCCTCTACCTCGCACAAGGCCGGTTGGTCTATTGTGAATGTGTCGCTTATATCATGACCCAAAGCCTCTTGTACCGCGGTTTGTGTGAACATGCATGTTTTGCATGTGCGGCTTATGACGCCCCTCTCTGTACAGGTGGCTATTTTGGTCTCTATGGAAGCATTCCAGTTGTGGCCTGTCGAGTCTACCGTAATGGTCTCTCTTCCTAACAAAACATTGCAGACAGCACAATAAGTCACACTGTCGTAAGAACCTTGCAATGTACATTTAGGTTCTACGATATTCTCCTTGACGCTTTTCCACGTAATGTGTCCGATGGCTGGTATCGCAACGGATTCTCCATGGGCGTCGCATCGTGTGCAGTGTTTGGATTGGCTTCCTTGCAAGACGCAAGTGGCAAGCGTGTCAATCGAGAAGGTGTCTGCATAGGCATGGCCTAGTGGCTCAATATCTTGGATGTCAACACCGCCACAAAGGGTGCAAATAAATGTTTTTTTGCCAGATTCTGTGCAAGTTGGCGCTACACTTTGTGTGCCGTTGTCCCATGCATGTCCAGTCGCGGCGTCGCCTACCTTTTGTGTCTCTTCCAAGAATGTGCCGCATATTTGGCAAGCGATCACCTCTTTGTAGCTTCCGTCTGTGGTGCAAGTGGCAGGGTGGATATCCGCTTTTTCCAATACGCCTGGTTGGTGAGCCAACATAGGGATGCTTACGCTGTCTCTTTTCGCGTCACATCGATTGCAATGATGTGATTGGCTTCCCTCTTTCAAACAGGTCGCTTCTCTATCAAGGGTGTAATCGGTTGAGAATTCGTGCCCGAGTGAGTCAATCTCGATTGCTTGGGTAACAGCGCATCTTTCGCAAGTTTGGGTAAGAATACCCAATGTGGTGCAAGTTGGCTCGGTGGTTGTCTCACCCACATTCCATTGGTGTCCTAATGAAGCGATCGTTTGCGGCTCTATTTTAGCGTCGCATCTGCTGCAATGTTTAGATGAAAGTCCCAACTCTGTGCAAGATGGCGCTTTATCCACCGTATATTCCGTTTCAAAGTCATGACCGAGCGCCGCTACTACTTCTGTCTTGATATCTCCACAATGGATACAAATGCTGTGCGATAATCCCTCTCCCTCGCAAGTGGGTTTGGTGATGTAATCGGTTGCCTTCTCGTAGGTGTGTCCTGTTGGCTCAATACTTTTCTCTGTTGAACTGATGGCAGTTTCGCAGACTGCGCAATAGAGAACGTTGTTGTAATGACCAGCCTCTGTACAAGTGGCTTCAACGATATTCTCTCTCTTGGTGGCACCGTCTGTATGTCCCTTCGCAGGAATGAATGTGGTTTCAATCTTGCTGGAACAACGGGTACAATGTCTTGATTTGGTGCCCAATTTCTCACAACCAGCCTCGGTGTCAACTGTGAACTCCTCTGCGTAATTGTGTCCTAACTTATCAATCGCTTGTTCAATTTTCGTTCCGCATGCTTGGCATGTAAGGCGTTTCTTGCCATCTTTTAGACAAGATGGTTCCGTAAGGATCTCTTCGTTTGTCCATAAATGTTCTCCGTGAGGAATCACTCTGTCGCCTATGGTTTCGGTGCAATTCGTATGGATGCAGTGTCTGGATTCAGAACCATCCTCCAAACAAGTGGCTACTTTATCCACGGTGAATGTCTCCGCATATTCGTGTCCGATGGCGGCGATTGGGTGAGTCTCTGTATATGTGCATTTTGTGCAAGCGAATAGTTCCTCTCCCTCTTTTTCGCAGGTCGGTTCCAATTGAACGCCCTTGCTTTCGAGTTGATGGCCCAATGCGGCAATGACTGTTTCTTCGTCTGTTTCGGAGCAGCCAGTGTGTTGACAATGTTTGGATTGCTTACCAGTTGTTATGCAAGTTGGGTTCAAGTCAATGGTGAACGATTCGCTGAAATCGTGACCTGTCGCGGCGATAATTTCTTTCTTCTCCTCCGTGCATTTTTCGCAGATGTATTTCTCTTCTCCCGTTTCGGTGCAAGTTGGTGCGATGGTAACGGTAGGAGTGCCCCATTGATGTCCAGTCGCGGTGATCTCGGTGATGTTTTGTTTTACCTCGCAATTCTCGCGTTTGCAGTGTTGTGATTTTGTTCCGTTTGTGGTACAACCAACTGCCAAATCAATGGTATATTCGTCGTCGAAATCGTGTCCTAACTTCTCAATTGTTTCACTTTTGGTCTCTTCGCAGTGTTGACAAGCGTAGAGCAGTGTGCCCTCCTCCGTGCAAGTGGCCTTTGATTGGACTGTGCCTTCGTCCCACGCGTGGCCTGGGGCTTGAATAACGGTGATATCTTTCCTGTCTGCGCAGTTGAGACAGTGGATTGACTTCTCTCCATCGTTAGTACAAGTAGCTTGTAGGTCGATGGTATATTCCTCGTCATAGAGATGTCCTTGGGCGGGATCTATGACATCTTTGGTGGAACCGCAGACCGAACACTTTCTTTGGAATAAACCGTCTTCCGTACAACTTTTTTGTTTGATGGTTATTTTCTCGTCATACTGGTGTGTCTCTGTGGCTGGGATAATTGTTGTTTCTCCCCAAGCGTCGCAACCTGTATAGGTGCAAGCCTTCGCTTTGGAACCATCTTCTCCGCAGGTGGCCGCTTTTAGAATGGTGAAGGTCTCGCTTAAAGTATGATCCTCAATGGTGAATTTAGCGTTGGTGGTAGTGATGTCGTAATTAAGGTTCTTTTCCTTATTGACGTTTATCTGAATGTCATATTCTCCAACGGTTTCACCCGCTGTTCTGGTGATTGATATATCCGTTACGGCATAACCTGTCACTTCACCCAAAACTTCGTATTCTAGTGTGGGATCCTCGAATCCAATGTGTTTGCTCTTCGCTGTAGCGGTGATGGAGAGTGGTTGTGCGGAAATGGATACGGTAACACTATTGGTATAGTCAACGAATCCCTCCTTGGAAGCCTTGAAGTAGATAGTGTAAGTTCCCGCGTTTGTATAGGTTGGAATGGATGAAAGGGTATATTCGCCTTCACTCTCTCCATAGAGCAGGGTAGCATCTTCCGCGTCTCCACTTAAGGTAATAGTGGCGGTGTGGGTATTCCCGTCAAAAACGGCACTGTATGGAGAGGCGGTGATGCCTGTCAATTCCTGAGGAGTGACAATTTCTCCGATTTCTTCTGAAGGATCAGGTGTTTCTTCGTTTTCTGAATATACCAATGGCGCATTTAAACATAATCCAGCCCATATAATTGCTGTAATGCTTAATAATCTTCTCATATGATCTTTTTTATTTCTCATTCAAATTAGAATAGATGCTTAACTGTTGTAATCTAGTACAAGAATCTAATTGCTCTATGACATTTTATGACGGTTCGATTACCGTTTTGCGTCTTATATTTTTGCGTAGTACAACAAATTATTCGCGCAAATTTACTCAAATTTTTTTATAATTATGTGAGAGATTGCTATGAAGTGTTCCTTAATGTGAATTTTCTTAAAAAATATTATGTATGATAGTATATGAAAGACGATTGTTAAGGCATTTAAAAAGAATCGGGGAAATAGTATGTTGCTATTCCCCCGATTGTATTGAAAGTTTCTATTGGTATTCGAATATTACAACGGAATATTTCCGTGCTTCTTCGCTGGATTTTGACGAATCTTGGTGTGGGTCATATCCAATGCTTGGATCAACTTCTCTCTGGTTTGAGATGGAAGAATGATCTCATCCACATAACCCAATTCAGCTGCTCTGTATGGATTAGAGAACTTCTCAGCGTACTCCTCTTTCACCTTTGCCTTCTCCTCGTCGCTGACCTTTCTGTAAAGGATATTGACAGCGCCGTCAGCTCCCATCACCGCGATCTCGGCGTTAGGGTAGGCGAAGTTGATGTCAGCTCCGGTATGTTTACTTGACATAACGATGTATGCGCCTCCGTAAGCCTTACGTGTGATGACGGTGATCTTAGGAACGGTAGCCTCTACGTAAGCGTAAACGATCTTCGCACCGTGACGGATGATACCATTGTGCTCTTGTGTGCAACCTGGCAAGAATCCTGGAACGTCAACGAATGAGACGATAGGAATACTGAAACAGTCGCAGAAACGGATGAATCTAGCTGCTTTGTCGGAAGCGTCGATGTCCAATACACCAGCTTGGAACTCTGGTTGGTTGGCGACAATACCTACTACTTTTCCCTCGATTCTCGCGAAACCGATTAAAATGTTTGGCGCGAATTGCTCTTGGATCTCAAAGAAGTAGTTGTTGTCCACAACACTCTCGATCAACTCCTTCATGTTGTATGGCTTGCTTGGATCCTCAGGAATGAAATCATCCAAGTTGATGGCGTCTGGCTCACTGCCTGATGCGGCCATAGGAACGTCATCCACGTTATTGGATGGCAAGAAAGATAACAACTCACGTACCATGAACAAAGTGTGCTCCTCGTCTTCTCCCATGAAATGAGCAACACCGCTGGTTCCATTGTGGACAGCCGCACCACCCAATTGTTCTTTGTCGACATCCTCGTGGGTAACCGTCTTCACTACGTCTGGACCAGTCACGAACATGTGGCTCTTCTCCTTCACCATGAAGATGAAGTCGGTCAAAGCAGGGGAGTAGCATGCTCCACCCGCGCATGGGCCAAGGATAACCGAGATTTGTGGAACCACTCCAGATGCGATGGTGTTTTGGTAGAAGATGTCGCCATATCCCGCCAAACTTGAGATACCCTCTTGGATACGAGCGCCTCCTGAATCGTTCAATGCGATGATAGGAGCACCCATTTTAAGGGCCAATTTTTGCAACTTAACGATTTTGTTCGCGTTGGTTCTACTAAGAGAACCTCCGAATGCGGTGAAATCGTAAGCATATACATAAACCAATCTTCCGTCGATTTTACCGTAACCACCTACGATACCATCTCCTGGAATTTGTTGGTTTTCTAGTCCGAAGTTGTGACACTGATGGATGACAAACTTGTCAATCTCCACGAAAGTTCCCTTGTCAAGCAAGGTTGCGATACGCTCTCTGGCGGTCATTTTACCGGCTTGGTGCTGTTTTTCAATGCGGGCTGCGTTTCCAGCCTCAGCCAAGCGGTTTAATTCTAAGAATTTCTCGTTAGAAGCTGCCATTCTTTTTTTTGTTTTTATTTAGTTTCTTCTTCTGACTCTGGTGCCTCCTCAAGCTCAATCAAAGATTGGTTGCCTGCGATATTTTCACCTTCGTTCACTAAAATTTTCTTTACAATGCAGTTGTCCTTCACCTTGTACTCGCTTTGCATCTTCATTGCCTCGATTACGATGACTGGGGCTCCTGCCTCTACAAAGTCGCCCTCTTTTACCAAGATGCGGATGACCTTACCTGGCATAGGAGAGAAGATTTTGTCTTGTTTTTCATTTGATTTAGCCTTCTTGCCGCCGTATTGATATGGGCTGATGATTTCCACAGGGAAAGTATTGAAGGCTACGCTGACAGTGTAATTTTGGTTGTTGTTGCTAGGCTTTAACTCCGCGTTGTAGGAGTGCCCATCCTCTGTGATGATGGAACACAGTCCGTTCTCGGCCATTACAATGTCTAGGTTGTATGTCTTATCGTCCACCAAAATCTCCACTTTGTTCTCCTCTTTCTTGACAAGAGAGATTTCTTTGATGTTGTTTCCGACTTTAATTTTCATACTCTATAAGTTACTTATTATTGTATTCTATGGTTTTTTGTCCGGATAGGAATTACCATCTCATATTGCTTCGCTTTCCAAACTCTTTCCAACGGCTGATAGGACGATTGTCGTTTGCCGCGCCGTTGTTAGGACGCTCCTCGTTCAATAGATAGTCGAAGTATGCGGCGATAGCGGCGATGTCCTCTGCCGCGTGTGTCTCCTCGAAATCCTCCTTCAAAGTGATTTTCGCCAAAACATCTTTGTTCTCCTCCAAGAAAGCGGTGGTATAGTGACCCTTAACGAAATCAGGTACCTCCAAAATCTTACGCAAGTAAGAGAGGTTGGTTTTTGTGCCTGTTATTTTGTACTCGTAAAGCACGCGACGCATACGCTCGATCGCGTAAGTTCTGTTTGCGGCCCATACGACCAACTTACTCAACATGGAGTCGTAGTAGATTGGAATTTCGTAGCCTTCGTAGCAGAAACTGTCCACGCGTACTCCAATACCGGAAGGCTCTGTCATCAATTTGATGATTCCAGGGGTAGGGGTGAAGTTGTTCTCCGCGTCCTCGGCGCATATACGACACTCGATCGCATGACCTCTTTGAGAAAGATCCTCTTGCTTGAAACGAAGTGGTTCGCCTGCTGCCACCTTGATTTGCTCTTTTACCAAGTCGATACCCAAAACCTCCTCAGTGATAGGGTGCTCCACTTGCAAACGGGTATTCATCTCAAGGAAGTAGTAGTTTTGGTCCTTGTCTACCATGAACTCAATGGTTCCAGCTCCTTCGTACTTAACAGCCGCTGCCGCGCGGACTGCGATTTCACCCATTGCCTTTCTGGTTTTGTCAGAAATAAACGGAGATGGGGTTTCCTCAATTACTTTTTGGTGTTTACGTTGGATGGAACACTCGCGCTCGAACAAGTGTACCACGTTGCCGTGCTTGTCCGCCAATACTTGGAACTCGATGTGATGAGGACGCTCAATGAGCTTCTCCATATAGATGGTTCCGTTGGCGAAAGAAGAGATTGCCTCTGAAATGGCACTGTCGTAAGCGTTCTTGAGCTCGCTCATCTCGCGGATGATACGGATACCTTTACCACCTCCACCTGCGGAAGCCTTGATCATGACTGGAAGACCGATCTGTTTTGCGGTCTCTTCAGCCTCTTCGTAGCTTTTAAGTGGTTGCTCAGTTCCTGGAACGACAGGAACGCCTGCCGCTATCATCAACTTACGGGCGGTAATCTTGTCGCCCATATCGCAGATGGCTTTGTATGGAGCACCAATGAAAATGATGCCCTCTTTTTCACATCGTTTTGCAAAATCAGCATTCTCTGATAGAAAACCGTAACCAGGGTGAATTGCATCCGCCTTGGTGCGTTTTGCCGCTTCGATAATCTTGTCAACGTTCAAGTAACTTTCTGCAGATGGTGCAGGTCCGATGCAGACTGCCTCGTCAGCAAAGAATACGTGTCTTGACGTTCTGTCGGCTTCAGAGTAAACAGCCACTGTTTTGATGGACATCTCCTTGCAGGAGCGCATGACCCTCATGGCGATCTCACCTCTGTTTGCCACTAGAATTTTTGTTATCATAACTTCACAAACATTTTGGACTATACCGTTGCATAAACTATATCGGTCTTCGTCCATATTGAAATTGGTTGATTAAATAAAGCTCTTATAATTTAATAAGGTATTCACCTCTGTGACTCCCTATGGTCTGGTCATTTTAATCCAAACTGTTCGCAAAGGTATGTAATTTTTTCTTATAAACTTCATAAAAAATAGCAATCTATGTTGCAAAATGGTTGTTTTTATGTTCAATTTTTCAATTTTATGTATGCAAAACACTGTTTTAAAGGAATCTATATGTTGTTTGAAGTCTGTTGCTTTGGAAATCCTGTTCGCCTTGGCTTTGGGGACTTTATGGGGATGACTTGTGCGGGGTTTGTTTATAAACGATTGATTAATAATGTGTTTGTATTTATGTTAAAAAAAAACAGCTTTTTAAAACTCAAGATGGTATGAATTTTTATACATTCGCGGTGCTTTGCGAAATAGGATTTGTTTCGTGAATGTTTTGAGAGTGGATAGTTTAACATTTTAATTAAAAAATTTTTATGGGTATTGTTAAAAGTGGCCCGCTTGCTGGTCTTGAAACTAAAAAGTTGATCGGTTTGTTGGTCTCAATCGTGTTGACATTGACAGTGTGGTGTTTGCCCACCTCTGCGTTCGGTGTTGAGGGATTGACTGTTATTGAACAGCGTGTGATCGCTATTTTTGTTTTAGCGGCGGTGATGTGGATTATGGAGCCAATTCCAATTTGGGGTACTTCGGTCGTAATCATGGTGTTGATGCTGTTGACGACCTCAAACAGTATGTTGAGTTTCTTCCACGATGGTTATGGAAGTTTGGAAGATCTTGATAATCTTCATCGTTTGGCTGGCCTTTTCGGTGTTTCTGCCGACAATGACGTCCTTTTGAAGGAAGCTGTCAAGAAAGCGATGGATGCTTCTGCGTTGTATGGCGATCAAAAGATTTCTATTCTAAGCGCTAAGTCTATCATGGCTGCCTTCGCTGATCCTACCGTCATGCTTTTCATGGGTGGTTTCGTGTTGGCTATCGCTGCTACCAAATTCAAGTTGGATGCCACTTTGGCAAGTGCTATCTTGAAGCCTTTCGGTACCAAGCCTAAGTTTGTGATGTTAGGTTTCATTGTGGTTACCGCTCTTCTTTCCATGTTTATGAGTAACACCGCTACCGCAGCGATGATGATCGCCATCTTGACTCCGGTATTGGCGGCTATGCCAGATTCTGATAATAAGGGTCGTGTAGGTTTGGCGTTGTCTATTCCTGTGGCTGCAAACATTGGTGGTATCGGTTCTCCTATCGGTACGCCTCCTAACGTTGTGGCGGTAGGATGGTTGGAGAAGTCTGGTATTGAAATCAGTTTCGGTTCTTGGATGATGATCATGGTACCAGTAGCTGTTTTGATCTTGTTCGTGGCTTGGATGTTCCTTTGTAAAGTATTCCCAACCAAGCAGGAGAAGATTGAAATCCAATTGGCTGGTGAGGTTGATAAGAGTCCTAAGGCAATCATCGTATATGTAACATTCGCTGTCACCATCTTCTTGTGGGTGTTCGGTAAGAATTTGTTTGGTGTGAACGCCAACGTTGTAGCCTTGATTCCATTTGCTGTGTTCTGTATCACTGGTGTATTTGAGAAGAAGGATCTTGCCAAGATCGATTGGGATGTGCTTTGGCTAGTGGCTGGAGGTTTCGCCCTTGGTGTTGGCCTTGAAGGTAAGTTAGGTCCTGACGGCATGACCATGTCTAAGCACATTGTAGGTTCTATTCCATTCGGCACATGGCCAACCCTTGTTTTGATCATCGGCTCTGGCGTATTGTGTTTGGTAATGTCAACCTTTATGTCAAATTCCGCTACTGCCGCGCTTTTGATTCCTATCTTCATCGCTTTGTCTCAAGATCCAGTTATGGCAGACAAGTTGCTTCCTTACGGAGGTGCGGTTACTTTGATTGTCGGTTTGGCGTTGTCCGCATCTTTCGCAATGTCTTTGCCGATTTCTACTCCTCCAAACGCGATCGCTTATTCAAAGGGATTCATCAAACAAAAGGAGATGGTCTTCGTTGGTGTCGTAGTGGGAATTGTCAGCTTGATTATTGGTTACGCTGTGCTCTTTAACCTCAGCGGATTCTTAAAATAATGTTTGTCATTAGCAAATAACTACGGACTGCGAGTCGAGAACCACTTGACTCGTAGTCTTTTTTTTAATAACATATAAATGAAACGTTTTTTCTTATTGGCAGCGACTCTTTTGTCGTTGAATGTAGCCGCCCAAGATACGATTGTGGCGAAAGTGGTTTCTGAGGAATTGGCTGACGCGAAGCCAAAGAGTGGGGGAAAGCCCGTTTTGAAGCCTTATGGATTCGTTCGTAACTATTTTTATTACGACTCTCGTCAGAGTTACAGCAGTAACATGGAGTTATTTAGCCAGATCCCTAAGGACGAGGCTTATGATCCAACCAATCCTGATTATGACAAGAATAGCGAGTCTCAGATGAATTTTTTGGCCATCACGACTCGTTTGGGATTGAATGTCTCTGGTGTTCGTGCTTTGAATGCGGATCTCGGCGCGAAGATTGAAATGGACTTCTGCGGTTATACGGGAAATAACTTTTTGATTCGTTTGCGTCAAGCCTATTTCGATATGAAGTGGAAGGGTGGTAAACATACACTCTTGATGGGACAGGCATGGCATCCAGTATCGGGTGATCTTCCTGACGTTTTGGCATTGGCCTCAGGTTCTCCTTTCCATCCATTTAGCCGTACGCCTCAATTGCGTTACGATTTTAAGGTGGCTGGTTTGGATTTCACGGCTGCCGCTTTGTGGCAATTCCAATATAAGTCGGTTGGTCCAACAGGATATGATTCGAAATTCAATAAGATTCCAGAAGCGTTCTTGGGTATCAACTATTCAAAGAATGGTTTCAAAATCGGTTATGGCGTAGACATCCTCTCCATCGTTCCTCGTACTACCACTACTGTGAAGGAGAACAAGGTACAAGTCAATGCGGACGGAGAGACAGTGGTGGAGACCGTAGACAAGTTGGTGAAGGTAAACGAACGATCGACAACTTGTTCGCCAGTTCTCTATCTTACATACAACAAGAAGAACTTCTCTTTGAAGGCAAAGGGTATTTTGGCTGAGAATACGCCTCACATGAGTATGTTTAATGGCTATGGCGTGTCTCAAATCAATGAGGATGGCTCTTATGAGTACACACCTATTCGTTCTCTTACAGGTTATGTGAACTTGAGCTACGGTTCTAAGTTCAAGGGTAATCTGTTTGCCGGATTCTCTAAGAATTTAGGATCTAAAGATGAGTTGGTGGATGTGAATAAGTTGGTGTACACACGTAGTTCTGTCAAGAACATCGATTTCATGTGGCGTTTCGCTCCATCAGTTTCCTACACCATCAGCGGTTTCACAGCTGGTTTGGAGTATGAATTCACCAATGTGAGATATGGTGATGTGGTGAATGATTGGGCTGATGTTTCTGAAACAAGAAATGTGGCTAATAATCGCCTCTGCTTGATGTTGAAATACGCTTGGTAGAAGTTGAAAAAAGTCAATATTGGGGATGCCTCACAAAATGTGTGGCATCCCTTTCTTTTTGTCCGTAAGTTGCTTGCTTTGTGACACTTTGTTTTCTAGCCGATTTTTGTTTTGGAAAACTTTTTATAATCCTTTGAATTTAGAAAATTGTTTAAATCGCTGATAATCAATTGTGTAAAAATTGACTTTTTTCAATTATGGGAAAACTTTTGTCCGAAATAGTCCTTTCGTGTTGTCTGAAAACGTAAAACTAAGTGTTTATCGGAGTTGTAGATGTGTTAATAACTTTTTCTATGATTTTGCTATATATTTCTTTTTTTATTGCCTAATTTTGTTTCGCCGAAAGAGATAAGTCGGCGACACTATTTTGACTTATTATTTAGAGGGAAAAAGCAAGCATACACTTGTCGTTTTTTACAGTGTTAATTTCTCTCAGTGTTAATTTCATAGTGTTAATGTCTCGAGTGCGATAGAGGTATTCTATTGCGGGTTGTATGTGTCCTTCGGATATACGGTATGTTTGTTCTGTAATTTGAACCATAAAGCCCAGTGCGTGTGTATATAATTAAATAAAAATATAAATATAAAATGAGCGGTAATATTTTCATCGTTAAGCGTGATGGCGCGGTAGAAGCGTTTTCCATCGACAAGATCAAGAATGCCATTGCTCGGGCGTTCCTTTCTGTAGGTAGTTTCGCTACACAAGAGATTCTTACCCAAATTTTGAGCAGGGTGAGCATCCACAATGGAATGAGTGTGGAGGAGATCCAAAACCAGGTTGAGGTGGCATTGATGTCGGAGAAGTACTTTATGGTGGCTAAATCCTACATCTTGTATCGTCAACAACACCTTGAGGATCGTGAGGTTCGTAACAAGTTGAAGTTTTTGATCGACTATTGTAACGCGACCAATTCCGCTACAGGAAGTAAGTACGATGCCAACGCGAACGTTGAGAATAAGAATATCGCCACATTGATCGGTGAGCTTCCAAAATCAAACTTCATCCGTTTGAACCGTCGTCTCTTGACCGACCGTTTGAAGGAGATGTATGGCAAGGAGATTTCCGACAAGTATCTTAATTTGTTGAACACCCACTTCATCTACAAAAATGATGAGACCAGTTTGGCCAACTACTGCGCAAGTATCACCATGTATCCATGGTTGATCGGTGGTACGCTTTCCATTGGCGGTAACTCAAAGGCTCCTACCAATTTGAAGTCTTTCTGTGGTGGTTTCGTGAATATGGTATTCATGGTTTCCAGCATGTTGAGCGGTGCCTGCGCGACACCTGAGTTCTTGATGTATATGAACTACTTCATCGGTAAGGAGTATGGCCAAGATTATTACAAGGATGCGGATCGCGTGGTGGATCTCTCTGTACGTCAACGTTCGTTGGATAAGGTGATCACCGATTGCTTCGAGCAGATCGTTTATTCCATCAACCAACCAACCGGAGCCCGTAACTTCCAAGCTGTATTCTGGAATATCTCTTACTACGATAAGTACTATTTCAATAGCTTGTTTGAGAACTTTGTATTCCCAGATGGTTCTCAACCGCATTGGGAGTCTCTCAGCTGGTTGCAGAAGCGTTTCATGAAGTGGTTCAACAAGGAGCGTACCAAGACTCCGTTGACCTTCCCTGTGGAGACCATGGCTTTGCTTACCGAGAATGGCGAGGTGAAGGACGAAGAGTGGGGTGATTTCACTGCGGAGATGTATGCCGAGGGACACTCATTCTTTACTTACATCAGCGACAACGCCGACTCATTGAGTAGCTGCTGTCGTTTGAGAAATGAGATCCAAGATAATGGATTCAGCTACACCTTGGGTGCGGGTGGTGTCTCTACCGGTTCCAAGAGTGTATTGACCGTCAACTTGAACCGTTGTATCCAATATGCGGTGAAGAACGGTATGCCATACCTCTCATATTTGGAGGAGGTGGTTGACCTCGTTCACAAGGTACAACTCTCTTACAACGAGAATTTGAAGGATTTCCAAAAACGTGGATTACTTCCATTGTTCGATGCCGGTTACATCAACTTGGGCAGACAATACCTCACAATCGGTGTGAACGGTTTGGTCGAGGCAGCTGAGTTCTTGGGTATCGAGATAAAGGATAGTCCAGACTATGTGAAGTTTGTTCAAGACGTGTTGGGCTTGGTCGAGAAATACAATAAGAAGTACAGAACCAAGGAGGTAATGTTCAACTGCGAGATGATTCCTGCCGAGAATGTGGGTGTTAAGCATGCGAAGTGGGACCGTGAGGATGGTTATGTTGTTCCTCGTGACTGCTACAATAGCTACTTCTACATCGTGGAGGATACCTCTTTGAACGTGGCTGATAAGTTTAAGTTGCACGGTAAGAAGTACATCGAGCATTTGACCGGTGGTTCCGCTCTTCACTTGAATTTGGAGGAGCACTTGTCAAAGCAACAATATAGACAAATCTTGCGTATGGCGGCTGACGAGGGTTGTAACTATTTCACCTTCAATATCCCTAACACCATCTGCAACGACTGTGGATGCATTGACAAGCGTTATTTGAAGGAGTGTCCATCTTGCCATAGCAAGAATGTTGATTACTTGACTCGTGTCATCGGATATATGAAGCGCGTCAGCAACTTCTCAGAGCCTCGCCAAGAGGAGGCAGCACGTCGTTTCTACGCTAAGTTCTAAGAGTAGGTTGTATGCTGAAGTACGCCGATTATGATATTGTCTTCCAGGAGATACCCGATGAGGTGACCTTGGCGATCAATATCTCCAATTGCCCCAACCATTGCGAGGGTTGCCACAGTCCCTATTTGATGAAGGATGTGGGCGAGGCATTGGATGAAGCGGCGTTAGACGCCTTACTGGAGAAATATGGCAGAACCATCACTTGCGTCTGTTTTATGGGTGGTGATGCGGAGCCATTCAGTGTAGCTGCTTTGGCGAAATATTTGAAAAACCGAAATTCAGGTAAAATCAAAGTGGGCTGGTATTCAGGTAAGAATCAGTTGCCTGAATCCTTCCCGCTGATAGATTTTGACTTTGTGAAAATAGGCCGTTATATGGCGGAATTCGGACCGTTGAAGTCCACGACCACCAATCAAAGACTCTATAAAATTGAGGGTTGCGAGATGGTGGACATTACCGATCGGTTTTGGAAAAAATAGATTTTGATACAAAAAGAGAGTCCGCAAGGTCTGACTGAGTCAGTATCTTGCGGATTTTTTATTCAACTTTCATGCATTTTACTATCACACGGTTTCCTCTGTGTGTGGTGGCGAATAGATAGGTTTCTCCGCCGTCTTTGAGTTTTAGTTTGCTTTTCAATTCATTGGCGCTGAGCGGAAAGTTTCGTACTGCTATATTGGCATGGCTGATACCTTGCAAATGCTCCTTCAGCTCTCGCTTATTCATGGAGAACGTGCCGATGACACGGAATTTTCTGCCGGGAAAATCCTGGATGATTTCATCCGATGTGTAGAGGTGGCTGCTTGTATCCAACTTTTCTGCCTTGAAGCGTTCTGAAATGGTTTTGTAGGCACCCGCTTTCAGAATGGAACTGAATGGCTCGTAAAGATATTCTCCGATAAGGGCAGCTTGTTGTTGTGTGGCGTTCCGCTCCTCGTTGAGGGTGAAGGTGAAATGTATGTCGCCCTTCTTGGATAGGTTTACGCAATGATAGGTAGTCTCCTCGTTATGTTCTGATAGCAGAAACAATAACTCTTTGCATTCGTTCTCCACCGAGACGATATGGACGCTCTCGACATGTCCTAGTTCTTTGACGGCCAAAGAAATATCTAACATGGGGGAGTATTTGATCAGTATTTTCTTCGCTTTGGAATGAAGAAGGTCCAATATCTCCAAAAGGTTGGGCTCACAATCCGCGATGGAGACTGTTTTCCTTCCCTGCAAGTCTCTCCTGGCTGGGTCGATGAAAATCACATCCACGGGTGACATCTCTTTCAGGTAGGCGATGCCGTCGCCGTTTATCACCTTGGCGTGGGTGAGTCCTATTTCTGGCATATTATGTTCCGCGATTTCGCATAGTTCATCTCGTCGCTCCACCATGGTGGCGGCCTTGAAATTTCGCGCAATGAAGGAGAAATCTACGCCGAAGCCACCCGTCAGATCTGTAAAGCTATCTCCCTCCACCAATGTCGCTTTGTAGGCGGCTGTAGGTTCGGAAGAGCATTGTTCCATGGAGAGGTGGGGCGGGTAGATGATTCCGTTGATTGTTGCCCAAGTGGGAATCTTCTCCTTGGCCTTTTGCCATCCTGCTATTTGGTTTAGCACGTAGGGGAGCCTATCTCCTAAGTTTTTCTGCTCTCGCAACGCCAACCGTTGGACATCTTCGTTGCGGTTTGCTTGGATAAAGGAAGTTAATTCTGGATATAGTGCCATAGGAAAAGAAAAGAGGCGGAAGACTCTTCCGCCTCTGCTATGAGATATTGATTCGATTAACTGAATACGACGGTTCTATTTTTGTAAACCAGCACCTTTCTGTCGATATGCTTTTCAACCGCTCTTGACAAGACGATCTTCTCCAAATCCTGTCCCTTGTGGATAAATGTCTGAACGGTGTCTTTGTGTGTTACGCGCGCCACATCCTGTTCGATGATCGGACCTGCATCCAACTCGGAGGTGACATAGTGGCTCGTCGCGCCAATGATCTTCACACCACGCTCGTAAGCCGCATGGTAGGGTTTAGCACCCACGAAAGCGGGAAGGAAGGAGTGGTGAATGTTGATGATTTTGTTAGGGTACTCTTGGATCATCTCTTCTGAAATGATTTGCATATAACGAGCCAAGACGATGAAATCGACATGGTTCTCTTTCAAAAGTTGCATCTCTTTGGCCTCTTGTTCGGCTTTGTTCTCCTTGTTGATAGGGAAGACGTGGTATGGAATGCCGAATTTCTCACCGATCCAAGCCAAGTCAGGATGGTTGCTGATGATGAACGGAATCTCCACGTTCAAATCTCCATTGTAATATCTGGAAAGAATATCGAATAAACAGTGGGACATCTTAGAGACGAAGATCGCCATCTTCGGTTTCACATCCGAGAAATAGAGTTTGAAATCCATTTCGTATTTGTTGGCGAAAAGGGTATGGAAATACTCTTCGATTTTATCTCTTGGAATGATGAAATTGGCAAGGTCGAACTCGATACGGGTGAAGAATGTGTTTTGCACATAGTCCACGTGTTGGTCCAAATATACGATGTTTCCTTTGTTGACATTGATGAAGTCGGTTACCGCCGCCAAAATACCTTGCTTGTCGGGGCAGTGAACCAAAAGGATTGCAGTTTGTTTATTTTCCATTTCTTTCTTAAAATACTTCAGCGCAAAATTATGCATTTTTGTTTGGTATGCCAAGAATTTGATGCCAAAATGCGTGGTTTTAAGTCATTTTGGAAATATAATACCA
Organism: Paludibacteraceae bacterium; assembly: GCA_045601045.1. Taxonomy (GTDB): domain Bacteria; phylum Bacteroidota; class Bacteroidia; order Bacteroidales; family Paludibacteraceae; genus UBA1181. Next base: position 26,860 of record JAZRZA010000046.1, read on the forward strand.
GATAAATACACCACAAATCGCTAATTTGAAACCGGTTGTTAGAATGAATCCTATGAATGATCCGATACCGGATTTTAGCGCTAATCTTGTGTCCTTTGTTTTGTACAATTCACCAGCTACCGCTCCGATGAAAGGACCGATGATGATGCCCACTGGCGGGAAGAATAGACCTACGATCAGTCCCAGTATACTACCGATCACTCCAAATTTGCTGCCGCCGAATTGTTTGGTGAGCCAAGCGGGTAGAAAATAGTCGAGTAGAATGGTGAGTAGGGTGGCGATGCCAAGTATCACAAGTTCAACAGTGGAGAAATCTACCTTTTCCGTAAAATGTAAAACGATGATGCCGATGTAGCCCAAAACGGGGCCAGGTAAGACTGGCGCGACACAACCAATCAAACCGACAAGAATTAACAGGGCACTGACTATGTATAAAAATATTTCCATAACATAAATTTCAGCAAAGTTATAAAAAATCATTGAAAAAAGGATTTGTTTTCCTATTGATTACGTGTGATGTGATATGTCCGCTTTGTCACGTGGGCAGTGGTGTGGTCCTAAATTCTCACGATTTTGTTTGTTGATGCGTAAATATATTTTTATATTTGCTATGCCCTATATTGTTGAGGGCGAAGATTATTAAGTTTAACCGGGAATTGTTAGACATTTCCTAAATTTGGTAGCCATGGATGTAAAGGAACAAAACGTGCAAAACGTTACTGAAAGCGTAGCTTCAATGGAGGAGGTTTCATTGGAAGCTATTGAGACTGGGGAGGTTGTTGAAACTCATGAGTATGAGGATTTCGGGAATATGACAGAGGGCGAATTGGTGGAGAAGGCCAAGGAGTTGATGAAAAGTAATCCTGAATCGTACGCTTCGTTAAGGGGAAAGATGGATGCCATCAAGTACAATTTTTACAAGAAACTTCGCGCGAAGAACGATGAGTTGAAGCAAAAGTTCATTGAAGAGGGTGGCTTGCCAGAGGATTTTAAACCAGCAGAGAATCCATTGGATACTGAATTGAAGGAGATTCTTCAAAATTACAAGGATAAACGTGTGGCGGAATTCCAGCGCGGTGAGTTGGAAAAGCAGAATAATCTCAACGAAAAAAATAGAATTTTGGAGGAGCTGAAAAAGCTTCTTGAAAATACGGAAGAGGATTTCGGTAAAAAGGTGCCTCAATTCCAAAAACTTCAACAAGAGTGGAAGTCCGTCGGTGTCGTGCCGCAAAGCGAGGTGAACGCGTTGTGGAGCGCTTATCAGCTCTGTGTGGAGAATTTCTATGATAATTTGAAGATCAATAATGAACTTCGCGACTATGATTTCCGCAAGAATTTGGAACAAAAAGTGGCTTTGTGTGAGCAAGCCGAGGCTTTGTCTAGCGAGAAAGATGTGATTGCCGCGTTCCGCAGATTGCAGGTGTTGCATGAGGAGTGGCGTGAGATTGGTCCTGTTTCCCGCGAGAATAGGGAGTCTATCTGGACTCGTTTCAAAGATGCGTCTACGGTGATCAACAAACGCCACCATGATTATTTCGATAAGTTACGTGCCAACGAGGTGGAAAATCTTCGCAAGAAAACCGCTTTGTGTGAGCAGATTGAGGCGATTGATTTGTCTGCGATCGCTTCTTTTAAGGATTGGCAAGAGAAATCCGAAGCCATTCTTGCATTGCAAGAGGAGTGGAAGAAGATTGGATTTGCCCCTAAAAAAGACAATGTGGCGATTTACGAGAGATTCCGCGCGACTTGTGACAAATTCTTCAAAACAAAGAACGAATATTTCCGTAGCGTGAAAGATCAACTCTCAGAGAATCTTGCGAAAAAGATCGCTTTGTGCGAACAAGCGGAGGCGAATATGGATAGCACGGATTGGAAGTCCGCTTCAGACCTTTTCGTGAAGTTGCAACAAGATTGGAAAAAGATTGGCGCTGTACCGAAAAAGCAATCCGATGTGGTCTGGAAACGATTCCTTGCCGCATGCGACCATTTCTTCGCGAAGAAGGGTGAGCAGTTCAAATCACAACGTCAAGAACAGGACGAGAACCTAAAACAGAAGAAGGCACTTGTCGAAAAAATCAAGGGCATGGTGATTGGCGAGGACCATGAAGCTTCATTCAATGAACTAAAGTCGCTGATTGCGGAGTGGAATGCGGTAGGTCATGTGCCATTCAAGGATAAGGACAAACTTTACAATGCCTACAAGGCCGCGATTGATGAGAAGTTTGAGAAATTGAATGTCGATAAATCAAATCGTCGTATGGATGTCTTTAAGGCCAATGTGCAGGATTTGGCGGAGAAGGGTGAGCAGAAATTGATTGCGGAAAGGAAAAAGTTGCTTCGCCAATATGAGGCTTTGAGCGCTGACATCACCAATTACGAAAACAATATCGGTTTCTTCTCCGCATCGTCTAAAAATGCGGAGAGTCTTATCAAAGATATGGTGAATAAAATTCAAAAGTTGAAGAAAGAGCGTGATATGATCGTGGAGAAGGTGAAACTTTTGGATGAAGCGGCCAAGAAGGAATAAAATGAGTGTATATGGTCAAACGGTGGGGTCGTCTATGGTGACTCCACCGTTTTTGTTTTGTCAGTTAGTGTTTGATGTACGTAATAAGTTATCTCTCAACTTATTGCGAAATATTGGTGTCCGCTAAACATTTTTGAATAGGCATAAAAATAGGCTGAATCTTCCTTGCGGAAGTTCAGCCTTTTCGTTTATTTTGTTTTCACCACAAAAACCCATAAACGATGAGCAAAAGTACACATTTTATCGGAC
>JAZRZA010000047.1:0-6734 GCA_045601045.1 Paludibacteraceae bacterium
GACGTGTCACACGGAAGGGCTCCCCATCACGAAACAGGTCACTCCTCACAAATCTCTTTAAAGGGCGATGCGACCCATCGGCAAAAACCGTACCGGTGAAACAGACCAAAGGAATGAACATCAAAGCCAGAAGAAGAGCAAAAAGTGCCTTTCCATCCCTATTTTCACGATTCTCATCAACGTCTCGATGCGACATCAGCCAAATGAAAAACGCAAAGGTGACGCAACCATTGTAACGGTCCAATACCGATTCCGTCAAAAAGACGAAAGCGAATATCAAGGAGAAAGGGAGAACGAAAAGTCGTCTATCGCAAGAGCTACTCCATGGTAGCGCGACCAACAAAGCAATCAGAAGCAACAGCCCGAGAACACCCATTTGAAGCCAATGGTTCAGATATTCATTGTGCGGGCCATATTGTTGGGAGGCACCCTCCAAAAAATCAGCAACCAAATACCGCTCCACCAGCTTGCCCGTCACATTATTCAGACCATGGCCCACCAAAGGCTTCTCACATCCCAACTCATAGGCGGCAGGCCAAATTTGGGCCCGAGGATCACGCTTCAAATATTCGATGAATTCGCCACTTTTCACCATATCCTTGGTGCGGGAAGGCAACACGGCGAAGACGGAACCCAACAAGAGAAGAGCCCCAAGCAAAAGCAACACCACCCGCCTATTCCCGCGCATTAACCAGAAGAGAGCAAAGCCCACCCAAAGTAGAATAGCCGCTAACGTGATGATGCGGGAGTTGTTCAACAAGAGGAAGAGCAGCGAGAAGAGCAAATAGGATACGGCCACTAGTACTGAACGCTTCGTCACTCGCTCCTTACCAGCCAGGTAAAAAAACGCGACATAAGAGAGCAAGATATTGATGCCCGAATAGGTACGGTGGACGATTAAGTTGCACACCTCCGTGAAATAACGGAGTAGGTGGCGATGTAGTTCAATATCCTCACCTACCCAATATTTCCAGGATACCACAAAAAAGGAATAGGCGATGAAAACCATGTTACCCAAGATGAAGAAGCGAAGCATCGCCGAAAAATCGACCGACTCTTCGTCCAACAACGCGAATAACGGGAGAATCAAGAGAGAGAGTTTCGGACCGAAGGCACGCTGAAAAACCAGCCAAGGATCGTCCGCCCAAAGGGCACTCAACACCCCCAAATGAAACAAAACAACAAGTAATAAGCAAGGGAGGTAACGACGCTCCTTAGGGGCGAATAAGAGACGTTTATGAGCGATGGAATCGTCTATTTTCCTTCCCAAAAAGAGAAATCCCCACAAGGTAAATACCCAAACGGAGAGATTGTTCGGGAAGGCGATGGAGAAGGCGAAGAAATAACTCATCCCCCTATACAAAGCATCGATGCAATTACGAAAAGAAGTCATACCATCCTATATTCTATCTTAATAACTCTTTCTTTCCAATTTTCGTATACAAATCGCGACAATTATCCCCGAAATAAGAATCTCCATCACCTCGGCAACAATCCAAGCGCATGCGGCGCCCGATCCTCCCCATCGAGGTATCAAAACAAAATTCAGGGCTACACACGAAACGCCAACCGCCATGCCTACCAAAGGGGCATAACGCTGGAAGCCCAATCCATACAATCCCTGTACAGTAAACATACTGGCAATGGTCACCAAGGCGGGAAGTACGGACATAATCTTCAAAAGTGGGATGGAATCGATGAATTTATCACCCAAAAGTATTTGCACCATCCATGGTGCTGAAAGATAAACCACCACAGTCACCAAGGCGGCATATAAGAATACCACTCCCACCATGCGCTTATAGTAGGCCCACCCCTTCTCGAATGAGTCCTCCATTCGTCGACTGATCGTAGGGAAAATCGCCATATGGATTGGCATGCTCGTCACCATCATAATGGCACTGATGATTTTATAAGCTCCCGAATAGATTCCTAGGTCATAATCCTCGTTGAAAAGGCCTAAAATGGTCAAGTTGGCTATGGTATAAAGGGCAGCGAACAGGGTATTCAAGAAAACTGGGAAACCCAATTTAAACTGTGCATCCCGTTCTTTACGCAACTCCTCCGCCATGGGTAATTTCAGTCCATATCGACTTTTCGCATAAAAGAAAGCGGCAATTCCCATTACCACATAGGCCACGGATGGCATCGCCGCATAAATTAAATAATCGGATGGAGCGGCGACCAGGAAGACAGGGAGGCCTGTGCCCAATACCTTGATAATGAAGTTGATGACCGCCATCTTCCCCATCTCCTCGACACCTTGGAAAAACCAAGTAGGAAAAAGGACATAACCCAAATTGATAAGAAAGAGCAAGATATAAAGGGTAGGATCCTGCGCAATTCGTTCACTGAAAGAGGCCAACAAACAAAAGAGAGAGACCGCGATGACCAACAAGACAAATTTGGCCGAAATGACCGCCCAAAAGATTTCTGACCGCTTGGAAGAATCATCACGATGAATCGCGATTTGTCGGGTAGCGGAATAATCGAAACCATAATTAATCAAGATGGTGAAATATTGGACTATTCCCTGCGCATAGGTCACATTGCCAAACGCCTCAACACCCAAAGCCCTGACTATAAACGGAATAGCCAGTACAGGAACAAGACAGTTCGCCCCTTGAAGCAAGCCCAAGGAGAAGAAGTTTAAGAGAATTGTTCGGTGTCCATTATTCACTTTCATCACCACAAAAATACAAAAAAGTATTTTCACTCTTTTATCCTCCCTACGAAACAGAGAGACGCGATCACATCCACTTTGAGAACAAATATTGAATGAGTATATTTGCAGCATGGAAATCAAACCAAGAACACAACTCACAAAACCATTCAAAACATTGTTTATTTGCACATTAACAATGTTTTACGCCTCTATCGCACTCGGAGAGGGGATCGCTATCCACGGCACCATCGTGGACGAGCAAAACCTGCCGTTACCAGGCGCGGAGGTAAATTGGCTAGGAGGAACCCAAGGCACCGTAACCGACAATGAGGGGCACTTCGCCTTGGAACGAGAGGGAGACCTCTCCCGAATAGTAGTCAGTTTTGCGGGATACGAGGATGACACCGTTGCTGTGACTGGTACCCATCTCAACATCAAATTGTCAGAGGCACTTCAACTGGAAGAGGTCAATGTCTCCGCACAAAAAATGGTCAACGTGATGAACTCCCGCATCGAAGTGGTGCAAACCCAACAAATGAATGCGGGGGAACTTCGCCGTGCCGCTTGCTGCAACTTGGGAGAGAGTTTCGTCAATAACCCATCTGTGGATGTCTCCTACTCGGATGCGGCGACAGGCGCCAAACAAATCAAACTACTCGGATTATCCGGAAGTTACGTACAAATGTTGACCGAGAAAGTACCCAATTTCAGAGGTTTAGCTTCTCCTTTTGGACTCAATTTCATTCCTGGCCCCTGGATGGAGAGCATCCAAGTTTCAAAGGGTATCTCCTCCGTGGCGGATGGCTACGAAGCCTTGACGGGACAAATCAATGTAGAGTATAAAAAGCCGATTTCATCGGATAAACTAACCGTCAATCTCTTCGGAAGCAGCGCACGCAGATTGGAGGGGAACATAGACGCCGCCTTCAAAATAAACGACACCCTTTCCACCATGCTTTTCGCCCACTACGAGAACGACACGAAAGAGCACGACATGGGCGGCGACGGTTTTTTGGACCAACCCAAGGTGCAGCAGGTAAACCTTTTCAACCGCTGGTACTACCGTACAGACAATCTCATTTCGCAAGTAGGTGCCAAATACATTTATGAAGACCGCCAATCCGGGCAAACCCAAGAGGCTAGCAGAATGTTGGAAAAACCCTATCAGATTGGCATCACAACCCACCGAGGAGAGATTTTCACCAAGAACGGCATCTTGTACGATGACGACCGTAACAGCTCCTTGGGCATCATTGTAGCGGGCTCTTTTCACGATCAAAAGGCGACTTTTGGTCGATCTGACTACGATGCCAGACAAGGAAATCTCTATGCGAATGTTATCTACGAAACCACCTTCAATAGACGCCACGCACTGAAAGGTGGTGGCAGTTTCAATGGTGACTGGTTTAGCGAATCCATCGGGGAAGTCGGGCAAAAGTCTAATGAGTTCGTGCCAGGAGTATTCGCGGAATATACGTTCAAATGGCTCGACAAATTTGTGCTGATGGCAGGAATCCGCGGCGATTATCACCCTACAGATAAATTTTTCGCCACACCTCGCCTACACCTCAAGTACGATCCATGCGAATGGATCTATTTCAGAGGATCCGTAGGCAAAGGATCCCGTACCACACGCGTGTTGGGAGAGAACAATTACCTTATGGCCAGCAGCAGAAAAATCATCCTAGATGATAACCTCAAAAGAGAGGAGGCTTGGAACTTCGGCATCAGCGCCAATTCGTTCATTCCAACGGGGAAAAACCGTAAAATATCCATCATCACGGAGTGGTATTACACCCACTTCCTCAACCAAGTCATCGCGGACATGGACAGCGATCCACACCAGGTACACTTCACTAATTTGGATGGCAGATCCTACTCGAGCACCTTCCAAGCGGAGGTGAGTTACGAGTTTTTCCGAGGTTTCACCATGACAGCCGCCCATCGCATCACCGATGTCAAGCAGACCATCAACGGGAAATTACGGGAGAAACCGTTGACCAGCCGATACAAAACTTTGTTGACACTCTCTTACCAGACGCGACTCAAAAAGTGGCAATTCGATGCGACCGGGCAACTCAACGGCGGCGGTAGAATGCCGGATCCAGACCCCGACCAACCACTTTGGGAGAAGAGGTACAAGTCCTACCCGCTCCTAAGCGGACAGGTGACGCGGAGATTCAAGCGCTGGTCGATCTACGTCGGTGCGGAGAACATCCTCAATTTCACACAAGAACACCCTATCATCGATGCGGAGAATCCGTGGGGCGAGCATTTCGACGCCTCTATGGTGTGGGGTCCTGTTCATGGCCGTAAATTCTATGCGGGACTTCGTTGGAGCCTTCCGCAAAAGGATTGACTCCGAATCTTGCGAAACAGATAGTTTTTTAATATCTTGCCGACGAATTAATAGCCGACAAATCAATAATTTTACAAACAATTAAAACGCAATATATATGAAGAATTTATTTCGTGCCATCGCCGTTTCAGCGTTGCTTTTGAGCGCCGTCAACGTCTTTGCGGGCAAAGATGATAAAGAGAGCGTGACCTTCAACGTCGCGATGAAGTGCCACAAGTGCCAAGCCAAAATCGAGAACAACATCGCCTATGAGAAGGGCGTTACTGACCTCGCCGTCAACTTGGAGGAGAAGAAGGTGACCGTGGTTTACAAAAAGAAAAGCACCGACGTGGAGAAGCTCAAAGAGGCTTTCAAGAAGTTGGGCTATGAGGTGACGGTGGCAGAGGAGAAGAAGAAGGAATAACCACCTTTATTACAATAAGAAAAGCCAGTCGAAAAACTGGCTTTTTTTATTTCACTCATACCTCGCCCTTTCACCACCGACCAACTTCGGACGACAGTAAGCCGCCACCACATGGGCCGCACCGATTTGGTTGGGCTTGGGATGAACCGGAACCGCCACATCTTTGAGATGCATACCGATCAGCGTGTCGCCGATGTCCAATCCGGCGGAAGCCTTGATATGCTCCACCACAACTGGGGAAGAAAAAGAGTGATACGCCGCCGTAGCGAACGATCCGCCGCCGTGCAACCAAGGCACCACCGAAACCGCCTCGTAACCATACTTCTCGGCGCAGGCCTCCTCGATCACCAACGAACGATTGAGATGCTCACAACATTGACAAGCCAAGAAGATACCTCGCTGGGAAAGAATCTCGTTTGCAGTCTGGAAGATCGTTTTTCCAATCTCCTCACTGGAATTTTTGCCAATGACGCCTCCCGCCACTTCACTGGAAGAGCAGCCAATCACAAAAACAGAACCCCTTTTCATCGGATGTTCATCCAAGAGCGAAGTGATGATTTGACGTGTCTGCTCCGCTATATTTCTTATCGCTTCATTAGATTCCATAACAACTGAATTTTCCACAAAATTAGCGCATTAATCATCAATCTCACCTATCAACACAAAAAAAGGCAGACAAAAAAAGGAGTTGATCCATTGACCAACTCCCTTCAAGCAAACGAATGCAACACCATGAAACTGATAGATTTACGCTCCCGGAGTATCTCAAACTATCGGAAACTCCTCGTTATTTTGTAACAAACATTGTTTTCTACTATAAAAACAAACAAGACAGGCAGATTCAAAAAATGCAAACAAAACGAGGCGTGATTCTCCACTAATTAAGGTCTCTACCATAGTTTGTAAGCGTGTATTAATAGGTTGCGTTAAAATGATTCATCTCATATTTTCATTAAATTGTTATTTTGTGTTATTTTGACGCAAAGTAAACCTTTATTTTTGACACCACCAAATATTTTAGTGTAAATTTTACATATTATTGAAAAATATTATGCCTAAAGAATGTCTCACACGCTCTGTATTTGCGCTTTAAACATTATTTAAGTCCTATAAATCAACGATTTTTGGGCAGTCCAATCTTTTTTCGTACCTTTGCGAATATTTTCAGAAGGAGGATCGATTTTCCTCCATAAATCGCCGCATGAGAGCGGACACAATTATTTTATGGCAACATTTAGAGAATTAGGATTAAGCGAAGAGATCCTACGCGGAATCGAAGAGTTGGGCTTTGTAGAGCCAATGCCGAT
>JAZRZA010000048.1:0-23972 GCA_045601045.1 Paludibacteraceae bacterium
TCAAAGGAGAAACACTAACGAGCGGTGCTTCGGCACTGCTGTGTGCAAATGTATAGAATTTTCCTTGGGAAAATCGCATAATACCCAAGGTATGCAAAAATAAATGAAGAAAATTTTTGTTTCAAATGAAAGAACCGTGTCGGTCAGTGCCCTTTTTTCGTTTTTTTCAAATATTTCCGAAAAAAATTTCTTACTTTTGCAACAAATATTAAAAGATAAAGCGTCTTGATCAGACCCCAAACAAAAAATAGACTAATTGGTCTTTTCTTGTTGGCCACCTACCTTATGTTACAGGCCATCGGTGTCTTGCATACCCATGAATGCGAGCAGGATACTGTCGTGTGTCAAGATTGCAAAGATCACGTCAAACACAAAGAGCATTTCAGTCCGATATCCGCAACAGACTGCAACTGTACACTGTGTGAAATAATCCAAACCCTTTATATAAACACCCAAGCACTGAATCTACCGGCGACAGTGCTTCTTTTTCTCTCCTTAACGCCTTGCTTGACGCAAAGCATCGTGAAACACAAGGAGGATCTGCCGAGTCTTCGCGCTCCCCCAGTTATAGGATAACAACAGATTGTTATTTTCCGATTTTAATAACTGTAGGGATGACTGCGGTCATTTCCGCAAAACCGTTTACGATGAAAATCAAACAGGGATTACTCTCTCTGCTTGTGGTCCATTGTCCAATCGTAACATCATTTGCGCAATCCGAAGACAGTCTCGCGACTGTCATACTTCCCGAAATATCAGTTGTGGGACCTTCTACACCAAAGACTCCCATGGCAACTCAACCGTCTGTCTACGTATCCGCTGACGAGATCCAATTGCGTTCAGGTCAGAATCTTATGGATGCGCTAGCGCAAACGGAAGGTATACAAGCCATGGATATCGGTGTGGGATTCAGCAAGCCCATGATACGCGGGTTGGGATTCCAGCGCATTGCGGTTACAGAAAATGGCGTGAAACAAGAGGGACAACAGTGGGGAGCCGATCACGGACTAGAAATCGACGCATTCCACGTCGAAGGTGTCAATATCATCAAAGGGCCAGCCTCCGTCATCTATGGCAGCGACGCCATGGGAGGAACCATTGAGATTTTACCACCCCCATTTCCTAAAAAGGACACACTATCGGGCGAAGCCTTGGTGTCGTATCAGAGTGTCAGTTCCGGACTGGATGGTTCGGTGATGTTGCAGGCGAAACGCAACAAGATATTCACGAAAATACGCTACACCGAGAGGCATTGGGCCGACTATCGTGTGCCAGCAGATAGTTTCACCTATCTGAGCATGAGGTTGCCCATACATGGCAAACGGCTGAAAAACACAGCCGGCATGGAGCGGTGCGCCAATGCTCTACTGGCATACAAAAGCGGCAGTTACGAAGGACGAGTCAATATCAGCGACAGCTACCAAAAGTCTGGATTCTTCAGCGGAGCGCATGGTTTGCCCAATAGCGCCGCCTTGGAAGATGACGGCAACCGATGGAACATAGATTATCCATATGGCAAGGTCAACCACTTCAAAGTCACTTCGACCAACACTTGGACGAAGAGAAAAATACAGACCAAATTGACCTTGGGATACCAATTGAACCATCGGGAAGAATGGAGCCGATTCCACACACACAATCCCGCCCAGACTCCACCGGACATAGACCCGGACAAGGAACTGATGTTTCACCTCCATACAGGCAGCACACAGTTACAGTTCCGTCTTACGCCCAACCATTCATGGGAGTTTTACGGTGGATTGTCGACCACATGGCAGCATAACAGCATCGGAGGATACGGATTCCTAATCCCAGCCTATAACAGATGGGAAGGAGGCAGTTATCTACTTGCCAACTACCGTCCCCACTCCGATTTGCGGCTTAGTGGTAGCGTGAGGTATGACATCGGACACGTCCACACACAACCTTACGAGGACCTCGTCTCAAAGGTTGTCAGAAACTTCCACGACTATTCCCTTTCGTTAGGCATCGAATATGAGCCGGACAACGGACACAGTGTCCAAGCATCTGTGGGCCATGCGTTCAGGCTTCCTTCTGTCAACGAACTGACTTCCAACGGAGTACATCACGGGGCTTTTCGCCACGAGATGGGTGATAGTAGTTTGACCAGCGAGCAAGGATGGCAAATAGACTTGTCATACAAGTTCAGCCGGGGAAACTGGGAAGCTTCAATTTCTCCATTCTACAGTTATTATCCACACTTCATCGCGCTACATCCAACCGGACGCTGGTCTATGCTCCCTGACGCAGGTCAGGTCTATCAATACATGGACGCTCCCACAACCATCATGGGAGGAGAAATCAGTGTCAAAGGCAAGATTTGGCGTGGGCTACACTACACTTTCGTCGGAGAGTACGTCCACACATACGACCACCATGCCCATACGGCGACACCATTTTCGCCACCCGCTTGCATGCGGAACACATTGAGCTGGGAGGCTTCGCGGTGGAGGTGCTTCGCGGAGTGCCAAAGCGTGGCTGCCCAACACAGGGTTTGTCACAATGAAATGGAAACGGCGGGTTACAATCTGATCCACATAGGAGGTAATGTCGATTTTCCTCTAAGCAAAAGCAAGTTGTCCCTCCTTTTGCATGTGAGGAACCTGCTCGACGCACAATACCTCAACCATCTCAATTTTTACAGACGGATCGAATTGCCTGAGGCGGGCATCGACATCCAAACAACCATTCGCCTCAACTTTTAAAAAGTAAAACATTATGAAAGCATTAAAAATTTATTCAATTCTCACTATTTTCTTTGCGCTCACATTCGCTTCATGCGAGAAAGAGGAGGCTGCGGATACCACCAGTCCTGTCATCCAACTTGACGAACCAGAGGATGGCGACGAACTATTAATAGGCGCCGGTGTCCACTTCGAATGCGACTTTTCCGACGATGTCATGTTGGGCAGTTATCTAATCGAGATCCACAACAATTTCGATGGCCATAGCCACTCAACCACCGTCAGAGCTGGGGAGGAGCCATTTTTCTTTAAGAAGTCCTATGATTTGTCAGGATACCGCAACAAGCATGAGCATCACCACGACATCGTGATTCCTGAGAACGCAGCCCCTGGTAACTATCATCTTGTCGTTTACTGCACAGACGAGGCGGGCAACCAATCACTCGTAGCCAGAGAGATTGTCCTCTCCCACGATGCGGAGGAGCATCATCATCACGACCACGACGATGACGATGACGAAGATTAATAACGAACAATAGTAAAAAACCACATCCCCCAATCCAGCTGTTTGGATTGGGGAATGTTAAAAAAAGGCATAGAGAATCGCATTTCCATTAAACAAAATCTATACTGTGACGACTACAAGAACCTGATCAAACAAAAGATTCCTGTAACCCCAGCGGAGAAGACCGAATGGAACAGTATCCTGGAGTTTTTGAATGGTTTCAAATCGTTCAACAACACATCCGTTGTCTTGACTCAAAAGTAAAACATCTCCGATAGGGATGAAAGGTTGCCCTTTCGAGCAACCTTTTTTGTTGTATTTTATACAAAAAAGTCAAAAAAGAGACAATTTGCGTAAAAATTACTCTATCTCCTTATTTATATGTAAAAATTACACTATATTTGCGGTGTATTTAAAACACATACCATAGCAGTAACTTATTAACTAAAATCATGGATTATGGAAAATCAGAAAAGCAACAACGAATTGGCTAAGAGAGCAAAAATCTACAACTTGATCATCGTAGACGAAAGTGGTTCTATGAGCGGATTGGAGCACGTAACCCTATCGGGCATCAACGAAACCATTCAAACCATCCAAGCGGCACAGAAGAAGTACAACGAGGTACAGGAACACTTCATCACCCTTGTCACCTTTGACAGCGGCGAAAAAGATAAGGATGTGCGTACCATTTGGGATGCGGTGCCCGCAGGCTCCGTCGAGGAGTTCAAGGAGTACGAACCGTGTGGTTGCACCCCCCTTTACGATGCAGTGGGACAATCGCTCACAAGACTGCTCAAAACAACAGAAAAGGATGAGGATGCGATAGGAATGGTAACAATCATGACAGATGGCATGGAAAACTCCTCCAAAGAGTGGAGCGCAGCGAAGGTGAAAAAGCTCATCGAGGAGCTGAAAGCGAAAGGATGGACCTTCTCCTACATGGGATCAGACCACAATGTCAAGGAGGTTTCCGAAATGATCTCCATCACCAATGTGATCGAGTTCAGCCACGAAGTAACTGGCGCATCTAACATTTGGGGAAGAGAGAGAGCCTCTAAACTGAATTACTTCTCCAAAATGGCGAGTGAATGGGACGCCAATGAGAGCTACGAAAAGAAAATTGAACGAAGGAGAAGCTACAACGAAAACTACTACACCAACCGAGAGACGCCTCATCTCATTAGCCATCTGGAGGCCAATGAAGTATTCGTATTCGGCAGCAACGCGCAAGGCCACCACGGTGGAGGAGCCGCTCGTACCGCTATGGAAAAATTCGGTGCGCAATGGGGCGTCGGTGAGGGAATGCAAGGTCAATGCTACGCTATTCCTACAATGGAGGGCATACAAAGCCTTCAATCCGCAGTCGGCAGATTCTGCCAATACGCGAAGGAGCATCCAGAGAAGCGATTCCTCGTCACCCGAATCGGTTGCGGCATCGCCGGATACCGACCTGATGAGGTAGCCGAATTCTTCAAACCCGTGATCGAGTTGGAGAACGTCTCATTGCCGAAAGATTTTTGGAAAGTGTTAGGCCTCAACCTTTTCGAATAGGAACCCAATCCTACTTCACCACCACTTTTCTTCCCTCCACCACATAACATCCCGCGGAGAGAGGCAACTCCTCCGTTTGGGATGGGGCAAGGCGAAGAGTACAAAGCAAACTACCCTCCACACGCCAAACTGTCACCTCGCGAGCTACCGAAGAGACGAGGCATATCCTACCCTTCTCCACAGAGATCGACAAATCGTCCATTTCGGTACGGTTGAAAACAGGAGCGTCGAGGTCAGTGGTCTCCACCCTACGATAACCTTTCGACTCGATCCAAGAGGCGTAAGAGCCATCCGACTCGTCTGAGATCGCCTCGTCGTCAAACTTTTGAGAATCGAAACAGAAGGCGAATTGACAACTTGGATGTTTTTGGGCAGCGGCGAGTCCCACCATACCATTGGCGGTTGGCGACGCGCCGAAATTGGTCAACACAGCGTTGGAAGAACGAGGCGTGAAGTAGCAGTAACCGTCGCTTCCCGCGGATGAGATGCGCCACTGCTGCTCATACGAGCCAGAAGAATCCCGCAAAGCAAGCAAATCGCCTGAAGCATCCAAGGCACGTCCTGTCGCCACATCGGTCAAAACATAATAGTCTCCCACCTTCGAGAGTCTGAACGAAAGGTTGATCTCGTCATTATCCTCCGTCAGCGCAAGGCGTCCATCCTTTTCGGAAAGGATCTTATTCGCATTCTTCGAGAGCAAAAGATACTGTTTGCCCTCCTGAAAACGAGCCACACGGCGGTAACGATTCAATTGGTCAAAAAGGTCTAAATTCCACTCTTGGTAGAAGTGGATGATGGGATAACCTGTACGCATATCGATCGGCAGCCATATATGCCACGACTCACCCACATTGGCATCGTTAAAATAGTCGCCGCCCTTCCAGCGGTCGCCCATATAGATGTAAGCGTCATACTTGCCTGGTACTTTGAATACATAATTGCTCTGGCTATTGTAGGAGGAGTTCGCATTGGCGTCCACAAAAGGGTTGCCCGCATCTTCCCAGCCCGAGAGGGGCATCTGGGAGAAGGAGGAGTGGCCCGGATTGGGATCCCAACCGGTACAGCCAGAGGTGATCGCCACGAAGCGTTGGTGGTACTTGAAGATAGCGGGTGCCTCATACTGTTTCCGAACGAACATCCGCTCCCAGGTGGCGCTCAAATCCAGAAAATCATCTTTGAGCAAAGTGCCATGCATCGTCATATTCTCCTCCGCCGATCCGAAGTGGTACCCCACCCTGTAATCAGGATCATACATCAGCGTCTGGTCACGAGATCCGGAGGGCTGTTCATCGCCGCGAGGACGCATCGTCTTCACAAAACGGTAGGGTCCGGTGATTTGGTCGGCATAGAGGATCGCCACACGGGAGGCGGCGTAACCCGAACCATTCTCCCAATGCACCCACATCACATATTTCCCCGTATTAGGGCAATACATCACCTTCGGACGCTCCAAAGTACGGCCGTAGTTCATATCTTGGTAATCGCTGCGGAGCGGCTGCTCCGGACACTGGTAGGCCATGCCCTCCCGCTTCCAATTATAGAGATCTTTGGATGAGTAGCAGACAATACCATTGCTTCTCACAGGCGAAGGACGATAGTTTTCGCCAAACCAATAGTAGGTTCCCTTTTCATAAAGCACGCAACCGCCATGGGCATTGATGTGGTTACCCGCTTCATCATACCAGTTAACACCCAAACGAATGGCCGGACTGCCTATCAAGAAGGATTTCTTAGCCTCAACCGGACGATTCACCCTTTCCAAATGCCAGTAGTGTTTACCATCCGATCCACTCTTGTCGCTATACACCCCTTTGCCGTCCGAAGTGCCATCCGTACCCATATACTTACCATTGGAGACAAATTGGAAACGCACATAATAATCCTCACTGGGCGCATACCCTATCTTAAAGCGGGCAGCGCTGGAGGAGGCAGAGGCAGCCATCTTCACATCGTATTCACCAGATGCGGTGACATAGCTATTTGAGGCAACATTCTTCAAGGCATACGTTCCGTCTGAAAGAGGTTCGACGAGGAACTGCATCTTGGTGGCTGTGGAACGGTTCTTTAGCTGTACAGCCCCGTTTTCATTGGAGAGATAACGGTTGCTCGCATGGACCACATAATATTTTTCCCCTGAAAGAAAAGGCAAATTCCGCTGGTTGTTGTACTCATTCAAGGCATCCAGAAGAGCCGTAGTGGCGTCCACGATCTCAGTTTGACTCGTAGGAGCATCCAACACCGACTGGGCAGTCGTCACAACATCCTTCAAACGCTTGCGCACGGCGGCCGTGTACTCTCCCTCGCCATCGCCCTCTCGGGTAGCGGAGAGCCTTGCCTCCGCCTTATCAATCGTCATCTTCAAGCCATCCGTAATCAGGGTTGATCCGTTCGCCTCTCGCAAATACCAAAAATGGAGCGATTCACTACCGTTCTTATCCGAATAGACACTGGCTCCCGGCACATAGGAATCGGTGCCGACATAGCGGTTATTCTCCGCACATTTGAACTTCACATACTCACCGCCAGCGCGCTCGATCGAGAACTTCGCCGCATTGCCTGTCGAAGAGGTGAATTCAGTATTCCAATCACCCGTCTTCCCTAGATTCGCATTACGCTGCACACTCTTTATCAGATAGAAGCCACCCGACGGCACCAGCTGAAATTTTTGGGGATTAGCGGCATTGAATGTATGCAAATTAGGCACGCCATCCACCGCAGAGAGCGCCATACCTGAAGAGTGAAAAATGTAATAGGTGCCATTGGGCGTAATCTCGGCGCCATTGGCCAGAACAATGATTGAAAAGAGAAGCATCCAAACGGATACTACCTTCCGCAAAAGTGTTTTCATGGTTATCAATACTAAGCTTTTAACATCCACGTTATCATTGCGCTAATATACTGAATAATAGAACACAATACACAGTGGCGGGAAAAACAGACAAAAAAAATTTTTTGAAATGATTTTTTTCTTCAATTCGTTGCAAATACAAAAATTCTTTCTACCTTTGCGTCGTAATTAAAATGTTTCCTGAGAAAATTCAAAGCCGGCAGGCAAATCACATTTTCTCAACTTATTAGAAAAATAAAACTAATGCGAGGCGAAAGTCTGGCAAAGAAACATTTTATACGCCGAATGCATCGGGCGCATAAGAGTGTTCTTATGCATTGGGCATACTGAAAAGACTCCCAAAGCGTCTACCGTTTGTTTGAAAGTAAGTGTTGTTTTTTTCAAAAGAGGTCCATCGTCGCTACAACGGTGGACTTTCTTTTTTTTACTGTATTCCACCAAAGAAAAAGGATGACACATCACTGCATCATCCTTTCCTATTCAAAAAATATAATTTCAGATATTATTCAGCCTTGCTGGGCTCTCCAACGTATGAGCCAGCCTTCGCCAAAGCCTCATTGATGTTAGAGCAGATGTTCTCCTCGCCGATCAGCGCATCGAACTTAGCCTTCAACAGCATAGAACGGACGTGCTTGTTGACACCAGAGAGAACCACCTTGATGTTAGCGCGTTGTGATTGCACACACAAGTTCTCCAAGTTGTGCAAACCTGTTGAATCAATGAACGGAACCTTACGCATACGGATGACACGGACCTTTGGCGCCTCGGCCACCTCCGACATGATTTCATCGAACTTATTGGCGATACCGAAGAAGTAAGGGCCGTCGATTTCATACACACCCACACCGTCAGGAATATGCAACTTCTCCTCATGAACAGTAACGTCCAAATTCTCTCCCGGATCGATCTCGTCATGGAACACACGGATGATAGAAGACTCGTTGACACGACGCATGAACAACAAAACAGCCAAAAGCAATCCGATCTCGATGGCGACAGTCAAGTCGAAGATGACAGTCAAAACAAATGTGACGATCAAAACAGAGAAATCAGACTTAGGAGCTTTAGACAAAGAGACGAACGAACGCCATCCGCTCATATTGTACGACACGATGATCAACACACCCGCCAAGCATGGCATTGGAATATATCCCACCAATTGACCCAAGAACAAAAGCACCAATAAAAGCACAATCGCATGGATGATACCGGCGATTGGAGTACGGCCACCGTTGTTGATATTGGTCATGGTACGGGCGATGGCGCCAGTGGCAGGAATACCACCAAAGAAAGGAACCACCACATTAGCGATACCTTGTCCGATCAACTCCGTGTTGGAATCGTGCTTGTCACCGATCACACCATCCGCCACCATAGCGGAGAGCAATGATTCGATCGCACCCAACATCGCAATAGTGAAGGCTGCGGGGAAGAGGGTGCGAACCAATTGGAAGAAAGATTCTCCCTCCTTCAACTCGATTACAGGAAGATGTGGTGCCGGAACGCCATGAGGCAATTCGTACAAATCACCGATGGTCTGGATACATGTCACACCACAATAAGCCTTCAAGATATAAACAACGATAGTAGCCACAACAATCGCCACCAACGAGCCTGGAATCTTCTTCGAGAACTTAGGTGTAATGATGATAAGCGCCAAACTCAAAACACCGATACCCAAAGCCCAGAAGTTGATATGGGAGAAGTTTTGGAAATAGCAAGCCCACTTTTGAAGGAAGTTGGCAGGAACCTTCTCTATACCCAAACCGAACAAATCATTCATTTGCGTAGAGAAGATCGTCAACGCGATACCACCGGTAAAACCTACGATAACCGGATATGGGACGAACTTGATGACACTACCCAAGTGGAAGAGTCCCATGAAAATCAAAAGCACACCCGCCATAATGGTGGCGATGGTCAATCCACTCAAACCATACTGTTGGATAATTCCATAGATGATTACGATGAACGCACCCGTAGGACCTCCGATCTGCACCTTCGTACCTCCGAAGAAAGAGACCAAAAAACCTGCGATGATCGCGGTCAAAAGACCCTCTGTCGGGCCCACACCAGAGGCGATACCAAATGCGATGGCCAACGGAATGGCGACGATACCCACAATGATACCAGCCATCAAATCTGTCACAAAACGCTCCTTGTTATACCCCTTCATCGAGGTGAAAAGTCTCGGAGCAAAAACATCCTTCAATGATGCTTTCATAACGGCTACAATAGTTTTAATTTTAAATATCTATAAATGAGCCGCAAAGTTAGTGATTTTTGCAATTAACGCCACATCCGAAGGTCAAAAAATATGCTATGCAACATAATTTTTCACAACACGAATTCTTAATTCTTAATTTCCTCCTCACATCTCAAACTGCAGTGGCAGCAACGACGCCACACTCTCCACCCGATAGATCCGCTCTGTACCATAGAGAATCACCTTCATCTTCTCGCCGAAACGGTTCTCCGTCTCCAGCAATGCTTGACGGCAGGCGCCACAGGGAGTGATGGGAGATGGGAGGAAACCATCCACATTTTGCGCCGCGATGGCTAAGCACTTGACCGCTTGGTCAGGATAGGCGGCGTTGGCATAGAAGAGCACGGTTCGTTCCGCGCAGAGGCCGCATGGATAGGAGACATTCTCCTGGTTACTACCCTTCACCACCTCTCCGTTGGCCAACAACAATGCGGCGCCCACCGCGAATTTGGAGTAAGGGGAATAGGATCCTACCGTAGCATCTTTGGCACACGCCACCAACATACGCTCCTCACTTGTCAACTCATCCAGCGAAAGCACATCCACTTTACAGACAATTTCCTTGGTATCCATATCGAAAAAAGTTTTTCTATTGTTTTAAAATGCTATATCTTTGTAAAAATAAATAAAAATGGGAAGAATGAGAAAAATTTCGCTCACAATCATAGGTCTATTATCCATCGCCAGCGCGATTGCCGCCGCACCGAAGAAATTGCAGGTGAACGTCGACTACATCAACAAATACTCTCAAATCGCGGTGGACAAAATGAGGGAGCACCACATTCCCGCCAGCATTACCTTGGCGCAAGGCATCTTGGAATCAGGTGCAGGCCAGAGCGAATTGGCCAAGAAGAGCAACAACCACTTCGGCATCAAGTGTCACCAAGACTGGACAGGCGAGCGTGTTTATCACGACGACGACGAGAAGCAAGAGTGCTTCCGCAAATACAGCAAACCAGAACTCTCTTACGAAGACCATTCCCAATTCTTAAAGAGAAAGAGATATGAGCCCTTGTTTGCCCTTGATGTCACAGACTACAAAGGTTGGGCAAAAGGATTGAAGGCGTGCGGATATGCCACCGCCAAAGATTACGCGGAGCGTCTGATCGAACTTATCGAGACCTACAATCTACAACAATACGACCAACTCGCGTTAGGCAAGATGCCGAACGATGTCATCGCTCCTTCCAATCCGACCAAGAAGGATGAGAAGGGTAAAAAGTCTTCAGAGCCTATCGTCAACAACGAGGTTAAATATTTGAAGAACAGCAGCATGGGAACCATCCCTGTATGCGACACCCACAGTGTGAGAAAAGAGGGCAAGAGAGAGGTCGTTACCGCGCAACGGGGCGACACCTACGAATCCATCGCGGATGAGTTCGGCCTTCGCAAATGGCAAATCCGCCGTTACAACAAAATCAAAAGAGGTGACCGCACCCAACCCGCTGCGGGAGATCTAATTTACATTAGTAAATAAATTAGGAGCAAATAGGAAATCTATGGCAACTGAATTCAATTATGACAGCATACGTCCATATAGGGACGACGAAGTGAAAGCGGTGATCGAACGCATGACCAATGATCCGGAGGTCATCGCCGTCATCAAGATGCTTTTCCCAGATAAGAATACAGAAGAGGTTGTTCAATGGTTGCGTAGCATGAATAGCGTATATGACTTTCAATCGCAACTCATCGCGCCAATCATTCTCCGATCATTGGACGCCACAGGAAGCACATATAGCATAGAGGGCGTGGAGAAGGTGGACCGATCAAGGGAACACCTCTATATATCGAATCACCGTGACATCATCATGGACGCGGGCATTCTCAACACGTTGATGTACAGAAGCGGTATCGTGACGACAGAGAACGCCATAGGAGACAACCTCTGCGCCCGTCCTTGGATCACCGACGCCCTTAAATTGAACAAAAGTTTCCTTGTCCGCAGAAGCGGCACCAAAAGAGAACTTTTTGAGGCATTTCAAATGTTGTCCAACTACATCCGCAGCGCCATCACCTCAGGCAGAACCTCCATTTGGATCGCCCAAAGAGAGGGTCGTGCCAAAGACTCCGACGACCGCACACAGGAGAGCCTTTTGAAGATGTTCTCCATCAGCGGGAAAGAGAGTGTCAAGAAGGGATTCATGGACCTCAACATTGTTCCCGTCAGCTTCTCCTATCAATACGACTCCTGCGACTACTTAAAAGCGAAGGAGTTCCAACAAAAGAGGGACGACGCCGAGTTCAAGAAGAGCCCCGCCGACGATGTATTAAGCATGAGAGTGGGTGTGATGGGATACAAAGGCGATGTACATATCCAAATCACGGAGAGCATCAACGACGAAATCGACCGATTGGTTAACGAAGAGGATGACAGACAAACCGTCATAGACAAGGTGACGGTCATCATAGACAAAAAGATCCACCAGAACTACCGCATCTATCCGCTCAATTACGTGGCGATGGATAATCTCCGAGGGAACACGGAACACTTGGGAAAACAATACACCCAAGAGGAGAAAATGCAGTTCGAATCTTATGTCACCCATCAAATCAGCAAGATTGATTTACCGAACAAAGATATACCATTCTTGCAAGAGCGGTTCTGGACCATGTACGCCAATCCGCTGATCAACCACCTAACTGCGAAAGAGATATAACTAAAATAATAATAAAATGAACAATTTACCTGATCGTTTGAGCCTCAAAGAGTTGTCATTAGACGACCGTCCGAGGGAAAAGATGTTATTGAAAGGCGCGAGCGCGCTCTCCAACGCGGAGCTGCTCGCCATAGTGATAGGAAGTGGCAACAGCAGGGAGACTGCCGTCGAATTGTCGCAAAGGATTATGAACGACAACGGCAACAATCTCTCCGAGTTGAGTCGGAAGGGGATCAACCAACTGACCCAATACAACGGAATCGGAGAGGTGAAAGCCATCTGCATCTCCGCCGCCATGGAAATTGGAAGAAGAAGGAATATTGAGAAAGCGCTGGAACGTCCCTCCATCAAAAACAGCACAGACGCCTACGAAGCGTTAAGGAACATCGAGGACCTTCCCCACGAGGAGGTTTGGGTGCTTTACCTGAACAACTCCAACAAAATTGTCTGTCGGGAAAGAGTCAGCACAGGCGGTGTGGCGCTCTCTGTCATCGATGTGAAAATCATCATGAAGAAGGCTTTGGAACTATTGGCCTGCGCCATCGTGATGGGACACAACCACCCTTCAGGTTCCCTCTCGCCCAGTCAGCAAGACATCACCTCCACACAGAAGGTCAAGGAGGCTTGCAAGTTCTTCGACATCCGTTTTTTAGACCACATCATTGTCAGCCAGGAAGGCTTTTACAGTTTCAACGACAATAATATGATATAGACATGATCACACTATATACAGAAAAGGAATCACCTAGACTCACTTACAGTTGCAAGCACCTGTTCACCCAAGTGCTTGGATACGAGTTTCGGATCACGACGGATCCTGCCGAGAAGGCGGACATTCGTTACGTTTCAAAAAAGATAGATGATTCTCTCACCATCATTCCGCACGGATTGTTATTCGAATCATCCATACAAAAGCAGGAGGTAAGCGTCACCACGTGGGAAGGCGTAACAGCCCTATTCCCCACCGAGGGCGACATCCCGTTCGACCTATTCGCCGCCACCTTCTACCTACTCTCCCGATACGAAGAGTACACCGCAACGAAAAGTGACCAACACGGACGTTTTCTTGTAGAGGATAGCGCCGCTTACCAATTCCACTTTTTAGAGGAGCCCGTCATCGACCAGTGGGCACATCTTTTACGGGAAAAAATAAAAGAGATAGGCACTCCTAAACATTCAAGATCCTACACCTACATTCCAACCATTGACGTGGACAATGTCTTCGCATTCCGCAACCACGGTTTATTGCAGACGCTCTACTGTCTATTAAGGGACCAGTTCAAAGGAAAGAGAGAGCTCTCCCGATTGCGATGGAATGTGATTAGCAGGGAAAAGGAGGACCCCTATTTCAACCTACAGGAGGTGGCGGACATGCACCAAGGGCTGCCCAACAAGCCAATGTTTTTCTACCACTGCGGATGCTTCGGCAAGAGGGATAAACGCGCCACACTGCCGAGCCGCAGATACAAAAAGATCCGTCAGAAATTGGAGAGTCAGGTCATTTCAGGACTCCACCCCTCCTACAACAGTTCTACCCAGTGGTGGCGCTTCCGATTGGAAAATTGCGCCTTGAAGCATTGCTTAGGGAAAAAAAACACGGAACATTGCCGTTTCCACTACCTCCGTTTTACCTTACCCGACTCCTACGAACGGCTGATCGCGGAGGGATTTCAAACCGATTGGTCGCTCTGTTACTCCAACGATCCGGGGTTCCGCGCCAGCACCTCCTTCCCTTTCCACTTCTACAATCTGGAACGGAACGAGGAGCGTCCGCTGCTACTCTACCCGACAGCGGTGATGGACAAATCGCTGCGCAACAACCTCAAACTATCCCTATCGGAGAGCGAGGCCTACATCCTACGCCTGAGCGAGAGGGTGAAGTCGGTCAACGGAAACTTCATCACCCTTTTCCACAACGAACACCTCACGGACGAGATGGAATGGAAAGGATGGAAGGATTTGTATCAGAGGGTAATAAATGGAATGAAAACAAAATAAGTTTGTTTTTTTTCCAAAAAACGATAACTTTGCCACGCAATCGGTGTATGATGAAGAGTGAAACACTTTTAGAATACCACCCTACAGTTATTTAAATGAAATAATAGATAATTAAACCATTTTTGGGAACAAAATTTGAATAATCATTATTATCATCAAATAAAAAACAACCATGAAGAAAAATTTCAAAAGCAAGCTCATCCTTGCGGCTATGGGACTTTTCTCATCTGCGGCGATGAACGGACAAATCACCGTTCAAGCAGAGAGTTTCCTAGACAAAGAGGGTGACAAGTGGACTGAAATAGTCGTTGAGAACAATGTTTCCATCGGTTATTTCGACGAGAGAGGAGAGATCCTCAACTATGAAGTGGAGATTCCAACTACAGGCATGTACCAATTCTCTGCTAAGTATGTGGCTATCAGAGACGGTAAAATCCGCGTAGTAATGGACGACGGAGCATTCGCTTACTACAACTTCGAGGGCGACCTTGAGGATGGCGACGACTGGTGGAAAAGACCTATGGGAGACTGGTTTGAGATCCCTGCATCTGATGGTCCTTCCTTCTATTTGACAGCAGGAAAGCATACCTTCAAAGTGATCAACGAGATGGCTTCCGCCAACATCGACTACTTCTCTTTCATCAAGTCTGACGTGACAGACAAAGAGATCGTTAAGATCAAAAACAATCCTGGAAAGATCGATTTGGTTCCAATGGATGTGCTCAGAGTATTCCCTATCGGATACAATGCGGCAGGACAAAAGATCGCTCTTCCTGCCACCTTCTCAAGCAACGTGAAGGATGGTATCTATACCGCTAAGTCATACGGAAAGGATAAGATCAGCGTCACAATGGGTGGATACACCCAAGATCTTGAGGTCAACATCGCGAAGCCAACCAAGAGAAAAGAGTTCGTCGTTACCAAGAACGGATACTTGAACACAAGCAAGGGTTACGTAGCCAACGAGAAGGGCGAAAAGACCTCTTTGGCTGGTATCAGCTACTTCTGGATCAACGAGAACCCAGTAGGACTCTTCTGGGACAAAGAGACTGTCGATTACTTGGTGGACGAATACAACATGCAGGTATTCAGATTGCCTATCACTATCTCTCCTTGTGGTTCCAACGGACAAGAGGCTTGCTCTAAATACAATGACGTATGGGGTTACAAAGAGGGTGGTTCAAGAGAGAACTACCGTTACAATCCTGAATGGATGAAGGAGATGGCCGACAGAGTAATCAAGGCTTGTATCGAGAACGACGTTTACGTCATCATCGACTTCCACGAGCACAAAGCGGAGAACTGGGTAGATTTAGCCAATGACTTCTTTACCTATTTCGCAACCAAGTGGGGTGAATACCCTAACGTGATGTACGAAATCTACAACGAGCCATTGTGCGACGACCAAACTGTAGTGAACTATGCGAAAAAGGTGATCCCTACCATCAGAAACATCGATAAGAAGAATGTCATCATCGTAGGTTCTTCCGAGTTCTCCCGTCACCCTGACAAAGTAACAGATGCTGGAAAGGGCTACGAGAACATCGCCTACACTTGGCACGGATATGTGAAATACAACCACCAAGCAGACTGGGGTCAACACCCAGAGTGGAACACCTCGGTACCAGTTGTCGTAACCGAGTGGGGTTGCGGACAAGGTGGTGGCGACGGCGACCTTCGCAAGACCTACAAGGATAGAGGCGTAATCCACTGTTTCTGGTCAATGGCCAACAAGAACACCGACGGAGACGAGGCTTGGTCTATCTTGAAGGCGAACGTCATCAAGAAATCAGGATGGTCTAGTTCTGAGATCAACTCAAACGGTGCCGGACAACTTGCTGCCGCAAAGAGTTGGATCAACTACACTCCTAAGGTATTGGTAGTGGAGACTCCAGAGTTCGAGGCATCCATTTGCGCAGGTTCCAAGGTATTCTTGCCAGAGGACAAAGTGACTGTTTCCGGTTCCGCTAAGGGAGGTTCAGGCAACTATACCTACAAGTGGGAGCAAACCAAGGGTGAGGGCGCGACAATCGCCAACCCATCTTCCGCTAAGACTGAGATTTCAGGTTTGAAGGCTGGAGTGAATGTATTCTCACTTACCATCTCCGACGGAACAGATTCCGAGACCATGGGCGTAACCATCACCGTTTATCCAGAAGGATGGACTGATCCAGGTTTGATCGACGACGTTGCCGACAACGATACCAAGACACGTATCGGCGGTTTCTGGAAGGTATTCGACGACGCTGAGCAAAACGCAAATCCACACTCAACCATCACAGAGGCAGATCAATTGCCAGTAGACCAACACATCAAGGCTACCGCTAAGATGGGTAACAAGTGGGGCGGCGGCAACGAGGCATACTGCGGTGTCGATATGTACCTACAAGAGGATAAGAGCGGCATGGATATCTCTAACTGTAGCAAGGTAACTTACAAATTCAAGGGTAGCAGCCACATCTTCAGAGCAGTGATGACCGCTGTCAAGGATGAGGATTACCACAGCTACGATGTTGAGGGTTCTACCGACTGGAAAGAGGTTTCCGTAAATCTCGCAAGCTTGAAGCAAGCTCCAGATTGGGGTACAGATATAGCCTTCTCTAAGGAGAGCATCAGCAAGTTCAGCTGGATGTTGCGTGGTAACGAGAACACCACTCGTACTTTGGAAATCGACGACGTCACTTGCGTAGGCATGGAGTTCAGCGTAAATGTAGATCCTACAAGCGTCGAGAACGCGACAGAGATCAGCAAAATGTATCTCTTCCCTAACCCATCGGAGGATGGTTCTTGCACATTGATCGTTTTGGATCGTTGCAATGTAGTCATCACCAATGTGGCAGGTCAAGTTGTAAAGGAGTTCGTTGCGGTTCCTGACTTCAACAACGAGTTCTCTATCAACGAGAGAGGCATCTACTTCGTAAAGGCAGGTAACGAGGTTACCAAGTTGATCGTGAAGTAATACAGAGGATAAATATCCAACAGAAAAACGCCCCGAAGGGAGATTCCCTTTGGGGCGTTTTATTTGAACCATATTGGTTTGTCCTAAAACACTATGACTCAAAAAAAGGATTTCTATTTTCGAGGAATTTTCGTTACATATAAAACTAATTTCCTCAGACATGGAGTTTAAATTCTAAACTCCATGTTTTTTTTGTACCTTTACCGAGCAAATATCGAGACAAAAACAATGGCCAAAAACCCAAAAGAATTAGGCACACAGGATGTGCGCAAATTATTGATCAGCTACTCAGGCCCCGCCATAGCGGCCATGGTAGCCTCCGCACTCTACAATGTGATCGATAGAATCTTCATCGGTCAAGGTGTAGACGCATTGGCAATATCCGGACTTGCCATCACCATGCCTGTGATGAACCTATCCGCCGCTTTCGGTGCCATGATCGGCGCGGGAGGATCCACGCTGACCTCCATCAAGTTGGGACAACAAGATATGCGGAGCGCCCAAAAAGTATTAGGCAACGTGTTTTTGCTGAATGTCGCTTTGGGTATCATCTTTATGGCATTAGGACTTATCTTCCTCGACGACATCCTGTTCTTTTTCGGTGCCAGCGAAAATACCATCACCTTCGCCAGAGATTTCATGCAGGTCATTCTGATCGGAAACGTCATCACGCACCTCTATCTGGGACTTAACAACGTGATGCGTGCATCGGGGCACCCACAAAAGGCGATGAAGATGACCTTCCTCACCGTTCTGATCAATTTGGCGTTGGCACCCCTATTCATTTTCGTATTCGGTTGGGGAATCCGAGGTGCGGCAAGCGCCACCATCATAGCGCAAACCGTGGCACTGATCATTGTGATGCAACACTTCAACGACCGAAGTGGCGTACTGCATTGGGAACGCAGCATATTCAAATTCGACGGCCGCATCATCAAAGGCATCATCTCCATCGGCATGGCCCCTTTCATGCTGAATGCTTGCGCCTGTCTGGTGGTCATCCTTATCAACAAAGGGCTTTACCAATATGGTGGAGACCTTGCTGTAGGCGCCTATGGCGGCATTGCCAACAGCGTCTTGATGATGTTCGCCATGATCGTCATGGGATTCAACCAAGGCATGCAACCTATCGCGGGATACAACTTCGGCGCGCAAATCTATTCGAGAGTAAAGGCCGTTTTGAAGATCACTATCATAGCAGCTACCTGCGTGACCACATTCGCCTTCATCGTCTCCGAGACCATCCCATATTATGTGGCGAGATTATTCACCAACGATCCCGCGCTCATCGATATCGCCATCACCAACCTTAGGATTTGCTGCCTCGCCTTCCCTATCGTGGGCTTCCAAATGGTGACCTCCAACTTCTTCCAATCCATAGGAAAGGCGCCGATGGCGGTCATACTCTCTTCCACTAGGCAACTACTGCTCTTGGTTCCGCTTTTGATATTTCTTCCACGACATTTTCAAACCATCGAAAGCGTCTTGGTTTGTATGCCTATCGCGGATGGACTCTCCTCCATTCTAGCTTTTATCTTACTCAAGTTGGAGATGAGGAAATTCAACAAATTAGAAGACAAACCTTTAATTCAAGAATAATCGGGAGATAAACTCATGGAAAACAAAATCATCATCAGCATAGGCAGACAATACGGCGCAGGAGGAAGACGTGTCGGTCAAGCATTGGCAAAACGTCTGGATATCCCCTACTACGACAAGGAATTAATTCTGGAAGCGGCGAAAGAGTATGGCTTCGCACCCGAATTTTTCGAACAGAACGATGAGAAATCGGCCTCCTTCGCCGGAAATATTCTGGAATGGATGGAGAGTTTGGTTACTGGCGGCATGGGAACAAAAAATTTCTTGTCGCAAGATGCCCTATTCGAGATGCAATCATCAGCCATCCGTAAAATAGCGGAAGAGAAATCGTGCGTCATCGTGGGAAGATGTTCCGATTATGTACTCAGGGACAATCCCGACTGTATCAGCGTATTCCTCCACTCATCCGACGAGGACCGCGCACAACGCATCCAGGAACGTTCCCAAATCACCAAGGAAGAGGCCATCTCCAAAATGAGGATACAAGACAAGAAGAGAGCCGCCTACTACAATTTCTACTCCAACAAGACATGGGGTGACTCCGCCACTTACGATCTCTCCCTCAATGTATCGACTATCGGCGTGGAAAATTGCGTGGAACTCATCATCAATTTCATCAACAGCAGGAAGAGGTAACGCCAACATTTAGCATCTCTTGCTTAAATAGAAAACGAATGTCAAGAGTTGGAGAGTTGTGCTTGTCACGTAACTTTCCAACTCTATTTGTTGATGGTGGTTTTTACTCAATTCATTTTGAACTACCAACAATAAAATATATATTTGCCTACTTTCTGTATGGCAAAGAATATTGGATCTAAAGCAATAAATGAAAAACAGTATATAAGTATAGATATAATAAGGGGAAAGTATATTGATTATGAAGAAGCATTTATATACATCGTTGCTGCTGTTATTCGGTGTGATAACGGGAGCATTTTCACAGAGTAAGACGATCTCTGGTGGTAACGACCACGGATTGATTATCTGTGCGGAGGGTTATCTTTACACTTGGGGTAACAACTATAATTCAACAGGAGGCGGTCCATTGTTAGGTATCGACGAAACCATATCAGGTTACAATGACAAAGTTGTCTACTCTCCTAAAAAAGTCAAGACAGGCAATTTGACCTTCAACATGGTAACATCAGGTTCCGGAGCGTTCAACCTCGCTTTGTCCTGTCACTCCATCGTTTACGCCTGGGGAGAAAATAACACACACGGATGTGGTCAAGGCGCTTCCGCCGGAAATGTCGTTCAAT
The DNA here is from genome assembly GCA_045601045.1 of Paludibacteraceae bacterium. Taxonomy (GTDB): domain Bacteria; phylum Bacteroidota; class Bacteroidia; order Bacteroidales; family Paludibacteraceae; genus UBA1181. The sequence goes on from JAZRZA010000048.1 coordinate 20,354, forward strand.
ATCCACTTCCAGTAAAAAAAGGAGAGACTCCTGGCTACACTGAAGACGGAAAACCTGGAGGAGATTATCTAGGAGGAGTTGTATACGTGGCAGCATCCACCAACTCTGGATTTGCCATAATGGACGATGGACGTGTTGTTGGTTGGGGAAAGGGAGAATGGAACGGTAAAACTGGTGACGCAGCGGCTGAGCCTTCTTATATCAAACTAAAGGACGGATCATACCTAACCAATGTCACCCACATATCAGGTGGAGACGATAATTTGCTAATCCGTACCGCCGATGGCCTTCTTTACGGCATCGGACCTTGGAATGGAAACGATAATAAAGCCTCCACCTATGCAGTACCCGTACTCAGACAAGATGATAAAACACCACTTAGCGACATTAAAATGTCTGCCGCAGGTGACGTAGCTGGCTATGCAGTAACAGGAGACGGATATGTCTGGGCATGGGGTAACGGCGGATGGGGAGGCTGTACCGGTCAAGGAAGAGAGGGTCTCACACACTACAACGCATTAAGAGTTGTCTCCGGAGAGTATGAAAGCATCTCTAATGAAGAATACTTGACAGATGTGAAAGAGGTAATTGGAGGCCGCGGTTACGGCGCGGCTGTCACCAAAGAGGGATACCTCGTATACTGGGGATGTATCGACGCACTAGCCAATGGAGCAGTCGCTCCTACAGGTGGAGGTGTCGCTCCAACAACTGACGCTACCATAAAAAAATACCTAAACGGAACGCAAGGAGTAAAACCAATTTTGGCTAGATACTGCGACGCCAGCGGAAAACCTGGAGAATTAGTAAAGGACGCAGTTTCCGTATCCAGAGGAGACATCTTTGGTTACATGGTAAACAACAAAGATGAATACTATACTTGGGGATCAAACATATACGGAGAATGCGGAACAGGAGAAACAAATGTCTCTTACTACCAATGTTTGACCAAATTAGAAACCATCCCTTGTGAAATTCAAGACGCTTGTCCTTCACTGTACATGACCAATCAGTCAAAATGTCCAGGAGAAACAATAAAATTGGATTGCGGATTCGTAATTCCTATCGGCAAGGAAGACAGATACTATGTTGAATGGTACAAGGACGGTAAGAAATTAAACACCTCTGACTTGTCCAAAGGAGCTAATGGACACTGGCAATACGAAACGTCATATAAAAGCGATAAATTCAATGCCTCCCATATCGACATTTCAGATCCAGGAAAATACAAAGTCATCGCTTACTATATCGGAGGAAATGTACCTTGCGGAACTTGCGAACCTGACACGGTTGAAATTGATGTAGTAGACATGATGATGCCTGTTGACACTATCGTCACCTCAATGCAATGTGTTGCGGAACCTTTAAAACCATCAGCATCAGATGTTATATGTTACAAGGCGGAAGTCAACAACTCATTCTACAAAGCTACAGAGAACACAACTTGGGCGGTATTCTCTACCGTAGACAGCGAAGACACTTTGAAAGTCATTGAGACCAAAGGGGCAGGCAGCCCAATTGAGTTTTGTGTAACTGGAGATCAAATTGGAGCAAGTGAAATTCACGATAACAAGAATGAATCCAGCAAAGACACGACCTACACAATATGGTTGGAAGATATATCCAAATTCAAAACTGTATTGTTAGGTTCAAAGGCACCTACCGCAGCTCAATGCTCCGGTAATTACTACGGTGAATACACACAAATCATCAGTCTTCCAACAGCATCGGAATTGCAAAGTTTTTCCCTATTCGCGATAGGAACACAAAAAGACCAAATTCAAGATGGTGTAGTGGTACAAGATAATTCAGGAATTATCACCGTAACACCAATTATCTACAAAGCAGGATCTGAAACGGCAGGAGGATATACACGTGGTGCTCAGTATTGGAAAGGGAAAGCACAAACATTCAAAGTCAATGCAGATGAAGGCGTAAAAGAGTTAATCGTCGAATGCGGCATCGAACTTCCCGCAAATTCCGCCAGAGGAACTGATTATGTATTGGCTCTACAAATGACCATGGATAAAAGCGGATATTACGTGGGCACTCTTACCGTTCCTGGAGAGACTCAGAATTCCAGCGTTATGTACGCCAAACCTTTTGTGGATTCAGAGGATTACGGCATCAAGGCTATCGGATCCACAGCCAATTCAGGAGGAAACGCCAACAGATCAAATCCATTCTGGAATATCACATTCGGGAAGATGACCGATTATGACTGCGGACGTATCATGCTGACAGCAAAATTCGGTTGTCCGCCATGCAACATGCCGGACAATTATGCGGATTTGTTGATCGAGGTAGATGGCAAGACACGCACAGAAGACACACTCTTCTTCTGCAAGGAAACAGATCCTATGAAACTAAGCATTTCCAATGTGAAGAAAGCAGGTGGTGATACTCCTGCTAAATTTGACATTGTTTGGTTCCAAGACAAAACGGGCACGGACGAAATGGCTAAGCAAGTTGACAAAGAAGTCAGCGAATCTCAATTATCCACTGCCATCAAATGGAGTGACGCTAAAGCGGGAAAAGTAGAGAAATACATCATGAGAATCCGTGACAATGAGAAACCAACCGTTTCTGATTGTTACTGGGAGGACTCTATCTTCGTTAGATATTACGAAGTACCGGAGGCACCAGCGATCGAGATCCCAGCCTTCTGCAAGGGCATCGTTGACGACGAGGTGAAGGATTACCTGCGCGACGATTTGAAGAAGCTCCTTAAGGGACTCACGGCGGAGATCACCGATCCCGACGGCAACGCGGTCGACGTGGCCGACCTTGAGGCGGTGCTCAAGGCGCTGCCAGCCGACGAGCACACCTTCAAGATCACGGTCACCGATGAGAATACGGGCTGCGTGAGCGAGGAGGGCGAGTTCACCGTCAAGGTGAAGGCGATCCCTGACGCTCCCGCGACGAAGGACGACGACTACGTGGTGAAGGCGGGCGGTACCCAGAGCCTGGAGGCGTTGGCCACAGCTTCTGACGACGCCAAGCTCCACTGGTACAAGAGCAAGGACGACATCTACGGCAACCCAACGACGACCATCAGCATCCCGCTCGACGAGGAGAAGACCTACACCTACTGGGTATCCCAGAACATCGACGGCTGCGAGAGCGACACGGCGAGACTGACGGCCACAGTGAACGACGCCCAGCCGCCTAAGACGCGCGACACGATGATCTGCGTGAAGAGCGAGACCAAACCTAACCCTTCTGTCGACCTCACCAAGCTCGTGACGGCCGGCGACCCCAAGGACCCGGACGCCGAGTTCGACCTGAACTGGTACACGAGCGCCGACGCGGCGAAGGGATCTGGCAAGGGAGACGCGCCTGAGGTCGACTACACCAAGACCGGCGCCCAGACCTTCTACGTGAGCCAGACGAACAAGACGACCACCGCGGAGAGCAACAAGGCGAAAATCACGGTTAAGATATACAAGGCGAAGCAGCTGAGCCCTATCGAGGAGTCGATCTACTGCGACGACGAGCAGAACCCGACCCCTCTCGTCAAGCTGGTCGAGGACGGCGAGGACTACGAGAGGGCCAACGAGATCGTTTGGTACCTCGACGGCGTCGAGTGCGAGAAGGGAAGCACCCCTAAACTGGGCAACAA
>JAZRZA010000049.1:0-4277 GCA_045601045.1 Paludibacteraceae bacterium
TCTTACCCATTTGCCAAAATTGTGAACCGTCCGACTTCCATTGTCCTTTGTTTAGTAATACTATTATATCGTCACAAATTTATAATTTTGTAGGTGAATTTTTAACTTGAATAATGACTTTGCAAATCTAAGGTTTGCCTAACTTCGAATTGAACATGGGGAACATCACCCCCAAGGAGATTTGGCTATACTTTTTTAAGGACTTAGGAATCATGGATAGAATAGACCCATCAGTATATGAACGAGCGGACGAAGGTCTGCTCAAACTATTGGAGAAGGCCAACATGGCGGCCCTCACCGAGGAGGAGTATGCCCAATATGAGGCTAGCATGAAAGCCCTTGAGGATGAGGTCGATATGGAGGAGTATGGATATCAGAGGGGTATGGAAGAGGGCCTTCAAGAGGGAATCCAACAAGGTATCCAGAAAGGAATTCAACAAGGAATTCAACAGGGTATCCAACAAGGAATTCAGCAGGGTATTGACAGCGCAGTTCGTTTGCTCTACAGCAGCGGCATGTCTATCAAGGAGATTAGCGAACGCCTAAATATGACGGAAAGAGAGATCAGTACAATGGTGGGATAGATTTCCCCAAAAAGAAGCACCACATCACAGCCTCTAGTTGCGATGTGGTGCTTTCCTTTGTGATATATTACACCTCGTAATCCAAGCACTTTCTATCAGCAGTGAAAGGACGGACTTTGGTGTCCGCCACCGCTACGTGCGCAGGGTGAACCGCATAGGCCTTCAACGCCTCGAAACTCTCTAATGTTGAATCCAACATCACATCCACATTGGAAGTAGGCAACCCATTGATATTGACCTTCACCTCCACCAAACCTGGGACTACGCCCTTCAAACCTTCCAAACCTGCCTTGATGCCAGCCTTGATCTCACTCTTCTCCGCCTCGGAAAATGTATCCTTCAACGTCCACAAAATAACATGCTTTACCATTTATTTCCTATTTAAGATTCCACAATATTCCTCAAAATTTGGGACAGGGCGTATGCGATACGTCCCTAACGATACAAAATTAGAACTTTTTACGCTTGCCCGTATAAAATAGATTTAAAAACTGAAAAAGAATAGGTATCTTCGCGATAGAATATAAACAAACAAATATAATATGGCATTACAATGTGGCATCGTAGGGTTGCCTAACGTAGGAAAATCAACCCTATTCAATTGCTTGTCGAATGCGAAGGCGCAAGCAGCAAACTTCCCATTCTGCACCATCGAACCTAACGTGGGCGTCATCACCGTTCCTGATGAGCGCCTTAACAAACTCGCTGAGATCGATAACCCGCAACGTGTCGTACCTACTACTGTGGAGATCGTGGACATCGCCGGCCTCGTGAAGGGCGCCAGCAAGGGTGAAGGACTTGGTAATAAATTCTTGGCCAATATCCGCGAGACGGACGCTATCCTTCACGTGCTTCGTTGCTTCGATGACGAGAACGTCACTCACGTGGATGGCACAGTGGATCCTGTCCGTGACAAGGAGATCATCGACTTGGAACTTCAATTGAAGGATTTGGAGACGGTCGAGAGCCGTATCCAAAAGGTACAAAAGCAGGCTCAAACCGGTGGCGACAAGACCGCAAAGGCTGTTTTGGAGATTCTCTTGAGATACAAGGAGGCTTTGGAGGCTGGTAAATCCGCCAGAACCGTAGAACTCACCAAAGAGGAGAAGCCTATCGTAAAGGATCTTTTCTTGCTTACCACCAAACCTGTGCTTTACGTCTGCAACGTGGATGAGAAGAGCGCAGTAAACGGCAACAAATATACCGAAGCGGTAGCGGAGGCCATAAAGAAGGAGCACGCCGACATGTTGATCGTGGCGGCTGCGACAGAGGCTGACATCGCCGAGTTGGAGACCTACGAGGAGAGACAAATGTTCTTGGAGGAGGTGGGATTGAAGGAGTCTGGTGTTGCCAGATTGATCAAGAGCGCCTACAAGTTGCTCGACCTTCAAACATTCTTCACTTCTGGTTCCGACGAGACACGCGCTTGGACCTTCCGCCGCGGCATGAAGGCGCCTCAATGCGCAGGTGTGATCCACACTGATTTTGAAAAGGGATTCATCCGTGCGGAGGTGATCAAATACGAGGATTATGTAGCCCTCGGCTCTGAGGCCGCTTGTAGAGAGGCTGGTAAGATCTCTATCGAGGGTAAGGAGTATGTGGGACAAGACGGTGATATCATGCACTTCAGATTTAACGTGTAAGATTTCACACGATATCGAAAATAGAAAAGGGAGGCGAAAGTCTCCCTTTTCTGTTGGGTGAATTCACGCTTACTTCCCTAAGCAGTTCATGACTTTCTTCTCAACATTACTTAACTATTTATATTACAGATTGTTATGAATTCAATTGCATATTTTTCGGCACTTCTACAAGGCATATTTGCATATTTTTCGGCACTTTTGCAGAGTATAATTGCATATTTTTAGGGAAAACTACCGCAATTACCCAATCGTCATGCTCCCAAACCTCTTCTCAAACAATGAAAATTCTCTTCTAACTATACCCAACCTTGTCGCAAGGGATTCCCATGTGGAAACAGCCTCAACGACCTCCCTAATGATTATCTCGGCATCCTTGCGAGAAATCATATAGCTTTCCGCAGCGTCCAAAAGAAGGTTCAAATCAGCCCGACTCGATGAAGCCGTGATAAGTATACTCTGATACTCATTGGTAGTTGGATTCATATCATACGCTGGGGATAGTGTCCATCCACGAGAGGTAAGTAGGAAGCCGTGATTACGGAAATGGTCATCGCTATTGCCTACACAAATATTGAAAGCAACACGTCTGTAGAGCTCTTTGAGATTATTTTCGACATCACACCCGCTCTGAACAATGAAATCAACTATGTCAAGATAGCCATGGCCCGAATCTGCGTTGCAACCATCAGTCAACCCAAGCATAGTCATAGCCGAAGCGAAATGAATTCGTTGACCTTCTGCAGTGCGGTCAAATCGTTTCGATAGCAGTGTGTGATACTTCGCTCCCGATTTTATAACAGAGGTCTCTGCCGCATTTATACCTGCTCTCTTTGCAAGCAGATGGCAAAGGTGTTCCCACATGGCAACATCATAGTCATCCTTTCTTGATGGGAACTTTGCCACATATAAAATATTCTTCTCATCGACGACTCCAGCTTTCGGACGAGCGCCTCCTAGGGAGGTTCCCGGATGGATAAGTTGCTGAACCCATTTTTTTTCAGGCATCAGGTTCTTTTCCTCGCTCTTCTCAATCTCCATACTGGCAACTTCAAGCTCACATATGCTTGTCAAAGGAGGAATTGCCAGAATGTTCTCTGCGCATATAAATGGACCTTCGAGAGATTCTTTGAAGCGGAAACCACCCATACGGCTATAATCATCTATGCCTATGAGATAGTCGTATGAACTTAGACGTCTCACAGGACGTTTTGCCTCCGTGGCTTCAATCTGCTCACGACGATTTAACAATGTCCTTCCCCATCTGTCAGGCAAAGCATCCGCGAAGCATCCAAAGATGTCACAATTGGGTCTGGTATATTGTTGCCCAGGATAGTTATTTAGGTCTTCCGACAAAGGGATACTACCATACCTGCGTAGCCAATCGTTATCGTACTTAAAACCATAGGAGTCGTTTCCACGAAGGGATTCGTAACTTAATTCTCCAATTAACGTGGGAGATGCGAGCCAATCAAAGTCAGCGTAAACATATAGTTTTTTCATCTGTTAGATTTTTTTAGACGCACGTTGTCGTTGGGTTAACGCAAGATCTTGGAGTTGTCTTCCAAGCAGATCCTGCTGCGCAAGTAAGAGAATATCATCTTCGAGTTGAAGAGCGTACAAAACCCGCAGATAAATACCGATGGCAACCGTCGAGGCTCCTTTTTCTATGCGTGTCACCGTAAGCGGAGAACAAGTCGCACGTTCGGCAACTTGAGCCACGCTCAGGTTACGACGAAGACGGGCGAGCTTTATCTGCTCACCCACAATTTGCATTTTACCTTCCAATTTTCTAGGCAATTTTGTACCCATTGTTGATTTCGCCATATTTCATAACACTTAATTACGTAAGCAAAGATAGCTGTTTTTATTTATTTTATGATATGTTATAATGGAATAATGGAATTGCGACCCACGGTTCTTTCATTTGAAACAAAAATTTTCTTCATTTATTTTTGCATACCTTGGGTATTATGCGATTTTCCCAAGGAAAATTCTATACATTTGCACACAGCAGTGCCGAAGCACCGCTCGTTAGTGTTTCTCCTTTGAC
>JAZRZA010000050.1:0-10828 GCA_045601045.1 Paludibacteraceae bacterium
CGCCTCGGAGAGGGCTGACACCTTCGCCTTTTCGATGAGTTTCAGTAAAGCCTCGTCGGCTATTTCGTAGATTTCGGGATCCAAGTTCTCCATATTGCCTAAGTTTTTAATCGTTTCCAGCCAGATGTCCTTGGGTGTGAGGCCGCTCTTCTCTACGGCCAGTTGGAAGTTGGGCAGCGAAATGTAGTATTTGCGCATCCTATCCCAGAATTCGGTCCGCTTGTCGATGTCGAACTCGGCAGTACGGGTCACCACCTCTTCCAGCTCCGCCATCGGAACACCCAAGATGAACACGCCGATCAGTCGGGGGATATCCTCTTCTCTTTCGCTCCAGGAGACGCCCCGCTTGATGTGTTTGTCCATCAGATTGTAAAGGTAATAATTTGCCCGTGTTTTGAAAAACGGATGAGTGTAATTTTGCATCTCTACGATCACATCGTCGCCGTTGTCCAATTGACAACGCAGGTCGAATGTGACGCCTCGCAGCTCCGGATGGTCGCGGATCTGCTCCACTGGAAGGAATTCCAAGTGTTCGATGGTTCCGTAGTCTTCGCTGAGAATCGCATTGAGGAAGGACTTCATCGCCTTCTCTTCTCCCATACAATGTTTAAACCCGAAATCGGTTTTGAGGTCAATGTACACACCTCTGTTAACTGTCTTCGTCATTTTCAAAACAGGTTTGTGAATAATGGTTGTTATTATCTCTTAATAAGTTATGTGCAAAGATATCAAAATGTGTATTATCTACATAATAAATTGATGAAAAATTTCCCAATCTCTTCGTATCTTTGCGCCACAAATTAGAGAGATGAAAGAGAAGAGTTTGTTACGGGGACATCTATTGATGTTAGCGGCCAGTGTGATGTGGGGACTTATGGCTCCATTGGGCAAGGACGCGATGAGTCACGGCATCTCCGGGTTGGAGATGATCACATTCCGTGTGTCGGGTGCGGCGCTCTGTTTCTGGATAGCCAGTTTTGTTCTAAAATTGAAAGGAGAACCTCTTCAGGAGGAGCGTTTAACAAAAAAGGATTATTGGGGACTCTTGGGCGCGGCGCTCTTCGCCATCATCTTTAACCAATGCAATTATATCATCGGACTCAGCATTACCTCTCCGCTCAATGCCAGTATCATGACCACTGTCATGCCTATCTTCACGATGGTGATGGCCTTTCTCTTTTTGCGGGAACCGATTACTTGGATGAAGTTCGTCGGCGTCATTTTGGGCGCTTGCGGAGCGGCCACCTTGATATTGGCTTCGGCCAATGGTGCGATTGGCGGGGGCGTTTTGAAGGGTGACCTAATGTGTGTGGCGGCTCAGTGCAGCTACTCGATCTACTTGACCGCCTTTAAGGGAGTGATACAGAAATTCTCCGCCGTTACCTGCATGAAGTGGATGATGACCTTCGCCACGATCATCGTCCTCCCTTTTTCCGCGCCTCAATTCCTTGCCACAGACTGGAGCGCTATTGCGACGGGTGTCTGGTTGGATACCCTATTTGTCGTGTTCTGTGGTACCTTCTGCGCATTCCTTTTCAGCGTGACGGCCCAGAAGGTGCTTCGCCCTACCATTGTGGCGATGTATAATTACATGCAGCCTGTGGTCTCCTGTACCGCTTCGGTTTTATTGGGGATCGGTGTGTTGAGTTGGAGCCATCCGGTGGCCATCGCCCTGATCTTCACGGGAGTTTATCTGGTGAACCGGTCGAGGGCGAAGGGAAGTAATTAAGAATTATGAGTTAAGAATTATGAGTTTGGAGTTAAGAAATGTCAGTCCGGCGGATTTTTTGTTATTGGATGTTCTGTACTAATTCAGCATTACCTTCCCTATCCCATCAAGATGTAGTTCCGCTTTAATGCTCATCGCTTTGAATATTTTGGCAATGGTCTTAATTGTAAGATTACTGCCATTTTCTATCTTGCAAATTTGAGCTTTGTGGACACCTATCATCTCTCCTAATTGTTCCTGGGTGAGATGATTTGCTAAACGTGCTTTTTTAATAGATTCTCCAATCAAAAATTCCTCCACATTTGACTCGTATTCATCTCTTAATTTTGTGCCCTTGGCGCCTAAGAGATTCTCTAGCGCCTCTTCTTGAGAGTATAATTTCATTGTTTCTTTTCCTTTTTAAGTTCGTCTAAATAATTATTTTTAATAACTGCTGCCTTTTGTATTTCCTTTGGGGGAGTCAAATTTAAGAAAAGTTTCCATAAAAGCAAACTTTACAGGTTCATAAATTTAATATAAAAGTCAGAAGAAAACATGTCACCAAGCGGTAACAGTGCTTCTTTTAAGAAATATTTCCCAGGCCAATCGCATCATAACGTTATAATCCTCCTGACTGACGATCTGCTCCATGTCTGTCCGTTTGACAATCACGGTTTCCAGGAATTCGTCCTCGTCTGGATTGTTCTTGCCGTATCCATCGACCACTACATAGTAGCAGCTCATCTTGTTCTCCATAAAGGCTGGATTGGGGCTACCTGTGTAGAGTTTCTCCAATTGAAGGACGTTCTCCTGTTTGATGCCCAACTCCTCATCCAACTCACGGTAGAGTGCCTCAAGGGGCGTCTCGCCCGTATCCACCATGCCGGAAGGGAACTCTGTAATCTCCCGGTTGATGCCGTGTCTGAATTGCTTCACCATCATGAAGTCATCCGAATCCGCACCGAGTTGAACGACTGCGCAGACCCAATCAGGTGCTTGCATCGATATGTACTTGCGTTCTACCCCTTTCGGATCAATCTTTCTTGTTGTCTGAATGGTGCCGATGGGTGTTTTCATCATCACTTCCGTCTCTTTGATTTCCCAGTTCTTCATATAATCTTCTGTTGTGTGTCAAAGATACACATAATACCAATAAAACAAAAACAAATTTAGATTTTTTTTGGAAGAAATCTATTTGTGGGCACTGATGATAATTATATCTTTGTCCATCATAGATTTAGATAAAACACATCATTTTCTTTGTCATCAAGTTATGAGAAACCATGGATATGTCCGGGTAGCGGCAGCGGTACCCAATGTGAAGGTGGCGGATTGCGTCTATAATGCGGACCACATTCTTCGAATGATTCAATCTGCGGAGAGCCAGGGTGTTCAAATCGTTTGTTTCCCTGAGTTGTCCATCACAGCCTATACCTGCGCGGATCTCTTTTATCAATCCACTTTGTTGCAATCCGCACAGCGTGAATTGTCCCGAATATTAGGAGAAACGGCCCACTCATCTATCATCTTCCTCGTAGGCTTGCCTTTGGTGCAGAATGGTAGGATGTTCAATGTGGCGGCGGTCTGCCAGGCTGGCAAAATCTTGGGTGTCGTTCCGAAGATGTATTTGCCTAATTACAATGAGTTCTACGAAAAGCGTTGGTTCACCTCTGGTAAGGATATCACCAGCAATACGGTGACTCTCTGTGGACAAACTGTCCCATTCGCCTCCGAATTGCTTTTTGGCGATGATGAGGTGAAGTTTGCCGTGGAGATTTGCGAGGATGTTTGGGTGCCGTTGGCGCCAAGTAATTTCCACGCCTTGAATGGCGCGCAGATCATCTTCAACCTATCCACCAGCAACGAATTGTCTGGCAAGAACGCCTATTTGCAGCAGATGTTGCAGCAACAAGCCTCAAAGTGTGTGACCGGTTATGTTTACGCCTCGTCGGGCTTTGGCGAATCGACGACGGATTTGGTCTTCGGTGGCAATGGCTACATCATCGAGAATGGACGATTTTTGGCGAAGTCTGAACGTTTTTCATTTGACGAGCAATTGATTATCAGCGAAATAGATGTGGAGAGTCTGAATCTCGACCGATTGAAGAATTCAGGATTTTACAGAGGTAAGACGGATCTCACGAAAGAGTATACCACGGTAGAGGCGCCGCTTCGCGAAATCGAGTTGACGAAACTTTACCGTCCTGTATCCTCCCATCCGTTTATGGTGGCCGAGAGCCAGATGGACGAGCGTTGCAAGGAGATCTTCTCCATCCAGGTGGGTGGTTTGGCGACCCGTCTCCACCATACAGGTATCAAAACGGCTGTGGTGGGTATCTCAGGTGGTTTGGATTCCACCCTCGCTCTGTTGGTGACGGTGAAGACCTTCGATAAGTTGGGAATACCTCGATCGAATATCTATGGCATCACCATGCCAGGTTTCGGAACGACGGGCCGTACCTACAACAACGCCATCAATATGATGAAATCGTTGGGTGTCACCATCAAGGAGATCTCCATTAAAGATGCTTGCATACAGCATTTCAAGGACATAGAGCATGATCCGGCCAATTTGAATGTGGTTTACGAGAACTCGCAGGCGCGTGAACGTACCCAGATCTTGATGGATTATTCCAACAAGGTAAATGGCTTGGTGATCGGAACGGGAGACCTCTCCGAATTGGCTTTGGGATGGTGTACCTACAATGGCGACCAGATGAGTATGTATGCGGTCAATACCGATGTGCCTAAGACCTTGGTGCGTATTTTGGTGAAATATGTGGCGCTCAACGAGGTGGACGATGCGACGAAGACCACGTTGATGGATGTCATCGACACCCCTGTCAGCCCAGAGTTGTTGCCAGCCGACAAGGATGGTAACATCGCGCAGATTACAGAGGATTTCGTCGGTCCGTACGAGTTGCATGATTTCTTCATCTTCTATATGCTCCGTTACGGATATTCTCCGAAGAAGATTTTCTTCATGATCATGCAGGCGCAAAACAAGTATGATAAGGCGACTGTTTTGAAGTGGTTGAAGACCTTCTACCGCCGTTTCTTCATCCAGCAATTCAAGCGTTCCTGCATGCCGGACGGTCCGAAGGTAGGATCCATCGCACTTTCGCCAAGAGGAGATTTGCGTATGCCAAGCGACGCAAGTTTCAATATCTGGATGAAAGAAATTGAAGAATTAGGGGCGTAAGGAGGAAAACAGTTATATCTATGGCTAGACATTGTATTGTGTCTAGCCATTTTTTTTGTTTGCAATATTGTAAAGGATTTTGTTATAGTCTTTTATGAGATATTTTTGAGTAAATTTTTGGTATAAATTGAGTAAAATTCAAAATAGAATTGAGTAAAATTTATTTTAGTTTTGAGTAAAAATATGTAGTTTTGTGTGTGAATTCTAAGATGACGGGATATGTATCAACGCAAGTATTATCAGATAATCAAGCAACGGATTGGTGAGGAACGGGGAGCCATACAGGTAATAGTCGGACCTCGGCAAGTGGGAAAATCTACGGTTATAGGGCAGGTGCTTGATGACATTGACATACCCTATTTGTCGGAAACGGCAGATGCGATTGATCCCAATAATGGAGATTGGATCTCTTCCATATGGGCAAGTGCTAGAAGTGTCATGCAATTGAGGAAGCATAAGGAATTCCTTATTGTTATTGATGAGATACAAAAGATAAGGAATTGGAGTGAATATGTAAAAAAAGAGTGGGATTACGATACGCGTAACAAGATAAATATAAAAGTTGTTTTGCTGGGTTCGTCACGTCTGTTAATAAAAAAGGGACTCACTGAGTCTCTTGCGGGAAGGTTCGAATTAATAAGGATGGGGCACTGGTCGTATAGTGAGATGCGAGATGCCTTTGGTTTTGATATTAACCAATATATCTATTATGGTGGTTATCCTCAAGGCGCAAAGTACATCAAGAATGAGAAGCGTTGGAAGGATTATATTAAGGATTCCATTATTGAACCAGTTGTTTCTAAGGATATCCTTATGACTACCACCATATACAAACCTGCATTATTAAAACAGTTGTTTGAACTGGCATGTGATTATTCTGGAGAGATTTTATCTCTCACAAAAATGCTCGGTCAGTTGACTGACGCTGGTAATGTGACCACGCTATCAAACTATATCGAATTGTTGAACGATTGCCAAGCAGTCACAAAACTTCATAAATTCGCCAATGATAATGCGAGGAAGTTTAACTCCGTGCCTAAATTTCAAGTGTATAATACTGCCTTGATGAGTGCGAACGCAGGTCGTGGTTTTGAGAGGGAGTTTACCGACCCCAAACGTTGGGGGCGGTGGGCGGAAACTGCCGTAGGAGCCTATTTGATTGGCAATGCGGAAGAATATGGATATCAGGTATATTATTGGAGAGAGGAGAACATGGAAGTGGATTTTGTTTTGGAGAAAAAGGGTGAGACAATTGCTGTTGAAGTAAAGAGTGGTAGGAGAACCTCCAATGAGGGGCTTTCCGCTTTTAGTAAAAAGTTTGCTCCAAAAATGGCTTTTGTGGTAGGTTCAGGTGCCTTTAGTTTTGAGGAATTCCTAACTTTGGATTTAGGTGCTTTTTTCGATGAATGATAATATTCGAGAAGAATTAGGGGCGTAATTCGCATAATTTCAAATATTTTATATATCTTTGCATCGTTAAAACAAGAAGATATGTTCAATACAAAGCATCATCATAACCATCATCATTATCAACGATAAATTCGGTGAGCGGTTGTGTATGCGATATATTGAGGCTTGCCGAAATTCGGTGAGCCTCATTTTTTTTTTTAGAAATAATAATAACAAATATAAATTAGAAAAACATGTTAAGAATTGCAGTCCAGGCGAAAGGCCGTTTGTTCGAGGAGACTATGACCATGTTGTCAGAGTCAAGCATCAAAATTAGTTCAGGTAAGAGAACCCTATTGGTTCCAGCCTCTAATTTCCCTGTTGAGATCCTCTATTTGCGCGACGATGATATTCCACAAGCGGTGGCGAGTGGTATCGCGGATGTAGGTATCGTGGGTGAGAACGAATATGTGGAGCGCCATGAGAAGGCTGATTTGATCAAGCGTTTGGATTTCAGCAAGTGCCGCCTCTCTTTGGCCATTCCAAAGGCGGTGGATTACAAGGGTATCGAGTGGTTCAACGGCAAGAAGATCGCTACCTCTTATCCGTACATCTTGCAGCAATTCTTGGACAAGAACAATTTGAAGGCCGAGATCCACGTGATCACCGGTTCGGTGGAGATCGCTCCTGGTATCGGTTTGGCTGACTGTATCTTCGATATCGTTAGCTCAGGAAGCACCTTGGTGAGCAACAACTTGAAGGAGGTTGAGGTCGTTTTGAAGTCGGAGGCTGTCTTGATCGGTAACCCTGATTTGAACGCCGAGAAGCAGGAGATCTTGAAGGAGCTTTTGTTCCGTTTCGACTCTTACAAGAACGCCGAGGGTAAGAAGTATATCATCTTGAACATCGAGAACAGCAAGATTGACGCGGTTTGCCAGTTGCTTCCAGGCATGAAGGCGCCTACCATCACGCCATTGGCGGAGGAGGGATGGTCGTCTATGCATTCGGTGATCGAGGAGAAGACTTTCTGGGATATCATCAGCCAATTGAAGGCGTTGGGCGCGGAGGGTATCCTTGTGATCCCTATCGAGAAGATGATCCTCTAATGAATTAAGAATTAAGAGTTAAGAGTTATGAATGGGGATTTCCCCAATTGTAGATTCGACTCGTAGTTGAAGGAATATTATGAAGATATATAAATATCCAGCGGCAAACGAGTGGGCCTCCTTGATGGCGAGACCCACATTCGACAATGCCACTTTGTTCGACACTGTCCGTACGGTTTTGAACGATGTGAAGGAGAAGGGTGACGAGGCGGTGAAGGCTTACGAATTGAAGTTCGATAAGGTGGAACTCGCATCCCTCGCGGTGACCGAACAGGAGATCCAAGAGGCGGAGGCGATCGTCTCCCAAGAGTTGAAAGATGCCATTATCTTGGCGAAGGGCAACATCCAGAAGTTCCATAGCGCGCAGGCGCAGGAGTTGCCGAAGGTGGAGACCATGCCGGGTGTCACTTGTTGGCAGAAGGCGAAAGCCATCGAGAAGGTGGGACTCTATATTCCAGGTGGAACAGCGCCGCTCTTCTCGACCGTTTTGATGTTGGCCATCCCAGCGCAGATCGCGGGATGCAAGGAGATCGTTCTTTGTACGCCTCCGAACAAGGAGGGTAAGGTCCATCCAGCTGTGCTTTTCGCCGCTAAGACCGCTGGTGTCAGCAAGATTTTCAAGATCGGTGGTGTGCAAGCCATCGCGTCTATGGCATACGGAACCCAAAGCGTACCTAAGGTGTACAAGATCTTCGGTCCGGGCAACCAATATGTGACCGCCGCTAAGCAGATGGTTAGTTTGAAGGATGTGGCCATTGATATGCCTGCCGGACCATCCGAGGTGGAGGTGTTGGCCGATGAGACCGCCAACCCGCAATTCGTCGCTTCCGACTTGCTTTCGCAAGCGGAGCATGGTGTCGATAGCCAAGCCATCTTAGTCACCACGAGCGAGGCGTTGGCGGAGCAGGTGATGAAGGAGGTGGATGTGCAGTTGGCCCAATTGCCTCGTAAGGAGATTGCCGAGAAGTCGGTTGCTAACAGTAAGATCTTCATTGTGAAGGATATGCAGGAGGCGATTGCGATCAGCAACGCTTATGCGCCGGAACATTTGATCATCTCCGCGAACGGATACCGTGAGATCGCCGAGCAGATCGACAATGCGGGATCCATCTTCTTGGGCTATTATACCCCAGAGAGCGCGGGCGACTATGCCTCTGGTACCAACCATACCCTTCCGACCAACGGATATGCGACTGCATACAGTGGTGTGAATTTGGATAGTTTCCGCAAGAAGATCACCTACCAGGAGATCACCAAGGAGGGATTGAACCGTATTGGAGACGCCATCGAGATCATGGCTAGCAACGAGCAGCTCTTCGCTCACCAGAATGCGGTAACCCTTCGTAGAAAATAGTGATGAGTTTGTTTAATTCATCATTCATCATTCAAAATTCATAATTATCGAAGATATGTTTGAATTACAAAAAATCGTTCGCCCCAACATTTGGGCGTTGAAACCTTACTCATGCGCACGTGATGAGTTCCAAGGGGAGGCCTCTGTCTATCTGGACGCGAACGAAAATCCATACAACGCCCCATTCAACCGTTATCCGGATCCTTTGCAGCTTACTGTAAAGGCGGAGATCGAGAAGGTGAAGGGTGTGGCGGTGAAGAACATCTTCCTTGGCAATGGTAGTGACGAGGCGATCGACCTCGTTTACAGAGTGTTCTGCGAACCGAAGGAGGATAATGTAGTGGCGATTGCCCCAACCTACGGTATGTACGGCGTCTGCGCCGATGTCAACAATGTGGAGTACCGCACGGTCCTTTTGGACGTGCAGTATCAATTCAAGGCGGATGAACTTCTGAAAAAGGCGGACGCCAAGACCAAGGTGATGTGGCTATGCTCTCCGAACAATCCTACGGGTAACGCCTTGGATGAGCAGGAGATCGAGAAGCTCTTGAAGGCTTTCAAGGGGATCGTAGTCTTGGATGAGGCCTACATCGATTTCTCTTCGCATCCATCATGGGCGAAGCGTTTGGCAGAATATCCCAATTTGATCATCCTTCAAACCTTATCGAAGGCGTGGGCGAGCGCTGGCCTTCGTATGGGTATGGCCTTCGCCTCGGAGGAGATCATCGCACTTTTCAACAAGGTGAAGTATCCATACAATGTGAACATTCTTACCCAAGAGAAGGCGTTGGAGATGCTCCGTAACCCTAAGAAGGTCTCTGACTGGGTGGATATTTTGTTGAAAGAGCGCGCGAAGATGGTGGCCGACTTGGGTCAGCTCGCTATCGTGGAGAAGATTTATCCAACCGATGCGAACTTTGTGTTGGTGAAGGTCAGTGACGCGGTGAAGACCTATAACCATTTGGTGAGCAAAGGTATCATCGTCCGTAGTCGTCATACGGTCGTGCTTTGCGGTAACTGTTTGCGTATCACAGTGGGAACGCAAGAGGAGAACGCTATCCTGATGAAGGAGTTGAAAAGCCTTTGAAGATCCCAATAGCATAAAGGAAGGTCCAGCTGGTGGCTGGACCTTTTTTGTGTTTTCATCCCGCCTACTTGTCTTCCAGGCACCTTGGGAAATATGGTAAATATCGTGACTTTGTGGGGTATAAAAGTATATAGTTACCGAATTTTTTTATATTTGTATTCAAAATTGATTTTTGATATGGAATCCTTAATAGCCCAATACGAAGAGAGAGTTAAGAAAGACCTTCATCATTATTTGAAGGGAGAACACAAGGTGGATGAACGCCTCCCCGAGACGCCGGACATCGACGGCAAGTGGGAGGAGATCGCCCAGGCCTATATGGCTGACGGCATCCGTGAGTTTCAAGGCTATCCTACGGTCTCCCTGGGATGGATGATGTATGTGGGGATGGCCGTAGCGCAGATGTGGGACGAGGACTGGGAACGTTATTCCGCCTTGGAGAACATCTACCTCTATCTTCGAGACAAGCGTGGCTATGATTTGATGGATGAGTACATCCGACAGGTGGTTTTGTCGCTTTCGGGCGAGGATTTCAAGGCGACGGAGGATTTGGTGGCGGAGTGTGCCTCCCGTACCCACAATCTCTTGATGCACGGTGATTTCGAACCGGGCACTAAGGAGGCACTTTGGGCCTATGTCGCATCGCTTCGCCAACTCTTTTTCATGGGTGCCGCTGTGCAACTCAAGACATTGGGGTATAAGATGACGAAACTTTAGGAGGGGTGGGGAACGTCCGTAGGACGTTACTTTATCATAACCCCGTACATCAGAGCGAAGCGAGATGTGCGGGGGTGCGTAAGGTGCTGGCTTCGGCTCCGCTCAGCCAGCGTCCCGATCCCTGCGATCCCTGAGCGGAGTCGAAGGGGCGAAGGGTCGGGATGTTGGAGCATCCTCCATGAGGGCGTTTTCAAAACGCCCCTACAACGCGTTGCACAACGTTTGTGTTATAATAAGCAGTGACGCTCTGGTAGGGGCGTATTGC
>JAZRZA010000051.1:0-15176 GCA_045601045.1 Paludibacteraceae bacterium
ACGGTTTCAACGCACCCAAGGAGATTGAAGAGATCCTTGAAAAAGTGCCTGATAAGACAGCGTACATCATCCAGGCTATTTTGGAGAAATTTGAAAGAGAAAAGGGGTGAAAATCACCCCTTTTTTTGTGCCATGTAACCGCTTCTGCCGATGTAACAATTTTGCCACCCAAATCTGTAACCCAATAGCCACCCATTTGCGCCACCTTGTACTTTTTATTTTTTCTTGCACTTTTTGCAACTCACACATAATCAACACCTTTCAAGATTTGGTCTTGTACTTTTTGTTTTAGTGTTGGTAGATGACATATCCGCTTTGTTTTTCCGTTGTTTCCTCTTTGCTACAAGTTGGAGAGAAATGCGGGAACCCTATAATTGGGACACCCTTCCCATAAACAATATAATACCCGACTTTTTATCTCTAATGGCATAGTAGAATGGTCTATCCACCTTCATGTAACGAATTATTTCTTCCTCTGGTTCACATATTGAGATTGTAGTGTAAGTAACTGCGCATGCGGCTTCGGTTCCGTTTTCATCGACATTGATGGTCGTGTTTTGTAAAACATCGTCCAACCTAATCTTCTCACTGATACCATCAAACTGATTTGCTTCCCAGATTTTGACTATTTGACATCTTTTAAGCGCCTCCTTTATACTCCTGTTATTGCTAGTTTGAAACAGAGGCATCTCCATAACCACTTCGGTAGATATTTTCGGATCGTGCTTGGGTTTCAACAAGCTCCAATCGACCATTCTCTCGACCGTTTCCAAAGAGACCCCCTTTCGTGGTAACACCACCGTCATGCAAAAGGTTCCATTCCCGTAATTTAAATTCAGCGCCTGGTAGGATTCGTTCTCCACATACTCAGGGTCACGAAAGTTGTTTTTCATGAGTCTTGTCATACATTTGGTTCCATCCATGTTATGGAACTTTGTCTCATGCGATTCTAACGAAAATGAGTTCTCCCACGCCGCTTTGAAATAGGTGGTGTTGTTTAGTGCCAAATCAGTGAGTGGCGTAACCGGCAGATTAAGATCCTTGATCTTACCATGGGTCATTTCCTCAGCCCAATCGCAGATGGCCTTATTGGCGCCTGCCAAATCGTGCTTGAAATCAAGATGGCCAATGGATGCGTAGTAGTTATCCCTCATCGAGTTTAGAAAATCTTCTTTCACAAGAAATCCTTTTTGGATCCACACCGCATTAGCCAATTCCAGGGAAAAATCATCGTAGGGAGAGGAAATAAGTGATCGAATGACTTTTTTGTAATAAGCAGCAACTTCCTCCTTGATACAATCGTTTCCCCATCCCAATGCATTGGCCATTTCTCTGTAAACCTGGTCATTACCACCACCTGCGAGCATAGCGGTTGCTATCTCCAAACTGATGGGCGAAAAAACAAAATTACCATTCTTTTCTTCACGGACCAACTCTCGATAAAGTTTGCCGGCGAATTGGTTACCACGTATGACCATTTTCTTCTCCTTTTGAGACAATTTCAAAGGAATGAAGGTGTCTGATTTCTGCAAGAATGTCCACTCTTTCAGCTCCTGCTCCGCCATCTTTGAAGCGGTGTCAGGGGCCATTGTATCAAAGGGATAAGTTGCATCTTCCGCTCTTTGAGTAGCCCCATCCTTACCGCATGAGAAGAGACTAACGGTCAATATGAACAGCGTGAAGAAATTCAAACATTTTTTCATGAATCATTTACCAACTAATTCGTTTGTTCATCAACACCCTTTGCGAAGCTTTGTCTCCTTGTGCGGCTGCTTTTTTGTACCAAACGATAGCCTCTTTATTGTCACGTTCCGTGCCATAGCCATTGTCGTAGCAGACCGCAAGGTTGTGTTGCGCGTTGACGTGCCCTTTTTCCGCGGCTTTCATAAACCACTTAAACGCTTCCGCATAGTTTTGCTGGGTACCGTTGCCTTTATAGTAGCGGATGCCTAATTTGTATTGGGATTGTACTTCTCCTTGCTCTGCCGCTTTGCCGTACCATTTTACGGCCTCCTCTTGGTTTATCTCCACGCCCAATCCGTATTCATAGCAGTAGGCCAAGAAAAATTGAGCCAACACATCTCCTTGTTCTGCCGCTTTTTTGTACCAAACAGTAGCTTCTTTTAGGTCTTTTTCGACGCCATAGCCGTTGAAATAGCAGAATCCGAGGTTGTATTGGGCTGTGACATAATCTTGCTCTGCCGCTTTTTTGTACCAAGTGGCTGCTTTAGTCAAATCTTTCTCAACACCATTTCCGTTGTAGTAGAAATTACCAAGGTTGCATTCTGCTGCGGCATGCTCTTGCGCGGCGGCCTTTTTGTACCAAAGAGCAGCTTCAGAAAGGTCTTTGCGAATGCCTTCGCCTCGTTCGTAACAGTTGCCTAATTTGTATTGGGCTTCGATATTTCCTTGCTCTGCGGCGTTACGATAGAGCTTGGTGGCTTCCTCTATGTTTTTAACTACGCCGGTACCCTCCTTGTAACAGTTGGCCAATCTGTATTGAGCTTCTGCATGGTTTTGCTCCGCCGCCATTTGATACCAACGGCAAGCCTCCGTGTAATTTTGCGCGACACCGTTCCCGCGCTCATGGAAGAATCCCATCTTGAATTGTGCCTCGCCGAATCCTCTCTCTGCGGATTCTTTGTAGAGTTGGATCGCCTCTTGTAGGTTCGCGTCTGTTCCTGTGCCATTCTCCAGGCAAGATGCTAACAAGCCTTGCGCCTTGGCGTTGTGCTGTTCCGCGGATTTTCTTAACCAATGGATGGCTAGATTTTCGTTGACGTTGGCACCAACCCCTTTCAGGTAACATTCTCCCAGTTCGCATTGCGCTTTTGCGTGGCCCAGTTCTGCTCCGCTTCTGTACCAATGGGTCGCCTCTTCCGAATTTTGGGAGGTGCCTATTCCTTGCCTGTAACAGTTCGCAAGAAGGAAGTGAGCCTCTGCGTAGCCTTGGTCCGCCGCTTTTTTAAACCATCGGATAGCCTCCGATGTGTTGGGATCCACTCCTCTGCCTAATTGCAGACAAGTGCCGTAAAGAACTTGGGCATCTCTTAATCCTAAGTCGGCGGCTTGTTTGATTTTGGAAGATGCGATTACATAGGCCTGGTTATCGTAAGCTTTGGCCCCCTCTTGGTATATGCCATAGCGAGTCTTCGCGCACTGGATGCAGACTGTTTGAATAGAGTCTCCGCATTGACCGCATATCGCTCCCTCATTGGCTATTCCGCAGTGGGAGCAGCCTTGCCGTAGCGTGTCTGAACAAGTGTTGCAGAATTGATAGATAGGTGCTTGCGGAATGGATAGGGTATCTAAGTCATCCGCGGCACTGCTATAAAAACAACTGACGCAGCATATAAGTGTAATGAATATGCGTTTTGCGTATGAACCGTCGTTCATGTTTGTATTAGATTAAATGTATGTTGTGTATTACTCTTCCGCGAAGATATAAAAAAGAGGTGGAGCCACAAAATTCTGTGTCGTCACCTCTTGTGGATCATAGACTTAGCCTTTTATCTCTATTTTTGTCTCAAAGTCTTTGACGGTGTAATCGGGTGAGATGCCTCCGATTCTGTAGTGGTCTGAGGTCGTCTCGCAATAGACATATTTGCTGCCGTTGTATTCGATGGTGACATCCTCCACCTCCTTCTTGTTTTGTAAAAACGCCTTCCATCTTTGGTCGTATTCCACACAGATAGCCGCATGCCCTAATTTGTGGGAGAGTAGGTAAAGTACATTGTAACCCATTAGATGGAATAGGGTGACGGCAAGGAAAGATTTGCAGTCACAATCCCCGTGACGATCGAAGAGTGTTTCGTCGGGAAATCGGATGTATTCTTGCGGATGTCGTATCTCTGGACAATCTTCGTCGTAACTGTATTTGACATTGGGTTCTTGTACGAAATCTAACACGAATTGCAGTTTGTCCAATTCGCCCACATTGTTTTTGCTACATTCTCTGTTGATGTATTGGACAATCTCCGCGCAATGCATCAGCATCCAAGGGTTGTTCAGCATGTGGAAATACATCTTGCGCAAATTGTTCTCTATGCCATTACTGTTGGGTATGGCGAATGGGTTGGCGACTCTTTGCTCCGTGATCTCTTTGGGAGAGAATTTTAGCGATAGGTGTCCCTTCAGCTGTGTTTTTCTGGCGGAATCCAGTTTCCAACTATAAGTGATTTTTACCGCATCTTTGCCGTAATCTCCGTAGCGTAAGATGCCAGATGCCCTTTCCTCCTTTTCTTTGCGGGATAGAAGTTTGTAGAGAAGAAAGATAATCAGGATGAATTGGATGGTTAAAAGTAATTCCATGTTTAGGTATTTGATTAAAATAAAAGGCCATTCGATTGGGAATGGCCTTTCAATAATTTTTGGTGTTCAATTAGAATGCCTCTACGATTGGCATGAAAGTGTCAGCCTTCAAAGCTGCACCACCGATCAAACCACCGTCGATATCCTTTTGCGCGAACAACTCAGGAGCGTTGCTTCCCTTGCAAGAACCACCATAAAGGATAGAAGTGTTGTCAGCTACAGTAGCGTTATACTTAGCAGCGATAGATGCACGGATGAAAGCGTGTACCTCTTGAGCTTGCTCGCTAGTTGCGGTCAAACCTGTTCCGATAGCCCAAACTGGCTCGTAAGCGATCACGCACTTGCCGAAATCCTCAGCAGAAAGTGTGTAGATAGCAGCCATTTGACCCTCGATAACTGATTTGAAAGTATCAGACTCACGCTCCTCTTTAACCTCACCTACGCAGAAGATAGGAGTCAAACCGTTAGCGATAGCCAAGTTCAACTTCTTGATCAAAAGCGCGTTGTCCTCACCGTGGTATTGACGACGCTCAGAGTGGCCCAAGATAACATACTTAGCACCAGTTGAAGCAACCATGCTTGCAGAAACCTCACCTGTGTAAGCTCCCTTATCGTTTGCTGAGCAATCCTCTGCGCCAACACCGATGATAGAACCCTTAACAGCCTCAGCAACAGCAGCAACAGAGATGTATGGAGTACATACAACAACGTCGCAATTTACCTTCTTACCTGCCAAAGCATTCTTCAAATCAGTTGCCAAAGCAACACCCTCTTGGAGACTGGTGTTCATTTTCCAGTTTCCGGCTACGATTTTCTTTCTCATTGTAATGAAATATTAAAAATATGATACTGTTAAAATTAGTCTTTCTTCTTTTTGCCCATCACCTTTGAAATGATGAAATCAATGGCGAATACCAATGCCAATGTTGCCAAGAAGGCAAGCAATGATTTAAATACGACCGTCCACTCGTTGGCCTTTTGGACTTGACCTCTTGCGGAGTTTTCCAAAGGTTCTGTGAAGGTTGGCATATTTTTGTTGCTCCACTTGTTGATGACCACACCATCTTTGATGAGTACCAAACCTGGGTTGGAACGTACGATGGTCTTCAAGGTGATTTCATCGGTGTTGACAAAAGGATAGCCCTCTCCGTCCTGGCCCCATTCCATCTCGTTCTTGAATTCTCTCATCTCTTCGGTCTCCAAACCTGTGGCGGTCATACAATAGAATCCGTATCCGTTCTCTTTGGCGAACTCGTAGATGTTGTTGATCTCTTTTCTCTTATTGGTGGCCGCCTTTTCCACTCTGTAACATACCATCAAGAATGAATATCCCTCGTTTTGTAGCACCTCGTCGGTGATATCTCCCATTTCTGGATGTTCCATGGAGAAATCGTGGATAGGTGGCTCGTATCCTTTTTTGATTAAAGTATTTTTTGTGTCGACGAATGTCCATGAGCTGTCGTCTTTCGGATAGTTGTCCAAACTGAATTCTTGTTGAACACCGTCTTTCTCGTAGATAAGTATTGTTTTAAACTCATCCTCTTCCGCACCATCTGGCACTTCCATGGATTTGATGATGTCTGTTCCATTCTTGTATGGACGGAAGTCTATCACAGGCAAGTTCGCCAAGCAGTAGAGCGAAAGCATGATGGAGAAGGCTCCCGCGCAGATTGAGATCAACCAGTCTGTTCGGTCCGTGAATAATTTCGGACTATGTTTTCTCCATAGGAATACCAATATGGCAAGTGCCAATAATACGATGTTTTTCCAGAATGTCTGCCAGTTGGAGATGACCAAAGCGTCTCCGAAACAACCGCAATCCGTCACTGGGTCCGCAATGGCGATCCACAAGGTAAGCGGCGTCATGAAGCACATCATCAGGATGGTCAATATGGAGGTTGACTTCATGTTCGTTCCTAACAGCAAGCATACGCCCAAGGTGAACTCGAAAGTAGCCAAAGCGATGCCGACAACCAATGCGATAGGAGCGAAGAAATCTAATCCCATCGCAGCTAAATAATCTTGTATTTTGTAGGTGGAACCTAGCGGATCAACTAATTTGGAAAAACCGGAAAACACGAACACCATTCCAAGTAGTATTCGTGATACAACAACTATGATTTTTTTTACTGAATCGTTCATAGCCCAAAATTACTAATTTATACTTTAAGTTTAATCTTTGAAATCGATTTTTATTAGTCCGAATAACGCGTAATTGACCATGTCCATGTAGTTGGCGTCAATGCCCTCGGAGATGAGTGTTTGGTTCTTGTTGTCCTCAATCTGCTTGGTTCTGTAAAGTTTCATGAGGATGAGGTCCGTGTAGGAGGTGGTGCGCATGGAGCGCCATGCCTCGTCGTAGTCGTGGTTCTTCGCCAACATCAATTTCACGGTTTGGCTCATATATTGGTCGTACAATTCGATGGCCTCTTTCGGTGTGATGTCGGAACTGTCAGAGTATCCCTTTGCCAATTGAATCAATCCCATGATGCCGTAGTTGACGATGGCGATCAACTCAGAACGAATGCCCTCGTTGACTCTAGCCTCTCCAGTAACCTCCAATGTTCGGATGCGATTGGCCTTGATAAATATCTGGTCGGTGATGGATTCTGGACGCATGATACGCCATGCGGCTCCATAGTCAATCAATTTCTTGCTGTATATCTCTTTGCATACGCTGATGACAGCGTCGAATTGTTCTTTTGTATTCATTGTGTCCGGTTTGTCCCTTGGATTATTGGTTGAACATGTCCTTGTTGTAAAATGCCAAAACTTCCTGGATGGCGTTGTAGGCCAATCTTGCGGGCGAATTTTCGTTGATGTCCATGGCCGCCTGGTATTCGTTCAGCGCACCTTCCCAATCTTCTCTTTTGCGGTGTAGGTTGCCTAGAAGGAAATGCGCCTCGTCATTCTCCCTGTTCTGTGAGAGGAATTCATTGAGTTGAGCCTCCGCTTGGGAGAAATCCTCTTGGGCGATTAACGCTTTGATGTCGCTTAACGCTATCATTTAACGGTCTTGATTCTATATCTGCATCTGATCTTTCCGTTGACCATGCTGCTTAATTTTCCGCGGTTCATCTGGCGTCTGATAGGGGATATGCGGTCTACGAAGACTTTGCCTTCCAAGTGGTCATACTCGTGTTGGATGACTCTAGCTTTGTAGTTCTCATACACCTCGTCGTGCATCTCCATGTTTTCGTCGAGATATTGGATGCGGATTTTAGATGGTCTCTTCACGCTTTCGCTGACGCCTGGGACGCTCAAACAACCTTCGTCGCAAGACTCCATCTCTTCGCTGAACTCTGTGATTTGTGGGTTGATGAACACTTTCTTGAATCCTTTGAATTGAGGATCGTCGTCTGCCAAAACTTCAAGGTCAATGACAAACATACGAATGGATAGACCGATCTGAGGAGCGGCTAGTCCGATACCCTCCGCATTGTACATCGTAGCGAACATGTCGTCGATCAATTGCTTTAAATTCGGATAGTTGGCATCAATGTTTTGTGTCTGTTCCCTTAATACGGGGCATCCATACACGACTATTGGATATATCATCTTCTTAATAATTTTGTTTTTTCTATTACATCATCATCCTTTTGCTTTCCATATAAGATTGCAGAATGATGGTGGCACTGATTTCGTCCACCAAGGCTTTGTCTTGCCTCTCCTTCTTTTTTAATCCGCCATCCAACATTGCTTTGTGCGCTAAAACGGAGGTGAATCTCTCGTCGTACATGGTGATTGGAATTTGGGGCAATCGCTTTTTGAGCGCGTTGACGAATGGGGTGATGTATTTCATAGATTCGGATGGTTCGTTACGGACTGTTTTGGGTTGTCCCACCACAATCAATTCCACACTCTCTTTCTTCGTATATTCCTCGATGAATTTGAGTATGTCATTGGAAGGAACGGTGCAAAGTCCGTTCGCGATGATTTGGCAAGGGTCGGTAACTGCAACCCCAACTCTCTTCCTTCCGTAATCTATGGCCAATATTCTTCCCATTTCACCGCGAATTTACGAAAAAAGTAGCAATTATTTGACACAGATTACAAATCATTTGGTCATTTTACCTCTCGTGGCGTGTGTCCGAAGAAATCTTTGAATTTTCTGGTGAAATAAGCAGGGTCCGTGAATCCGCATTCGTAGGCTATTTCGTTGATTTGTAGGCCTTCATCGTTCTCTTTTAGCATAGACATCGCCGCGTTCAGACGATATTCCACCAGAATCTCGATTGGCGTTTTTCCAGTGATGGATTTTATTTTTCTGGCCAAAGTGGATTGACTGACATTCATGGATTCCGCTAAAGTCTCGATGGAGAAGTCACTCTCCTTGTACTTCTTTCCGATCTCTTCCACCATTTTCTGGAGGAATGGGTTCATGCGTTCCTCTTTCTTCTCGATCACCTCCTCTGTAGGTACGGATGCCGACTCGTTGATAGCCGATGGGTGGCTGATGTTTTGTTGCAGCAATCTCAACTGTTGCTTTCTCCTGTTGGTCAAAATATTGTTGACCTTAATCAGCAACTCGTTGGAACTGAATGGTTTAGGAATGTAGTCTACAGCTCCGGACAAGAGACCCATCAAACGGTCCGATTCATCTGTTTTGGCAGAAAGGAAGAGTAGGGGAACGCCATAGGTTCGATCCATTGTAGCCATCTTCCTGCTCATGTCGATACCATTCATGATAGGCATCTCCACGTCGCTGAGGATGATGTCGAAGTCGTTTTGCTCCGCCAATTGGATTGCCTCCGCGCCATTCTCCGCAGTGATGACAGTCATGAACCGCTCCAAGGTGTGCTGTATGTTTTGTCTGATAAGCGGATCGTCTTCTACGACCAACGCCGTGTTGCCTGCCAACAGCTCCTTGTCCACCAAGTGATCGCTCTCTTGCGGTTGGGTGGTGGCGCTGTTCTCTTCAGCTATCTTCTCTGAAATCGGTACCGCGATGGTAATGGCAGTTCCGGCTCCCTCCGAGCTTTGGATCGACATGTCGCCGCCTATTCGGTTGGCATACTCAAGGCATAAGCCCAATCCCAAACCGGAACCCTTCTCTTTGCTAGTTCCGAGGGTGCTGTCCACGTGGCCATTCTTCATCAATTGGTCGATTTTCGCTTGGCTCATACCGACTCCGTTGTCTGATACGCATACCTTGATAGAATCCGCCTCTTGCCATGCTTTGATCGCTATTTTTCCACCCTCCGGCGTGAATTTTACCGCATTGTTGATGAGGTTTCGGATGATTGTGCTGAACATTCTGGCATCTGTGCGAGCGCAGTTCTTGATGTCTAAATCGTACGATAAAGTCTGCTTTTTTCCTTGAACTAGGCCACCCAATAGAGCGCTGATGTTCTCCAGTGCGTTTTTGATGTTGACATCGGTGATCTTACATTCGATATCCTCCTTCTTCGCCTTGGCCCATTCCAATAGTCTAACCATCTCGTCTTGAAGCGTTTGTGCAGAGGCGTGGACATCCACCAACGCCTTCCTCTTCTCGTTTTCGTCGCCAACATTTTTGTTGACAAGTGTTTCAAGCGTACCTACAATGGCGAACATTGGATTTTTGAGATCGTGCGCAACGACGGATATCAAGCGGTCCTTGTCTTGTAGGGCATGTTGTAACTCCGTGTTTTTCACGTCCAATTCTCGGGTTCGCTCCGCCACTTTCTGTTGAAGGATGATTTGCTCTCTCTTCAAGTTCCTGATCTTGAAGTAGGCGATGGCGCCGACCAGCAGTGCCAATAGGAAGATGCTGATGGTCTTGCACCACCAAGTTTGCCACCATGGCGGTAAAACTGTGATTTTCACCTCCCTCGTTTCCGCGTCATCGTGTGAGCCTGAAATGTAGGAGCGAACCTGGAGCGTATATTCTCCAGAAGGTATGTAGGTGAATTTTATTTTTCGATTTTCATCCACCTCGGTCCATTTGTCTGATAGTCCTTCAAGCCTATATTCGGTGGTGATCTCCTTCGGGAAGAAATTGACCAAATCCACGTTGAAACTGATCTCTGTTTGGTCGTGTTTTAGGGTGATGCGTTCGATGGAACCATCTTCGCGAGTTGTGTTTTCCACCTCGCATTCCCTGTAAGGCGTGCCGTTGATGGTGCTGCAGGCGACGCCGAAGTGGTGTGTGATGATTCCCTCCTCCTTTTTGCTCGGTGTCAGTACCAAGAATCCGTCCTTCGTTCCGAAAAGAATTCTACCATCTCTCAGGATATAGGATCCGTGCGCGCGGAATCGCCCTGTCCCGTTCGCCCTGAAATCGTAAAGGAATCGTGCGAACTCCTTTTTCTCGTAATCTATGCGATAGATTCCTTTGCTGCCGCTGACAATAATTTCTCCGTTGGGAAGGATCTCAATGGAACTGTAGTTGTCTTTTGGCATAAAGTCCAATGTGTCACAGTGGTTGCCATCCTCTGTAAATCGGAGCATGAATTGGTCGCAGCAGACAAATAGATTTCCCTCTTTGTCGCACTTCGCGTCGTTCATGCTGATAGGGTCGTGCGATTTTTGTTTGGAGATGTCCGCGATTAACGGACGTTTCTCCTCTCCGTTGATTCGCCAGATGGAGCGGGTGGTGAATACCCATCGGGTGTTGTTGATGCCTTCTGTGGTTCCATACGCCCACATGTCATATTCGTCTCCTCCGAATGGAAGCGAACACTTTTCCCAATGGCCGTTGGTGCGTTTCACGTAAAGTCCGTCTCCGCCGGTACATACCCAAATCTCTCCGTTCTTCATGTTCTTTGCCGAGAAGAAACAGTTCAGTGTCGATTTCAGTTCCTCGAATTTCTCTTGTCTGAAAGTTCCGATCTTGGGGTTGTACACCTGTATACCGCCTCCCCAAGTAGCGATCCAGATGTTGCCTTCTTGATCTTGCGATAGACATAAGGCGTTGTTGTTGCTCTCCTGACCGCGTATCTGTTCATGTGACTTGAGATCGTTTGTGTGTTTGGTTATTCCCTTACCGTCCGATGATATGTAGATAGAACCATCCTCGGTTTCTGTGAAGTCGGTGCACATCTTGTAAGGGAATGGGATATCTTGAGAGAGGGAAATGAAGGCTCCCTTATTCCTTTTCAAACGCCAAACACCGGAGTTTTGCGTGGCGATCCATAGGTCGCCATCTTTCGACTCGATGATGCCATATAATTTTGTGATCGCGTCCTGGTCGGCTCCTGTGGGGGTGATGTTTACAAAAGTCGCATCTTCGGTCAAAGACTCATCCGTGTACCAAAGTCCGGCGCCATCAGTGGTAAACCAGATTCTTCCCGCTCTATCCTTTAATATGGATGTGATGTTGGAAAAAGGAAGTTTGATCTTATGCGGTTCGCTCACCTTACCTTGGGCGTCCAAAGTATATTCGATGACCATATTGGAGAAACAGGTGATGAGTATCCTATTGGGTTCAAGCGCCACGATTTTGCTGGCGTACATATCTCCTAAATTAAGATGTTCGTCGCGCTCTATTTTGCCGTCAGCGGTAATGATTGTCAAAGTGTTATAGGCCGCCACCCAGAACCTCTCGTAGTCGTCCTTGTACAAAGAGCAAATAAATCTGTTTTTAGTCAGTTCGAAAAGTGGGTTTTTTGTGACGAAACGATCTGCTTGTTTGTCGTAGATATAGACACCGCCCGATGTCCACATATAGGTTTCTCCCTTTTTACTATTGAAGAATCCGGAAACTTGTTTGTAGTAGGTCTCCTCGAAATCCGCTGGCGCGAGGTTGATGAATTTATCCTCCTTCGCGTCGTAACGAAGCGCGACACCTAGATGACTTCCTATTAAGACCGTTCCGTCGGCCCTAGTCTCTGAACAGAAGAAGTCGTTTCGGAGAACGGAGGGATAGTCTGATTTCTCGAAGCGCTTGAAAACACGGCCGTCAAATACGGAAAGCCCAAAATCCGTGCAGGC
Organism: Paludibacteraceae bacterium; assembly: GCA_045601045.1. Lineage (GTDB taxonomy): Bacteria > Bacteroidota > Bacteroidia > Bacteroidales > Paludibacteraceae > UBA1181. The sequence goes on from JAZRZA010000051.1 coordinate 12,226, forward strand.
CCAGATGTGTCCCATCGAGTCCTCCGAAATGTTGTGGACCATATTGGAACTCAATCCCTCACTGATTGTGAAATGCTCCATCTGCTCCAATTTGTGCGAAATGGATGCCTTTCCTGAGAACGATATTGCTGTCAGGCAAATAACTATAAGAAAGGATATTATGTGTAAGTGTGCCTTCATGTGTATAGCGGTGTTTTTCAGTTATCAATGCAAATATAATGTATTTTGTAAGAGGTGTGATTCTATTTTCTTTTATTTCTGCATTTCATCTTAATAAAACACTTTTTTGCCGAAAAATATAGCGAGCTTGTCAAATTTAGAATCTCTCTGTTTGCGTTTGTGAATTTTTATACGTATCTTAGCATAACAAGATTGAGCATAACAAGATTGTAAGTGTATTCGATAGGGAATCGTCAATTAATTAAGTCTATTAATAATGTAACGTATGAAGAGCAGATTATTGTTAGTAGGATTGTTGTCTGTCTCCATTTTGACGGGATGTGATAAGGAGCAGAAAATCACTATAAATCCGATGGGTTTGAAGGGCAACGTGAAGTCGCTTCATTCTCAGACATACGATGCGAGTGTGGTCTTTGACAATGTGATGGAGGAGCGCATTTGGAACGAGTTCTACAAGTTCAACCGCAATGGATGTTTGACGGAACAATATTCCTATGACATCGACAATAGACTTTCGACGAAGAGCGTACATAAGTACAAAGATGGTAATTGCGTCAGGGAGACCAATTACAATGGAGAGGGCGATATCTCCAGTGAGAATTATAAAATGTATGATACCCAAGGTAACAAGACCGAGGAGGTCCGTAGAGACGAGAATGGAAACATATCCAGTCGTTATGAATACGTGTATGATCAAAAGGGACATGTTACCGAATATAAGTTGATGGATGCGGATGGCAATTTAGATGTTAGACGTGTCTACCAGTATAATGAGCAGGGTAATGTGACTTCCGAAACTATCTATAATAGTAAGGATGAGATGGTATCACGGAAGGAGACCGTTTATAATACAAATGGCTCTGTCAAAGAGACCTCTGACTATTTTAAAGGGGAATTGAGCAGCAAAGTGTTGTTCGAATATGATGAAAAGGGATTGTTGATCTCGACGTTGACGGTTCCTTACGGAGCACAATTTGTGGCGGAGGCCAAGTGTGTTTACGAGTATGATGACCATGATAATTGGATTACAGAAACCATATATGATGTTAAGAAAAACCAAACGCGTTTCATCACAAGACGTGAGATAGTTTATTATTAAACCACTGTTTACTTTATTATAGAGAAAGGGAGAGATGATTCATCTCGCCCTTTCTTGTTTCAATGAAGAGGGAAGGGTGATATGATTCCATAAAAAAAGGGTCATGTTTAGCATGACCCTTCTGTTGAATATAAGCGACGATCTATTATAGTTGTTCGTAAGCGAGTTCAAATGCTTTGTTAGCTTCTGAAAGACCTGCTCCTGTCGCACCCTTCTTCAACCAACGGGAACGTTGCGCTGAAGTACCGTGGTTAAAGGTCTCTGGCACAGCGTATCCTTGCGCCTGCTTTTGAAGGTAGTCGTCTCCGATTCTTGCTGCGATGGCAAGACCTTCGTCGATATCTCCTGCCTCCAAAGAGTTAAACATTTTGTTGTCTTGGTATGCCCAAACACCCGCCAAGAAGTCTGCTTGCAACTCCAAGCGGACGCTGATTTGGTTGGATTGAGTCTTGGAAGATCTGCTCATCTGTTGGTGAGCTTGTCCTAAGATGCCTAATTCGTTTTGTACGTGGTGACCTACTTCGTGGGCGATGACGTAAGCGTAGGCGAAGTCACCTGCGGTTCCGAATTGCGCCTTCATGGTTGTGAAGAACTCCAAGTCGATGTATACGGTTTGGTCGCCGGAACAGTAGAAAGGTCCTGTGGAAGAACTTGCGCTTCCGCACGCGGAATTGACAGCACCGTGGAACATCACCAACTTAGGAGCGTGGTAAGTTTTACCCATTTTCTGGAATTGGTCGGTCCATACATCCTCTGTACCTGCAAGGATTTGGCTGGTGAATTTTGCCAACTCCTCCTCTTGTGCGGTTGGTGTGTACGATTGTGTAGTGGTGGTTCCTGATGAAGTTGCTGCTTGGAATCCGGCGTTGATTGCCTGTCCAAGGTTTCCTCCCGATGTGAAGTAAGTGATGGCTGCGATCAAAAGAACACCGCCGATACCCATTCCTGCCTTAGCGCCGCCTGATCTTCTGCGGTCGTCTACGTTTGTACTTTCTCTTCTTCCTCCTAATTTCATAACATTTAGTTTTAAAAGTTTTCGCAAAGTTAGCGAATATTCTTGATTTGTGAAAAGGAAAGAGGTATAAATGAGTTTATAATATAATAAGGTATATGTGACAATCTGTCGTTTGACGAAGCGGCGTTCGTTTGGGAAATGACCGATGGGGAAGTGAGTGTGAATGGTTTGGTAAAAATTAAGTAGTTGAAAATTAGGTGTATGAATAAAAATATTTAAAAAATATATGAAATATTTTGGAGGGGAATGTGAAATGATATAACTTTGCATCCGCAATCGAGAAACAAAGTATTACAAGCGTGTAAGACAAATTTGCTTTAGAGAGTAATCGTGGTAACGAAAATCATCTACTGAAAATTTCTCGAAAAAAAACTTGAGAAAAGTTTTGCGGTTCGAAAAAAGGTTATACCTTTGCACCCGCAAACGGAAACAGCGAGGCTGGCCAACGGGTCGGTTAACAGAAGAGAGATCTTTGAAGATATTTGATCGAGACAGCAGAAATGCAAGGGAAAAGGAAGATACCACTTTAGGTATCACCATCAATTCCAATTAAACGAAAGACGGAAATCGAGCTAGGAAATAAAAATAAAAACAATTCATACAACGGAGAGTTTGATCCTGGCTCAGGATGAACGCTAGCGACAGGCCTAACACATG
>JAZRZA010000052.1:0-33568 GCA_045601045.1 Paludibacteraceae bacterium
GTCTCTTGGCCTTTCAGTGCCTCTATGGCAACTTGAGCCTTAAACTCTGCTGTGAAACTTCTTCTTTTACTTTTCATGACTGCTAAATTAAACTTTATTTTCTTAACTTAGCAACTGGTTCGAAAAAGCGGCAGTATTATACTAAAAATGAATTGTAGATTAAATACTATATCACGATTAATATTGTCAAGGGTATAGAATTTTTGGGTTAGACCATCAAAGATTCTGAAACTGTAGTTCTCTCCAGTTTTTGATACAGAAATTTGCAACCTATTATTATCTGAAATAGGTGGTTCGAATACTTTATCACTACAAGACACTATTTTAAACACGAAATAAAGATAAGATAGATCAGAGTCAATAACATTTTCAATCTTAATGACATTAGAATGACCTTCTCTGATTTCATAGAATTTCTCTTGTTCTGTTATTTGAAGAAGAGTTTTTATGTTTGAATTCGGAATGTCAACGTATTCATTTAATGGAACATCCTCTTCATAGAAAAGCCACTTTTTATTGTTTCTATCTGATTCCATATTTAATTCTGAATTTCAAGTTTATTGTGTATTGCAAATATACGAAAATTAAATTGAAGAATAGGCGTTCATGGGAATAATCTCAACACGCCTAAAATGCATAATTCCGTACATTTTTTTTCAAGGAAATGCATCCATTGACATCTTTAGATTTGTTTTAATATTATATAATTCCTTGCGTGTTAAATCAAAAGTCTCGACTATATATTCGCCGATTCGTAAAATTCTTTATTATTTTCCCTATAGGTATTGTTGAGTTTTTGAAAAGTCTTACTGATACGTCTCTTTAAGTCTATATCTTCTTTAGATCCAACAATAACATCTATCCAGTTGAATTCATTTATAAGTGCTTCTAATTCATCTGCAATGGGAAAATATTCTTCCATATTTTTATAATCAATGTTCTCCATCGATTTCTCTACTTTAGAAAATCTACGTTCAATTTCTATTCTTTTGTTTTTTCTCATAACTATTAATGTTTTTATATAAGGCTTTTATCGGTTATTAATCGTTTTGCTTAGGTGAAATTGTATTGGCCAGTGCACTCTTCCATCCAATTTTTGCCTGTTGTTTGTAATTATCTAATGCATAAGATAGATGCTTCTTTGCTTCCTCAATCTCATCTTCACTACAGCCAAGTTCTTTCATTTTCTTGATAGCATATTTCGATGCATTCTCTTCTTCTTTAACTCTCAGTTTATTACCTAAATATCTTTTTGCGACAGTTCCAATCCCAGATTTGTTATCGTCTTTTCTGTTGTCTTCAATACAGTGAATGCTCATTTTGCTTGTCCCCCACAAATATAATGCTTTAATCTTTTATAATAACAATGATTACATTGAGCATTCGGTAGAAATAAACGATAATTCTATCGGTGGTTTTGTTGATAATTATTTGACAACAGTCTGCCAAATACCGAAATTTTTTCTTACTTTTAAAAGTTGAATCATTTTATAAACTCATCTAAATTTTTTTGAGTTATGGATATGTTAAGACTGATTAAGAATGACCAATGGTTGAAACCGTACCAAGATGCCATTCTTGGCCGGTATAAGTATTATATGAAGCGAGCTTCTGAATTGTGTGGCGCTTCACAGTCTTTGTCTGATTTCTCGTCGGGCTATTTATACTTCGGACTTCATAGAGAGGCGAAACGATGGGTGTTCCGTGAGTGGGCACCCAATGCGGAGCGCATCTTCTTGATCGGTGACTTTAACGGATGGCGTGAAGAGCCTGCCTATGAGTTGAAGAAGATGAAGAATGGTGTCTGGCAAGCCGAATTGCCGGAGGATGCCATGAAACATGGTGAACTTTACAAAATGAAGGTCTATTGGGAAGGCGGATGTGGCGAGCGCATCCCCGCATGGGCCAACCGTGTGGTGCAAGATGAGGAGACTAAACTGTTCAGCGCGCAGGTTTGGGCACCGGAAAAACCATATAAATTTAAAGTCAAACGTTTTAAACCGTCCGTATCCCCTTTGTTGATTTATGAGACGCATGTGGGTATGGCAGGTGAGGCGGAGCGTGTCTCCACCTATCGTGAGTTCAAGGAGAACGTTTTGCCACGCGTGGTGGCGGACGGATATAACTGTGTGCAGATCATGGCGATCCAGGAGCACCCTTATTATGGCTCATTCGGCTATCATGTATCCAGTTTCTTCGCTCCCTCTTCCCGTTTCGGTACACCGGAGGAGTTGAAGGAGTTGATCGATGCGGCCCATGAGATGGGGTTGGCAGTGATCATGGATTTGGTGCATTCCCATGCGGTGAAGAACGTGAATGAAGGTTTGGGTTGCCTGGATGGTACCCGCTATCAATATTTCCATGACGGTCCAAAAGGCGAACATCAACAATGGGACTCTTTCTGTTTCAATTATGGTAAGAACGAGGTGATTCATTTCTTGCTTTCGAACTGTAAATATTGGTTGGAGGAGTTTAAATTCGATGGATTCCGCTTTGATGGTGTAACCTCTATGATCTATTTGGATCATGGAATGGGTAGTTCCTTCTCGAACTATTCGGACTATTATAGCCCTAACCAAGATGGTGATGCTATTTGTTACCTTACCTTGGCTAACCAGTTGATCCATGAGGTCAATCCTCGTGCGATCACCATCGCCGAGGATGTGAGTGGAATGCCAGGTCTTGCGGCGAAGATTGCTGATGGCGGTATGGGATTTGACTATCGTTTGGCGATGGGCGTTCCTGATTTTTGGATCAAGACCATCAAGGAGTGCCGTGATGAGGAGTGGAAACCGGGCCATATCCTTTGGACCTTGACCAACCGTCGTAGCGATGAGAAGGTGATTAGCTATGCGGAGAGCCATGACCAGGCTTTGGTGGGAGACAAAACTTTGATGTTTAGGTTGGCGGATTCGGATATGTATTGGCACATGTCCCGTCTTTTCGACTCCTCCTATATGGTGGATCGTGCCATCGCATTGCATAAGATGATCCGTTTGATTACCCTTTCTACCACCAATGGTGGCTATTTGAACTTCATGGGCAATGAATTCGGCCATCCGGAGTGGGTGGATTTCCCTCGAGAGGGTAATGGTTGGTCTTATAAGTATGCCAGAAGACAGTGGCACTTGGTGGATGATACCGACTTGAAATACAAGTATTTGGGTGATTTCGATAAGGCGATGATCCATCTGATGCGCGAATCCCGCAAATTCAATGAATCTAAGATTGTTGAACTTTGGGACAAATCCGATGATCAAGTATTGGCTTTCCGACGCAAGGATTTGGTATTTGTGTTTAACTTCCATCCGTATAAATCATTCACCGATTATGGTATTTTGACGGAGAAGGGTGAGTATGAGATGGTACTCAATACCGATGATCCGGTATTTGGCGGATTCGGATTGGTCGATGGTAGCCAAACCCACTTCACGCAGTCGGAGGAGAAACCTCGTCCAGATAAAAAGGAGTGGTTGTTGCTCTATTTGCCTTCCCGTTCGGCGTGCGTTCTGCGATTGAAGGATGCGGAGGAGGATTAGTGATGGGTTGAAAAAAATAGATTCTTTATATGCGGAGGATGGCTTAACGGCCATCCTTTTTTTTGCCTGTTTGGGCTAGGAGAGAAGTATTATTGAAAAAAATTAGTTCTGAATGATATTGTTTAGTAACTTTGTGCAATTATTCAACAATAATAAATGATATGAAAAAAAGACTTTTCGTCGTTTTGACGGCCATCCTTGCAGGATTCGCTTCCTGTACGGATCAAGAAGCATTGGAATCACAGGAAATGAGTCAGCGTATTGAACCTTCTTTCGTTGTGCTTGATGAACAAGAGGTTACGGAACAGGAACTCTACGACATGACTGTCGGTGATATGAAGAAAAGCGTTGACGCGAACATTTTCGATGGGGTGGATAACGCTTATAAGGAGGTGAACAACACGTCGGTTAGCGAACAAGGTACTACAACAAGAGCGCTTGCTCCTCTTTTGTACAAAGTGGTTCGTATCGAATACAAGACACTTGATCAGAATATGGAACCTGTAAATGCATCCGCTTTGATCGTACATCCTCTTCTTCGTAAGATGGATAAGGTGATGTTGATCAACCACGGTACGCAAATCGGTTTTGCGATGATTCCGACTAAGTATACTTCAGTGGAGGCTATTATGGCTGCGACAGGAGCACTTTGCATTCTCCCTGATTACATCGGACTAGGTTCCACATCCAACCACCCTGACTTGTATCTAAACCATGAGGTGCACGGACGTACCAGCGTGGATGCTCTTTTGGCTCTTTTGGAGTATGCTAAAGCAAAAAAGCTTGCTCTTGACAAGTCCTACAAATCATACATTGTGGGTTATTCACAAGGTGGTTCTGTCTCTTTGGCCTCACTTCGCAGAGTACAGCAATTGGATGCGGCTACCCAAGCGAGAATCAATCTTGACAAGGTCTATTGCGGTGATGGACCATACGATCTTCGCCGTACCTTCGAGACCTATATGGAAGAGTATAAGCAAGGAAAGAAGATGGGTCTTGGCGCGGTGATTCCACTTGTGATCAACAGCATGTTCAATAGTTATCCTTCTGAGGTGGCTGATATGAAATACGAGGATTTCTTTACCAATTGGGCGCTTTCGACAGGAGTGCCTCAAGCCATTAAGAACAATTCGGAGAATGTGATCGATATGATGTTGAAGTTCAACGGAAAGTCTTTGGGAGATATCCTTAACATGGCGTATCTTGAGAAGAATCCAGATCATTTGGCGAAACTTCTTGAGTTGATGGATCGTCAAAATCTATGTCATGGATGGCAACCTCAATATAAGTTGAAACTTCTTCATGGAAATCCTGATGGTGTGGTTCCTTTCTCCAATTTCGAGGAGGCTGTAGAGGGGTTGAACAACAATTATTTGGAAACAAAGGTGATTAGCAATAAATCCATATTGCTTTCCGAACCACTTCTTCAACATATCAATGGTATGGTGGTGATGTTAGAGGAGATTCTTTCCGGAAAGTTCTAAATAAGTTAATTCCCCATAAGGGTGCGGCGGACATACAATGTTCGTCGCACTCTTTTTTTTGAACTGTATTTCCCAAAGTATGTCAATTGCGCATTTCAAAACTTTTCTGTAATTTGGCACTTGTTATCGTTGGTATAAAATCTAATCCTAAATAGATGAAACGTAGATTGTTTTTAATATTTTCCATGATGACTTTGTTGTTCGCGAACGGGTTCGCGGCAAAACGTTATCATGAGATCAAGATCTTCGAGGAGATAGGTAGCACCTCTTGGATCCATTTGAAGAATGGTGTGGAAGAGGCTCGCTCCATGAAGGTGGATGGCATTTTTTTGCATTTGAACACCTATGGTGGATTGGTGAATTATGCGGACTCTATGCGTACGTTGATCATCAATTGCGAGATTCCCGTTTATGTATTTGTAGACAATAACGCAGCCTCCGCCGGGGCCTTGATATCAATTGCTTGCGATAGCATTTATATGCGTGAAGGCGCTAATATCGGCGCTGCGACTGTGGTCAACGACAATGGCGAGAAGATGCCGGATAAGTACCAATCCTATATGCGTTCCACCATCCGTTCCACGGCGGAGAGTCATGGAAAAATCAAGATGGTGGTGAATGGTGACACGGTGGAGAAGTGGCGCAGAGATCCTTTGATCGCGGAGGCGATGGTGGATGAGCACGTGGTGGTTCCCGGTGTGGTGGACTCCACGAAAATCCTGACATTTACCGCTAATGAAGCGATGGAACATGGCTATTGTGAGGGGAAATACAATTCTATCCCTGAAATCATCGTTGAGGCTTTGCAACAAGATGATTATGAGTTGACCAGCTACAAGTCCACCTTCTTTGATACCTTGTTGGGCTTTTTGACCAATCCGATGCTGCAAGGCGTCTTGATTATGATTGTCATCGGAGGTATATACTTTGAGATGCAGACACCGGGTATCGGATTCGCGCTCTTGGCTTCCGTGGTGGCGGGTTTGCTATACTTCGCTCCGCTCTACATCGAAGGCATGGCGGATGTGTGGGAGGCGCTTCTCTTTATTTTGGGAGTGGTGCTGCTGCTCTTGGAGATTTTTGTCATACCTGGCTTTGGTGTGGCGGGTATCTTAGGCATCCTCTTTATTGTCGCGGGACTGACATTGAGCCTTTTGCCTAATAATTGGTTTGATTTCAGGGGTGTTTCCGGCCATTCGGTGACAGTGGCCTTGGCAACGGTATTCTGCTCCATGATCGGTTCCGTCGCGCTGGTTGCCTATTTGGCGTCAAAAATCGGTACGGACGGTATGTTTCGAAATTTGGCATTGACCAAATCGCAGGATTTGGAAGATGGATATGTGAGCAATAATGTCTCTTTGAACACGTTGGCGGGCAAAGAGGGTATTGCAGAAACTGATCTTAGACCCGCTGGTAAAGTGGTGGTGGAAGGAGAGGTTTATGACGCGGTGGCGGAGAGTGGTTTCGTCGAGAAGGGGGCGGCTGTGATTGTCCGTAAGTACGAGATGGGCCAAATGTATGTTAAAACGAAGAAATAATGGCTATAAATAAGTTTGTTTTGGAGAATGGATTGCGTGTCGTCCATCAAGAGGATACGACCTCTCCCATGGTGGTGATTAACACTTTGTACGATGTGGGTTCCAAGGATGAGGATCCGGACCATACGGGTTTCGCGCATCTCTTTGAACATTTGATGTTCGGCGGTTCTGTCAATATTCCTGATTATGACGAACCGATTCAGAATGCGGGAGGGGAGGATAACGCATGGACCTGCTGCGACTTCACCAATTATTATGTGATGATTCCCGCTTCCAATGTGGAGGTAGGTTTCTGGTTGGAGTCGGACCGTATGTTAAGTCTTGATTTTAGCCAAAAGAGTCTGGATGTGCAGCGCAATGTGGTGTGTGAGGAGTTCAAACAACGCAACTTGAATCAGCCCTATGGCGATGTCTCCCACTTGGTCCGCGGCATGACTTTCAAACGACATCCATACGCATGGCCAACCATCGGCAAGGAGTTGTCCCATATTGAAAACGCGACCTTGGATGATGTGAAGAATTTCTTCTTCTCCCATTATGCGCCTAACAATGCGATTCTTTCGATCGCGGGTAATATCTCTTTTGAAGAGACCAAACGATTGGTGGAGAAGTGGTATGGCGATATCCCTCGTAGAGAGATTCATCAAAGAAATCTTCCCGCAGAACCCCAACAGACGGAACCTCGTCGATTGGAGGTGGAAAGGAAGGTGCCCGCTAATATGATTTATAAGGTTTACCATACCTGCGGTCGTATGGAGACGGATTATTTTGTTTCAGATATCATTTCCGATATTCTATCCAATGGAAAATCCTCTAGGTTGTACCAGAAATTGGTGATGGATCGTCCCCTTTTCACGGAGGTGAGCGCCTATATCTCAGGAGATATCGAGACGGGACTCTTCTATGTGGTGGGACTATTGGCAGAGGGAACTACCTTTGAGGAGGCGGAAAAAGCGTTGAATGTTGAGTTGAAGGCGTTGTGTGATGATTTGGTGCCTGCCGCCGAGATGGATAAGTGGAAGAATAAATACGAGTCCACACAGGTGATGGAAAATATGACGCTTTTGAAACGCGCGAACAATATGGCCTACTATGAGCTATTGGGCGATGCCGATTTGATGTATAGAGAGGTGGAGAATTATCGCAAGGTGACTTCCGAGGATGTGCAACGCTATGCGAAAAAGGTATTTGTGGAGGAGAATTGCTCCACATTGATTTATCGGGCCAAGGGAAATTAAGCGGAATATCGTCTGTCGTTTTGTCGCTATTTTGTAGGATATTTATAGAAAAAAAGATCCACTGCCTGGTTGACAGTGGATCTTGAAACATTTAGTTTTTGAAACTCTTTTGTTCTTTCTCCTTGAGTTTGCCCTTTTTGTATAATTTCAGCAACTTCTCCATCTCTTTGTCGCTACCCAAGACATGCTTGTTTTTCTCGTAGTAGTTCAACATTTCTGTGAGGGCGAAGTAGTGCATATCGAATGTGTGTTGGCCCTCCTTTTTTTCGTCGAAATAGATGACACAGCCTGAAAAATAGGCGAAGCTGAGTTGGAGACGGATGTCCTTGTCCGCGCACTTGGCGTAGGGAGATCTGGATTCGTCAATGAAGAGAAAGATCTCGTCCGACGCTTCTACCCACGAGAAGAGGTAAAGGGCTGCGTTGCGGGCGTAGAGGATATCGTCTGGAAGATCTGCGGACAAAAAGAATCTAGCGGTCTTGATGGCGATTTCATTGTCCTTACGACACTCATCGGCAGTTTCGTACTTACTGATTGTGGGAATTTCAAAATCTGGTTTCGCGTAGCCCACTAATGAAGCGAAGGCCATTGCGAGGGTGAAAATCATTTTTTTCTTCATAACTATTATTCTCGTTTGATAATTTGTGATTCATTAGGATGGAATGGATTGTAGCGTTTCCAAAGGTGGAGGGCCTCTAAAATCTTTTGGTTCTCATCCACAGAGATGTAATCCTCATACTCTTTGGGGAAGGCATCTTTGAAGAGCTCATAGGAGAATGCCTCGAAATAACCACCGGCGATAAGTTTGGATTGGTAATCAAATAGGTAATTTGGATTATCCTCTTTCCGTTTCTCCTCGTAGGCTTTGACGACGTCTATCCTTAATTGGATAAGATCCTTTATCGAAAAGGTATCTTTTTTCGCTTCCTTGAGGGCGAAAAAGGTCTTTCTGGCCGCTATTTCATAATCGATTTCAATCGGGTATTCGACGATCCGAAGCCCTTTCATCCGAATCTTTTTATTGGTGAGGAAGAAATGAAGGGTGGAATCGTTTGCCTGGACGAGAGCGTGGTTCAATGTTTTCACCATGTAATTTTGCATTTGAGGGTTGCGTCCATCCTTGGACATGAGGAGAAAAGCCTCTCCGTAGATCAATCCCCAGATAGGTTCCTGTGAGCCCAAGAGTATCGATGAGGCGCGGAAATAGGGGGAAGGATAGTCTGGCTCCACTTCGATGGCCTTCTCGTACATCAAGATGGCGTCATAGTATTGGCTCTCATTCAAAAGCATGGTGCCTTTTTCCATGTAGAGACATCCTGATTTCGGGAATTTCTTCAGACCTTTGTCATAGCTGGCTGTCGCCTCCTTCTTTTTGCCCATGTAATCGTAAGAGTTTCCTTGCAGTTGGTACAATTTCTCATCTGCTTCAGGGCTTTTTTCCAACTTTTTTGTGAGGGCGATCACCTCGTCGAATTGTTGCAGCGTATGTTTCGCCACGCATATTTCGTAGTTGAGGACATAATTCTTTGGGTATTTTTCCGCAAGTTTAGTCAGAATCTCCACAGAACGTTCAGCTTGGCCTTGGTCACACAGTGTGATGGCCTCCTTTATCTGCTCGACTTCCGCTGGGGAGAACTTTTTATCTGCCCTGGCGACGACTGATAGCACTGCAAAAAGCATCAAGATGATCCATTTGTTCTGTTTCATATCTCTATAGTTTTGAGGGTTATTATTCGTTACTTTTAAAATAGGCCTGATCTACGACCAAAGGAAGAAGAGCTTCGTCCACATGGTTCTTTTGTAGTAATGCGTTGTCTTGCTCCATCATTTCGGAGAAGCGTTTGGTGTCACCCGCCAACTTTTTCAGACAGTTCGCATAGCATTGTACCGCCTCTTGGGTATTGTTCAAAGCCAATTGGATGTGTCCTAAATTCATCCAATCGTGCTGATCTCTCTCATTCTCCGCGATTTTTGACGCATATTTTTCCGCCTGTTGCAATTTTCCGATGGAGAGGGCGCACCATGCGATAGGGCGCCAAACCTTCTTGTCGCTTCCCGAAAGGTACTCCACTTTGAAAAGCGTGTTGAGTGCCTCTTCGTATCTTTCCAATTCGATAAGGCAATGCCCGATGTTGAGTTGGATATTCAAATCGTCCGCATCCAATTGTTCCGCCTCTCGGAAGTAGTGGAGGGCCTTCTCCGTGTTCCTTAAAAGTTTATGGCAGGTTGCGATCTTCTTGATCGTCCAGATGTTACCCGTCTTGATGGTGTCGGATTTCTCGTAGTAAGAGAGCGCTTGCTCATAATCGCCGCTCTTTTGGTGGCAGAAGCCGCATTTTTGCAACAACTCTGTGTTGTTGGCCTCCTTTTCGAGCAATACCTCAAACACCATTCTGGCCTCCTCGTAAAACTCCTTCTTGAAGTAAAGTTCGCTCAAACTTCGTAGAATAGCGGTTTTCTCTGGAATGAAATCCATAAAAAAGCTCTTGTGGAAATAGAGTTTCCATTTGAACAGATCGATGAAATCAGCCGTGTGTCGACCCAATTTCAAGAATCGGTAAAGGTCTTGGATATATTGGTTGCTAATGTTCTCACGTTTCACTTCGCCGCCCAACTTGTTCATGTCCGCGCCCATCTCTTTGATTTGATCAGCCTCCGCTTGGAAGGATTGGGTGAGCATTTGTTTCTGGTCGTCTGGAATATGGGCTAAACTGATGACCATCGAATATTTGTCCGAATTGCAGAATATTGGACTGCTCAACACATTGTGGAACAATGAATTGGACAACTCGTTGGAGAAGAAGGAAGGCGTTTGGGAGTGGATGTCGAAAGGTCGGAACCAGTTGGCTGTTTCGTTGAAGAAGGAGAATCCTTTCATCTCCTTGAAGGTGCCAAGGAATACGTCCGATCCTTCCAATTGCATTTCCGAGAATTGTTGGATTTTATCAGAAATACTATTCTTGTCGATGATGTTTTGCCACTCCGGATTGGCATCCATGGTGGGTTTCCCCGATTTGATCCAATCGTCAATCTTCAGCTTCTCCTTGATGATGGGGGTGAGTTTCGCCATCTCTGGCAGTATCACCTCGTTGATCTGTTGGGTGATCTTTTCCGTCTCTTTGCTACGGATGATTTGTAGGAATATATCTCTCAGATTCTCTCCAACCTCTTTGCGAGCGCTCCAGGCGATGATTCTGTCGTGGAGGTTCCTGTAGATGGGGAGTCTGCTGTTGTGGATGTAGGCGCAAAGCGCGAAACCAGTGATGGCGCGCTGCTTTACCTGTTCCGAAACGCTCAATTCGTATGTGTCGATCATCACCATGAATTTGCGCTCGTCAAACACCCGCATGAGGCTGAGTGTCATGGCGGAGACCATCAGACATTGGTCACACCAGTAAATCTCCTCGTCGGTGCAGATATTGGTGATGTCGTGGAGTTGCGGTTCGGAGAGTTTGTCGTTCATCCATAGATGGTCGAAAATTTGGTTGCCGAATTCCTCATGCGCGCGAAGCGCCTCTCTGTTTTCCGAAAGATTCTTTTTGAGGAATTCCACGCTCTCCGCGGAGAGTCGGGTGGCTATCTCTTCGGGAGTAGGGATGGATCTGTTTTGTATCCCTCTCTTGTAAGAGTAGAGAAACGTTTGGGATTGTTGGGTGAAAATACCTTCCCGCACTACATCTGCCAATTCTAGAATGTCGATTCTCAATTGGTTGTAGATTTTGTTCTGCTCCTTGTCCTTGGTGCCGTTCAATGCGTATTGAAGCATATACTGGTAAGTCGTCTCCAAATTTCGGCATCGGTCCACCCATTCGCCATTCTGCGATAGATCCAAGAGAGTGTGGAGCAGTTGGAAGGCGGGCATGAGTCTTTTTTCGATCACGTGGGTGGTCAAATCCCTGTATAGCGTCTCTATCTCTTTATTGGTCATCATCTTACTTCTGGGTCTCTTTTTTCTTGTTCAAAAATGACATGGCCACCATGGCTAATCCACCGACCACGATCAACATGATGGTTTGGGATCCGTGCACCAAGAGGGCGAATGTCTGCGCCTCCTCCTCCTGAACGCCGTAGAGAAGTAGGGTGCTGATGACCATGAAATGCCATGCGCCCAACCCTCCTTGGACAGGGGCGATGATGCCAAGACTACCCATGATGAAGGCGGAAAGTCCGCATAGCATGCTCAAATTCTCTGTGAAATCGAATGCGAAGAAACAGAGATAGAACATGAAGTAGTAGCAGATGAATATTAAAATGGAGTAGAGGATGAACAATCCTTTTTGCTCCAATTTGAGAACGGATTTAAGTCCGTTCAGAACATTCATGCCTAGTCCTTTCACTTTGGCGAAAAGAGAGGATGCCATGATTTTTTCCCTGAATATGTACGGGATGAGGATCAGAGCCGCCAGGATGGCCCACATGAGCGGATTGGTCAGTAGGTTGAAGAGTCCCTCTATCAGGTTGTATTGCTCCGCGAATTGCATGATCTCGTTGTATTGCAACAAGATGGTCAAGGCGATGAAGATCAGTTCCACGATGATGTCCACGCTTCTGTCCACGATCAGCGTGCCGATCAGTTCCGTAAAGGGAACCCCCTCATATTTCTTCACCAATCCGCAACGGGCGATCTCTCCGGCGCGTGGCACCAAGTAGTTGATACAGTAGCCGGCCATCACTGCCCCGTATATATTCCAAAGGTTTACCTTCTTGCCCAATGGGTCGATCAGCATTTTCCAACGGACTGCCCTCAAAAAATGGCTTAATAGGGCGATGAAGAGAGGTAATATGATCCAAACCATATTTGCCTCTTTGGCTTTTTCCATTAGGTCCGTCAAGTTTTGTCCTTGGTAAACATACCAAAAGATCAAGATGCCTAATCCCAAGGAGAAGACGACTTTTAGTATCGTGTTGATTGTCTCTTTTTTCATTATTGTATTGTTTCTTCCGCAAATTTAGGAATATTTGGCGTTACTATTGTGATTCCCAATGAAAAATTGTAATTTTGTGCCACTTGAAATCATAGAACAAAAAGAGATGGATTATGACAGTTACGCCCAAGAAATCTCTCGGGCAACACTTTTTGAAGGATCAAAACATTGCTCGGGCAATAGCAGATAGTTTACAACTGACCACTCCGACGAAAGTCCTGGAGATTGGTCCTGGTATGGGTGTTTTGACCCAATATTTGCTGCAAAACGAACTGGTTGACCTCAAAGTAGTGGAACTGGACAAAGAGTCGGTCTCCTACCTGAATGTGAATTTTCCAGCCTTGGCTGGCCGCATTTTGGCGGAAGATTTCCTGAAGTTGGATTTGAATAAGATTTACCCCGAAGGCGATTATTGCGTCATCGGCAACTATCCCTACAACATTTCCAGTCAAATCTTTTTCAAGGTTTTGGATAACCGCGACCGCATCCCTGTCTGCTCTGGTATGATCCAGAAGGAGGTGGCGGAGCGAATGGCATCCAAACCTGGCTGCAAGGCTTACGGCATCTTGAGCGTCTTGATGCAGGCCTTCTATGATATTGAGTATCTATTCACCGTGCATGAGCACGTTTTCGACCCTCCTCCCAAGGTGAAATCGGCGGTGATTCGAATGCGTAGAAATGGGGTGAGCAGTTTGGGCTGCGACGAGAAATTATTTGTTCGTGTCGTTAAAACAGCTTTTAACCAGCGCCGAAAGATGTTACGTAATTCGTTACAGACGCTGTTAGGAAAGGATAATCCGGTCTTTTCCGACGCGATCTTTATGAAGCGCCCGGAGCAATTGAGCGTTCCTGATTTTATTGGTTTGACCAATTTGGTCGAAAAATCAATGCCGAAGGAGTTGGATGAAAAAAGTGAATAATGATGGAGGAGAATAAGAATAAAGAGGCACAGCAGCCTCAACAACCGCAACAACAAGTCCGATTGTTCTATTTTGAGAATGGACGTCTGAAAATAGCGAGGGATATCGCCATCCTGAAGGAGGTGCCCTTGAACAATTTCGTGTGGATCGACTTGAATCATGTGGCACCGGAGACGGAGAGCCAGTTGGAGCAATTTTTGAAGATCTACATCCAAGAGGAGGAGGAGATGGAGGAGATCGAGATGTCCTCTCGTTTCATCGAGACGGATGACACCTTGGTGGCCAATGCTAATTTCCTATTGGATACATACGAGAAGGAGACGGTATCATTCATTTTGAAGAATGGCATCATGGTCTCCGTCCGTGAGAACGATTATCTGAAATCATTCAACGATACGGTGAAGAAACTCTTCGCCAACCCCCGAAACTATCCTACGGGTTACCATATTTTCGTGGCCCTGTTGGAGACACGTGTGGAGTATGACGCGGATATGATCGAGGACGCCACGAAGGCGATTACCGGCTTGAGCCAGAATTTGACCACGGCGAAGAAGGTGGACGAGAATGTCCTTTTGGACATCAAGAACATGCAGGAGCGTGTCATGCACCTTAGAGAGAACATCGTCGATAAACACCGTGTTCTCTCCAGCATCTTGCGAAGTGACTTGGTGCCTGAGGATTTGAAGCCTCGTTTGAGCATGGTGATCAAGGACGTCAACTCTTTGGTGGAACACATCAAGTTCGGTTTCGACCGTTTGGATTACTTGCAGGATACCTTCCTCGGTTTGGTTAACATCGAGCAGAATAAGATCAT
This sequence comes from Paludibacteraceae bacterium, assembly GCA_045601045.1. GTDB lineage: Bacteria > Bacteroidota > Bacteroidia > Bacteroidales > Paludibacteraceae > UBA1181. The sequence goes on from JAZRZA010000052.1 coordinate 14,459, forward strand.
CAAGATATTTACCATCATCTCCATCGTATTCATGCCGCCGACATTGATCGCGAGTATGTATGGAATGAACTTCGATTATATGCCGGAGCTTCATTGGCGATTGGGCTATCCTTTCGCGCTGCTCATGATGTTGCTTGTGGCGGTGGGCGTTGTTGTTTGGTTTAAGAAGAAAAATTGGTTGTAATAGCATCATAATATACCGTTATGGCAGAAACGAACTTTGTCGATTACGTTAAGATCTATTGCCGCTCTGGAAAGGGTGGTGCTGGATCTGCCCATTTGCGTCGTGAGAAATATACGCCCAAGGGAGGCCCTGATGGCGGAGATGGCGGTCGTGGCGGCCACATTATCCTAAGGGGAAATAAGAACTATTGGACCTTGATCCACTTAAAGTTTGAACGTCATATCATGGCGGGTCATGGCGGTAGTGGAAGTTCAAGCCGTAGTTTCGGCGCCGACGGTGAAGATAAGATCATTGATGTGCCTTGCGGAACAGTGGTCTATGATGCGGACAATGGCGAGTTCCTTTGTGATGTCACCGAGGATGGACAAGAGGTGATTCTCTTGAAGGGAGGCCGTGGTGGATTGGGTAACTGGCACTTTAAGTCGGCTACCAACCAGACGCCTCGTTTCGCTCAGCCAGGAGAACCCGCTATTGAGAAGAATATTATTTTGGAGTTGAAGGTGTTGGCTGATGTGGGTTTGGTCGGATTCCCGAATGCGGGAAAATCCACTTTGTTGTCTTCCATATCGGCTGCCAAACCTAAGATCGCCAACTATCCATTTACCACATTGGAACCCAACTTGGGTATTGTCGCGTACCGTGACGGTAAATCGTTCGCCATGGCCGATATCCCGGGTATTATTGAGGGTGCCTCGGAGGGAAAGGGCATCGGACTCCGCTTTTTGCGCCACATTGAACGCAATGCCATTCTTCTCTTCTTGATTCCTGGCGATACCGATGACGTGATGAAGGAGTACGAGATATTGTTGAATGAATTGGAGCAGTACAACCCTGAATTGCTCCAGAAACAGCGTATCTTGGGTATCTCCAAGTGCGATATGCTCGACGAGGAGTTGATGGATGGTATCCGCAAGGAGTTGCCAACGGATGTTCCTTGCGTATTCTTCTCATCCATTACAGGCTTCCATTTGACAGAGTTGAAAGATGTGATTTGGGAGGAGTTGAGCAAGGATGTGGATCGTCACATGACCATGACGCATCGTCCTATGGAGGTCGGCGGCTACGACGACGAAGAGGAGGAGTTTGAGATCGATGAGGATGATATTGAGATGGATTGGGACGAGTAATTTATGATTGCGGATAGTAGGAGACACGGAAGAATAATCACTTTCTTCACGGATAAGACAGGAGGCGTAAGCGAGGGAGCATACGCCTCCTTTAATTTGGGTTATTTCTCTGGGGACAAGCGTGACAATGTGGATCAAAACCGGGCCTTGCTTTGCCGTGAATTGGGACTTGAGAACCACCGTCTTGTGGTTCCTAATGAGGTGCATGGCGCCAAAGTGATGGTGGTTGAGGAGTCCGATTTGCAGATTCCTTCGGAGCAACGAGATGAGCGCTTTAAGTGTGATGCCTTGGTGACCCGTCAGCGGCAAGTCTGCTTGGGTGTAACGGTGGCAGATTGTCTCCCTGTGCTCTTCTTTGATGAAACGGCTGGGGTAGTGGCCGCGGCTCATGCGGGATGGAAGGGGATTGTCTCTGGTGTCTTGCCCGAAACGGTGGCCGCCATGCGACGGATGGGTTCTCTGCCGGAAAATATCCATGCCGAGATTGGACCGTCGATATCCTGCGAATATTTTGAGGTGGGCGAGGAGGTGGTGGACCGATTCGCTGCATGTTTCAATAGTGACGAGATGAGCGGAATTGTCGATCGCTCCTATCCGAAACCACACCTAAACCTGCGGGAAGCCGTGCGCTTGCAGCTGGTCGCGGCACGTCTCTCCTCCGACCATATATGGTGCCATTCCGATTGTACCTATGGCTCCCCTCGCTTTTTTTCAGCCAGACGGGATGGATTCGCGTCAGGGCGTATGGTTGCGGGGGTGTTCCTTAATTAAGAATTATCGAGGGCGTATTTAACGCATTTTAAATTTATTTTCTGTCGTTCTTTGTTCTTTTTTTATTAAGTTTGTACATAGAAATAGTTTTATCATTATGGCATTTATTGATTTAGTAAAGCAGAGAAGAAGTATCCGTAAGTACGAAGCGAAACCCGTTGAGGAGGAGAAGTTGCAAGCCATTGTGAAGGCTGCCTTGATGGCTCCCTCTTCCAAGCGTTGTCAACCTTGGTATTTCGTGGTAGTGGACGATGCGGAGACCATCGCGCAATTGTCGGTTTGCCGAGAGGCGGGTTCTAAATTTTTGGAGGGAGCTCCCGTGGCGATCGTCGTTTTGGCGGACAACACCGTGAGTGATGTCTGGACGGAGGATGCCTCCATCGCGACTGCTTATATGCAACTTCAAGCCGAGGATTTGGGTTTGGGAACTTGTTGGGTACAGGTTCGTAATAGAATGAAGGATGAGTCCCAAACAACGGAGTCTGTTGTCAAAAAGTTGATCAATGCTCCGGAAAACCTAAGCGTCGAGTGTATTCTTGGCGTAGGTTATAAGGGAGAAGAGAAGTCTCCTTTCGACGAATCTCGTTTGAAATTGGAGAGATTGGTGAAGAATAAGTTTTAAAATTTGAATAAGATGGAAACACCCAAAAGAAATTCGGTGATAGGTTTGTCGCTGGTATTTTTTGGCATCATCTTCTTCCTCCGTGCGATGGGAGTGATTGATGCGGACAATGTCCTGTTGAGCCCTAAAATGTATCCTGTCTATGCGGCGGCGATCTTTTTTGTCTCCAAACAGAACAACTACGCCATTGGGTGTTTGATTTTGTCCGTCGTAGTGTGGTTTGAGGATATTTATCGTCTACTGAATCAACAGTTCAATATCATTTGGCCTTTGGCGCTTGTCGCCGTGGGTGTGTTATTGCTCTCTGGAAAGTTGAATTCGAAGACCAAGAAGTTGAACGAGAATAACCGTAAGGAGGAGGAGAACGAGGGGGATGACAAACCATTCAAGTTGCAGTAAGAAGCGGAATTTACCTTCGGTCTGTGTTTTGGGCTGTGGTAATTTGGGAACCCATTTGGTACAGGCGTTGTACCGTGCGGGCTATCCTATTCTTCAATTATACAGTCGAACTGTGGAGTCAGCCACCGCATTGTCCGATTTGGTGGGGAAGGCTCCTTTCACCACCGATTTGTCTCAATTGACACTTTCCGCGGATCTCTATATCTGCGCCTTGAAGGACTCTGTCCTCTATGAGGTGCTAGCCAAAACGCCTTTGCGTGGAAAGCGAATTGTCCATACGGCGGGTAGTATGCCCATGTCATTGTTGTCCGACTTTACGACGGAGGGTGGCGTTTTCTATCCCATGCAGTCTTTTTCCAAGGCGAAACCCGTTGACTTTTCTGTGATTCCGATCTTTGTGGAGGCCACGAACAAGAAGATGGAGAAGTGCTTGTTGGATATGGCTTCCCATATTTCAAAAAGTGTCAACCTTTTGGATTCGGAGGGTCGTAAGCAGTTGCATTTGGCGGCTGTTTTTGCCTCCAATTTCAGCAACCACATGTATGCGATCGCCAGCGAACAACTAGCGAAGTTAGGCTTGCCCTTTGAGGTCTTGTTGCCTTTGATCGATGAGACGTGCGCCAAGATTCATTCATTGACTCCCGTGGAGGCGCAGACAGGTCCGGCGGTACGTTATGATTTGAATGTCATCAACGAGCAGAAGGAGAGGATTGATAATCCGCTTCAAAAAAAGATATATGAATTGGTGAGCCAATCCATTCATGAAAAGGCTCTCCCAAACGAAGAATCACATCAATAGAGGATGAGGATGGATTTTAAAAGTGATTTAAAGAAGGTGAAGGCTTTGGCTTTTGATGTGGATGGAGTGCTCTCTTCGGATTGTGTTCCTTTGCATGTGAGCGGTGAGCCTATGCGCATGGTGAATATCAAGGATGGATACGCTTTGCAATTGGCAGTCAAGAAGGGGTATCATATCGCGATCATTACAGGCGGAAAAACCGAAGCGGTGAGAAAACGTTTCGAAGGGTTGGGCATCCAGGATGTCTATATGGGTTCTGCTGTGAAAATGCATGATTTCGAAGATTTTATGAAGCGACATAACCTCTCTGCCGACGAGGTGCTCTATATGGGGGACGACATCCCCGACTATCCCGTCTTGAAGGCGTGCGGATTCCCTTGTTGCCCCGCGGATGCCGCACCGGAGATAAAGAGTGTCTCTTGTTATATCTCCCCGTTCGAAGGCGGTAAGGGCTGCGCGAGGGATGTGATCGAGCAGGTGATGAAGGCGAATGGAGACTGGATGTCCGACAATGTGGCATTCGGTTGGTAAAATAAAGAAGATATGTTGAAGGATTATTTGAAATTGATACGTTTGCCCAATTTGATCTGTATCATTTTGGTGCAGTTGGCCATGTACTACTTGGTGATATCGCCCGTCTCCAGTGTGGCTGGTGTGCCAGCGCAGAAGGTATTCCCGGAGTCCATGTTGGCGTTGCTGGTCATCGCGACGGTTTTCACGGCGGCGGGTGGCTATGTCATCAATGATTATTACGATTTGAAGATAGATGAGATCAACCATCCGATCTTTCGGGTCGTAGGAAAAAGCGTTTCCAAAAAGGCGGCTATGACACTCTTTATGGTCCTCTCGTTGGTGGGCATTGTATCGGGTGGTGCGATTGGCGTCTACGCTTATGTGGCGTTGGAAACTCCTTTTATGTTGGCATTCACCTATATGATTGTTTTTTTGATCTTGGTGGGTATTCTATGGTTTTATTCGTCGACTTATAAACGTATCTTTGTATTGGGCAATGGAATAGCCTCCGCTTTGAACGCCCTGGTGCCGATGTTGGTGGCAGTCTACTTCAATTTCTTTTTGGCGATGAAATATGGTTCCGCGCCAAGTAACATTGATTTCAGTCGCTATCTGCTGATGATTGTTGGTCTGTTCTCCGCTTTTGTCTTTCTATGGACATTCATTTCAGAGGTGGCCGATGACTTTGAGGAGGAGAAGGGTGACCGAGAATTGGAGTGCCATTCTTTCCCGATTGTTTGGGGACATCGAGTGGCGAGGATCATTTTGTTTGGTGCGATTATATTCACGAACGCGGCTTGTCTGCATGTCGTTTTCAGAATGTTGCCGTTCCCGCCTTTCAATTCGATTCGATACGCCTTCTGTGCGGTCGTGATACCTTCATTGGGCTTGTGTTACCTTTTGTGGAAGGCTTCCGTTCGTCAAGATTACCACTATGTGTCGTTGGTGTCGAAGGCGATTATGCTCCTGTCCATGGGGTACAGCATACTCTTCTACATGTCGTACGGAGAGTGATGGATTAGAACTTTAATAATTTAATTTATATTTTTCTTATGGAAGGAATGATTATTTTTGGATTGATCGCAGTGGCCATTGTGCTTTTTGCTGTGTTCATGCATTTTGTTCCTGTATTGCTTTGGATCAACGCCAAAGTTTCAGGTGTTCCAATCTCATTGGTGCAGCTCTTCTTGATGCGCCTTCGTAATGTACCGCCACAAGTCATTGTGCAATGTTTGATCGAGGCCCACAAGGCGGGTTTGAAAACCATTACCAGAGATGATTTGGAGGCTCACTACCTTGCGGGTGGTAACATCGTACGCGTGGTGCATGCGTTGGTGTCCGCTTCTAAGGCGAATATCGCCATTGATTTCAAGCAAGCTACGGCCATTGACTTGGCAGGACGTGATGTGTTCGAGGCCGTTCAAATGTCCGTAAACCCTAAGGTGATCGATACTCCTCCTGTGACAGCTGTTGCGAAGGATGGTATCCAGTTGATTGCCAAAGCCCGTGTGACTGTCCGTGCCAACATCGAGCGTTTGGTCGGTGGTGCGGGAGAGGATACTGTACTTGCCCGTGTCGGTGAGGGTATTGTTTCCTCCATCGGTTCCAGCGAAACACACAAGTTGGTGTTGGAGAATCCGGACTCTATCTCCAAGGTGGTATTGAGCAAGGGGTTGGACGCAGGTACTGCATTCGAGATTCTCTCTATCGATATCGCTGATATTGACGTAGGTAAGAACATTGGCGCTCAATTGCAAATGGACCAAGCGCAAGCCGACAAGAATATCGCCCAAGCAAAGGCGGAGGAGCGTCGCGCGATGGCGATCGCCCAAGAGCAGGAGATGAAGGCGAAGGCGCAAGAGGCACGTGCCCTTGTGATCCAAGCCGAAGCGGAGTTGCCAAAGGCTATGGCCGAGGCATTCAAGAGCGGCAACTTGGGTATTATGGATTACTATCGTATGAAGAACATCGAGGCGGATACCAATATGAGAAGTTCCATTGGAGCTCCTTCCGCCGCGGGAGATCAAAACTAATCTCGCTTCTTCCGATAAGCAAAACGCCGGCTCGTTTGAGTCGGCGTTTTTTTGTAGTGCTACACCATATCACTATCCATGTAATGACGGGGGGAGCATCCGACGGCACTCTTGAAGTATCTGCCGAAAAAGGATGGGTTGGGGAAATTGAGTAGGTCGGCTATCTCCTGAATGGTATATTGGTGGCTCTTCAAAAGGGCTTTCGCCTCGAAAATCACTTGGCCTTTGATGATGTCCAACGCATATTTCCCGCTGACCGAAAGGATGACTTGCGACATGTATTTGGGGGTGAGACACATTTCATTGGCGTAGAAGGAGACGTCGCGGTGCTGGTTGTGGTGTTCCATTACCAGTGTCATAAAACGCATGTATATCTGGCTTGCCCTCTTCCCATTGAAGGTGTCGACACTCTCTTGATGGGTCGATACCCATTGGCGGGCGTGCGAAATAATGACTTGCATATAGCCTTGCAGCGCCTCTCCCTTGTAATTGAATGAGGGGTTGGAGAGGTCTTTGTAAATCATTTTATAGATGCGGATGAAGCCCTCTCGAATCTCTTCGGAAAGGTGATACACTGGATTCTTTTGTGTCTCCTTGAAGAATTGCGTGATGCTTTCGCTGCTTAGGTTCGAGAAGAGGGGGATGTCGGTAAACGCCATGACGACGATTTCTGAATTTTCGTCCACGTCAAGGATTTGGGCAAGCGCGTTCTGCTGAATGATGACCATATCGTCCGAACCTATTTTGTAGTCTTTGTAATTGATGCGGACTTTCATCTCTCCTTTGGTGATGAGTAGGCAAATCGAGAATTGCGCCTTGATGGGGTAGCGCTTCAAGTATCTTCCGAAATTGCTCATATCCATACTTTTGCCTAAATTGTCGCCCAGTAGGATTTTGTCTTCGAAAAAAAGAATTTGCTCGTTATCCTTTAAATCCGAGAATCCGAATTGGTTTAATCGTCTATCCATCGTCATTCGGTTTTGTTTGTTACAAAGTTAACCATTTTTGCATAAAACGGAATTTATGGTATATAAATCAGTGTGTTTTATCCTTTTTTGAATGCAAAAACAATCCTTTCGGACATTCTATGCGAAAAATGCATTACGTCCATTTACGGTTATTTGATGAACTTTGTACTCCAATTTTGGATTATGTGTATTTAATGATATGAATGTAAGATTTTTATTCGCTGTGTCAGCCGCGTTGATGATGCTGAACAGTTGTGGAGGAAAGAAGGGGGAGACTGCCTCTTCTACGGTTCATTGTGTGATGTTAACCCGTGCGCAAACGGCGGGGTTGGCCAAGGAGAAGTCCTATTCGGGTATCGTGAAGGAGGCTCGTGAAATCAATGTGGCTTTCAAGACGCCAGGTCAGTTGGAGCATGTCTATGTCAAGGAGGGTTCCTATGTCAAAGAGGGACAGTTGATAGCTGAATTGGACACCAAGGATTATATGTTGGCCCTTAACAATGCGCAAATCCAATATGACCAATTGAGCCGTGAGGTGGAGCGTTTGAAAAAGCTTCGTGAAGGAAAGAGCATATCGGTGAACGATTACGACAAAGCGGCGAGCGGATTGGAACGCTTGGCGATCCAATTGCAGAACGAGAAGAATAGAATATCCTACTGTAAATTGTATGCTCCCGTGAGTGGATATGTGCAGAAGGTGAATTTCGACAAATCGGAAATGGTGGATGCGGGTACGCCTGTCATCTCTTTGTTGGATAACAGCAACATGGATGTGGAGATCAATGTGCCTGCGGAGTTGTATGCCCAAAGGAATAGAATTAGTTCCATAACCTGCAAGACGAATATTTCGGGCGAGGAAGTTGTGCCTATGCGTATCAGCGGACAGACGCCGAAAGCGGATGGTAATCAGTTGTATCAGATGAAGCTGGCTTTTGCGAAGAGACCTTCCAAAAATATTACGCCTGGTATGAATGTGGAGGTGACTGTCGTGATGAAGGAGGGTGCCTCCAAGGAGAGTTTCACCTTACCGATCCATGCCATTTTCAAGTCGGGGGAGGATGATTGTGTATGGGTGCTCAATGCGGATTCCACGATTAGCAAACGTGTCGTGAAGGTAGAGGGCTTGGATGAGAAGGGCGATGCCAAGGTGGGTAATCAATTGGATGGTACCGAGCAAATCGTAAAGGCCGGTGTGGACCTTCTTGTCGAGGGTGAGAAAGTGAAGGTGATTGACCAATCCTCTTCAACAAATGTGGGTGCACTTAAGTAAACTTGACTATGATTACGAAAATAACAAAATTCTTCATACAGCGACCAGTCCTATTTTGGTCGTTGATGGTGGGCATCATGATCGCGGGTGTCTTGTCCTTTGTGCAGATGCCTAAATTGGAGGATCCGGCTGTCGCGGGCAAACAGGCGATGGTGGTGGTGCCCTATGTGGGAGCCTCCGCGCACGAGGTGGAGTTGAGGGTGGCGCAAGTCATGGAGGAGGAGTTGCGTACCCTTCCGAAGGTAAAGCGCATCCAAAGTGAGTGTCGTCCCAATATGGCTTTGATCAAGGTGGAGTATGATTGGGGATTGATGATGAAGGATCTGGAGCAGAGCTTTGACCTGTTGCGTCGCAAGGTAGGCGCCGCGAAGGGGAAACTGCCGCAGGATTGCTATGATCCGATCGTGGTGGATGATATGATGGATGTCTATGGCATCTTCTATAGTTTCACAGGACCAGGCTATTCTTTTGAAGAGTTAAACGATTATGCGCAGGTGATTAAGCGCGAGTTGTTGGCTGTTCCGGGTGTGAAGCGAATCAATATCGCGGGAAATAGGGATGAGGTGATCAACATCCGTGTCTCAAAGGAGGTGATCTCCCGCAACGGATTGCTTCCTACCCAGATTATGATGAGCCTTCAGAATGCGGGGAAAGTGGTGCCTGCCGGTAGTTACCAGAAGGATAGTGACAAGATTCAGTTCCGTGTCAGCGACGCTGTCGATAATGAGGCGGATATCCGTGAGATGCTAATCCGTACTGCCGATGGCAAGCAGGTCCGTTTGGGCGATATCGCCACCGTGGAACGTGCTTACAGTGAACCTCAACGCAATGGCTTCTTTGTGAATGGAGAGCCTGCTCTCGCCATCTGTATGGCGATGGAGGAGGGGGCGATTGTCCCTGATGTGGGCAAGGCGGTCGACGCGAAGTTGGCGGAGGTGATGAAGCGCGTGCCTGTAGGTATGACAACTGACAAGATCTTCTTCCAGCCGGATAAGGTGACGGATGCGATCAACTCTTTTATGTGGAATCTTTTGGAGTCTGTCGCTATTGTGATTTTGGTATTGATTTTCGCTATGGGATTCCGTAGCGGTCTTATCATTGGCTCCGGATTGATTTTAACCATCGCGATGACCTTCCCGTTACTGCTTGGTATGGGTACCACTTTGCAACGTATCTCTTTGGGAGCGTTCATTGTGGCGATGGGTATGTTGGTGGATAATTCCATTGTGGTGATGGATGGTATCTTGATCGACCGTCGTCGAGGAATGGGACCTAATACCTTCCTTTACCGCATCGGACAGAATACGGCTATGCCATTGTTGGGCGCCACGGTTATCGCGGCCAGTACCTTCATTGGTGTCTATCTCTCGCCTGACACGGCGGGTGAGTATGCGGGCGATCTATTCAAAGTGTTGAGCGTGAGCCTTTTGGCTAGTTGGGTGTTGGCGCTTGTCCAGGTGCCTGTCTTCGCGAAGACGATGATGCCTATGCGCGACAAGGCTCACCAGGATAGCACCAAGCAGGTGATGAATAGCCCTATGCACCGTTTTGTCCGTGGCGCTATCTCCAAGTTGATAGAACACAAGACGGTGACGATTGTGGCCTCCGTGCTGTTGCTCGTCTGCTGTATGTTCAATATGACCAAGGTGAAGAATCTTTTCTTCCCGGATTTCGATTACAAGCAGTTTGTGGTGGAGTATTACTTGCCGAGCCAGACGGATCCCGACCGTGTGAAACACGATTTGATGGAGATGACCGATCTGCTTCGTCAAAACGATAAGGTAGAGCGTGTGGCGGCTTGTATGGGAAGTGCTCCGGCTCACTATTGCCTCGTAAGACCGATGACCAACGGCGGTGACTGTTATGGAGAGTTGATTGTCGATACTAAGGATTATAAGACACTGGTGGAGCAATTCCCGATCATCCGCCAGCAGTTGCGGGAGAAGTATCCGGATGCCTATATCCGCCTTCGTAAATACAATTTCAGCATTGTGACCAGCCACTTGGTGGAGGTTCAATTCGCCGGACCCGATCCGCAGGTGTTGCGTGAATTGAGCGCCAAGGCGGAGGCTATTATGCGTAAAAGCCCCTATGCGGATCCCTATTCAGTGGGAAACAATTGGAATCCGATGGCGAAGTCGATCGTGGCGGATTATAACCGTATGGATGGTGTGCGTTGCGGCATTGAACGTTCTGATGTGGGCAATGCTTTGCAGGCGGCCACGGATGGAAAGGTCGTTGGTGTCTTGAACGACAAGGAGAAACAGGTCTTGATCAATTTACAGGTTCGCAATGAGGATGGAAGCCGTATCCAAAATTTGGAGGATATCCCGGTGTGGAGTACGATGAATCTTCATGGCGCGGAGGTTGATCCGGCGGCATTGATGAGCGGTGCGGTCGATTTCAATAAAATCAAGCAACAGATGTTCACCGCTGTGCCATTGAGCGCGGTGGCCCGTAATATCCACATGGGATGGGAGGAGAACTTGGTCTACCGCGTAAACGGTCAGCGCGCCATTGAGGCGCAGTGCGATCCGAATATCGAACTTTACGAAGGTACCGCCGCTAAGTTGAAGGAGAGCATCAAGGAGGAGATCGAGGCGATCTCGTTGCCGGATGGTTACAGCATGAAGTGGTTGGGAGAGGGTGAGACCAGCGACGATGCGGTTAGCAACATCCTCAAATATGTGCCGATCACGATGTTCCTCATCCTAGGTATATTGCTTTTGTTGTTCAACAACTGGAAAAAGGTGACTTTGATCCTTATCTGTTTCCCATTCGTTTTCTGCGGAATCGTTCCCGCATTGTTGATCTTCAAGCAACCTTTCACCTTTATGGCCATTATCGGTTTTATGGGATTGATGGGTATGATGATTAAGAACTCGATTGTCTTGGTGGATGAGATCAACCGACTTCAACGGGAGGAGAAGATTTTACCGTACAATGCGGTGATTGAGGCGACGGTAAGTCGTGTTCGTCCGGTCGTGATGGCGTCGTTGACCACGATCCTGGGTATGTTGCCTCTGTTGACGGATCCGATGTATGGAAGTATGGCGATCACGATCATGAGTGGTTTGGGTGTAGGAACCTTGATCACCTTGATTCTTTTGCCGATTTTCTATACGGCTTTCTTCCACATTCGTAAACCAAATAACAATGCATAAGATGAAACATCTGAAAACAATTTTCATAACGATCATATCGGCGCTATTGGTTTCGTCGGTCTATGCCCAGGAGGTGAGCCTCTCGTTGGCCGATTGCCGTCGTTTGGCGCTTGAACACAGTGAGTTGATCAAGAAGTCGGAAAATGGTTGCCTCTCCGCCAAGTTGCAGAAACAGGCTGCCGTATCGAATTTCTTTCCAAGGATAGACGCCAGCGCCTCTGGTTTGTTTATGCAGGATCAGGAGATCATGGGAATGACTTTGAAACTTCGTGGCGCCTATATGGCTGGCTTTTCGTTGACCCAACCGATTTATGTAGGTGGAAAGATTTGTAATGGTACGAAATTGGCGAAGTTAGGAATGTCGGTGGCGGAAATCCAGCGTCAGCAGACCCGTGCGGATGTGATCGCGGAGGTGGATAATGCCTATTGGACCTATATTGCTGTCTTGGAGAAGATCAAGATGGTGGAGACTTACAAAGCGCAAATGGATAGTATCTGTGATATCATCCAGACCGCTGTCGATGCCGAGATGGGTACCGAGTATGATTTGATTCGCGTGAAGACCAAGCGGAGCGAATTGGAGTATCAACTCAAGAAGGTGCGCAATGGTGCCAACTTGTGCCGAATGAATTTGTGCGGTATCATTGGAGACTCCCTCTCCGCCATGATTGAACCGACAGACACGGAGGTGACGGTGGAGGCTCCGTCGGGGTTGGATAATAATATCGAGAACCGTCCGGAGGTGATGCTTTTACAGAAGAATATAGAGGCCAAAAAACTTCAAGTGAAGATGGAACGTGCCGATATGCTTCCGGTGGTCGGACTCTCCGCTGGCTATAATTTCTATGGCAATATCACGACCGACGCCATGGTGCAGGGGCCTGATGGCAACTATTATCCCTATTCCACGGAGTACAAAGGGAAGGTCGGCATGGTGGCGGCCTCAGCCAAGGTGCCTCTGTTGAATTGGCTGGATGGCGCTAAAAAGGTGAAGATGGCCAAGTTGGCGGTGCAGGATGCCGAGTATGACAAAGAGCGAAACGTCCGACTGATGAATGTGCAGGTGCAGCAGGCTATCCAAAATGTGATGGATGGCTATTCGATGATCGAAACCTCCGAGTTGGGGTTGCGTCAGGCGGAGGAGAATCTCCGTATTATGCGGATGAAATATGACAATGAGATGGGTACATTGACTGATTTGCTGGATGCGCAGAGTCAATGGCAACAGGCTCAAAGCAATTACATCGAATCAAAAACGCAATATAAAATCTACGAAACGGAATACCTGCATGTCGTAGGTAAACTGGACTAAACAACGTTTTTATAGGGAACTCCTTGGAGGCTTTTGCTTTCAAGGAGTTTTTTCTTTACTCATTGAAGAAACCGATTTGTTTCGTATTTTCGCGTCAGATAATCGTTGACAATACTATGGCACAGAATACAACAACACAGAATACAATGACCAAGGCCCAAGGACATCCGAAGGGTTTGTACTTGTTGTTCGCCACCGAGATGTGGGAAAGATTCAGTTATTATGGCATGAGGGCTTTATTGATCCTCTACCTGACCAAGACATTGGTGGAGGGTGGCTTGGGGTTCTCCGAGCAGGATGCTTCCCTTTTGTATGGTTTCTTTACGGGATTTGTCTATTTTACGCCGTTGGTCGGTGGCTGGTTGGCTGACAACTATCTGGGACAACGCAAGGCCATTGTCATCGGAGCCTTGTTGATGATGTTAGGTCAGTTCTCCTTAGCGTATGAATCCTCCAAATTGTTTCTCTATATCGGTCTGTTCTTGTTGATTATTGGAAACGGATTCTTCAAGCCAAATATCTCCGTTATTGTCGGAAACCTCTATGAACCAGGAGACTCCCGCAAAGACTCAGCCTATACGATCTTCTATATGGGTATCAATGTGGGTGCCTTCTTCGCCCCGTTGCTCACCGGTTTCATGGCGATCACCTATGGTTATCGCTACGGCTTTATGACGGCGGGCATCGGTATGCTGATTGGCCTATTGCTCTTTACCTTGCTTGGGGATAAGTACCTGGGTGATTTGTGCAAAAGCCCCTCTGCGGCCGCCCATAAGGCGGAGGGTAAGAGTATGCCTTTGACCAAGGAGGAGAAGGATCGTACTTGGGCCATTGTTGTCTTTGTCTTGTTCAGTATCTTTTTCTTCGCGGGGTTTGAGCAGGCGGGTAGTTCCATGACGCTTTATACGGACAAATTCATTGATCGTACGATCGGATCCTTCGAGGTGCCTACCTCTTGGTTCCAGTCTGTCAACCCAATTTTCATTGTCATCTTGGCACCATTGTTGTCTATGCTTTGGGCATACCTTCGCGGCGTAGGGAAGGAGCCCAATGTGCCTATCAAGATGGCCATGGGTATGATTCTTCTGGGGTTGGGTTTCGTGGTATTGATGGGCGCTGTGATGGCTCGTGGCGGCGATGTGGCCGATGAACGTATCAAGGCGAACATCCTTTTTATGCTCTTTGCCTATCTGTTGCATACCTTGGGAGAGCTTTGCCTCTCTCCGATAGGTCTCTCCATGGTCTCTAAACTCTCTCCCGTGAAGTTGGCCTCCTTGATGATGGGTGTTTGGCTATTGAGCAGTTTCTTCGCTAACATCATGGGTGGTTACGTGGCCTCTTATGTCTCCGATTTGGGCGCGGGAACGATTTTTACCGTCATAGGCGTCTTTTCCATTGTGTTGGGTGTCATCCTTTTCTCACTCAATCGATGGTTGGTAAAATTGTCGCATGGTGCGCTTTAGTTCTCTGCCATTTTGTCAGAAAGGATAGGATGGCACAGGTTTTGGATAGTCGTATGTGTTGAAAATAGAAAAATTATAAAATAACATATACGATATGCAAAAAGGTAACATTGGGGTAACGACAGACAATATCTTCCCCGTCATCAAAAAGTTTCTTTACAGTGATCACGAGATTTTCCTTCGTGAGTTGGTTTCCAATGCGGTAGATGCTACCCAAAAATTGAAGACATTCGCCTCTGTGGGTGAGTTCAAGGGTGAGCTTGGCGACATCACCGTTAATGTGAAGGCAGATAAGGAGAATGGCACTTTGACCATTTCCGACCGCGGTATCGGTATGACCGAAGAGGAGATCGACAAGTATATCAACCAGATCGCCTTCTCTGGCGCCGAGGAGTTTTTGGAGAAGTATAAGAATGACGCCAATGCGATCATTGGTCACTTCGGTCTAGGATTCTACTCCTCATTTATGGTCTCGAAGCGTGTGGATATCATCACCAAATCCTTTAAGGAGGGTGCCAAGGCGGTGAAGTGGTCTTGCGACGGTAGCCCTGAGTATACGATGGAGGAGGTTGAGAAGGCGGATCGCGGAACGGATATCGTCCTTCACATCGACGACGAGAACAAAGATTTCTTGACTGATTCAAAGGTCAGCGAGTTGTTGAACAAGTATTGCAAGTTCTTGCCAGTGCCTGTTGCCTTCGGAAAGAAGAAGGAGTGGAAGGATGGCAAGCAAGTGGAGACGGAGGAGTTGAATGTCATCAACAATACCCAACCTGCTTGGACCCGTAAACCTGCCGATTTGAAGGAGGAGGATTACAAGAATTTCTACCATGATTTGTATCCGATGGCGGATGATCCGTTGTTCAATATCCATTTGAACGTGGACTTCCCGTTCAATTTGACCGGTATCCTCTATTTCCCTAAGATCAAGAATAATTTTGAGGTTCAAAAAAATAAGATCCAACTCTATTGCAACCAAGTATTCGTGACCGATTCTGTCGAGGGCATCGTGCCAGACTTCTTGACCTTGTTGCATGGTGTGATCGACTCACCGGATATTCCGTTGAACGTTTCCCGTAGTTACTTGCAGAGTGATGGCAATGTGAAGAAGATTTCCAGCCATATCACCAAGAAGGTAGCGGATCGTCTGAACGATATCTTCAAGCAGGAGCGTGCCGATTACGAGGCGAAGTGGGATGATTTGAAGATCTTCATCGTCTATGGTATGTTGACCGACGAGAAGTTCGCCGAGCGTGCCGAGAAGTTCGCTTTGTTGAAGAGCGTCGATGGTAAATATTATACCTTCGAGGAGTATAAGACTTTGATTGAGCCTAACCAAAAGGATAAGGACGGTAATTTGGTTTACCTCTACGCCACCAATTTGGAGGCGCAACACTCCTTTATCGAGGCTGCGAAGAAGAAGGGCTACGATGTGTTGATCATGGATGGTCAATTGGATTCCCACTTCATCAGCCGTTTGGAACAGAAGTCTGAAGGCAAGGCGCGTTACACCCGTGTCGATGCTGATGTGATCGATAAGTTGATCATGAAGGAGGATGTGAAGAGCGTGGATTTGTCCGCTGAGTCGCAAACTGCGTTGATCGATATGTTCAACTCGCAACTTCCGAATAACGACAAGATGAGTTTCGTCGTATCGTTCGAGAATTTGTCTGCCGACAATCTTCCGGTATACATCACCCAAAACGAGTTTATGCGTCGTATGAAGGAGATGTCCGCTATGCAAGGTGGCATGAATTTCTACGGAGAGATGCCTGACTCCTATAATTTGGTGGTGAATGCGGCCCATCCGTTGATCTCCCGTGTCTTGAAGAGTGAGGAGAGTGCTTGCTCCGCAGAGGTGAATCCGTTGGTGGCTCAATTGGCTGACTTGACCAAGAAGCGTGCCGATTTGGTAGGTGATAAGAAGGAGAGTGAGTTGCCGGATCCAGTGAAGGAGGAGATCAAGAAGGTCGATGACGAGACCAATAAGGTTCGTGACCAGAAGAAGGCGATTTATGTGAAGTTCGCTAAGGATAGTAAGGAGTTGCGTCAGTTGGTGGATTTGGCGCTTCTTTCCAACAATTTGTTGCGTGGTGAGGCGCTCAGCGCATTCATCCAACGTAGCGTGGATATGATGTAATTACCCGATAGAGTGATATCGTGAAAGCCGCAGGGAGACTTGCGGCTTTTTTTATATGTTCATTAAAAATATTAGCTTGTTTTGTTTCTATTGATTTTTGTTTGTCGTGTTTGTTGATTTTACCTATTTGTTCGTACGATTTGACAAATAAAAATCTCCCTTTTCACCGAATTTTGCATGCGAATAACTAAATATAAATGGTATGAAACATTTTCACAAATTGTTTTTGGGAGTATTGATGACTTTGGGAGTCACTCATGCCCATTCCCAATACCTGACCGTGACCTATGTGGATGGAACGAGTACAGTTATTGAGGATAAAAGTTCTATTGTTCAATCTGACTTTGACAATGCCCAAACGGTCTATGTGCAAGGTGAGTGGGGAAGGTCGGATCTGGAGAATTTGTCCAGGATGCTGAAAAATTCCAGGGTTAGGACAAAAAAGGTAATGTCTAATGGCATGGTTACGTGGGTTAGAGGTTTATTGTCCACTATTGAAGAGGTCAATATGTCTCTCGTCGAGTGTACGGATACCTTGAACATCCGTTCTTTTGCGCAGGATATCCAGACGATGAAGACATTCACGTTCCCCAATAAGCCATTGTATATCTCTACGATGGATTTCTTCTTCAAAGGAGATAGTGCATTGGTTACCGTGAATAATTTGGATAAAGTAAAATTCGTCTATGGTGGTTGGTATAGTAACGATACTGAAAATCAAGTCTCGCTGAAATCTGCATTCCAAGATTGTGTGAATTTGGAGAACTTGACCTTTGGAGAGTATAAATATGATGCCCAAATCATGCATGACATGGATTCTACTTTTATGAATTGTTCCAGTCTAAAGTATGTGAACGGATTCAATACTTTTACCAATGTTAATAATTTTAATTCCACATTCTATGGGTGTCCTTCTATAGATACATTGGTGATTGGTACCAATGTGGCTAATTTAGCGGGCTCAAAGAGTAAAAACACCTTTGATAAGGGTTGTGAGAACAAAAAAAAATTTTTACCAACATCATCTACATCGGTTCCTGTGACTTGGCAAGATTACCGTAATTTTGTGATGCCGTTAAAAGTGGAGCGCGATAATCGAATTCCATGTTTTGGATTTTCGGGATTGACAATACAAGATATTTGCTATAATCAGTTTAGGGTATCCCCTGAATATGCTTATGTTGATACGTTTCGTTATCTCTTCTTGGATGGAAAAGTGGATGCGGAAAATCCCATCCCTTATATGAAGGGTGATGCTGCTGATTTTATTATTCCCGCGAATTTTGTAGAGCCCAACCCCATGGTTCAATTTATTGTGTCCAATGGTGTAAATGAGTACAAATCTAATTATATCTATTAGTGTCCGCTAAACTTGAAAAGACATACTAGTATAGTCCGCAATGCCAGAAAATACGGTGTTGCGGATTCTTTTTTTGAAAACCAAGCCCCTAATCAAACAAGGAGAGCTGAATCGGAGGCTCTTTTGACTGCTCGATTAGTCTCTCCCAATCCCTTTCAGGTTCACTCAAGAATGAATAGCAATTGATGTAGTACATAAGCGTTATTCTTACCATTGTGGCTAATCCAGAGAAACTCCAGGATTTGTTCTTGATGCGCTTCTGAATGACCATTAGCAGCAGATTTGCGATAAGTGTCACCCAAATCTGTATCTTGATGGCATTTGCGCTTTCTCCATAGAAGTATCTCAACGGGAAGTTCTGTTTCAATTGTTTGAACAAGAGTTCTATCTCCCATCTTTTTCTATATATGTCCACGATGTCTTGGGGATCCATCTCCATGTCGTTGGTAAGAAGACATACAAGCTTTGCTCCTGTCTTTTTAACGTCGACATACGTGATGATTCTAGCATGGTGAACAATGGTTTCTTCTTTGTCTATATCCTTAGTAAACGTGACGTCCTGCACTCGGTAGACCATCTGACCTTCGTCATTCATATACATAGCATCCTTCTGGACAGTATATTTGAGATTTTTCTTCATCTTCGTCACATACACGACACCATTCCTTGTCAACGTCTCGAATTTTTCATAGTCAATATAGGCTCTGTCCAGCGCCAAGATGTCTCCTTTTGCGTATTGCGAGGGCTGGAGCATGAAGCTGTCGTTTGTGGCAGCCGATGTGAACTTTATGTCGGAAGGAACGCCCTCATTGGCGTGTATGATGGTGTGTGCCTTGATTCCGCCCTTCTTTTTCCCCCTTTTAGGGTGTCTGCCCACACCCTTGAAGATAAGGTTGGAGAACAACGATATGGTTGTGGAATCTATTATTTGCAGTCTGTTGAACCATTGGGGGGTCTGACGTTTTCGGCTGTCCGATGAAAGTTC
>JAZRZA010000053.1:0-23056 GCA_045601045.1 Paludibacteraceae bacterium
TTGTCTTTGTTCATATGCAAGATTCTTTTGAATCTGCAAGATTACGAAATCAAATCGTCGCACCATAATATTGGCTTCTAAAAGACTAATTTTCAATAATTTCAAAGACCTATTCTTTCTCTTTTACGGGACAGTAGTGATACTTTTTATCTATCAAATCAACAGTCATCTCCATAATTCAAAAACAAATAATAAAACAACTTGTTACCTTGAGAATTTTACAATTATATTCTAATGACATTTAGAAACAATTAATCAAGCAACAAGTGTTCTCTATAAAAGAGAACACTTGTTTTACAAAATTAATAAAATCCAGCACTTTGATAAAAATACAGAGGATTTATTCTAAAAATTTCGGTTCAGATTATTCGATAGGAACCACGCGGAAGTTATCCACACACATCATCACCAATGGTGCGCCAGAAGGTTGTCCAAATTGCAAGAAGCTCAAATTAGTAGCCTTCTTCACATCCCAATCACCATCGAACGCCAACTCGTCGCTCTTAGTACCATGGTAGAATTCAGACAATGGAATTGTAACTGTGGTCCATGAATCCGTAGAGAACTCTCCACCATTCTTGTAAGGCTCCCAATAGCAGATAGGAGAAACCTCACGACCGTGTTTGTCTGGAGAATCGATAGGACCAAAGAAGATCTCTGTCTTGATACCTTTGTAAGGAACCTCCTTTGGAACATAGACCTCGAATCTCAATGCCAAAGAGCTCAAGTCGTATGATTCAAAAGCCTTAGAAGCGACAGAAATTCTACCGCGACCTCCCTCCAATGGGTTAGCCACATATTGGATATACATATTGTTGTTCATCAACCAAGGATGCTCATACGTACCATAAAGCAAACTGTAATTTCCGCTACATGGTTCTGGCAATTTCGCTCCATTTGGGAAATTCTTGACCTCCGTACCCATCTCCAAAGTACCGGTAATCAAATCACCGTTCTCATCCTTCGGATCGATACCACCCCAAGTCGCAAGTCTATGGTCGAAATTGACGATGATATTACGATTATCGCGGAAGAAGAACTTGGAAAGAACGCTCTTGTCGCCGCACTTGATTTTCAATTGTCCATCTTCTGCTCCTTCCGGAACAATGACCTTGATCATGGTATCACAAGACGAAACGATTGTGGCAGGATCCTCAGTGCCTGGGAAAATGATTTGCGCCTTCTTCAATTTAGATCCATAAATGATGGCTTGACCTCCATCAGGAACGAACTCACAATGCATACGCTTCATCTCTGGCAACGATGAACCAGAACCTTGTCCCCCACTGCTACAGCTTGCGAAACCCGCCGCAAGCGCAAGCGAAAATAAAATCACCTTATTACTTTTCATGATATCAACCTTTTTGTGATTACTAATACACCATGGAATCGCATGCGCGAAATCCACTTATACAAAATTAAGAAAATATCGGTTGTTTGCAAATAAAAATTGATTTTATTAGGCAAAAACCCCAAAGAGGACCGTAATCGTATCACTCTATTGATTTCGAGATCCTTTCAGAATCACTGGCAGAGAGCGTATTACCCTCCGAATTCGTTGGAATGGTAACACCAATCTTAACACCAATCGCAAAGAGACGGGAACGTTCCACTACTTTCGAGCTGAGAATACTCTCATTATCCGTCATAAAATCATCCCACAAAGCAGGCGTCACCCGCTTATCATCCATGAATTTCGTCACACCGTAATTACAATAGAGTCCTGTATGAAGGAAAAGGCGATCGGACATCGCAAAATTAAAGCCCATCTCACCATACACCGCAAAAGAGAGGTGGGTATTCAGACCGCCCGACGCCACCGGTTGCGAATCCACAAATCCATGGTGAGGCAACCCAGTTATGGTAGCATCCGTCTGAGGATAATATCCTTTGACTTGATACATTCCCTCCGAGATACGATAACGAGAGAAGGCCGGAATCACTAGCTTTCCTCCAACGCCACCCACAAAGTTGGCCTTCTCGGAGAGCATTGCCTTATAATAAACACCCAAAGGAATTTCAAAGGTAAAGAGGCGTTGTTTCTCTGTCCATCCTTCATAATCCTGGATTAAATCAAAGGCTTGACCATTGATATCGTCATAGGAAGGAGTGACAACGTGCGCGTTTAACGTAACTTTTGAACGATACAAGAAGAAGTCCGTACCACTTCCAATACCCACATGACCGCTACCAAAGAAATAATGGAATCGAGATCCCAACATAAATCCTGGAGTCTGAAACGCATTTGTAATAAACTCGTCATCGTCTTGCAACACCTTCGAATCAGAATGGGAAGATATCGTATTGAATACGCCACCCACCGTGAAGGAGAGATCGCCCTCGCCCCAACATAAAGTGGAGATCAGAAGAGCACCAATGACTGAAAATATATTTTTCATATTCAACTTATTCAGAATTATCTACTTAATTCAACCGCATGGGATACAAAACGACAAGAGGCGCTCCGTTGATCCTCCAAGATCACAATGCAAACGTATCTGCCCTCTCTTACGCGAACCTCCGTCTCTTTGTGGACAATATTGGTCCAATAAGCCAACTCTCCATCTAAAGTATAGACATACATACGGGCCGCCTTCAACTCTTCTTCCGTCACGCCCTTCGCATAGACCGTCACCTTACCGGTATTGGTATAGACAGGATATGTGGAGATGGAGAAGGTAACATCCAATGGCTCAAAATACCTACCGCAGACATACAAAGTGTCATTCGTGGTCGTGACGACATCCAATGAGTAGAAACCATTCAACCCATCATAATCACAGTAATATTGACCTGTCGCGCCCGGTATATCAACATCGTTCTTCTTCCATTGATATGAGACATAGCGATGATCAGAATTATCAAAGACAACCACATCGTTCCACATTCTGGTGACGCGTTTGTAATCCAATCCGACATTAATCTTCAAGGCAACCAATTGACTGGCCTTGCCCTCTCCGAAGAGTTGGACAAAGACATTGTAGGTACCAGGGTCAACGCCATCAGGCACCACAAACGAAATGCTACCCACCGTATCGGAGCTCTCCAAATGACCAGAGACATTCTTGAATCCTTGCGCGACACCTTCATGGTCGAAGGAGATTTTGAAAGAATCAGGAACACCGGTACGGATCACATAGTTGGCGAAGTATTCATCGCTGGAACAGAACTTACGCTCCCAGCGTTTACCGTTCAAATAATCCATTGTACCACCCGAAACATTGGTCCATGTGATATTGATGTCTCGTCCATCCACATACAAGGAGAGGTGTACCAAACTATCGCAACCATAAACTGATTTCAACATCACCTCATATTCATATTGACCAACTGTCTGCGCGTCGACGGTAAATCCATTCTTCTCATAGATGGAACCCGCGATGGTGGTATCGACCAAATCGACACGATAAGGATGCGTAACTATCAAGTTCAAAGTGACAATAGAGTCGCAACCCGCTTGTGTCGTGAATGAGTCCACATAGGTACCAGAAATGGTGAGTAATTCGCCTTGCCAGTAGAAATCACCGCAAGCCACTTCGTCATAAACCAAGTTGTACTCTTTGTTTACCGTCAATTCCACCTTGATGATGGAGTCACAACCGTTGGAGCATGGGAACTTGATAATGGTATCGTGATAGAACTCATACTCGTTCCAACGAATCGGCAATTCGCTTTCACAGACATTTCGATAAATCTCCGTCACAGAAGAGTGTTTCAAATAGAGTGAGAGCGTGAAGGTACTGTCACAACCGTAGATGGATTGCAATGTATCGTGGTAAGTACCACTCTTCGTATAGGTCTTACCATGCCATACAAAGGAATCACAAGCCGTCTCATACTCCAAAGTGTCATAGGTTGGCAAGATATGCAATCTGAAATTGATGAAAGAGTCACAACCCTCCACCGTTTGAAGGATCACACGGGAGAACTCCTTCGTCATCTCATATCCATTCCAAATCACTGGAAGTTCATTCTCACAGACGGTATAATGGATCGTATCTGGATTGACCTTCGGTTGGTTGATGGTCAAATCAATTCCAACAATGCTATCCTCTCCGGCTACATTCTTCAAGATCTCATAGTAGATACCACTCTCAGTCAAAGTCTTGCCATACCATTGGTAAGAGATACAAGATTTCACCTTCACAGGAGCATCCGCAGGCGGATCTAAAATTGTAATCATCATGGTGACAACAGAGTCACATCCCAAACTAGAGGTAAATCGTTGGGTGTAAAGTCCTGTCGAATCGTATCTCACATCATTCCAATCATAGTACGAAACCGCGCTATCCTGCAAGAAGATTTCGTAGGATGGCAAGATATACAAGTGTAAGGTCTCCACGGAATCGCAGCCCAAAGAGGAGATGGTATCGTAATTGAAATCACCGGAGACAAGATACTCTCTTCCATGCCAATAATATGGCGCGCAAGCAGTATCATGCACTTCTGAACGCAAAATAGGCAACCGCACCACTTTGACATCTACGATAGAATCACATCCCATGTGGTTCTTGATGGTCAAGACCGTATCGGAACTTACCTTATAATCGTGCCACAAAAGGTAACCCATATTCTCACAAAGCGTTACGGTATCCTTACCATGAGTAGGTTCCAAGATATCCAAATAGATGGTCAAAATAGAATCGCAGCCCATAGAGGAAGTCAGCTTCTGTTGATACTTACCGCTCTGGGTATAAGTCGTGTCATTAATGAAATAATCACCACATGAGGTCACGTGCAAAGTATCATACTTGACAGGCAAAATGGTCAAGTGAACGGTAATGATGGAATCGCATCCAGTTGGCGAATCCACGCGTTGCTCGAACGATGTGCTACCAGTCAAAACCTCTCCGTTCAAAGTATATGATCCACAAACCGTGTCGTAAACAACACCCGTTGGCGTATTCATCACCACCAAATTCAAACGGACAATGGAATCGCATCCATTCTTGGCTTGGAAATATTGATCATAAACACCACTCTGGGTATAAACGGAATCATTCAATTTATATGATAGACATACCGTATCGTTGATCACAGTAATCGGTTGCTTCAAAATCACCAAATCCAATTTCACCAAAGAATCGCAACCGTTGTAGGAAGAGAAACGATGCACATAACTTCCGCTCTTCGTATAAACGCTATCATTGAACACGTAAGAGCCACAGGCGGTATCCGCAAATTGCGTAACTGGGACATTCAATACGGTCAAATCCAACGTCACAATCGAATCACAACCTCGTGTCGACAAGTACGTTTGTTGATAGATTCCACTCTCCGTGTAGGTCTCTCCCATCCATGTATAGGATCCACAAACGGTATCCGCGATCGTATCACGATAGGTTGGCCATACCGTCAAATCCAATACGAGAACAGAATCGCCTCCATCCGCGCGTTTAAAGTTTTGTTGGTAACGTCCACTTGTCGTATATACAGAATCATTTAAAGTAAACGAACCACAAGCGACCTCCGTCAAATACTCATAAGATGTATCCTTTATCTTTAAATTGAGGATTACCATGGAATCACATCCATTGGATGCTTTCAACACCTGCTTGTAGATACCACTCTCGGTATAGACCGAATCATTCAAGGTATAAGCGGTAGCGGCTGTATCATACAAGGTGACGACGATTTCCGGCAAGACAGTCAAATGCAAAATTGTTGTGGAATCATCGCCAAAGATAGTTCGATCCACCTTTGGATAGATACCAGACTCCTTGATTAGGACTCCGTTCCATACCAATCCATCGCTACATGCGGTATCGGACACGATCACCTTAGGGGCCTCTATGATTTTCAAATCCAAAGTGACTGTAGAATCACAACCTCTCTCCGTCGTGAACGATTGTTGGTATTTACCACTCTCGGTATAGATAGTGCCATTCCAATCATACGCGCCACGCACAGAATCCTTGAAAGTGTACTCAACAGAAGGGAGCACCGTCAAATAGAGTCTAATGGTAGAGTCACAACCAGCGGCAGCAGATAAGGTCTGCTCATAAACACCACTCTCGGTATAAACAGAATCGTTCAGCGTATATGAATTACAAACCGTGTCATAAAGAATCGTCAGCGGTAACTCCTCCAATATCGTCAAATGCAACTTAACGATGGAGTCGCAACCATCCTTAGAGGTGAGTCGTTGCATGTAATCGGATGAGTGGTTGTAGACAAAATCATTCAAGACATAGAAACCGCAGGCGGTATCTGTGATTTCAGTCACGACGACCGGACGAGTAATCACCTTGACCTCTACGATGGAGTCACAACCCAATTTATTCATAAGGGTAATCGTAGAGTCTCCCTTCAATAGCCTATTGTGCCATAGAATCGGCAAATCACCCTCACAGGCATAGACAGTATCCTTGGTTTGGGAAATCGGATTCACCGTCAAATGCAAAGTCAGAATAGAGTCGCAACCTGTTTCTTTGGAAACCAATGTTTGGGTATAAACACCCGTTTCGGTATAAACAGAATCATTCAATGTGTAAGATCCGCACACGGTTCTGTGCAATGACTGCTTCTTCACATCATTGATGACCAAATGCAAAGTCAAAATGGAATCGCACCCCGTCACTTGGGATGTCAAAGTCTGCTCGTATGTACCACTCTTGGTGTAAACGGAATCATTCAATGTGTATGAGACGCAAGCCGTATCATAGATGGTCTCTGTGGCGACTGGCAAAATAACCACCTTCACATCCACCAAAGAGTCGCATCCATAGATGTTTCGCAAGGTAACCGTAGAGTCGCCTTCGATGTTGAAACCGTTCCAGTTATAAGGAAGTTCCTTGACACATATTACGATAGAGTCGCTACCCGAAGATGGATTCAACACCGTCAAATTCAAGTGAATCAAAGAGTCACACTCGCCAGGTCCGTTGTTGACAACAAAGACAGGGTCTTTCGTGCTATTGGTGTACTCTATGCCATCACGCCATACGAAAGATTCGCAGACAATGACAGTATCGGTCTTCTCATAACCTTCGGCCACATGCAAAGTCAAATGAGCGGCTCCTACCACTTGAGAGAGACCTCCCGCGTTGAACTTCGCCCCATGCCAAGTGTACGGCATCTCACTTGGGCAAACCATGGTGTCACGCACCACTGCGAAAGAATCCTCTCCGACGAGACTTTTGCGTTCAATGCGGTAAAGGACACTATCCACAGTTGTATTACCACTCTTGTCTGTGATGGTATAATAAACGGTTTTCGTAGGCTCCGTATAGACATTCATCACAAGATCCAAACCTGCGAAATCACTATAGGAGACGCCATCGTAACTGTATTGAACAGCAAGATTCTCCACCGCATCGCAATTATCTGAAACATGATCGGTCACATCCGTCATAGGAATGGTAAGCACCACATCTCCTCCCACAGAATCGGAGACCTCTTTGCTTCTATTTTGATACGATATACCCAAAGCATCGATTTCAGGCGCGATTGTATCCACCACCGTCACTCTTTGATGGAAGGCAGGCGTGCTCACAGTATACTCAAAGCCATCGGCACCCCTGATTCCGACACGCCAGAAAATGGAGTCGCCATCCACAAAGGTGAAGGAATCTGTCGCCGAGGCATACAAATCACCTGCGCCATTGATGTTATAAATACAAATGGTATCGGTAATCTCCATAGAGCAAAGATCCTTGAACGCTGGCATATAATCCCGCAAACGAACTGTTGCCTTACAATCCTCGCCCGCGTAAAGAACCATCGGATTCAAAACACCGGATTCTATGTTGTGGGTAGAATTATAAATATAGACCGTGGTATCCGCGCAATAGCCTTCAGGCGTAGTGCGTACCAACATATACTCATAATTGTCATATCCAGGATAATCCACACGGACACGTGCGGCACCATCCCAAGGAGACTCGGTTTGAAGTTCACCTTGCACATACCATAAAGATTCTGTCAACAGACCAGAAGTGCTGAATCCCAAAGTGATACGTTCACCCATACAAACACTCTTGACCACCGTGTCATTATCTGGTTTGGAGATTGGCGGTACCACATACAAATGGAGGTTGATCACAGAGTCGCATTCGCCCTCGCCATTGCTTTGGCGATAGGTGATATCATGCTTTCCCTTAGAATAGTTGACATCCATGAATTTGTATGAGTTCTTGCCACACACCACCAAGGTATCGTAACGGACACCCTTTGGATCTTCGTTGATGGTCAAATGCAGGGTGACAACCGAATCGCATCCCGCTTTGTTCACGAATGGTTTCGTATAGTCACCAGAGACAGTGTAGACCGTACCATCCCATGTATAACTTTCGCAAGCGGTCTCACTGAACTCGCTCGTTTCAGCGTGGTTAATGGTCAAATGTAAGATTACGATAGAATCGCAACCCTGTTCGGTCGTAAAATGATTCGTATAATCTCCCGATGCAGTGTATTCCGTGCCATTCCATGTATAGCTCTCGCAAGCCGCCTCGTCTACCTCAACTGTCATGGTATTAAGAATGGTCAAATGCAAGGTAACGATGGAGTCGCAACCATTTGCCGCAACGTAATTCTTCTTATAGTCTCCAGACACGGTGTAGTCTGTTCCATCCCAAACGTAAATTCCGCAAGCCGTCTCACTGATCTCGTTGGTCACAGGATGATGGATCGTCAAATGCAAGGTCACTACCGAATCGCATCCGTTGGCTGCTGTCAAACTCTTCGTGTAGTCGCCTGACTCGGTATACTCCGTACCATTCCATGTGTAGGAATCGCAAGCCGTCTCACTGATCTCGTTGGTCACAGCGTGTTGGATCGTCAAATGCAAGGTCACTACCGAATCGCATCCGTTGGCTGCTGGCAAACTCTTCGTGTAGACGCCTGTCTCGGTATACTCCGTGCCATTCCATGTGTAGGACTCGCAAGCGGTCTCACTGATCTCGTTGGTCACAGGATGGTGGATCGTCAAATGCAAGGTGACAACAGAATCGCAACCGTTGGCTGCTGGCAAACTCTTCGTGTAGTCGCCTGACTCGGTATACTCCGTGCCATTCCATGTGTAGGACTCGCAAGCGGTCTCACTGATCTCGTTGGTCACAGGATGATGGATCGTCAAATGCAAGGTCACTACCGAATCACAACCATTAGCTGCCGGCAAACTCTTCGTGTAGTCGCCAGACTCGGTATACTCCGTACCATTCCATGTGTAAGTTTCGCAAGCCGTCTCACTGATCTCGTTGGTCACAGGATGATGGATCGTCAAATGCAAGGTGACAACAGAATCGCATCCATTGGCTGCTGGCAAACTCTTCGTGTAGACGCCTGACTCGGTATACTCCGTGCCATTCCATGTGTAGGAATCGCAAGCCGTCTCACTGATCTCGTTGGTCACAGCGTGGTGGATCGTCAAATGCAAGGTGACAACCGAATCGCAACCGTTGGCTGCTGGCAAGGTCGTCGTGTAGTCGCCTGACTCAGTATACTCCGTACCATTCCATGTGTAGGACTCGCAAGCGGTAACTCGCTCTTCCGTCTCTTTATTCGCAGACTCAAATACCGCCACAAAATCCTTTGCCTCCTTTACGCGAAAGACGTACGGATTCTCTGTATAATCCTGCTCACCATCCGTCCACTTCACAAAGCGGCTACAACCAATCGGAGTAGCAGAGAGTGTAACCGTGGCATTTTTATCAAAGGTTCCATATCCTGTACAACTTCCGAGTTCCGCATCATTCGGAACAGCCGTGATTTTGTAAGTCTTCTTTTTGAAATAGGCAGTATAAACCGCATCGGATGTAACAGTGATAGACCTAGTCATTTCCGTACTACCATCACTCCACTGAGTGAATACATATTCCTCATTCGGCGTAGCACTGATCTCCATGCTAGTACCATAGTCATACTGCTCGTTTTTGATATTCGGAGAAACTGTACCCATCGTCGTATTGGCACTTTGCACCGTCAGCAAACTCTTTCCCCTCTTAATCCTTGCGCAATAACAGGTATATCCCTTGATATCAACAGTAAGCGGGTTTTGGGTGGAAACAACCTTGTTTTGGTCATTACACTCCCTCCAACTATCGAACACCCATCCAGCCTCGTTGATTACACACTCAATTTTAGGATTGGAACCATAGGCGTACTGACCATCACCCTTTAACGAGAAAACATAGTCGGCCGCTGGAGAACAACGCACCAACTGCAACTGGAACTTTCTCGGCTTGAAGTAAGCGATAATGTCATAAGTAGCATCCTGATTGGCTTGGAACGTACGATAAAAATTGTGGTTGTTCGGTTCATCCGACCAATAGTCAAACTCACCGAGTTCCGTCGCATTAGCCACAAGATGAACGGTCCTATCACTACAGCTTGGCATCTTCACCTCCACAGAACCCAATGCAGGATCGTTGGACCGCACATTGACCACCACCACATTCTTCGGCTGAATGACACCATTTGCCAAGTTGCTCCAATAAGGCACAGTTCGGAAATTCGTCTCACAGCCACAAGGCACGTTAACCGTTTTCAATTTAGAAGAACCGGTAATGTTCTTCTCCAAAGATGGAGGCGTACAATTTCGCAACGTAAAAGAGGTCAAATTGGCGCAATTATCAAATACACCATAACGAATGCTTGTCATCGTCGTAGGCAAAACGACATTGACCACATTGCGTTGCTTGTAAATAGCATCAGTAGCCATCTGCGTCACACCTTCTGGGATGGAATAGTCCGTAACAAGGTTATTATCAGGCATCTTCACGATGGTCTTCATGTCCCTCGTATAGAGAATTCCATTGACGGAGGCATAGTACGCATTATCAGGATCAACGTTCACATTCTTCATGTTATCGCAATCCGTCGCCCATCGATCACGTATCTGTGTCACGCTGGCAGGGACATTCACCTCCTCCAGTTTCGTACAACCACGAAAGGCCTCATAATTGATCAAGGTTACAGAATTAGGGATTTCTACCCGCTCCAAATTAGGACAATTATAGAACGCGGCGGCACCTATCGAGGTAACACCATCCTCAATGACCACAGACTTAATCGTTGTGCGAAGATTATATCTCTGATATTGAGCGCAATTGCCCCAAATATTTGTTCTCAAGCACTCTCCTGCCGCATTCTCATTCAACCAAGGTGCAGTACCCGAATAGCCATAGCCCCAATTTCCATTATAGTCACCCATGGCTCCACTGCCATATATATGGAGGGTTCCAGACTCGGTGTCCAAGCTATATTGAACACCGCCCGTCGTGCCAGAAAATGTGTAAGCAAAGAGCGACATCCCCATCAACAAAGAAGAAAGGAGAAGGATCAATCGTTTGCCGAAATTATCTATATAGTCCATCATTTGTTTCACAATTACCTATGATTCAATCAAATATGCTTCACTTTTTAGTTTTCAAACATCACAAGACACAACAAGGCCTGTAACGGTTTAATATGCAAAGATAAAAATATATCAAAATAAAACTACCTGTAAAAGCAAAAAAGGCACCAAATAGATTTGTCAAAAAAGAAATACAGAACAAAAAAGCGGGATGGATTAATATCCACCCCGCTTCGGAACTATCTCTTACAGACAAAATTACATGTTCATACCACCACAACAGTGGATTACCTGACCTGAAACATAAGAAGACAAATCAGAAGCCAAGAACAAAGCCACGTTAGCGACATCCTCTGGTGTTCCACCACGTCTCAACGGAATTTGCTCTGCCCATTGCTTACGAACTTCCTCTGAAAGTTGAGCGGTCATATCAGTCAAGATAAAACCTGGAGCGATACAGTTGGCACGGATACCACGAGAACCCAACTCCTTAGCGGTAGACTTAGCCAAACCGATCATACCCGCTTTGGAAGCGGAGTAGTTACATTGGCCAGCGTTACCAGAAACACCCACAACAGAGCTCATGTTGATGATGCTACCGCCACGTTGACGCATCATGATAGGCGCGCAAGCGTGGATAAAGTTGAAAGCAGACTTCAAGTTGACAGTCAACACTGCGTCCCATTGAGTCTCTGTCATACGCAACATCAAGGTATCCTTGGTGATACCAGCGTTATTGATCAATATATCGATGCTTCCAAAATCCTTATGAATTTGCTCCACAACAGTGTGAGTCTCATCGAAATTAGCGGCATTTGAGGCATATCCTTTTGCCTTCACACCCAAAGCGGCGATCTCTGACTCAGTAGCTTGCGCCAACTCGTCGATTTTAAGGTCGGTAAATGCGATGTTCGCACCCTCACTGGCCAACTTAAGCGCGATGGCCTTTCCGATACCTCTTGCAGCTCCTGTAATAAGGGCCGTTTTTCCACTTAACAATCCCATAATTATATTTTCTTTTAGTTAATTGATGTCATTTAATTGTTTGTGCAAAGATAACAATTTATTTCCAATCTCCATTACGCTTGATCAAATCAATCAAACGATCGACAGCCTCCTCAGCCGGGATCAACTTCTCGACACAAGTCTGTCCCTTATAAAGATTGACCTTACCCTTCGCCGATCCTACATATCCGTAGTCGGCATCCGCCATCTCGCCCGGTCCGTTGACGATACAACCCATGATGCCAATCTTTAAACCCTTCAAATGAGAGGTCTTCGCCTTGATCTGCGCGATGGTCGACTGAAGATCGAACAGGGTTCGTCCGCAACTTGGACAAGAGATATACTCCGTCTTGCTGACACGCACACGCGCACCTTGCAAAATGCCGAACGACAAAGAGAGCAACTGCTCTTGCGGCACATTAGGAGCATCGACCCAAAGGCCATCACCCAATCCGTCAATAAAGAAGAGACCGAGATCGGCACCCGCCTTGATTTGGAGATCCTCCAATTGGGTCTCTTCATAAGAACGTTTGATGACAACCGGATTCTTCACACCATCAGACAGCAAAGCATGGAAAAAGGCACGTTGCTCGCCCACCCCGTTGGAATGTTGGGTGGTCAAGACGAAAACAGTCTTGTCATCCACAGCCTCTTTCACGGCCGAGGTATATTCACCATAGCTCAGTTGCAAAAACTTTATCGGAGCAGCGTCGCTCTTCAACTCCGCCAACTGAGACGCAGTATAAAGTGGAGCGCCTGCTATACACTTCCCGTCAAAACAATAGTCCGCCACCAATCCTTGCGACGAGACATTGGACGAGAGGATCACGACAGGCACCGCGCCGCCGCCGATTTTGTCGACACGGATCGTCTCCCTCCGCAGATACTTAAAGGGGTCTACCTTACCTGAGTTCTTCGCTTTAATAGGCGCATGTCCCGCACGTTTCGAAATGTAATCCACCAATTTTTTCGCCACGGGTATCTCGCACTCAGGCTCCTCGCTCAAAGAGACGCGAATCGTATCACCAATGCCATCCGCCAACAAGGCACCGATGCCCAAGGCAGATTTCACGCGACCATCCTCACCGTCTCCCGCTTCGGTCACACCAAGGTGCAACGGGAAGTTCATATTCTCTTGCTTCATCACTGCAGACAAAAGGCGTACAGTTTGAACCATAATGACCGTATTGGAGGCCTTGATGGAGATGACCACATCCGTGAAATTTTCAGACTTCAAAATACGCAAGAATTCCATGCACGACTCCACCATTCCCTCTGGCGTATCTCCATATCGAGACAAAATACGGTCCGAAAGGGAACCATGGTTTACACCTATACGAAGTGCGGTGTGATGTTCACGACAAATTGCCAACAAAGGCAAAAGGCGATCCTTTATTTTCTTAATTTCCAAAGCATACTCCTCGTCAGTATAATCGAAACGTTGCTGAGTATGAACACGATCCACAAAGTTGCCAGGATTAATACGCACCTTCTCCACGTATCGGGCAGCCACCTCAGCGGCGGCAGGATTAAAATGGATATCAGCCACCAAAGGCGTCTTACAACCCTTATCATTCAACGACTGTCGAATCAAAGAGAGACTCTCCGCCTCCTTAACGCCCTGCGCAGTAAAACGGACCAACTCACCGCCCGCCTCAACAATACGCAACGCTTGTTCTGCGCTTGGCTCAATATCATTGGTATTCGTATTGGCCATGGATTGGATTCTGATCGGA
Source organism: Paludibacteraceae bacterium (assembly GCA_045601045.1). Taxonomy (GTDB): domain Bacteria; phylum Bacteroidota; class Bacteroidia; order Bacteroidales; family Paludibacteraceae; genus UBA1181. The sequence continues at coordinate 14,038 of JAZRZA010000053.1, forward strand.
TGATCTCCACCCAAATTCAAATTACCAATATGGACCTCAGAAGATCTTCTTCTATTGTAATTAAACAAATCATTTGTATCCAAATATTCCATTTTCAAAAATCATTAGGAATTTTACTTATAGACTTCAAAGTTAATACTTGGGCAAGACTTATCAAACCACTTTCCCGCAAAAAAATTCCGCGCACTCCTTTCGGAATGCGCGGAACCATATAATCTAAAATTAATCGTCTAATAGAAGATTAAGCTTGCTCTACGCTTGACTCATTCTTCACAGCCACCTCAGTGCCTTTGCCCTCGTCCTTCTTAGAGAAGACACCCAAGAACTTATAAGCGACTGGACAAGCGATGAACCAAGAAGAGTAAGTACCTACAATCACACCCAACAACATCGCGAAGACAAATCCACGGATTGTGTCACCACCAAATGTGAAGATGATAACCAATACAACGAGGGTACTCATAGAGGTACTGAATGTACGGCTCAATGTAGAGCTCAACGCATCGTTGAATACGGATTTTTGGTCACGAGTTGGATACAACTTTCTAAACTCACGGATACGGTCGAAGATAACCACGTTATCGTTGATAGAGTAACCGATCACGGTCAAGATCGCAGCGATGAAAGATTGATCCACCTCCATAGAGAATGGCATGAAGGTCTTCAACAACGCAAAGATACCGATGATAATCATCGTATCGTGAACCAAAGTGGCAACAGCACCCAAACTGAAGGCAAGGTTGCGGAAACGAACGAAGATATAAAGACCGATTACAATGATCGCGATGATCACCGCGATGATAGCGGAAGTCTTGATATCGTCAGCCATTGTAGGTCCCACCTTTTGAGAACTTTGCAAACCGTAAGTTACGGAACCATCCTCCACGTCAGGAGCGATGTTACCATCAGCGGTACGAACATAGCGCTCCAAGAAATCCTTCTTAGAAACACCATCCGCCAAGAATGGTTTCGCACCCTCGTATACCATGGACTCGATCTCGTCGTCAATGGTAGCGCTGTTATCCATAATCTTATAGTTGGTGGAGATTCTCACTTGGTTCTCATCACCGATCGTGATGACAGAAACATTGTCAAACACCTTGCTCATCTCTGATCTCACCTCCTCGGTAGAGACTGCCTTCTCAAAACGAACGATGTAGTTACGTCCACCGGAGAAGTCGATACCCTTTTGCAATCCTGGGTAGAAGAGAGAAACGATACCAACAAGCACTGCAAGAGCAGATGCCATCATAAACGGTTTAGCCTTGCCAATGAAATCAAACTTCTTACCTTGCAAGAAGTTCTTGGTCATTTCTGTGCAGAAACCAAGCTTATTCATCATCTCAGGTTTCTTTCTAAGCAAGAAATCAAAGATCAAACGAGAGATGAACACTGCGGTGAACAAAGAGCAAAGCGTACCGATGATCAACGTAGTGGCGAATCCCTTGATTGGACCTGTACCGAAAACGAAGAGAACAATACCGGTGAATACAGTTGTGATATTTGAATCGAAGATGGCGCTGAACGCATTTCCATAACCATCCGCCAAAGCACTCTTGATATCCTTACCATTACGCTTCTCCTCACGGATACGTTCGAAGATCAACACGTTAGCATCAACCGCCATACCGAGCGTCAATACAACACCGGCGATACCTGGCAATGTCAAAACCGCCTTGAAAGACGCGAGCACACTGAAGATGAAGAAGACATTGCAAAGCAACGCGAAGTCAGCCACAAGACCAGGAATCAATCCGTAGTAGAAAATCATATAAACCAACACCAAAGCGAAGGCTACAATGAATGAAATCAAACCAGCGTTGATTGCCTCTTGACCCAAAGAAGGACCAACGACATCCTCTTGAACGATACGTGCTGGGGCTGGCATCTTACCAGACTTCAAAACGTTTGCCAAGTCCTTTGCCTCATCCATGTCAAAGTTACCGGAGATTTGAGAACGTCCACCAGTAATCTCTTGATTTACTGTAGGGAAAGAATATACATAACCATCCAAAGCGATGGCCACACTTCTATGGATGTTTTTCTTGGTCAAATCAGCCCACTTCTTCGCGCCCTCTTGGTTCATCTCCATATCAACCTCCACTCTTCCGTAAGGGTCGATATCCACACGGGCATCAGTGATAACTGAACCTGACAAAGGAGCCTTACCATCTCTTCTGCTATTCTTGATAGCCACCAACTGAGCCATAGTACCTGCCTTGTCAACTGGCTTAACAGACCACATTGGAACCAATGAGTTAGGGATCAAACGCTTCTCACGAGCCATTCTGAAGTATTGCATTACCTTTGCGGTATCCTTCACCAATGCATAACCGATGCAAGCGCTTTGACCGTTCACTTGCAGAATAGAGAACAAAGACTTGCCGTATTGAGCAGCTTGCTCTTGCTCCGCCTCCTTGTTGCCAAGTGTAGCCAAAAGGCTATCGCTGATAGATTTAGCGACTGTGTCGACTACCTCTACGTCAGCCTTCGCCTCGTCAGAAGAAATTTGAGCAGCCTCAAACTCTCTTGACATATCATCCACTCTTTGAAGATCCTCATCGATCTCACTTACATCATAGGTCTCCCAGAATTCAAGGTCAGCGGAACCTTGCAACAATTTACGAACACGCTCAGGCTCCTTTACACCTGGCATCTCGATCAAGATACGACCAGCGATATCCAATTGTTGAATGTTGGGTTGAACGACACCGAAACGGTCGATACGGGAACGCAACACATTGAATGAATTATCAACGGCTGCCTTCACCTCTTCCTTCAACGCCTTTACAACATCAGCATCCTCTGGTGTAGCGTTAGAAGATGTAAATTTGTCCTTTAACTCATAAGAGAAAACATTGAACAATGGTTTACCTGGGTTAGTCTCTTTGTAAGCCGCAGCGAAAAGATCCACAAAATCTTTTTGCGTAGTAAGTTGCTTTTCTTTTGCCAACTTCATTGCTGCTACAAAATCATCGCTGCTGGCTTGGCTACCTGCCAAAGAATTAAGAATGTCAGCAACGGAAACTTCCATCACAACATTCATACCTCCCTTAAGGTCCAAACCTAAGTTCAACTCATTCTCACGGCACTCCTTTAACGTATAGCCCAACCAGACAGACTCACCTGAAAGTGAATCAAGATATCTGTTGTACTCATCGCTACCCTCTGTGTACAAATCAGCCGCCTTCTTCTCATAGTGAGAAGTCACGAAACTAAAAGAGAGGTAGAAGAGGCAGGCCAACGCAAAAAGCACTGCGATCAACTTTACAAATCCTTTGTTTTGCATTTTTAGTAATTATTAATTAATTTAAAATTTATAATCTTTTTATAATTATACTATCGATTGGAAACGAACCCATCTTCAATCGAACCGCAAATATAGTTAAATTTGTTTTATTCTCCACCCTAAAAATCAATATGATTGAAAAAAAACGCATCATCTAACGCGACTCCCCCGAAAAACATTTCCGAAAAAACAAAAAGGGCGCCCGTCTGAGCGCCCTTTCCCATCCTATATACTATATTAGAATTGAACCTTTGGTGCCTTATCAGCGCCCTCTTCCGAAGCGAAGTATGGACGTGCGGACATACCAAAGAAACTACCCAAGATATTATTAGGGAAAGTTCTAAGTTTCGAATTGTACTCCTTCACAGTCTCATTGAATACGCGACGGCTCTCTGAAATACGGTTCTCCGTGCCCTCCAACTGATCCTGCAAATCCGCATAGCGAGCCTCCGCCTTCAAGTCAGGATAAGATTCCGCGACAGCCAACAAACTCTTCAACGCGCCAGACAATCCATTTTGAACCTCCTGGAACTTCGCCAAATCAGCTTCTGTCATATTGGTAGGATCGATGGTCACGGAAGTGGCCTTGCTTCTAGCGGCGATAACAGACTCCAAAGTCTCCTTTTCGTGCTTTGAATAGCCCTTTACCGTCTCCACTAAGTTCGGAATCAAATCCGCGCGACGTTGGTATTGTGTCTCCACATTTCCCCAAGCGGCAGTCACACTCTCGTCCAGCTTCACCAAACCATTGTATCCACCTACCGCCCAAAGGACAACAAGCGCAATGACAGCCAACAAAATAATTGAACTTCTTTTCATTTGCTTATACTTAATTTAGTTAATAATTACACCTTAATGTTCCGATCAGAAACGCTAATAGAGGGCAGAGAAATCAAAAACGGGAGCCAGAGCCACCTCCGCCGAAGTGTCCGCCGCCAAAACTACCTCCCATGGAACCGCCGCCGAAACCGCCTCCAATATAGCCGCCGCCGAAACCGCCAAAGCCTCCGCCACCTCGACGCCCACCGCCATTGTAGCGGATGGCATTGTTAGACTTATACATCGTACGCTGACGGGCGACGCTCTGTCCACAACATTTACAGATGAAGAGATCCTTGTAAATCACCTTCTTACTATCTGAATAGATTTTCGTGGAGTGGTCCAAAACCAGTTTATGTTTCCCGCAAAAAGGACATTTCTTCGCCTTCCACCAACTCACCAAAGAGAGGACAGGGACCAACAAGAAGAGCGCCATAAAAATAACAAAGATCGGATCAATCTCATCCGGATCATCGTAACTCATCGATCCCTCCAAATGGCGATAGACAGCATCGACACCTTGCTCCATGCCACCTGACCAATCCCCTTGTGAAAAAGCGGGGAGCATATATTCCCTTTTAATCCGGTTACACGCGACATCCGTCAGATAGCCCTCTAGTCCACTTCCCGTAGCGAACTGGACGCATCGTTCCTCCGTTGATAGCAAAATCACCAAGCCATTGTCCAATGATTTCTTACCCACACCATACTTTTGACCCAAACGGATAGCCGTCTCGTAACAGTCATGATTCTCCAAAGAATCCACTGCCACGACCACCACCTCAACACCCGTGGAGTCCTCCAAGCGATTCAGCATCGCATCCATCCTAGACACGGCACCGCGATCCAATATATGCTCCGGATCGCAAACATAACGCGTCTCATCCAACAGGTGCACCATCTCGATGTTATGGATGTTGTACTGCTTCGCAGCTGCTCCGAAAAGGAAACACAACGCAATGACCAATGTGATTAATCTTCTCATTCTGTCCCTTGTTTTGGGTTAGACAAATGAACTAGACAAATATAGGTGAATAACGCGAAAGTCGCAATATAAATAAACAAAAAGAGGGAGTCGGAAAACCAACTCCCTCTCTGAAATCTCTTCTCTAATTATTCAGCGGATGCGGAAGCAGACTCACCTGCATTCTCGTCCAACTCGATTTGTTGAGTCATTTGTGACTTAACAGAAGCCTCCTCACGTGGATAGAAAGCCACACTTGCAATACTCAATACAACAACAACAGAAACCAAGAACCAAGTCGCCTTCTCTACGAAATCCGTTGTCTTCTCCACACTCATGATATTGTTCTGAGATTGGAAATTGGAAGCCAAACCGCCACCTTTTGAGTTTTGAATCAATACAACTGCCACCAAAAGGATGGATGCGAGCACAACAATAATAGTAATAAATGTAAACATTTTAATTTAACTTAATTGTTTAAATTCTCAATCAGTCTTTCGAAAAATCTGATTTGGTCTGCAAAGTAAATGCTTTTTTCTGGATTTTTCAAACTTAACTGGCGAAATATTTTTATCGCCTTATCAAATTTCTTCTGTTTAATATAGATTTTCGCAAGGGTTTCTGTAAAGCACGAAGACTCTTCTTGTTGAAAATCAACGGGTTCTGGCAACAACGGAGCAGATTCCTCGGAATATGTCTTCGCAGGTTTCTTTTCATCACTTTCACCCCTTGACGAAATAAAATCATCGATGAGGTCCTGGCCTCTCATCTCTTTGACAGAGGCATTATTGTCGAGATTATTCAGGTCATTCAACAAATCGGCGATATCCGCAATCGTGGCCGCCGCGGAAGCAGGACGACCCTCCTCCGCCGCATAAGGCGTGGAGGCCTCAACAGCAGGTTTCTCGGCAATCGTTTTTTCAGAAACCGATTTTTCAGGAACACTTTTTTCAACGACGGGCAATTCAACAGCAGGAATCTTCTCTCCCGATTCGGTCACCGTAGGAAGAGCCTCAGCCAAAGTATTCGCCTGACGCACCTCCGGCTCGATCATAATGAGCTGGTGCAACGAAGAACGGTCAACCGCATAAAGGGATGTTTTTCGCAACTCTTGGTCGTACCGAAGGTCTCCCACATTGCTCAACCCTTTTAAATAGAGGAAACGGAACGTCTGGGAATAGGGGAACTGCTCCACATACTCCTTCAACTCCTGCAAGTGCTCGCTGCCGATCTCGCCTGGATGGTTTACCAAATATATGATTTCACTCTCCTTCATACGCTTACCAATTGGCTACCGTCGCATTGAATATCTGACTGACAATATCCTCGATCAACAATCCGTTCAACTCGCCCTGCACATCATCAATCGTATACTGATTGGAGAAGGTCTGGTAGGTCGAGAAAGTACGTTCAAAATTCTCGGTGGAGTTTTTCTTGTTCACAAAACGCACGAACACGGACATCTGCAAACGAGAATCAACCGCTTCACCTGCGGAGTTGACACCACTGGACACAACATTATATCCCCGAATCTCACCCGTAATCTGCAAATCACCATCATGCTCCACAAAACGGAGCGAAGTCTTGGAAGAGAACTCATCCTTCAACTTCTCCGTGAATTCAGGGGCCAACGAGGCATACACCAAAGGAGCCCTATTGGGGAATTCCTCGATATTAATGGTCTTGATAACGGCATAATCGATAGAAGAGCCATTGAACTTATAGGAAATCCTACAAGAGGCCAACAGACACAAAAGTGCCAGCACCGTCACACAAGAGAATATATATTTCTTACTCCAAACCATATTGTTTTATCTTTCTATAAAGCGTACGCTCTGAAATGCCCAAATCTTGCGCGGCAGCCTTCCGCTTGTTGTTATGTTTCTCCAACGCCTTGACAATCATGTCCTTCTCGGCATCTTCCAAAGTGAGATTCTCTTCCACATAGATATCCGTATCCTGGATATCATGGCCCTTCATCTTTGTCACACCCGGATTAGGGACCACCGTGGTCGTATAATCCGAATCATTCAGATAAGCCGGGTTATACTCCGGCACAGGATCGAATGTGTTCGTACGGAGCGCTGGGTAATTGTGATCCACACTGGCTACATGCTGAATATTCTCAACATTCACCGCCCTGCCCTGCATAATATCATTGACCAACTTTTTCAAGTCGTTCATGTCCTTCTTCATATCAAACAAGACTTGGTACAGAATCTCCCGCTCACTGTTAAACGATTTATCTTGAGAAGCGGAAGAAGCAAGCATCGGCAAATTTGAATCCGATGCGGCGGATGGCAAATAGTTCATCAAATCCTCTCTCGATATCTCTCCACGACCTGACTCCAACAAGGAGACCTGCTCCGTCACATTTTTCAACTGACGCACATTACCCGGCCATGGGTAATGGAGCAACAACGCCTTCGCATCCGCAGAGAGGGAGACTGGAGAGCACTTGTATTTTTCAGCGAAATCCGTGGCGAATTTCCGGAAGAGCAAATAGATATCGTCCCCTCGCTGACGAAGAGGCGGAACAATGATCGGCACCGTATTAAGACGGTAATAAAGATCCTCACGGAAACGCCCCTCCGAAATGGCTCTGGACATATTCAGATTGGTGGCGGCCACAACACGGACATTGGTTTTGAACACCTCGGAAGATCCCACCTTCATATATTCACCTGCCTCCAAGACACGGAGCAGACGCACTTGCGTTGAGAGCGGCAACTCCCCCACCTCGTCCAAGAAGATGGTACCGCCATTAGCCTCTTCGAAATAACCCTTTCGATCGGAAGTCGCGCCAGTGAAAGACCCCTTGACGTGGCCGAAAAGTTCGGAATCAATGGTGCCCTCAGGAATAGCGCCACAGTTGACCGCGATGTACTTGTTATGCTTACGGGAACTGTTTTGGTGAATAATCTGCGGGAATTTCTCCTTACCCACGCCACTCTCTCCTGTTATAAGCACAGAGAGATCCGTAGAAGCTACTTGCACAGCCACATCGATCGCACGGTTCAACGCAAGGTCCGCCCCTACGATACCGAACTTCATCTTGATGTTTTGTATTTCACTATTATTCATCATTGTAGTTCTCCATCTTCTAGACAAATTACAAAAATACAACATTAGATTGGATTTTCACAAATGTTACCTATATTTGTCTTAACAAATTCAATCTATTATATGAAACAGATTATCTCAACAAACAATGCGCCTGCCGCAATCGGACCATACAGCCAAGCCATTCGGATGGGCGACATGCTCTACACATCAGGACAGATAGCGATTGTCCCTCAAACAGGAAACCTCGCGGGAAATTCCATTGAGGAGCAAACCAGACAAGTGATGAAGAATCTTGGCAGCATTCTTGAAGCAAGCGGTTACACGTTCGGGGATGTGATCAAGACCACAGTTTTCATCACCGACATGGGTAGTTTCGGCACCGTCAACCAAATCTACGGCGAATATTTCACAACAAACCCACCCGCAAGATCCTGCGTGGAGGTGAAATCTCTGCCCAAAGGCGCTTTGGTGGAGATCGAGGTGATAGCAGCCAAATAAGAGACTTGATCCCCTCTCAACCAGAAAGAACAGGTGGAATAACACAAATAAACTGCATTATTTATTACAATAAGCAAAAAAATCTAAAACAACAGCAACAAAATTAAAGATATTCACTATCTTTGCAACGAGAACAGACGATGTCTAATAAATAGGTAGCAGTATCAACGATGAAAGTCGTTTTTTGCGAAAGTTATTAAATATTGTGTCTTGCTTTATGTGATTTCTTTTTTTATTAATTTAGAAACTGTTTAAATTTAATTCATAACTAATTTGAGAGACAAAAAAAATCTCTCCAAAAATACACTTAAAATATTGATTATCAGTTTGATAAGTGGATAAAAATTCGTAACTTTAAGGGTACGAAAAAATAAAGAAATGAA
>JAZRZA010000054.1:0-51240 GCA_045601045.1 Paludibacteraceae bacterium
CGAGCAGTCAAAAGAGCCTCCGATTCAGCTCTCCTTGTTTGATTAGGGGCTTGGTTTTCAAAAAAAGAATCCGCAACACCGTATTTTCTGGCATTGCGGACTATACTAGTATGTCTTTTCAAGTTTAGCGGACACTAATATAAGGTTACAGACGAAAGTGCCATCATTAGGCGGCAACGACAATAGTTTACCCATACTCAAAAGCCTTTCTTTTTGAAGCTTTAGCATTGAATCAATATCAACCTCAAAAACAATTCTATTATTTGAGTTTTTGTCCTTTATTCCATCGTCCACGCCAACGGAATAGGCTTCCAGCCAAGATTTCATGACTGTATTGGCGAATTGGTCATTAGTCAAATCCAATTTGCTTAAAAACTCTTCAAAAATGATCATCTTTTCTTTGATCAGTTCTTCTTTCCTGTTTCCCATATTCTGTCAATTTAAAAAGGCGCCTTCGTAGCTAACGCTAACGCCTGATCATTAACTCTGTTTACGTCCACCGCTTCGTTATATGTCTTCAGATAGTACATTTCTACCGATTTTCCCATACGTTGACGAATGATACGGCCTTTGTTATCGTTTGTAAGCTCTGCCGGGTTAAGTTCTTCAATCCATTCACATTGTGCGCAAAATTCCTTCATGGCCTTTGTGAATTTGTTCGTGGTCCAGGATCTTACGTTTGACTCATTGACGAAGTGTGAAAAGGCTTCGTTTTTATCTATCAGACAGTTCACTTTAGGACCATTCAAAGAGAAGTAAACTTCTGCCCATTGTCTGAATTGATTACCCATTATCTGAATGGATATACGGTCTTTAATTCGCTCCATTGGTGGAACAATCTTCACCACCTCTTTTGAAGCCGTCAGATAAAACTGTAGGCAGTCTATGAGGAAGTTAATGTCATCATTCCAATTGCTTTCTGTGTATTTCTCCCCGCCTAACTCTATGTCGAAATCATCGAATATCCTTCGTGTCTCCCTGTAGTCATTATCGTCCGTCTGTTGGTGGTAGTAGTCAGAGAAGACAACAAACAGCAGTCTTCGTAGTGTGGCGCTGTCTTTGTTGGGTGGCGGGAAGTTAGAAGTAAAGGCGAATTTAGGAGACTTCGTAAAATCCAATACGTTACTATCCACGTGCTTTTTGTTTGTCTCTAAGGATCCTGTTATCTTATCGTAGAAGAACGTAAAATCAAAGTGTTGGTCCGCATCGTCCACCCAGACAATATCCGTGCTTTCGGTTACATTCTGGAATATGAATTGATTTTCGGTCAATTTCTTGTTTTTGCCGCCTAGAAAAAGAATGTGGCTAATACACTCCAAAAATTTGATCATGAAAGATTTTCCGGAGCCGCCTGAAGACTCCCCGTCATTACTGACTTTATCTTCCATCACCCAAAGCGCCCAAGCACGGGCCATGTCTTTGTGGCGGTGCAACAAGTAACCAATGGCGAATAGCTTAGAAGCTAAATTTTGCATCTGTTCTATCTGTTCGTCATCCGTCAGGCGTGGTCCGCAAATGTCGAATTGGTGATCACGGAAATAGGCGCTGTCTTCCGCTTCGTTTCCCGTCTCCCTTACTTCGTATTCATCCCGCCAATAAATACGGCTTGCGTTGATTAAATAGCGGAAATAGTGGCTATTTAGGTTCTTTGGGGTGATACTCCATAAATCTTCAGTGTCATGGTGGAAGTCAAAGGCTCTTTCCGTGCGCTTGAATCTGACGGGTGACAAATCGTTCTCCCATACATAGCGGTCACAGTCATTGACTTTGTGTTCCTTGATAGCGTCCGGCAAAACTTCCAAACAAATATTTTTGAAGAAGAAGAATTGTCTATCTGGCGCACAGTGGGAAAAGTCAATCTGTAGTAATGGCAGATCTTCCATTGTGGCCCCCTTCGTGCGGTTGGAATTAAGCACCAAGTTAAGCACCTTCAAATCTTCGTGGCGTTGTCTCAACCAATCCACCACAAACGCCCTGATGTCCTTTGTGGTCACTTTCTTAACTATGCTGTCTTCTACCTTGACTAAGTATTCTTCTTTCGTCAAAGCGTCTTCCAAGCGTCCAAATCCCGCCATTGATAGAAAGTTGATATAGTAAGCCGTGTTAATCTCCATTCTGACGGTTCCCTTCTCTTCGTTCAAAGCCTGTTCCCAGAAGCGCACAGGCATAGCCGTCTTGATTAGGTCTTCAAAATCCTTCTTCTTTGATCGTAATTCAACGAAATCTCTTAGGTCTTTGCGTGGTCTTCCCCTCATGTCTCGATAGTTAGACAACCAAGCGGGTAGGGTGACAGTCCTGATGTCTATATAGTCAAAGGCCAATTCCCTTCCACGCTTCACGCCTGTAGCGTCCATATCCGGAATGTTATAAAGCGTCTCCACGCATTTCATAATGTCCTGATACATTTTGCCTGTAAGCGGTGCGGTCTCACTATTCAGCCACAAAGGGAAATAACCGAATGACATACAGTTTACCGCGTCTCTTTCACCTGAGCAGATGACCGCTTCTTTTAACTTCTTCACCTTATAAGGGCGGCCCTCATTGATTGGGTCTTCTTCAAATAGTTTCTGTTCTTTGGCGTTGTAGTCCGAATAGGCTTTCTTCAGCTCTTCCAACCCATTCATGAAGTCTTTTGGCTTCGTGCCGCTATAGAAGAATCTATAGGCCTTGTCCGGATTGAGTGGCTGATAGATCTTATTGAAGTCACCGCATTTACGCATGAAGATAGGGTAGGTCTCAGTTGCTGTTACCGTAGTGGTTTGTAATTGCCCTGTCTCTTTGTCTTTGCGGGTGACTGAGTAAGAAATCAAAGACACATAGTTCAAAGCGTCTAAGTGTTCCTGCTTGACGTTTGGCCCCCAGACTTCCAATTCCTTCTCAGTGAACTTGTCACGCTCTTCAAAGACGAAGGATCCTTCTTTTTCGTCATCCGTTGCCGGGCGTTTGCGGATCTCCGCTTTGTTGATTGAAGCGGATAGGGTATTGCTGATTCCGAAGCGGTCCGCTAAAATGCAGATCGCTTCCCGGAACGTGCGGCCCTCTTCCTTCATGCAAATATCTATTGCGTTTTGGGCGTGCGCATCGTCTCCGAAGTCTGTCACCTTCCATGTCTCGCCAAATTGCTTGATGTAGGCGGACGGGGTGCGTTCGTTGCGCATCCGAAAAGGTTTCTTCGTGTCTATACATTCTGCCGCCTGTGGGTAGTAGGACAAAATAATATCCAATCCCCCGTGCGTGGCTGATAGTATGTCTTCAACTCTGATCATTATTCCAAATCTTTAAGAAAGTTGATTACTTTGTCTTTTGAGTCTTCGTATAACTCATACATGAGTATCTTTGCTATTGGCAGCGCTATAGGGAATATCACTTCTATAACCTCTACAAATGATGTCTCATTCAATTTGTCCGCTATTTCAGTGGCTCTGCTTTTCTCTACCTCGACACAAATGCCGTTAATCCATCTATAAACTTTCGCTTCCATTGTTATGATCTTTTATTTGTTTTACTCTTCAATTAATCCCAACTGTTTCGCACGCTCTACAGGCATAAAACATACTGTCTTATTGTCTGATCTATTAGTATAGTAGCAACTGCCCGTAATGTGCGCAAATTCGGTACACTCTTCGCTATCGAATAAAAAGCAGTCACGGCAGCCACGAAATTCAATGACTATCACTTCAGTCCTACAGATGGTGAAGCGTTCACCTATTTGTCTTTCTTTTCCGTTTTCGTTGTTCATGGTTTCAGCAATTTAGAGATTTGGAAAAAGTATTCTTCTATCATCCATGACGTAGCCGCCAAAATGACGATGACAGGAAGAAGCGGCATAGCAGCCGCCCAATAAATGATTTGTCTGATCTTTCGCATATAGAAAATGACTTGTTGTCAATTCGCTTTTTAGGGCCTTTTCTCTGGCGTGCTGACGTAGTAACATAGATTGATACTCTTCAGCGGGATATAGGCCCCTATTTTCGATAATTTGGATGGTTTCAGCCTTAACAGCGTCAATCTCCCTGTATATGTCTTGTATTCTTTTCATTGATTCTGCTTTTAAATAAAAAGGGTGGTGGATTTTCGCAAAGGCACCGCCCGGAAACGAAAATTTCGAATAACAATAATTAATTTATTATCATGGAATCTTTGCTTATTCAGCGTATGCGCCCCCAAGTTCCAACGCCCGGCACCTGATACGGTGACAAAGCAAAGTTTTCGGATCATTGCAAAGCGCTTTTCTAATCGTTACGTCTGAGACGTTAAATTCCGTCTTCAATTGTTGTCTGATCGTTGAATCAATCAAAATCTTTCTGTTTCCCATTCCGTTTCAAATTTTAGTTTGTGGGGGTGGGTGGAGTCGAACCACCAAGCGTCCAAGGCTTTTACTCTGTCACAGACTTCCGTTATCTGTTCTTCGCCCCCATGTTTTCATTAAATTTTGCCCTACCTTCACAGGCGGGGCAAAATATCCAACTGCTTATTAGGGGATGGGTACCCCAATAGTTGTAAAACATAACGTGTGTATTTGAATTGATTATGATAACTTCTAGTTGCCATAGATTAGATCCGTCACGCTGGCCACTAGTTTGGCGTTGTCACTCACGCCACGGCCTTTGCAAAGGGTCTCAATGATTTTTTTCTTCTCTACCTGTGATAATGTTTCAGCGTTTTCCTCTATGAGGTCAAGCAACTGATCTGCTGTGATTTTTACTGTCAATTCCATTTTCTTATATTTTTTAGTTACTTTTGCTTTCTTTTTGTTTCGTTTCGTTTCTTTTTGTTTCGATTCGTTTCGACGCAAAGATATAGACAAAATGTTTATTAAACCAAACAAAATGTCAAATAAAATGACAAAATATTTATAGTGTATGGATAAGGTGTTGATTTTAAGAGAAATAAAAAAAAGAAAGGGGTTTGCGTCAGATAAAGAATTTGCGGAAAGTCTAGGTATATCTCCGCAGAATCTGGCAAAATGGTATGAAAGAAAGACTTTTGATGTTGATAAAGTGTTTGCTTCTTTCCCGGATCTTTCGGCAGAATGGCTTTTATCAGGTGAAGGAAATATGATAAAATGTAATGAACAAATGGATTCACAGACTGAATCTGATTTGCGTTACACAATTTCTGTTCAAAAGGATCTGATAGAGAAACTAAAGAATGATAATAAATTGCTTCTTGAACAATTGAGTAAAAAAGTTGTCCAACAGGAAGAATCTGTAGAGGATGTAGATGCGAAATTAAGCGCGGTGGTTTGATGAAAATACCATTATGGTAGATAGAAAAATGCGACCAAAATGCGACTTTAAAGAGTAAATTTTAAAATGTAAATAATTGATAATCAATACTCTAAATTTCGGTTTTTAGCTTCAATCGTTCAAGGGTTCGAATCCCTTCTCGATCACCATAGACTGAAAATCAGAAGTTTAGTATGGTTTTCAGTCTTTTTTTTGTTGTTAATTGTTTTCGTTTCGGTGCGAGCGGATGTGGAAATCTATAAATAGTTTCATCCTTTTTATTTGAATCTTTATGAAGAGTCGATTGGTGCCTCCCTTTGTTCTTTTCGTTTTAAGCATGGTTTCGTGCAATATGATTGCAGGGAAAACAGAGTCGGTTCCGCCTGAATCGCTTGAAGATGCTTCGCTTCAGGTTGCGACGGTTATAGACCCCAATCCTTCTACGGGGGATCATCTTCAGTCTGGCGAGGCTGAGGCAGAAAGTTTTGAACTGGAAGTGGCGGAAAACGATTATCCGGAAAACGATTCTTCAGAAGGCGATTATATAGATGCCCCTGTTATAAAGGATATAAATGATCTACGAAAAATAGAGGAGAAGGCTCGAGAGGCCAAGGAATTTGTCGCTCAGAACGGCATGAACCAAGATTGGTGTTTGCTGCTGGATTTTTCCTATGATTTGTATACCAGACGATTGATCGTTTATGATTTGAAGAGTAATGAGATAATAAGACGAGAACTGGTTAGTCATGGCAATGGCGGTGGCAGTACCACGTCTAAACCTGTTTTTAGCAATGTGGAGGGTAGTTTCTGCTCCTCTTTGGGAAAATATAAAATAGGCAAGCGCGCTTACAGCAATTGGGGTATCCATGTCCACTATAAATTGCATGGATTGGAACCTACGAATAGCAATGCGTTCCGTAGGAATATCGTGCTTCACTCTTATGCAGTCGCCTATTGCGATTATCCTACAACCGCAAGCAATGGCTGTCCGATTGTCTGTGATGATGTGATGCGTTATTTGGATGAGAAGCTGAAACAAACGACAAAACCTACTTTGTTGTGGATATTTGAGTAGGAAAAAAGATTGGATTGGAATGGAAAAGAAAACGAATAGTACTTTGTTGGGCCATTTGGCTGCGTTCACATGTTATTGCATATTTGGCTTTAACATCGTTGCTTGCCGAGAAATCGCTTTGTCAGGCTTGGTGCCTCCATTGTCCCTGTTTTGCTTCCGATCGGCAGGAGCGGCTCTGCTGTTTTTCCTCTTTTCAAAATTCTTGCCGGAAGAGCGGTTGGAAAGGGGGGATATGTTCAAGATTTTTTGCGCCTCCATGCTAGGCCTTTTCCTGACGCAAATCACATTTCTGGTTGCCATCAAGGAGACGACACCGTTGGATTGCTCTATGGTGGCCTCGTTGACGCCTATCTTCACGATGTTTGTATCAGCCATCTTCATCAAAGAGCCTATTACATGGAAAAAGGTTTGTGGTGTGATGGTGAGTTTCGGAGGTGTTCTGTATTTGATTTTGAATTCAGTGACGGGGGAACTTGACGTCACATCTTCCTCTCCTGTCGGCCTCTTCCTGATTGTCTTGAACGCCCTCTTTTTTGCCCTCTATTTAGGCATCTTTCGTCCTTTGATCGCTAAATACAGTGTGGTTACCTTTATGAAGTGGATGTTCTTTTTCTCCGCGTTGGTGGCTGTTCCGTTGGACGTGAGGGATTTGGTGACCATACATTATGGCGAATTTTCGCTATCGTTGACATTGACGATTTTAGGAGTGGTTTTCTTCTCCACCTTTGTGGCCTACTTGTTGGTTTCTAGCGCTCAGAAATTGTTGCGTCCGACATTGGTGAGCCTCTATTCTTATGTGCAACCCATTGTGGCGACTTGTTTGAGTATCTATTTGGGGATGGATGTGCTTACCTGGCAAAAGGTATGTGCGGCTATTATGGTGTTTGTCGGTGTGGCGATTGTGAATAGAAGCAAGGCGAAGGCATAAAAAAACCGCAGCGTTAACTGCGGTTCTTTCTTGTAGTTTAATTCTTGTGTTAGTTTTCTTGTTGCTCTTGGAACGTTCTGTCGTCGTACTCGGCGATCTCTCTCAATCTACCGTAGTGCTCGTCGTGTTGGCTACGGTCCAAACCGATGTTCTCACTCTCTTCAGAAACACGCAAGGTGATCATCTTGTTGGTTAGTCTATAAAGTAGGTAAGACATGCCCGCTGTGTAGACAACGACGATTCCGACTGCGATGATATGGTTGATGAGGAAGGTCGCATGGGAAACGCCTTGTTCCGCCAACTCTGGTTCGTATTTGTAAACAAAGATACCTGTCAAAATTGTACCTACGATACCACCTAAACCGTGAGTAGGGAAGACATCCAAAGCGTCATCGATGGCTGTCTTTTTGTTCTTGATGTAGCAAGCCATGTTACAGATGATCGCTGTGATGAATGCGATGACAACGCTCTCGCTGGTGCTGACCCATCCTGCTGAAGGCGTGATGGCTACCAATCCGATGACGCTTCCGATAGCAGCGCCCATAGCGGAAGGTTTGCGTCCTCTCACACAGTCAAAGAATATCCATGTCATCATGGCGGTTGCGGCAGCTGTGTTGGTGTTCAAGAATGCCTTTACCGCTACACCGTCAGCTGACAAGCTAGAGCCTGCGTTGAATCCGAACCAACCCAACCATAGAAGGGCCGCTCCCAATACTACGTAAGGAATGTTAGCGGGTTCTGCCGCTTGGTTACGTCTTTTGCCAAGATAGAGCGCTCCGATAAGGGCGGCGACTCCGGATGAGGCGTGTACGACAATACCACCCGCGAAGTCCTTCACATGCATTTGGTTGAACAATCCATCAGGGTGCCATGTGCAGTGCGCGAGAGGGCAATAGATGAATAGACAGAAAAGAATCATGAAGACCAAATAGCCGGAGAAGTGAACGCGCTCGGCGAATGATCCTGTGATCAATGAAGGAGTGATGATGGCGAATTTCATTTGGAAGAGGGCGAATAGCGCCAAAGGAATGGTCAATCCCATGTTTTGTGCCAAGTAGTCGGTCGCTTGTCCACCTACATTTTGCATGAAGAAGTAGGTGCAAGGGTTACCGATCACACCGCCAAGGTCTTCTCCGAATGAGAGACTGAATCCACAAAATACCCAAATCAAACTGATGATTCCCATAGCAATGATGCTTTGGAGGATGGTGGAGATGATATTTTTTTTGCGAACCATACCTCCATAGAAGAAGGAGAGTCCTGGTGTCATCATGAGTACGAAGATAGTTGCTGTCAACATCCAAGCGATGTCTGTCTTGCTGATGTTGTCGCTAAGTTCCCAAATTTCAGGTTGTCCAGGGATGAACCAACCGATCAGGGTGATAAGCATTAAGCTTGCCATGAAGATAATCCAACGTTTTTTCATAATCCTACATTGTTTAAGTTTATGTTTTAATTTTGGTGCAAAGATAAACAAAAAGTAAGCAAAACAAATAAAATAATAGCAAAAAGTAAGAAAAAGAATGGAAAATATGTGATTTAGATAAATATTGATATAATGTTTGTGTGTTGGTTTGGTGCTTAAGTGTTTGATTTTTAATTGATTGACAAAATGATTTGATTTTACTGTAAAATGGGCTGTGTAGTTGTTCGTTTTGTATGTTTCGTGACAATGTGTCAAAACGAGGCAAAAAAAAGCACGACTAAAAAGCCGTGCCTTATTAAGAAGGTATTGTCTTTGTTATTGTTGCTCTAAAAGCGCGATGCAATCTTTCAATGATTCTTTCCAATAAGGAACTGATACCCCCGTCTCTTTAATTTTGCGTTTGTTGAGAACGCTGTATGCAGGTCTTTCCGCTGCGGTGGGGTATTCAAAACTCTCGATTGCATTCACCTTGGTCTTTAAACCTGCGATTTCGAATATTGCCTTGGTGAAATCGAACCAACTGATAACTCCCTCATTGGAGAAATGGTAGGTTTGGTATCCAGAAATTCCTTTTTCTAATAAGGTCATGATGGCGATCGCCAAATCTGTCGCATAGGTAGGGGTGCCGATTTGGTCGTAAACGACGTTGAGCGACTCTCGTTCTTTACCTAGTCTGATCATGGTCTTTACGAAGTTGTTTCCATATTCGCTGTATAGCCATGCGGTACGAATGACGATGGCGTCGCATCCGCTCTTTTCCACCTCGATTTCGCCTTGGCGTTTCGTGCGACCATACACGCCGATAGGTTGTGTGGCGTCGCTCTCCTTTAATGGTAGGCTCGACTTTCCGTCAAATACGTAATCTGTGGAGATGTGTACCAATTTGGCTCCTACTGACTTTGCGGCCAAAGCCAAATTTTTCGGACCGTCGATGTTGATTTTGGCAGCCAACTCCTCGCACGACTCCGCTTTGTCCACTGCAGTGAAAGCTGCACAGTTGATAATGGCTTGTATGGACTCTTTCTTTACCAAATCCTCCAACAATGGGAGGTTGGTGATGTCCACCTCTGGCATATCGGTGTAAACGAAATGGTGCTGTGGATAATTGATGGAAATCTTACGAACCGAATTGCCTAATTGACCATTGGCTCCTGTCACTAATATATTCATTGCTATGATCTCTTTTCTTAAACATTCTGCTACTCAAACACTTCCGCATCTTTTAATCGAGGATGCTTCTTGTCTTTTTCGGAAAGAAGCATTTGCTCCGAAGGGATGTCCCAGTTGATGGCGATGTCGGGATCGTCGAAGGCGATGCCCGCGTCGGCTTGAGGCGCGTAGAAGTTATCCACCTTGTAAGTGAAGATCGCCTCTTCGCTCTTAACCAGGAATCCGTGGGCGAAGCCCCTTGGAATGAAGAGCTGCTTTTTGTTCTCCTCGCTGAGTAGTACGGCAACGTGTTGTCCGAAAGTAGGGGAACTTTTTCTGATGTCAACGGCTACGTCGATCACCTCTCCCTTGATGACACGCACAAGTTTCGCTTGGGAAAATTCTCCCTTTTGATAATGTAGTCCGCGTAGTACGCCGAAAGAGGATTTTGATTCGTTATCTTGGATGAAGTTGACTTTGCCGACATGCTCTTCAAACTCGTTTTGTTTGAAGGCTTCCATGAAATACCCCCTGCTATCAGCGAATACTTTTGGCTCGATGACCCAAACGCCTTTTATTTTTTGTTCTGTGAAAATCATTTTTGCTCTAGTAAAGATAGAATGTATTGGCCGTATAGTGTTTTGTTTAATTTTTCACCTAACGTTCTTAATTGGTCGTCTTGGATCCATCCGTTTCTCCATGCGATCTCTTCTATGCAGGCAATGTAGAATCCTTGTCTCTTTTGTATGGTCTCCACGAAGTTGCTGGCCTCTAAGAGGGAGTCGCAATTTCCGGTATCCAGCCAAGTAAAGCCTCGGCCGAATTTTTGCATTCTCAAGGTGCCTTCTGCCAGATAGAGCTTGTTGAGGTCTGTGATCTCATACTCGCCCCGGGCGGATGGCTTCAAGGATTTTGCCTTCTCGGTAACGGTCTCGTCAAAAAAGTATAGGCCTGGTACGGCATAGTTGGATTTGGGTTGTTTAGGTTTCTCTTCAAGCGAGATGACTTTGCCGTTCTCGTCGAATTCCGCCACACCGTATGCAGTTGGGTCTTTTACGTAATAACCAAAGATAGTGGCTCCCTTTTGTGGTTTGGAAGCGTTTCTCAACATCTCTGAGAAGTTTTGTCCGTAAAATAGATTGTCTCCTAAGATGAGGCAGCCCGCCTCGCCGTTCAAAAAGTCTGCGCCCAATACAAAGGCTTGTGCCAAACCATTCGGTTCGTGTTGGATCACGTAACTGAATTTCATGCCGAAATCCTCGCCTGTTCCCAACAATTGTTGGAACATGGGAAGATCACGTGGGGTAGAGATGATCAAAACTTCACGAATGTTCGCCAACATCAAAGTGGACAACGGATAGTAAATCATCGGCTTGTCATAGACTGGCATGATCTGCTTCGAGATGGCCTTTGACAAGGGAAAAAGACGTGTGGCGCTACCACCTGCTAATATGATACCTTTCATATTATAACATGTATTTTTATTTTAACATGATAATTTTCTCATTACTTCTTTAGAAGAACCGTTTTGATCGCGTTTCTGATCTCCTCTTTTGGAAGAGCGCCGCGGCTTGCTTGTGGTTGGCCATCCTTGGGTACGAAAACCAACAAAGGAATGCTGGTCGCGCCGAAATAGTGGGCCAACTCCTTCTCTTTGTCCACGTCGATCTTGTAGATGTAAATCTCATCTTTGTACTCTTTAGCCAAATCGTCCAAATAAGGAGAGATCATACGGCATGGTCCGCACCATGTCGCGTAGAAGTCGATGACGCATGGCTTGTCGCCTAAGTATTTCCAACCGTCCTCGTCCACGTTGACTACTAGTTGTTTGAACTCAGCGCGGTTCAGGTGTTTTACGGTGCCTGTTGAGGCGTTTTTATTGTCGGCTGCGTATAGGCATGATGTCAATCCCAATAGAAGATATACGATTGATGCTCTGAATAAATTCTTTTTTCCCATATTTCTTGCTGTTTATCTAATTAATAATATGCAAAGTTAATCTTTTTTTTCAATAAGCAAGGTTAGTAGAGGCGAGTAATGTTAAAATATAAAAATGTGGTGATGATTTATCAATGTCGGATTAAGATTAGGCGGATTTTATGTATATTTGCGTTCCGTTTTTTTGATAGAAATTTTAAAATTAACAATATGATGGACGAAGCATTGTTTTCATCCCTTCCGTACAAAGTTGCGGATATGAATTTGGCTGATTTCGGCCGTAAAGAGATTGAGTTGGCGGAGAAGGAGATGCCTGGATTGATGGCGCTCAGAGAGAAGTATGGTGATCAAAAGCCGTTGAAGGGCGCGAGGGTTTCCGGCTCTCTGCACATGACCATTCAAACGGCTGTGTTGATTGAGACGTTGGTGGCCTTGGGCGCTGAGGTACGATGGGCAAGTTGCAATATTTTCTCAACGCAAGATCACGCCGCTGCCGCGATCGCTGCTGCGGGTGTGCCTGTTTTCGCTTGGAAGGGTGAGACGCTTGCCGATTATTGGTGGTGTACTTTGCAAGCTTTGAACTTTGGTAATGGTCTGGGTCCTAATATGATTGTGGACGATGGTGGCGATGCTACTTTGATGATCCATTTGGGCGCTGACGCTGAGAAGGATGCCTCATTGTTGGATCGTGTAGCCGAGAGTGAGGACGAAATTGAGTTGTTGAAGATATTGAAATCGATCCGCTCCGTGGATGGCGAATTTTTCAATAGAATGATCCCTGGTATCAAGGGTGTTTCGGAGGAGACTACGACGGGAGTCCACCGCTTGTACCAAATGGAGAAGGAGGGTAAGTTGAGAATCCCTGCTTTCAATGTGAATGATTCTGTCACCAAGTCAAAATTTGATAATCTGTATGGATGCCGCGAATCTTTGGCGGATGGTATCAAACGTGCGACTGATATCATGGTGGCCGGCAAGGTGGTTGTCGTTTGCGGATACGGTGATGTGGGTAAAGGTTGCGCGCACTCTATGCGTTACTATGGCGCCCGCGTCTTAATTACTGAAATCGATCCTATCTGCGCTTTGCAGGCTGCCATGGAGGGTTATGAGGTCGTTACGGTGGAGGATGCTCTTCCTGAGGGAGATATATATGTGACCACCACCGGTAACGTGGATATCATTACCATCGAACATATGGAGAAGATGAAGGATTCCGCTATCGTTTGCAATA
Source organism: Paludibacteraceae bacterium (assembly GCA_045601045.1). Lineage (GTDB taxonomy): Bacteria > Bacteroidota > Bacteroidia > Bacteroidales > Paludibacteraceae > UBA1181. Next base: position 12,976 of record JAZRZA010000054.1, read on the forward strand.
TCGGTCACTTCGACAGCGAGATTCAAGTTGATAAGTTGAAGAAGTATCCTGGTATCGTCCGTAGAAATATCAAGCCGCAAGTGGATCAATTCTTCTTCCCTGATGGCCACTCCATTATTTTGTTGGCCGAGGGTAGATTGGTGAACTTGGGCTGCGCGACTGGTCACCCGTCATTTGTGATGAGTAATTCCTTCACCAACCAAACATTGGCGCAGATCGAGTTGTTCACCAAGCCATACAAGGTAGGCGTTTATTGTTTGCCAAAGGAGTTGGATGAGGAGGTTGCCCGTCTTCATTTGACCAAGATCGGCGCGAAGTTGACCAAGTTGACGCCTGCGCAGGCTGCATATATTGGGGTCTCTGTGGATGGACCTTATAAGTCAGAGTGGTATAGATATTGATTCTAGCCGTTAAAATCTTAAGAAACAGTTCTTTATCCCTTCTGTGAAGGGGCGGAACTGTTTCTTTTTTTACACATTCGAGCAAAAAAATATCATTTATTTTGTTTGTTATTAACGATTTTTAAATAACTTTGTGCGGTTTGGAGAAAGTGACTCTGAACGTTAAGATAAAGTATTATTTTTAAGTCCATGAAAAAGTTATTTTTTGTACTCGCATCATTATTGCTTTTGTCATCAAGTGTGATGGCCGAGAAGGATGTCAAGTTGCGTTTCGGTTTGGAAGCCGGTTTCAATATGACCAAGTGGAATGGTTCTTTGATGCCTAATTATGGTGTTAAGCCAGAGTTGATTAAGGCAACCGCTAATATTGATGATGCTAGTGTAAGACCAGGATTCCATGCGGGTTTGATGGCGGATATCGTGATTGAGACACATTGGTCAATCCAACCGGAATTGCTCTTCCAAATGGAGGGATCCGAGTTGACTCTTCCTTTTGCGGAATATGATGATGAGGGTGCGCTAATCGCGGAAGGAACCGTTACGGATAAATATTCGGCTGCTTACATCCGCATCCCTGTAATTCTTTACTACAACATCACTAATGTAGGTCCTGGTCAGTTGTCTCCGGGTGTCGGACTCTTCTTGGCAGGAGGTGTCGGTGGCCATGCAAAGGCCACAGGCCAAAAGACTTTTGGCGTGGATGGTGTCTTGGATGAGTTCGATTGGGGTTTGAATGTGAAGTTGGCATACGAGTTGCAAAAGGTGGCTAGCGGTCTTTACATGTCTGCTGGATTCTCTCAAGGATTCACCACTTCGAAATCAACTGGATTGAGCGTTTCTGTTGGTTATAAGTTCCAATACTGGAAGGGCATTAAGCGTGCTTACAACACTGGTATCTTGGAGTACAACCCTTAATTCGATGCGCTTTAAGAAAGTTTATATAGAAATCACTAACCGATGTAATTTCGCTTGCAGTTTCTGCTGTAAGTCTAATCGGAAAAAAGAATATGTATCGCCGGAAGATTTTTCGGCGATACTTTTTTCTATTAAACCCTATACGAAATATATCTATCTACATGTTTTGGGAGAACCTTTGCTCCATCCTCAATTGCCTGAACTTCTTGCAATGGCGGAAGAGATGGGATTCCATGTGAACTTGACTACCAATGGTTCGCTGATATCGATGCGCCGGCCATTGCTGATGGACTCCGCCATACGGCAGTTCAACCTCTCTATGCATGATGCGGAGGAGAATATTCCCGCTTCTCAATGGGGCAAATATCTGGATGAGATTTTCTCTTTTGCGGACGCAAAGGCGGAACAGAGTTATTTTTCTCTCCGTTTGTGGAACCGTGTGGATGAGAATTGCTCTGAATTTAATCAGTTTTGTCTCTCAAAAATGGCGGAACATTGGCAGGTGGATATGAGCGACGCGATGTCTTCCCGAAATAAAAAGTTGGCGGACCACATTTTCTTCCAGAATGCCGCCAGGTTTTCGTGGCCAGGAGAGAAACCTCTACAAAACACGCATCGTACTTGCTATGGCCTGAAAGATCATGTGGCTATTTTAGTGGATGGAACGGTGGTTCCTTGTTGTTTGGACGCAAATGGCGATATGGCTTTGGGCAATGTGTTGCATCAGCCTTTCGATGAGATCATTCATGCGGAAAGAGCGGTGAAAATATTAGAGGGATTCCGTCGCCATGAAGCTGTGGAACCCCTCTGTGCGGACTGTGGCTTTATCGTGGGGGATTAAGCCTGTTTAGTCGTATCAATAATTTGTCTAAATCTTGCTAAGGATATTGTATGCCTCCGTGACGTTGTTCACATCGAGGAACTGAATGCTTCTGCGGCCGCCTGTTTCCCTGATTTTGCAACGGACAGCGTGCTCTTGCAGATAAGTAAGTATTCGGCCGAATACCTCTGTTTGGTAATAAGGCGAGTCGTCTGCCTGTATGAAGTATCCTGTCATTCGATTCATTTTCAAGGTGAGTCGCTCGAATCCCAAGCGAACCGCTATCCATCGAAGTCTGACAAGTTGGAGCAGATCTTCGGTTTGGGAAGGAATCTCTCCGAATCTGTCTTTTAGACGTGAGGCAAATCCATCCAATTCATGTTCGTCTTTCACATTGTCCAACTCTCGGTAGAGTGCCATACGTTCGGAGACGCTTTCGATGTATTCCGAAGGGAATGTTAACTCCATGTCAGTCTCCACTTGGCAATCTGTGATAAATTGCTGCTCTGCGTTTTGCTCTTTCTCCTCAGCGTATAGATCTGCGAACTCATTGGCTTTCAACTCGGTGACGGCCTCGTTCAAGACTTTTTGGTACGCTTCGTAGCCAAGGTCCGCGATGAATCCGCTTTGTTCCGCGCCTAGCAGGTTGCCGGCGCCGCGGATATCCAGATCTTGCATGGCGATGTTGAATCCACTTCCCAATTCAGAGAAACTTTCGATGGCCTGTAACTTGCGTTTCGCCTCGGTGGTGAGGTTGGTGAGGGGAGGGGCCAACAGGTAGCAGAAGGCTCTTCTGTTGCTTCTTCCGACGCGTCCGCGCAATTGGTGCAGATCGCTCAATCCGAAGTTATGTGCCTCGTTCACGATGATGGTGTTGCAGTTGGAGATGTCGATACCTGACTCCACGATGGTGGTGGCTAATAGGACATCGTATTCGTAGTCCAAGAAGTCTAATATCACCTTCTCTAATTCTTCTCCCTTCATTTGTCCATGTCCGATGCAAACCCTCGCTTCTGGTACCAGACGCTTGATGAGGGTGGCGATCTCTCCTAGATTCTGCACACGGTTGTTGATGAAAAATACCTGTCCGTTTCGATCCAATTCGTACTGGATCGCCTCTTGGATGATCTTCTCGCTGAATGTGTGAAGCTCCGTTTGGATGGGATAGCGGTTAGGGGGTGGGGTGGAGATGACTGAAAGGTCTCTGGCACCCATAAGGGAGAATTGTAAGGTGCGCGGAATCGGTGTGGCGGTCATCGTGAGCGTGTCCACGTTGACTTTCATCTGTTTGATTTTCTCCTTGGTGGAAACGCCGAACTTTTGTTCCTCGTCAATGATGAGTAAGCCTAAGTCCTTGAATTTGACCTCTTTGCCTATTATTTTCTGGGTGCCGATCAAAATGTTTATTTCTCCTTCCGCCAATTCTTTGATGATTCGTTTCGTCTCTTTCAACGAACGGGAGCGGTTGAGGTAATCCACTTTGACAGGGAAATCTTTTAACCTCTCCGAGAAAGTTTTGTAGTGCTGTAACGCCAAGACGGTGGTAGGCACCAAGATAGCCACTTGCTTGTTGTCCGTAGTGGCTTTGAAGGCCGCTCGCACGGCAATCTCTGTCTTGCCGAATCCCACATCTCCGCAGACCAAGCGGTCCATCGGCATATCCCGTTCCATGTCGCGTTTCACATCTGCGGTGGTCTTGATTTGGTCGGGTGTGTCCTCGTAGATGAAGGAGGCTTCCAACTCGGATTGGAGGAAACTATCCTTGGAATAGGCGAATCCCTTCTCCTCTCTTCGCTTTGCGTATAGCGCGATAAGGTCCCTCGCGATATCCTTGACGTGCTTTTTTGTGCGCTCCTTGATGGTTTGCCAAGCGCCTGTTCCCAATTTGTTGATGCGAGGTTCGTCGCCCTCCTTGCTCTTGTAGCGTGAGATTTTGTGAAGGGAGTGGATGCTGACCAACAACATGTCGTCGTTTTGATACAACAGTTTGATCACCTCTTGTTTCTTTCCGTTGGAATCGACTTGGATCAACCCCGCGAACCGTCCAACGCCATGGTCGATATGGACCACATAGTCTCCTGGTTGGAAGTTTTGTAACTCTTTAAGCGTGAGGGATAGTTGCCCCGAGCGTGCTTTCTCCGAACGTAGGGAGTACTTATGGTAACGGTCGAATATCTGATGGTCTGTATAGCAGCAGAGGTTCAGTGTGTGATCGATGAAACCTTTGTGCAAGGTTTTTCTGATCGGTGTGAAGGTGACTTTATCGCCACGGTCCTCGAAGATGGAGGCGAGTCGGTCTGTTTGGTGCAAGTTATCGCTCAAAACCAACACTTCGTAGCCTTTGTTGCTTTTGGTCTCGAAATCGGTACTTACTAGATCAAAGTTTTTGTTGAATACAGGCTGTGGAGAGGATTCGAAGTGGATATGGTCCGAATCTTCACCTAAATCGTGTCCTCCGAAAACCACTCTTTTCAGTCGACAAGCCTCCTTGAAGAAGGTGGCGCTATCAATGGAGAATTCGGTGCCTATATCTTCCGAGTTGGAGGATACCCTGTCGAATGTATATCTAAAATCTTGAAACCAAAGGATGGTCTCTGGGCTGAGCAAAGAGAGTAGGGAGACGGATGTCTCGTTGTTCTCGTGGATATTGGAGACGATGGAGATCTCTTGCTTCTTCTCCAAGGATAGTTGATTCTCGATGTTGAAGGTGCGTATTGATTCTATCTCATCGCCAAAGAAATCGACGCGGTAGGGATATTCGCAGGAGAACGAAAAAACGTCGATGATGCTACCTCTGACGGAGAATTGTCCGGGCTCATATACGAAATCCACGCGGGAGAATCCGTATTCGCAAAGCACTTGTATGATGAAATCCGTATCAATGGTCTGGCCAACCGAGAGGCTCAGTGTTTTGCTGTTGAGCTCCGCTTGGTCGATTACCCATTCACAGATGGCTTCTGGAAAGGAGACCATGATGAATTTGTTTCCTGAATTGATTCTGTTCAACGCCTCGGTGCGCAATACTTCGTTGGCCGCATCCTTGTGGTCGTTATTCCTTCGGAAGGAGGCTGGGTAGAAGAATACGGTCTCATCTCCAATGATTTGTGTCAGGTCGTGGTAGAGATAAGCGGCCGTCTCCTCATCATCCATCGTGATGAATAATTTTTTTTCTTCTCCCTTTCCGATGTGCGCGAGTAGGAGTGCGCATAGGGATCCTTCTAAACCTTTGATTGTGAGGTTTTTCTTCTCTTGCTTGCACCATTTCTCCACCTCTTTGAACTGTGGATGGGCAGAAAATCGAGATAGTAAATCGTTAATATCCACTGACGATAAAATTTTTTAGCAAATATAGCAATAAAAATTCCAAACCATTTTCTAAATTTGCAAGAAACCTATAAAAGATAGAGATGGAAGTGAACGATGGAGTGGTGATTATACCCACCTATAACGAGAAGGAGAATGTGGAGAATATCATTCGCGCGGTCTTGGGATTGCCGAAGATGTTCCATGTCTTGATTATAGATGATAATTCACCGGATGGTACTGCTGCGATAGTGAAAGGACTCATGGACGAGTTCTCCGGCAGACTACATATATTGGAGCGTTCTGGAAAGTTGGGATTAGGCACCGCCTATATCACTGGTTTCAAATGGGCTTTGGAGCAGGGGTATGACTACGTTTTCGAGATGGATGCGGATTTTTCCCACAATCCGAACGATGTCTTGAAGTTGCATGCGGCTTGCGCGGAAGAGGGTGCTGATATGTCTATCGGATCTCGTTATATCAGTGGCGTGAACGTGGTGAATTGGCCTATGGGACGCGTATTGATGTCCTATTTCGCTTCTAAATATGTGAGAATCGTGACGGGAATGAAGATCGCCGATACCACGGCGGGATTTGTTTGCTACCATCGTCGCGTTTTGGAGACCTTAGAGTTGGACAAAATCAAGTTCAAGGGTTACGCTTTCCAAATAGAGATGAAGTACACCGCCTATAAGTGCGGTTTCAATATCAAGGAGGTACCTATTATCTTCGTAAATAGGGTATTGGGTAGTTCAAAGATGAGTGGTGGTATTTTCGGCGAGGCTGTTTTGGGCGTCATTCGTCTAAAAATTAGTTCTTGGTTTAGGAAATATCCTCAAAAAAAGTAATATCTTTGAGAAAATGATATTATGAGAATGAGATATTAAGAATGGTGATAACTTTAAATACTATACGATGGGTACTATACTAATTCATAAGGCAAAAATCATTAATGAGGGAAATTCTTTCCGCGGTTCGGTTTTGATCGAGGGAAATAAGATTTCCAAGATTTTTAAGGACGATGTTCCTGAATCAGTGTTGAAAAGTGCGGAGGTGATTGATGCCGAGGATAAATGGCTTCTTCCTGGAGTAATCGATTCACATGTGCATTTCCGTGAGCCTGGTTTGACGGCAAAGGGTGATTTCGCTTCCGAGTCTCGTGCTGCGGTTGCGGGTGGTGTCACTTCCGTAATGGATATGCCAAATTGCAAGCCTGCTACGACAAGCATGGCTGAATTGGATAAGAAGGTGGATTTGGCGAAGGAAAAATGCTTGACCAACTATGCCTTCTATTTGGGCGCCACCAATGATAATATCGAGGAGGTGGTGAATGCCGATCCTTCCAAGGTGTGTGGTATCAAGGTATTTGTGGGACAATCGACCGGTAATATGCGTGTGGACGATCCGAAGGTTTTGGAGCGTATTTTCGCGGAGTCGAAACTTCCTGTCGCTACCCACAATGAGGATGAGGAGATGATCCAAGCCAATTTGGCGAAGGTAAAGGCGGAGTTGGGCGATCAACCAATTCCTATCTCTTATCATGAGATTATCCGTAACTCGGACGCTTGCTACAAATCCACCTCTAAGGTGATCGATTTGGCAAAGAAATATGGCACAAGATTGCACGTGCTCCATTTGACTACCGCTAAGGAGATGGCTTTGTTCAATACCAAACCATTGGCGGAGAAAAAAATCACCGCCGAGACATGTGTCGGTTACCTATGGTTCGACGACAATGACTACGAGCGTTTGGGCGCTAAGATCAAGTGCAACCCTTCCATCAAGAAGGAGAAGAGCCGCGTGAACTTGTTGAAAGCGGTGGAGTCGGGTATCATTGATACCATCGCGACCGACCATGCGCCACATTTGTTGAGCGAAAAGGAGGGTGACTGCCTACAAGCTGTTTCCGGTTATCCATCCATCCAACATGCCTTGCCGATGATGCTTGAGTTGGCCAAGAAGGGTAATTTCACCCGTGAACAAGTGGTGGAGAAGATGTGCCACAATCCTGCTCGAATCTTCAATGTGGAGAAACGCGGATTTATCCGTAAGGGTTACTTCGCGGATCTTGTATTGGTGGAGCCAAATGTTCCTTACGAGGTAAAGAAAGAGGATCTTCAATACAAGTGCGGTTGGTCTCCAATGGAGGGTGAGACGTTGAAGTACAAAGTTTCACAGACATTTGTGAATGGTGTGCTTGTATACGATAATGGTAAGATCAATGATGCGAAGAAGGGTGAGATGATCACTTTCGCACGTTAAAATAAAGCTGGCGAATCGTCGATTTTTTACGGCGATTCGTCGGTATTTGGAACCTTTAGAGCGAATTTGGGGAGAAAATGCTTTGGCTGTCGTGGAAGCGTATAAAATTTGGGGTATATTTGTGAATTAATATTTGATAATATGCACTTGAAGAAAAGTTTTCTAATAGCCTGTGCACTAACATTCTCCATCCTCTCGTTCGGAGAGACTGAAACTTGGTCGTTACAGCAATGTATTGACTATGCTTTGCAGCAAAATATAAGTGTGCGGAAGGGCCGATTTGTCTTGGAACAGAATAGAATCTCCACGGATCAGGCCAAGGGACAATGGGCACCCAGTGCTTCGTTCTCTACTTCTCACTCGTTGAGCAATAGACCTTTCACAGAGGTGGGGTACGCCAATAATTATAGTGGCAATTACAATTTGGGAATTTCGTGGACTGTTTTCAACGGATTTAGGCGAAAGTACAACATCAAGCAGCAGGAGCTGCAGGAGACGATACAAGAGACCTCGTTGAAATCGACCGAAGAGGATATTAAAATATCTGTCTTGTCCAATTATTTGCAGATCCTTTATGCGAAGGAGAGTGTGAGAATTCGCAAGAATTCACTGCAAACATCGGAAGAGCAACTCAATCGTTACAAACAGTTGTATGAGGCTGGATCTGTCTCGATGATCGATTTGTCACAAATCGAGTCGCAACACGTGGCGGAAACATATCAGTTGACTGTGGCGGAGAATCAGTTGGCGAACGATTTGCTACAGTTGAAGCAGTTGCTTCGATTGGATCTCAATCAGGATATTGATATCGTCACACCGGAATTTACGACAGAACAGGTGATGGAGGTATTGGCCAACAAGGATTCCGTATATGCGGCGGCGTTGGCAAGCCGGCCAGAGATAGCGATGGCGGAGATGAATGAGACGATGGCTGATCTTCAGATCAAAAGCGCGAAGTCGGGTTATTACCCTTCGGTTAATTTGAATGCGGGCGTCGGAACAGGACATCGCAACCATGCGGATTTGAGTGGGGGAGACCAACTGAAGGAGAACTTCAATGAGAGTGTCGGACTTTCTCTTAATTACGCGATAGCGGATAATAGAGAACGTAGGTCGGCTGTCGGTAAGGCGAAGTTGAATAAAAACATCGCTGAGTTGGAGACGGAGAATTTGAAGGATGAACTCAAAAAGACCATAGAATCGGCCTATTTGGATGCCCAGGCGGCACAGGTGAATTTCATCGCAGCACAGAGCAACGAACAGGCGGCGACATCGGCCTATGAGTTGACAAAGGAGAAGTTCTCGTTGGGTATGAAGAGTCCATTTGAGATGTTGAGCGAAAAGAATACATTGCTCAATGCCCAACAACAAACTCTGCAAGCGAAATATTCGGCGATCTTGAATAAGGAGGTATTACGCGTCTATCAAGGGTTGCCGATTCAGATAGAATAAAAACTTTTTCATAATAGTGTTTGTTTTCATTTTTAGAGTTAAAAACTCGAAGGATCGCTAGACTGTGAAGTTTGGCGATTTTTTTATTTGTCTGTTGAAATTTGGAAACTATATACTTTTAGACCCTACAAATCACGTTACTCAACCCAATTGCTAAAAACTATTTAATAGTGGAGTTAAAACATAGCGTTTTTCAGACGTGCAATGACTTCGCATATCACGTATAACCCTGCACATCCCCTTCATTTCGTATCAGGGCATGTACAGGGCTATTGAGGTAACGTCTTTCAGACGTCGCCTAAAATTCGATTGGACCTTCCTATTGCTGCGTAAAGGGCGATTTCACACATTCAAGGCACTCAACAACGCATCCTTGTAGTTCTTTCCGATGGCCAATTTTTGTCCGTTGATGCTGACCATATTGCCCTCCACGGATTCTATGTTGGAGAGCGACACGATATAGGACTTGTGGATACGCATGAAATTGTTGGCAGGCAACTCCTCCTCTAATTTCTTCAGGGAGTAGTAGGCGGTGATGCGCCTTTTGTCCTTCATGTGGAAGGTAACATATTCGCTTTGTCCCTCTATGTAAATGAGGTTGTCGTAATCGATCTTATAGAGTTTGTAATCTGCCTTGACCATGAAGAATCCTCGTTCTGTCGATTCTGGAGCGCTCTCTTTCCTTCTGGATTTCATGCGTTCGGTGACCTTGTTGATGGCTTGAAGAAAACGAGGGAAGGGAATGGGCTTTAAAAGATAATCCACCGCCTCTAATTCGTAACTGTCGATGGCGTACTCCGCATAGGCGGTTGTGAAGATCACCAACGGCTTCTCCTTCATGGTTTTGACCAGTTCCAAACCGGAAAGGTCTGGCATTTGTATGTCGGATAGAATCAAATCGATCGTCTCGTTTTGCATGATTTCCATTGCCTTAAAGGCGTTTTCGCAAGTAGCCACCAATTGAATGGATGGCACTTTGGAAGCATATTCAGAGAGGAGTTTCCTGGCGGGAAACTCGTCGTCGATGATCAAAGTTCTGATTAAATCATTTTCCATATTCGTCTGGTAATTTTATGGTTAATTCTAGGTTGAAGGAATCCTCGTTGTCTTCAATGTTTAGATCGTAATTGCCTGCGTAAATTAGGTCAAGACGTTTCCTTACATTGTCGATGCCGATGCCTTTGATATGTTTTTGTTCTCGCTTTACGCTACGTTTGCTATTTTGCGCCACAAATCGTAATGTTTGGGCGTTCGCGATCAGCTTGAATTTCGCGAATGCACCCTCTTCAATGCCGATGCCGCTATATTTGAACGCGTTCTCCACAAAGGGTTGCAATAGCATGGGCGCGATGAAGATGCTCTCTCTTGAAATCTCCTTGTCGAAAATGACATTGATGTCTTTTTCATGGCTATATCGCTGAAATTCGATGTAGTTCTCCAAATAGGTGATCTCCTCGTTAAGGGAGATGCGGTTCTCCTTGGATCCGTATGTGACGTAACGGAGCATTTCCGAAAGAGTCAATACGCTGTCCGCCGCATTTTTATCACCCATGTAGACCATTGAATAGATGTTATTCAAGGCATTGAAAAGGAAGTGCGGGTTTATTTGCGAACGGAGAAAATTTAACTCCAATTGTACTTTTTCCTGCAAAATAGAGACCCTTTGCTCCTCCATCTCCTCTGTTCGTTTGCGGTAGTGGAGCATGATGGAGACCAGCATGGCGCCGGAGATCATGATCATCACTTTCCATTGGGAGGATAACCGAAGCCGTTCTTCGGTAGTGTTTTCATCCTCTTCAAAGAAGGCTCGTGTTTCGGAGGGAAGACGGATGTCTAGCAAGGCGTCATCTTCGTAAACCATTTCCGGACTATGAGCCGAGACGATGGTATCCTCCAAACGGTGAACCAATATGGAGAAGGAACCAACGATGAGAACGGCGGCGGGGATGAAATACATTATTCTGTTTTTCAACAACAGATGCGGGAATAGGATGGACCTGTTGATAAGCGTGATGAGAAACATGCTTACGGTCAGTAAGGCCGCCAACTCCACGGATAGGAGAAGGTCGTACGAGATGTTGCTGAATGTCAACAGCGCGAATACTGCTGTCCAAACCAGGACCTCGATGATATGTTGTTTCCAGAATTTTGTGATGCTCATCCTTTTATGTCTTGCCTTTTTCTATCGCTTTGTTCTTTATTCAAAATTGGGGAAAATATAGGAAAAAGAAAAATAAAATCAATGAAAACGATGGTTCGTAAGGTGAAATCTGCCTTTCTTCAGAAGGAGAGATCTTTCTCTTCTCCGATATTTCTGGTGATTTTGATATTTTTTGAGAATTTTAGTTAGCCTAATGGATAAAAAACACTAAATTTGCAAGATTAAAAGGAATTTTTGAAAAGAGATGAAAGAGCGTATTAATAAACTTTTGGGTGAAATTAAGGATTTGCATGCCTCCAGCAAGGAGGATTTGGAATCATTGCGTATCAAATATTTGAGTAAGAAGGGCGAAATATCCGCCTTGTTCAACGATTTCAGAAATGTCTCCAACGAGCAAAAGAAGGAGATGGGTCAATTGCTTAATGACTTAAAAAATTCCGCTCAGGATAAGATCAATGAGTTGAAGGCTGTTTTGGACAGTAAATCAGAGAAGAATGAGTCTTTGGATTTGACCAGAACACCGGATCCGGTGGAGTTGGGTACCCGTCATCCGCTTTCTATCGTGAAGAATGAGATCGCGGACATCTTCTCCCGTCTTGGTTTCGTTGTGGCGGAAGGTCCTGAAATCGAAGATGATTGGCATGTGTTCTCCGCGTTGAATTTCCCACCTGAGCACCCTGCTAGAGATATGCAGGATACCTTCTTCATCACGAGAGAGCCAGATGTCTTGTTGCGTACGCATACTTCATCTGTTCAATCCCGTATCATGACAAGTCAGGAGCCTCCGATTCGTGTGTTGTGTCCTGGCCGTGTATATAGAAACGAGGCGATTTCTTACCGTGCTCACTGTTTCTTCCATCAAGTGGAGGGACTTTATATCGACAAGAACGTTTCGTTCGCCGACTTGAAGCAAGCGCTTCTTTACTTCGCGAAGGAGATGTTTGGTGAGGGTACCAAGATTCGTTTGCGCCCTTCTTACTTCCCATTCACTGAGCCTTCCGCTGAGATGGATATCTCATGTAACCTTTGTGGTGGAAAGGGCTGCGCGTTCTGTAAGGGAACCGGTTGGGTAGAGATCCTTGGATGCGGAATGGTTGACCCTAATGTTTTGGAGAATTGTGGCATTGATAGCAAGGTATATACCGGATATGCCTTCGGTATGGGTATCGAGCGTATCACTAACTTAAAGTATCAGGTGAAGGATTTGCGTATGTTCTCGGAGAACGACGTGAGATTCTTGAACCAATTTAAATCAGCATATTAATAAATACTCCATTTGTTTAAACTTAAATCTAATATCATGGGAATTGGGAAGGACACAATGCCAATGGGTACCGAGCATAACACGTTGGCTCACGGTACGAAAGTAGTTGGCGATATCCAGGCTGAAAATGATTTCAGATTGGATGGTTCCGTTGAAGGTACTATTGTTTGTAAAGGAAAAATTATCATTGGAAAGAATGGTTTGATGTCGGGAACGATGACTTGCGCGAATGCGGAGGTGATGGGAACCGTAAAGGGTAAGATGATTATTGCGGATACCCTTTCATTGAAGGCTACCGCTAGGGTAGAGGGTGAGATTGTCACTAAGACCCTCTCTATCGAGCCTCAAGCAGTCTTCTCTGGCACTTGCGACATGAGTGGCAACAAGAGTGCCGCTCCTAACGCTGTTCCGCAACAAAAGTGATAGCATGATCTAATAAAAAGGCCACACATCCATTGGGTGCGTGGCTTTTTTTTTGATGATGTGTAGAGTTGATGTAATAAAAAAAGGCGCATCGTCCCATGCGCCTCCCCATATCATAAAGTGTGGATCAACCGAAGTCAATCTCGAAACGGCTTGGGACCGGATCGTTTTGACTGTCACCCTGTTCTGAACTTTTTCCGATGTAATCCATCACATCGTTCATGCCTGCCATGAATTTCTCGAAATCCTCTCTGTACAAGAAAATTTTGTGTTTTTCAAAAGAAACTTGAGACTCATCGCCGGAAACTTTTTTCTTGCTCTCTGTGATGGCGAGGAATAACTCATCCTTGCGATTGCGTTTCACATCAAGGTAGTATATCCTCTTACCCGCCTTGATCGCTTTGGAATAAACGATCTCTTGATCTCGCTTATCCGTTTCAAACCTCATTTGCTCATCTTCCATGTTGCGACCCTCCTTTTGTTAAAGTAGTAATTACTTAAAAACGAATCGTTGTTTTGTTACCGGCCTGACCAATCAATGTTGGTTGACCGATATTTAATAACCGATATTTAATCAAATTTAAAAAATAATTCTTGTATTTGCAACTTCTTGGTCGCTTTTTTTTGCACTTTAATGACATTTTTATTCTGCAAGTCAGTGAATTAGGGCACTCTGAATAGACGCTATAAGATTTCTTTCCTATAAAAACAATCCCAATATCTTGCCATTTTTAGTAATTTTTTACAAAATTTATTTCGTGGTATATGTGGAATGATATATATTTGCATTGTGTTAAAGAGTTAAATAACTAATAAGACACACAACATTATTAACTTAAACAGATACGACTATGGCTTACGTAATTGGTGAAGATTGTGTTGCATGTGGTACTTGCATCGGTGAATGTCCAGTTGGAGCAATCTCTGAGGGTGACATCTATTCAATAAACGCTGATGCTTGCACTGAGTGTGGAACTTGCGCAGATGCATGTCCTGCAGGTGCTATCTCAAAGTAATTTGATAAGCAGCAACGAACAAGAAAGGCGCTTTTGTAAGCGCCTTTTTTTTGTGCCTAATTTTATGGGTATTTGTTTAAGCGTTTAATCCCTTTTCGTATCGTTTCACAAGGAGCAGATACCAGATGAGCTCAAGTGTGTTGATGAAAAATCCTCCGGCGCAAAATCCGATTACCGCAGTTCTAAGGTCTTGGGTGTATATGCCATAGAGAATGGATAATAACCGGATGGTGAATAGCCCGAACTCAAATATAAAATGTCCCTTTTGTTTCATGAAGACATCGGTCACGAAGCAAATGGATCCGCCAATAAAGGAGATCAACAACCAAGGGAGCATATATTGAATATAGACTCCTGTTTGGCTCCAACCCTCTCCCAACAGCAATTCCGTAAAATCGGGTAGTATGAAGAATAGGATGACTATTATCGGTAGCGCGATACAGGCAACCCGTTGGATGAAGGTGCGGAAGATGTTTTGAATTGGTTGGCGCTGATTGACGCGCCACGCCACATCTTGAAATAATACCTGGTAAATGGCATTGTATATTAAATTAATTGGCGTGAAGGCTAATGTAATGGCCATGCCGTAGTAGCCCATCTCTTTTAGGCCAAATACGGGTGTGAGCATGAAAAATGGCAGGTTGGCGCTGATGTAGCCAATTGCGGATTTCGGAAGTGAGAAATGTGGAAAATTACTATACTCTCCCGCTGTTTCCTTGTCGTTTGGATGAAATCGTAAGATCTCCTTCCAAGGATAGATTTTCCTTGTTCGTGCGATATTTAGGAGAAAGGAGGCGATGGCGGAGAATACGGTGGCGAGAATCAAACCTCCTTTGACCCATCCGATGATGCCGAAAATCCATTTCAATCCCGCGTTTAGGAGGCTTTTGCTCACCTGGTAGGTGCTGGCGAGATTATAGTTCTTTTTTCGGGTATGCCAGTAGTTGAGCAGCTGCCATCCTCCCGAAAAGAGAATAAAGAGGGATAAGCCCCACTGGCAATCGGCAAATTCCGGCGTGTTGAGTAGTGAGGCGATTTTATCCGAGAAGGGGAGGGAGAGCAGACATAGTATGGAGGTGACCGCCAATATGAAAAGGCCCACTCTGAGGCAACTATGTGCCTTGGAATCGTTTGCGGGCAGTAGGATGGCATATTGGTATTCCGCTGTGGAGAGGATGACTAGAAAGCCGCCGATGCATTGAAAAAGATTCAGGAGGCCAAAGTCTTCCGGAGCATAGATTCTTGTCAGGATGGGGTAGATGAGGATGCCGATGGCTTGGGCGACCACATTGGCTGATAGTAGTTTGGTCGCGTTCCTCACCGTTTCCGGTGCGATGATGCTTTGGTATTTATCTTTGAGTTTCATTTCTTTGAATTTCTTGGACAGACAATCTATACCGTGGCAAAGTTAAAAAAAATGATTGTGTTTTTCTCTTAATATTTATACCTTTACAAAGTTTAGGGTTTCTCCCTGAGTAATTGATTTTGAGGAATATAATAAATGGGGAATCCCCCTTTTGGATGAATAAAAGATAATTTTATCGTGTCATGAGCAAGAAAATTGTGCCTATCACCCTTTTGACGGGCTATCTCGGTAGTGGAAAAACCACTTTGGTGAATAATATCCTTTCCAACAAGCAAGGACTAAAAATCGCTGTTATCGTGAATGATATCGGTGAAGTGAATATTGATGCCTCCTTGATCCAATCGGGCGGTATCGTTACCCAGAAGGATGAGAGTTTGGTGGCGCTTAGCAATGGTTGCATCTGTTGTACCTTGAAGGCTGATTTGATGCAGCAGATCACTGACATCACTGATAGCAACCGTTTCGATTACATTGTGATCGAGGCGAGTGGAATCTGCGAGCCTCTTCCTATCGCGCAGACCATTGTGACGATGTCCGCTATGGCGAAACGTTATGGAACGCCGGAGATCTGTCGTCTGGATTGTGTAGCCACGGTGGTGGACGCGCTTCGTCTTTATGATGAGTTCGGAAGCGGAAACGCTTTGGTGCGCAAGGATTTGGACGAGGATGATATTGAAAACTTGTTGATCCAGCAGATTGAGTTCTGTGACGTGATCGTTTTGAATAAGGTGGATGAGGTCTCTGAAGAGGCTTTGAAACAGGTGCGTGCGGTGATCCGTACATTACAACCTCGCGCGGAGATATTAGAGACCAATTATGCGAAGATTGATCTCGACAGAATCATTGATTCGAAGCGTTTCGATTTCCAAGCGGTGAGTATGTCGGCTGGCTGGATTCAAGCCTTGGAGGCTGACAAACAGCAGATTGAGGAGAAGGAGCGTAAGGAGCATGAGCACCATCATCACCACGACCATGATCACGACCACGAACATTGTCACCACCACCACGAAGAGGGAGAGGAGTGCCATTGTCACGATCACGATCACGACCATGACCACGAAGCGGAGTGTCATTGTCACCATGATCACGACCATGATGAACACTGCTGCTGCCATCACCACCATCATCACGGTGAGGGAGAGGCGGAGGAGTATGGCATCTCCACATTTGTCTATTACCGTCGTAGGGGATTCTCACTCTCCAAGTTCGACCGTTTTATCGATAAGTCGTGGCCGAAGGGTGTCATCCGTTGTAAAGGAATCTTGTATTTTGAGGAGAACCGTGACATGTCCTACCTGTTCGAACAGGCTGGCTCTCAGAAGACGGTTCAGGAGACAGGTCAATGGATCTGTACGGCGCCTAAGGCCGATCAAGAGCGTCTTTTACAGGAGAGCAAAGAACTTCGAGAGGATTGGGATGAGGAGTACGGCGACCGTTTGGTAAAGTTGGTCTTCATCGGAAAGAATATGGACAAGGCTGCGATTTACGCGGCATTGGATCAATTGTAAAAAGTGAGTCGGATGTAAATGTATTTCAGTATTTTATTATTACATTTGCCGTCGGGTTGCCGAAAACGATAGAGTAGGCTTTTTTTTAATGATCATTACAATGAGAAATTTATTGTTGACAATAGGATTAGTCGGAATTTTTTCCATGCTTTTTTCTTGCACCAAGAAAGATTGTGATTGTACTTTTTATGACGCCAGTGGAAATGTCGTAGAGAGTTATTCTGGTCAGATGGAGGAGATGAGGGTGAGAGATTGCTCCGTATTGGATACCTACGCTGACTCGACAGGCGGATATGTCTGCAAGTAAAATTCGATTGACAATATTCTTTTGATAATATGGAAAGGTCGTCTTTTTGCGGAGATGACCTTTTTAATTTCTTCATATTCTCTTTTATTGCGGTTTTTCATTGTAGATTTTCGTTGAATGTGTGTACCTTCGCGAGAGATATAAAGAGAAACGATATTTTAGATTAAAATATTACATTACTTATGAGTAAAAAAGGATTAGGAACCATTTGTGTTCAAGAGGGATGGAAACCCACTAAGGGTGAGCCTCGTGTGCTCCCTGTCTATCAGTCGACTACTTTTAAATATGATAACAGCGCGGAGATGGCGGATCTCTTCGATTTGAAGGCTTCCGGATATTTCTATACACGTCTGCAAAATCCTACCAACGATGCGGTTGCTTCTAAAATCTGCGCGTTGGAGGGAGGTGTGGCTGCTATGTTGACCTCTTCCGGTCAAGCGGCCAATTTCTATGCGGTCTTCAATATCTGCGAGGCGGGTGACCACTTCGTATCTTCTTCTACCATCTACGGTGGAACCTACAACCTCTTTGCTGTAACCATGAAGAAGTTGGGCATTGAGTGCACTTTCGTGGATCCGGATGCCTCTGAGGAGGAGATCGCAAAGGCTTTCCGTCCCAATACGAAGGCCTTGTTCGGCGAGACCATCGCGAACCCTGTATTGAGCGTTCTTGACATTGAGAAGTTCGCTCGCATCGCACATTCGCACGGTGTGCCTTTGATCATTGATAATACCTTCCCAACCCCAATCAACTGCCGTCCATTCGAGTTCGGTTGTGATATCGTGACACACTCCACCACCAAGTACATGGATGGACATGCTACCAATGTGGGCGGATGTATCGTGGATAGCGGTAACTTCGATTGGGAGGCGCACAAGGATAAATTCCCAGGCTTGACACAACCTGACGAATCTTACCATGGTTTGGCTTACAGCAAGAGCTTCGGCAAAGCTGCCTTCATTACCAAGGCGACTGTTCAGTTGATGCGTGACCTCGGATCTATCCAAGCACCTCAAAACGCCTTCTTGTTGAACCTCGGTTTGGAGACTTTGCATGTACGTATGCCAAAGCACTGCGAGAACGCGCAAAAAGTGGCTGAGTATTTGGAGAAGCACCCTAAGGTAGCATGGGTAAACTACTCAGGTTTGAAATCAAGTCCATACTATGAGTTGGCGCAAAAGCAATTCGATAAGGGTTATTCTTGTGGCGTAGTAACTTTCGGCGTGAAGGGTGGACGTGAAACTTCCATCAAGTTTATGGATAGCTTGAAGTTGGCTTGTATCGTAACCCACGTGGCGGATGCCCGTACTTGTGTGTTGCATCCCGCTTCCCATACCCACAGACAATTGTCTGACGAGCAGTTGATCGCTGCTGGTGTACGTCCTGATTTGATCCGTTTCTCTGTCGGTATCGAGGAGGCGGAGGATATCATCGCGGATTTGGATCAAGCGTTGGCTAATTGTTAATCCGTTTTTATGGATATAATCACAATCATACTGCTGGCGATCGCTTTGGCGATGGATTGCTTTGCGGTATCAGTAACAAATGGAATTGCCCTTAGGCGGTTCCATTTTGTTCCTATTATGAAGATGGCCTTCTTGTTTGGTCTCTTCCAGGCAGGTATGCCTTTGATTGGTTGGGCGGCTGGTGTGGGATTCAAGTCCTACATTGAGTCCATTGATCACTGGATCGCCTTTTTTATATTGCTCTTTCTTGGTTTGAAGATGATCAAGGAGAGCCTTTCCGAAGATGAGGAGGCGGTTGGCGGACAACCGGCCTTGCAGTGGAAACGCCTTATTTTCTTGGCTATCGCAACCAGTATAGACGCTTTGGCGACTGGTTTGATTTTCTTGACGGAAACCGTATCGACATTTATTTTCGCCTTGGTGATGATTGGTCTATTTAGCTTCGGACTCTCTTTGGCGGGGAATGCGATTGGAATCTATTTGGAAAAACATTTGCCGGTGAATATGGAGATGGTGGGTGGTTTTGTCTTGATAGGCATTGGCGTGAAGATATTGTTGGAACACTTGGGTCTTTTTTGATTGACGGATCTTAATTAAATGATTGGAATATGTTTGGATTGAAGAAAAAATGGCATGATTTTATGAACAATGAGGCGTTGAAGCATAAGATATATATGATTATCTATGATACCGATACGCCCATGGGAAAGACATTCGATGTTTTCTTGATCGGATTCATTTTGGTAAGCGTGGGAGTGGTTATTCTCGAAAGTCTTGCCTTTTTCCCTCCTTCGTTCAAGGAATTCCTTTCCGTTCTGGAGTGGGTGTTCACGATATTTTTCACCCTTGAGTATCTGTTAAGGCTCTATTGTTCCCCTAAACCGAAGGAGTATGTGTTCAGTTTCTTCGGCGCGGTGGATCTACTGGCTACAGTACCGACATACCTTGGATTTATCTTCCCGAACGCGCATGGTCTGTTGACCATCCGTATCTTGCGATTGATCCGTGTTTTCCGAATTTTCAAACTCTTCTCTTTTTGGCGGGAGGGCGAAATATTGTTGACTACGTTGAAGGCCAGTTTTCGTAAGATTACCGTATTCTTTGTATTTGTCCTTTTGCTAGTCATTTGTATCGGTACGGTGATGTATATGGTTGAGGGCGGTATCGAAGGAAGTAGCTTCAATGATATCCCAAGTAGTATCTATTGGGCCATTGTGACTACAACAACGGTGGGCTATGGCGACATCACGCCGATGACAGGATTAGGAAGATTCCTCTCCGCTTTTGTGATGTTGTTGGGTTACACGGTTTTGGCGGTCCCTACGGGTATTGTCTCCGCACAGATGATTACCCATAAGAAGAAGGTCTCCATGCGTCCTTGTCCGCATTGCCATAAAACGGGTCATGATGAAGATGCTGTATTTTGCCGATATTGCGGCAAACGTCTCTATGATGACGAGACTGATGGATTTGACGAGAAGGATATCATCACCCAGGAGGGTGAAATTAAGTAGTCTAGAGCGGGTTATATGGTAAGAGAAATCATGCATGACCCATTGTTCTTGGCGCAGAAATCAACGACTGCGACAGAGGCGGATAGGGAGGTGGCGAAGGATCTATTGGATACTTTGCGCGCCCACTTGGATGGTTGTGTGGGTATGGCTGCCAATATGATCGGTGTGCTTAAAAACATCATTGTTGTCTGTGACGGCAACAAACAAGTGGTGTTGATCAATCCGGTCATCACCATGAAAGCTAGGCCTTATCCCGCGGAGGAGGGGTGTCTCTCTCTGCCAGGGGTCAAAAAGACCATTCGATATGAAGAGATTATCGTGGAGTTCCAGGATATCGATTTTAAGCCTAAGAAGAAGAGATATACGGGGTGGACAGCCCAAATCATCCAACACGAAGTGGACCATTGCAATGGGGTGCTGATATGATGTTGTGAGAGTTTTCTGGAAAAATTAAGCGAGGATCCATCCTATGATGAATCCTCGCTTTCTATTTGTACGGGGAGCGTCTTATTCTCCCTTCTCGTTCAATCTAATACCATCCTCTCCGAGGGTGATGGTACGTTGCTTGTAGAGCGTGCCAAGGGTCTTCTTGAATGCCTTTTTGCTGCATCCGAAGGTGTTGTAGATAATGTCGGAATCGGTCTTGTCATTCATCGGAAGATAGCCTCCTCGGCGCTTCAACTCCTCCAAAATCTGCTCGCTGATATTGTCCACCACCTTGTAGCCTTGTGGCTGCAGAGCGATATCGATTTTGCCATCCTCGCGCACCGCTTTGACGTATGCTTTGGTACGCATCGCGAAATCGATGTGTTCAAATATCTCGTTGTGGTAGATGAGTCCCCAGTGGGCGTCATCCACAATCACTTTGTAACCCAAGGCGGTCTCCTTCACCACCAATATCTCCACCTCATCGTTCATTTGGTAGGTGGGTTTGTCCAAGTCCAGGAAGTCGTCCACATGCATGCTAGCGATCACCTGTTCCGTCTTGTGGTCGTAGAAGACATGCACCAGATAGGTGTCTCCTAAGTTGATCTTACTGGTTTGCTCTTTGGAGGGAAGGAAGAGTTTACGCTTTAATCCCCAATCGAGTAGGGCACCCGCGGATGAAACTTGTGTCACCGAGAGAAACTCGAATTCTCCTGCGATGGCGTAAGGGAGTTTGGCAGAGCCGATTGTCTTGCGCTCCGCATCCTTGTAAACGAATATTTTCACCTCATCGCCAACGGCAGGTTCCTCTTTGAACTCCTCCGTGGGCACCTTGATAGTCTCTCCGTCATCCGCGATGACGGTAACCATGTTCGGACCGATATTCTCTACGGTCAGTTTGTTTATTTTTCCTATTTCAACCATAATTATTCTGCTGTTTTTGTGCTGCCAGCGGCTGATGCTTTGGTGATGAGCGCATCACCGTTCTTCTCCGCGTTTTGAACGAGTTTGTCTCCTGCGGTAGTCGCATCGGCTTTCATCTTGGCCGCTTGTTCTTGCATCCTTTTCACGCTTGCCTCTCCGGTCTTTTGGGCAGCCTTCTTGGCTAATGGATTGGCCGCTTTCTCCTCCATCTTTTTAGCGTTGTTTTTCGCCTCTTCCACCAGTTTGTTACCTGCCTTTTCCGCGTCTTCGATCAATTTGTCGCGTTGCTTTTGCGCATCGGCGACCATCTTCTCCTTTTGCTCCTTAGCGATGGCGATTGCCTTCTCCTTCGCCTTGTCAACCACCTCAGTCACCTTTTCGGTCACTTTCTCTTTGATAGCCTCGACGGTGGATGCCGCACCGACGGTTATCTTTGGTGAAGAGAATGTTCCACCGATCTTCACATCGAATGCCACAGGGATCTTGTCCGTGATCGATTGCAAGGATACGGTGGTGATGTAATCCAACGTTTGGTCCAAACCGGATGAACCGGATACTTTCAATAGGGCAGTCTGGATCGCAGTCTCGAATGGATTGATCTCCAAGCGTCCGTCTTTGATGACGAATTGGATGCTGATGTCTTTGATCTTCGGATTCTTCAATGGATCATAATTAACCTTCTCCGCAATGATGCCAAGAGCCTTGACCGCCTTCAAACCGACCTCTTTGGAGACGAATTTACCCTTTCCGTTTACCGTGGAGAGGTTAGGGGACATCGCATGGTCCAGTTTAGAATCGAATTTTAGGTTCATGGAACAATATCCGTCGGCATCCGACAACATAGGAGCGATCTTCTTCGCGGTCGTCACCTTTGAGAAGACCTCGGAGATCTTCATGCTGTTCACGCCCAAGTCCAAATCCACCTTTGGCGCCAAAGTGTCTTGTACGTTGTAATCTCCCTTGACGTTGAAGTTTCCGCCCAATGCGTTACCCGTCAAGTTTTGGATCTTCGCGCATTTCTCCTTCAAAGAGAGATTTCCTTGAAGGTCAGATATCTCGATGCCCTCGTAGATCAACTTCGCGATGTTGGTGTTTAGGGCGAATTCGATATTGGCAGGAATGTCGATCACAGATTGCGCCGACGTGGTTGGGGTAGCTTCCGCTGGGGCCTCTTCGCTGCTTTCCCCGATAAGTTCGGTGACATTGAGGCAGTTGGACTTCACATCCAGACTACCCTTGATGGTCTCGCCCCTTACGACATATTGTAGGAAGTTTTGCAACTTTCCAGCCAAAGACAAATCGCTCTTGCCAAGAGAAAGGTTGGCTGCCAAGTTCACATTTTGAGAGTTGAAGTCCAAGTTGGCGTTGTTCACATTCACATCGTAGTCGATTGATTTCGCCTTCATCACAAAGTCTTTCAGATTGAGTGATCCTAGGATAGAAAACCTGTCGTATTGCTCCTTATCCACGTAAGACATCTTTCCGTTCGCCTTCAAGGCTGCAGAGAGGATACCATTCAATTTCATGTCCTCCAATTTGACCACTTGGGAGATCTTGCCGAAATCGATGGTGCCGTTGGTGGCGAACTTGAAGTCTGGATCAGAAATTGGTGTCTTGACGAGCAATTTCACCTCGAACGGATTGCCGGCCATTTTCAAAGCCAACTTCTCCACGTTGAGGGTGGTGGAGTCGGTGATGTTACCTGGGTTAGAGATGTTGGCCGTGATGTTGATGTCGTTCACTGAACTTGGCAGGTCTGGATATTTGAACATAGCGTTCTTGATGTTCAAGTCCGCATTGAATGCGGGAAGCGTGTCTCCTGCCATGCGTCCCTTGGCGGTCGCTGCGAGAGATACCTCGCCCGATGTCTTTAAAGAGGCGAAATCCTGTGCGTAGATGGCTGGGATCAAGGAGAGGATCTGCTTGAAGTCAATGTTAGGTGTCTTTACCGCCAAATCCATATCGATGGCGGAAGAGTCGAGCAGTTGAACGAATCCCGAGAAGTTGGCTACGATTTCATTCAAAGAAATGGAGTTCTCCCCGAAGGTGTATTTGTCGTTGTCCAAGTCTGCGGATAGGGTGATGTCGGCTTGTGTTTTGGCCTTGTTGAGGTAAGGAATGCTACCCATGGCCAGAGAGGTGGAATCGACACTTGCGCCTAATCGGATGTCGGCCACGTTGCCGTTCATCTTTCCGCTGATATCCAACCCTGCCTTCTCCAAGAGGACGTTCATCACCGATTTCTCGTCCATGAATTGGACCTTGTCGAATGCTAAGTTGAAGGTCTTGATGTTGGCGAGTGTCTCGGTGTCGAGGGCGAGATCTCCCACCAAATTTAAGTTGAGATGGTCGGCGGAGGCACTCATACTATCTTTCCTGTCGTCATAAGTGGCGCAGAGGTTCTCGATGATGAGTTTGTCCAACGCCAATTGGATGGCGCCGCCGGTGGATTCCTCCACCTCTTCCTCCTCATCGTCGCTTTTGATTATATCCCAGTTGGCCGCACCCTGTTCGTTCACTTTGGCGTGAAGGGTTGGATCGATGACCTCCACTGAGTTGATGACGTAGGTCTCTTTCAACAAGCTGGAGAGGTCGATTACGACCTTCACTTTTCCGACATTAGCCAAAGTGTCTCCTTGAAAATCCTCTTTGCCGATCAGCCCGACTTGGTCGATCGATACCGACGCGTTAGGGAAGTTGCTGAAAAAGTTCATGGAGAGGTCGCCCATGTAGAACTCTGCGTTCAGCATGTCGTTGACGGCTGTGACGACCGCTTCCTTCACTTTGCCTTTGAAAAGGAAAGGCAGAACGGCAAGCAGTAAAATGATTACTAAAAGAGAGATTCCTCCAATCTTAAGAATGCGTTTCATATTCATTTTTTGTTAATAGTATTCCCTATAAAAATTGTTTCGCAAAGATACGCTTAATTTTTATATTAAGGTGAGAAACGCTATCGATGTTGTGTGAAATAAAATTAAAAATGAAATTATGTTGAAAAAAAGAGGCGTACTTTTTCCTTGTTTTTCAAGTAAAGAGAAATATTTTTTACTAATTTTGCGTTTTGTGTTGGGGAATGTATTCTCTGGCGCGATTAGAGTTAGAAATTTTTTATTGTTCAATTTATATAATTATGGCTAAAGAAAAGAAATTCATCACTTGTGATGGTAACCAAGCCGCTGCGCATATCTCTTATATGTTCAGCGAGTGCGCTTGTATCTACCCAATCACACCTTCCTCTACTATGGCAGAGTACGTAGATGAGTGGGCTGCTGCAGGCAGAAAGAACATTTTCGGTGAGACCGTTTCAGTTACTGAGATGCAATCTGAGGCTGGTGCCGCTGGTGCGGTTCACGGATCAATCCAAGCAGGTGCGTTGACATCAACTTACACAGCTTCTCAAGGTTTGTTGTTGATGATCCCTAACATGTACAAGATCGCAGCTGAGAAGATGCCTGCTGTATTCCATGTTTCGGCTCGTACCATCGCTTCTCACACGCTTTGTATCTTCGGTGACCACCAAGACGTATACGCTTGTCGTCAGACTGGTTTCGCTATGTTGGCTGAGGGTTCAGTACAAGAGGTTATGGATTTGGCTGGTGTCGCTCACTTGTCAACCATTAAGTCACAAGTTCCTTTCTTGAACTTCTTCGACGGATTCCGTACTTCTCACGAGATCCAAAAGATCGAGATGTTGGAGAACGATGATTTGGCTCCGCTTATCGACCAAGAGAAGTTGGCTGAGTTCCGTCAACGCGCGCTCTCTCCTCTCCACCCAGTAATGCGTGGTATGGCTGAGAACCCTGATACATTCTTTACTCACCGTGAGTCTTGCAACACAATGTACAACAATGTGCCTGCAATCGTAGAGAACTACATGAAGGAGATCTCTAAGATCACTGGTCGCGAGTACAACTTGTTCGACTACTACGGAGCAAAGGATGCTGAGTATGTGATCGTTGCTATGGGTTCAGTTACAGAGTGTATCCGCGAGACCATCGACTACTTGACTAAGCAAGGCAAGAAGGTCGGTTTGGTTGCTGTTCACTTGTTCCGTCCATTCTCAACTAAGCACTTGTTGGCTGCAGTTCCTTCAACTTGTAAGGTATTGACAGTTTTGGATAGAACTAAGGAGCCAGGTGCAAACGGTGATCCTTTGTATTTGGATGTATGCGAGTCTTACAACGGTGTTAAGAACGCTCCTAAGATCATCGCTGGTCGTTACGGTTTGGGTTCAAATGATACTACTCCAGCTCAAATGATCGCAGTTTACGAGAACGCAGCGATGAACGAGCCTAAGCACCACTTCACCGTAGGTATCGTGGATGACGTTACCTTCACTTCACTTCCTAAGAAGGAGGAGATCGCGGTTTCAGGTGACGGTATGTTCGAGGCTAAGTTCTTCGGTTTGGGTGCTGACGGTACCGTAGGTGCTAACAAGAACTCAATCAAGATCATCGGTGACAACACCAACAAGTATTGCCAAGCATACTTCTCTTACGACTCTAAGAAGTCAGGAGGTTTTACTTGCTCTCACTTGCGTTTCGGTGACAACCAAATCCGTTCAACTTATTTGGTAACTACTCCTAACTTCGTAGCATGCCACGTTCAAGCTTACTTGAAGATGTACGATGTAACCCGTGGTCTTCGTAAGAATGGTACATTCCTTTTGAACACTATCTGGGATGGCGAGGAGTTGGCTAAGAACTTGCCAAACAATGTAAAGAGATATTTCGCACAAAACAATATCACAGTTTACTACATCAACGCTACTAAGATCGCTCAAGAGATCGGTTTGGGTAACAGAACTAACACTGTGCTTCAATCCGCATTCTTCCGTATCACTGGTGTAATCCCTACTGAGTTGGCTGTTGAGCAAATGAAGAAGTTCATCGTTAAGTCATTCGGTAAGAAGGGTGAGGATGTCGTAAACAAGAACTACGCTGCAGTTGACCGTGGTGGTGAGTACAAGCAATTGACTGTAGATCCTTCATGGGCTAACTTGGCAGACGATAAGGCTCCTGCTAACAACGATCCTGAGTTCATCAACAAGGTGGTTCGTCCTATCAATGCTCAAAACGGTGACTTGTTGCCAGTTTCAGCATTCAAGGGCATCGAGGATGGTGAGTGGCCTGCAGGTACAGCAGCTTATGAGAAGCGTGGTGTATCCGCATTCGTTCCTGCATGGAACGCTGCTGACTGTGTTCAATGTAACAAGTGTGCATTCGTTTGTCCTCACGCATGTATCCGTCCAATCGTTATGAACGACGATGAGGCTAAGGGCATGAACGGCGAGATGATCGAGATGAAGGCTCCTGCTACAATGAAGGGCATGAAGTTCCGTATGCAAGTTGGTGTTATGGACTGCTTGGGTTGCGGTAACTGTGTTGACGTATGTATGGGTAACAACCCAGAGAAGGGTAAGCAAGCGCTTAAGATGGTTCCATTCGATCCAGAATCTCAATGTGCTGCTGTTGAGGCTGCAAACTGGGAGTACGGTGTGAAGAAGGTATCTAGCAAGCAAGCTTTGGTTGATATCACCGCTAACCCTAAGAACTCTCAGTTCGCTACTCCATTGTTCGAGTTCTCAGGAGCTTGTTCAGGTTGTGGTGAGACTCCATACGTGAAGTTGCTTTCTCAATTGTTCGGTAACCGTCAAATCGTTGCCAACGCTACTGGATGTTCTTCTATCTACTCTGGTTCTATTCCTTCAACTCCTTATACTACTAACGAGAAGGGTCAGGGTCCTGCTTGGGCTAACTCTTTGTTCGAGGACTTCTGCGAGTTCGGTTTGGGTATGGAATTGGCTAACGAGAAGATGCGTGAGCGTATCGTTAAGATCATGAACGAGGCTATCGCGGCTGATTGCACTCCTGCTGAGGCTAAGGAGTTGTTCTCTGCATGGTTGGAGAACAAGGACGATGCTGCTAAGGCACAAGAGATCACTGAGAAGATCATCCCTATGGTTGAGGCTGGCAAGAGCAAGTGCAACCACTGCAAGCAATTGGCAGAGTTGACTGGCTATATGGTTAAGCGTTCTCAATGGATCATCGGTGGTGATGGTGCTTCTTACGATATCGGTTACGGAGGTTTGGATCACGTGATCGCTTCTGGTAAGAACGTTAACATCTTGGTATTGGATACTGAGGTTTACTCTAACACTGGAGGTCAATCTTCTAAGGCTACTCCTCTTGGTGCGATCGCTAAGTTCGCCGCTTCTGGTAAGAGAGTACGTAAGAAGGATTTGGGTATGATCGCTACTACTTACGGTTATGTGTATGTCGCACAAATCGCTATGGGTGCAGATCCTGCTCAATGTTTGAAGGCTATCAAGGAGGCTGAGGCATACGATGGACCATCTTTGGTTATCGCATACGCTCCATGTATCAACCACGGTTTGAAATCTGGTATGGGCAAGGCTCAAGCAGAGGAGGCTAAGGCTGTTGAGTGCGGTTACTGGCACTTGTGGAGATTCAACCCAGCTTTGGAGGCAGAGGGCAAGAACCCATTCTCTTTGGATTCAAAAGAGCCTGATTACAGCAAGTTCCAAGACTTCTTGAAGGGTGAGGTTCGTTACGCTTCTGTTATGAAGCAATATCCAACTGAGGCACAAGAGTTGTTCAATGCTTCAGAGGAGATGGCTAAGAAACGTTATCAATCATACGTTCGTATGACTAAGATGGAGTATTAATAGATAGTTCGTCTAAATAGCGAAAGCGGGAATCCTGAGGGTTCCCGCTTTTTTGTTTGTGGCTGTTCAATAAGACAAAGAGGTGTTTTGGGGTGAAATCCCCCAATTACTGTCGTCCCTATTTTTTCTCTTGTAAAGTCGTTACCAAAGTTCTCAAACTATCATTCTCCTTCTCCAATCGTTTGATGGTCTCGTCGTAATATTCCACCACATTCTTCATAATTTTGCTCGATAGGGTGGCTGCGTCCACCTCCGGAGAATCGACGCCCCCTTGCACCACTTTGAGTTTGATGTCGTCTCCCAGACCATAGGTTCCCATGCGGGCGGCCAAGATATCTATTTTGTGGTTGTCCAAAGGCAATCCTAAGAGGTTGACTTGTATGACATCGGCGGTATCTCCTTGGTTGTATTCATAGCTGATAAGGTGCGTCTCGCCTAAGTTCTCGAACTCTCCATGGATGTAGGCCGACACGCGTGACTCCTGCATATTTTCCCTGACAATTCCTACGGTGGTGATCAGACTTGGAACGATGAAGATGAATAGCATGGCGAATGCCCAGCCCTTCTTGAAGCGGTGTTTCTCCTCTTCCCCCTCCAATTTCTCCTCCTCTTCCACTTTGGGTAGATGAAGGACGACGGTGCCCAGCCAAGTGGCCAGTCCGATATAGACCGCATTGATCAAGAAGAGATACATGGCGCCGAAGAGAAACTTTGTCTGCAGTGTGGCCAATCCATATCCCGCTGTACAAAGAGGTGGCATCAAAGCAGTCGCGATCGCTACGCCAGGGAGAATGTTGCCCTTCGTTTTGGATCCTGTGGCGATGATGCCCGCGAAGCCACCGAAGAAGGCGATCATCACGTCGTAGATGGTGGGCTGTGTACGAGCCAGCAATTCGCTTCGGGCCTCATTGATAGGCGATAGCACAAAGTAGAGCGCACTGGCCAAGAGGGAAAATAGGGTGGCCACAAAGAGGTTTTTCAACGAGCTACGGATCAGGTTGCTGTCTCCGATTCCCACGCCCAGACCGATGCCCATGATGGGGCCCATAAGTGGGCTGATCAACATGGCGCCGATGATTACCGCGGTGGAGTTCATGTTCAATCCTAAGGAGGCGATTAAGATGGCACAGACCAAAATCCACAGATTCGTTCCCTTGAATTGGGTTCCGCTGGTGATGCTGGCGATGA
This sequence comes from Paludibacteraceae bacterium, assembly GCA_045601045.1. GTDB lineage: Bacteria > Bacteroidota > Bacteroidia > Bacteroidales > Paludibacteraceae > UBA1181. Next base: position 42,380 of record JAZRZA010000054.1, read on the forward strand.
TCTCGCGATTAGACTGTTTGTCGGCGTTCAGGTTGAAATAACTGCGTATACTCTTTTTTATTGCTTTGAAATCCATAAGCGATGTGTTAAACGTTTAAGTTAGTGTCCTTTGTTGATATAGGACAAATATAATGGTTTTTCATATATGTTTTTTCAGCTTAGTTTGTCAATGGTTCTATTTCTTCCTTCTTTTGAACCAAAACTACAACCATCTGACGTGAAATTTATGGTAAAAAGTGCGATTGATGAATAAATTTGTGAAAAAAATAAAAAACCATGAAAGCTAACATCACATTACGAATAGCTCTTTTGCTATCATTTATCGGCGTGTTCTTCTCTCTCGGAGCCGCCCCAGATCCTAATTTCCACATCTACATCTGTTGGGGACAATCCAATATGGAGGGTAACGCCACTGTGCCGGATAGTGAGAAAAGAGGCGTGAACGAACGTTTCCAATTGATGTATTCCGCAGATGACTGTGGTCAATGTGGTAGAAAAAAGGGACAATGGATGACTGCTGTTCCGCCATTGGCTCGTTGCTTCCACTGGAATAACGCAGGTTTCGGCCCCGTGGATTATTTTGGCCGTACTTTGGTGGAAAAGTTGGATCCAAGCATCCGTGTAGGTGTCATTGTGGTGGCATGTGGTGGTGCGGATATCCAGTTGTTTGAAAAAGACCGCTACCAATCCTATTTGAATACATGCGCCGATTGGTTGAAGGGGTATGCGAAATCTTACGGAAGCAATCCTTACGGACGAATCATCGAATTGGCGAAACAAGCGCAGAAAGAGGGAGTCATCAAGGGTATTTTGGTGCATCAGGGAGAGACCAATACGAATCAGTCCAATTGGCCAACCCGCTTGGATGGTATATATCAAAATATGTTGACCGACTTGGGCTTGAAGGCCTCGGAAGTTCCTTTGTTGGTGGGTGAGGTGAGATACACTGGCCCGTGCAGCAGTCACAATAATCAGGTGAGAAGGGTGCCAAGCGTGATTCCGACTGCGCATGTCATCTCTGCGGATGGATGTGAGGCGGCGAATGACGAGTACCACTTTACGGTGGCCGGATACAAGAAATTAGGTCAAAACTATGCGGCGACTATGTTGAAATTGTTGGAGGAGAATGGTTCTTTGAAACAGGATCTTCTGGTTTCCGCCTATGTCTCAAAGGAGGACGAGCCTGGCGAGGTGAAGATCTCCGTGAAGAAGGAGAATAATAATATCCAAAGAATCGAAATCTATGCGGACGATAAGGTAATCGCCACGAATGTGCAGGATTTCACTTGGGAGAATATCTCCAAAGGACCTCATACCGTATGGGCAGTTGGCTACGACAACAACAATAAGCAATACACCTCCGCGAAGAGTGAAATCTCCATTTTTGAGGAGCAAAAGCCTTTCAATGGTACACCGGCGATGATTCCGGGCAAGATAGAGGCGGAGGAGTTTGATTACGGAGGTGAAGGCAATGCCTACCATGATAAGGATGAACAAAACCGTAACGGAGATACCCGTCAGGAGGGCGTTGATATGAGTGCCACAGCGGTAGGCTATACGCAGACTGGCGAGTGGATCGAATACACTGTTGAGGTAGAGGAAGACGGTGAGTATGTGGTAGAGTCCAGAGTAGCCTCTGGCGCCGACGGCTCGCAATTCACCTTGTATATGGACAACCAATTCATCATTCCGGGTGCGGATGGTACGCCTGGTGGTTTTGTCGATGTACCGAATACAGGAGATTGGAGTGAGTTCACCACTGTCTCTACGAAATTGAATAAGTTGACCAAGGGTGTCCATGTCTTGAAATTGGAGATCACTGGCGACTGGGCGGATATCGATTATCTGGAATTCAAATTGATCAACAGTGACAAGACTGGATTGAATAATATTACCGATACGAAATTGGTTCCAGAAGGCGAGTACCAAGCATTTGATGCCTCTGGCCGTTTTGTGAAAAGGGTAGAGGTGAAGAATGGTCAGGTTACTGGATTGAACAAGGGTGTTTACTTCCTCAAAGGTGCCAATGGTTGTTCATTCACTATTTTGGCAGGAGAATAATACGTAGAACGAATAAATGTGAGGGGCTCTCATATTTATGGGAGCCTCGCTTCGTTTTTATAGGATAAGTGTTCCTTTCTTGCTATGTCGTTTGTGACATGATTTTTTTTATTATATTTGCATCATAAAGTATAATATTTGATTTTGTCGCTAGTCGTACAATAAAAATATGAAAGGAGTTTAATTATGGAAAAAGAAGATGTGATAAGAGTTAATCTTACGTCTGAGAAGGGCGCTGAGTTTGTGAAAAAGATGAGAGCTTTGAAACAAGAAAGAGTTAAAGCGTTGGAGGCTTATGCGAAGAAATATTATCTAAACGATAAGGTGAATGGCCGAACAACACTTTAATATAAAGACGAACAACTCTGAGTTTGCAATAGAATTATTTGAACTTGAAATTGAAAAATACAGTGAGGAATTGGCAAATAAGTTGGGTGATGTTGTGATTTACAATGTCACCCTTCTAAATTTATCAGGGATTGACTGTGAGTTTGTGGACATTGGTGCTTTTAAATCTATTTGTTATGAGTTGTCAAAATTCCTACGGAATAATCCTAATAGCATCTTGTATTACTATTGTGATGATATGCATGCGGTTCCAAGGAATAGATCATGTAAGACTCCTCAAGAGTTTAGAAGTAAATTGTTTAAATCATTCTTTCGCAGATATGTTGGTAAGTTGGATGACTTGAAGTGTTTGGATATAATAGGCCAAACTTTTGAAGATGATGGGGAACATTGAAAGATGTGTTTATGCATTTAATCTTGCCTTCATCATTGGAGCCTGTGGCGTTTGAATTTAGTAAGGTATTGAGATCCATTTTCATTGATTGGTAACTAGAAGGAACCTTGACTTGTTGTAAAGGATAATGTGATAAATTGGTGAAGTGGAAGATTTAGTGTATCTTTACCTCACATAATTCTAATCACATGAAAAAGACAATCGTAGATGTTTTCGAAAATTCAGTTCGAAACTATCCAAATAATACCTTCTTGATGGAGAAGGTGGGAAGTGAGTGGCAAAATACAACCTACAAACAGGTACAAGAGATGGTTTACCGCATGGGTGCGGGATTGCAGGCCTTGGGGGTGAAAAAAGGCGATAACATGGCGTTGCTTTCCGAAGGAAGAAACCTTTGGATTGTGAGTGAGTTGGCGATGTTCTACGCAGGTGCCGTCAATGTGCCGTTGAGTATCAAATTGGAAGAGAGCAATGACCTCTTGTTCCGCCTGCAGCATGGTGATGCGAAGTTCGTTGTGGTGAGCGGTAATCAGTTGAAGAAGATCCGTAAAATAGTAGATCAATTGCCGTTGTTGCAGCGGGTGATCGTTTTGGATGCGCAGAGCGAATACCAGGAAAAGGAGATGTTTGTGGAGGATTTGATGCGAATGGGAGACGAATTCTTGAAGAGTCACTCCATGGAGGAGTTCCTTAGCGTGGGACAAAGCATCCAGAACGATGATTTGGCGACCATCACCTATACCAGTGGTACGACCGCCGATCCGAAGGGTGTGAGTCTTTCCCACCGTAACTACACCGCCAATGTGGAGCAGAGCCTCTCCAGAGTGCCTATCGATCATACTTGGCGTACCTTGATCATCCTTCCGCTTGACCACTGCTTTGCGCATGTGGTGGGCTTCTATGTGATGATGATGCAAGGTGCCTCCGTGGCGACCGTTCAAGTGGGACGTAATGGCATGGAGACCTTGAAGAATATTCCGATCAATATCAAGGAGGTGAAGCCGCACTATATTCTGAGCGTTCCCGCCTTGGCGAAGAATTTCAAGAAGAATATTGAGCAGAGCGTCCATAGCCAAGGTGCGATGGTGGAGCGACTCTTCGAGTGGGGCAAGAGCATTCGCCAAGCCTATTATGGAGAGAGTTGCTTGGATGGCAAGGGTGTCAGATTATTGCTTAGCCCATTGGTGTGGCTCTTCGATAAGGTCTTGTTCAATAAAATAAAAGCCAATTTTGGTGGTGAACTACGTTTCTTTATCGGTGGTGGCGCTTTGTTGGATAAAGATTTGCAAAAGTTCTACATAGGCATCGGTTTGCCGATGTTCCAAGGATACGGTTTGAGCGAAGCGACTCCTGTGATCAGTACCAATACGCCTGATTATTACCGTTTCGGATCTTCCGGTAAATTGGTGGAGCCGATCGAGGTGAAGATTTGTGATTCCGAAGGCAAGGAGTTGCCTTTGGGTGAGCAGGGTGAGATCGTGGTGAAGGGAGAAAATGTGATGGTAGGGTATTGGAAGAATCCTACCGCTACCGCTGAGACCGTCAAAGATGGCTGGTTGTATACTGGCGACTTGGGTTATATGACCGCCGAAGGATTGCTCTATGTGAAGGGCCGTTTCAAGAGTTTGTTGATCTCCAGCGATGGTGAAAAGTATAGTCCGGAGGGTATTGAGGAGGCCTTGGTACAGCTCTGTCCGACCATTGATCAGGTGATGTTGTACAACAACCAATCGCCGACCACCTCTGCCTTGATTGTTCCTAACAAGGCGGCTTTGACTCAAATGGGCTTCGATTTGAAGAGCGAGGAGGGTAGACGCGCCGCGGCGAATGCGGTCAATGCTGATGTCGCTAAATTCAGAAAAGGTGGCGAGTTTGCCAGTATGTTCCCTGAACGTTGGGTGCCAAGTTCCTTTATCCTTTTGAAGGAACCATTCTCTGAGCAGAACCAGATGATCAACAGTACCATGAAGATGGTGCGTGGCAAGATTGAGAAGGCCTATGCGGATAAATTGGAATATGTTTATACGCCAGAGGGCAAGCGGGTAGATAATCCGCAGAATTTGGCTGCGTTGGAATCATAGGAAATATTGTGTATTTTGTAGAGACGGAGGGTTCTCCGTCTCTTTTTTTTAATTCAATGTGAATGGAATGGGACGAGGATATATGGAATTTCCTTTCCTGTCTTTCAATTCAACCCGAATATATATTTGTCTACCGTTTTTTTTCCGCGCGATACTTTGGATTGCTGGTTCATTAAGTGTATCACCATCACAGTAAACTTCACAATCCATGCAATCGTAGGCGGTGATAGTGAGTCGAAATACAGTCATGTCAGGATCGAGACTAACAACCTTCACAAAGGGAAGATCCGCTCTATTTATGGGTGAATTGTAGGGATAGTCAAAGCTGTTTCCATCTTCTCCCACATAGCGAAGAATAGGTTGACAATACAAGGGCCTTGAAAGGGTTGAGAGATCTGGACTCCCTACAAAGGCTTGGCTGCTCACATCTACCTTGCAATTGAGATTCATCTTCGTTAAATTGGGACAGTTAAAAAAGGCACCGTTGCAGATTTCCTTCAAGTTGTAAGGAATAGTCACCTCCTGTAGATTATTCAAATACTTAAAAGCATTCTTGCCTAAATGGGTGACTTCAATAGTTTCGTTTTCTGTCCATTGAATCACAGCAGGCACCTGTATTACCTTGACATCTGGTCCTTTGTAATAGAGATATAATTTATCGTACTCTTTTTCACATCTCCATACCCCTATGTTCCTAATGATAACATTAGACATTGTATAGGTGACGGAGAGTAACAGAAAAAAGATTGTCGTCAGTATCTGTTTCATAAGCCTTTTTTTTCAAAGATAATAATCATTTTGAATAGGTGTAATAAAATATGTTTATTTCAGCAAGGTACCCTCTTCGAAGAGTTTCAGGAATGCCTCCGCTGATGCCTTTTGGTAGGCACCCTTCATGGTGAGCACGGAGGCCATCATGCCGTTTTGTTGTTCCTTGATGGGAATGGCCCTCAACTCTGGTCGTCCCAATATCGTGGTTTTGGAAAGAACGGTGACGTAGAGGGAGGACTCCACCAACTGTAAGAGGATGTTGGCATCGTTCATCTCCAAGTGTGGATCCAATTTCAAATCGTTCGTCTGAAGCAGGTCATTCAAAGCGCTTCGTGCGCTCAAGCCGCGGGAAGGCAACACCAACGAGTATTGTTTCAACTCTTTTAGGGAGATGTTTTTCTGAAAGGCCAAAGGGTGGCGGATGTGGACGATGGCGCATAGAGGCACTTCGTAAAGATCCGTCTCTTCCACTTGTTCATCCATTACCGCCATACTGAAGGAGAGGACAAAATCAAGGTCCCTGTTTTTTAGCATTTGCAGTAACTCCTGTGCTGTGTTGTAGAAAACTTCCAATTTAATATTGGGGTACTCTTTCATGAAGCGTAGGATGATGGGAGCGAGACCAAAACTCAAACTGTAGGTGATGCCGATTCTCAGTTTTCCGGTACGGATGCCTTGTAAATCTTGGATTCTCTGCACCGCCAAATCGGCGTCTCCGACCGTTTGTTTGGCGAAGGGAAGGAATTCGTTGCCCGCCTCCGTCAAGAAAACTTTCTTGCCGATTCGGTCAAACAGCAGAACGTTCAGTTCAGTCTCCAATTGTTTTATTTGTTGCGACAATGTACTCTGTGTGATGTACATTTGTTTGGCTGCGTCTGTAAAGTTCAGAGTTTCAGCTGCTTTAAGGAAATATCTCAGTTGCCTCAGTTCCATATTAATCGGTTTTAACGATTGATATCATAGAATAAAATCGGTCACAAAGGTCGTAAAAAATGGTTGGACTACCTAATTTTGCATCCGAATTCACGAGTAGAAACGTTTCTGAACACAAAAGTTTAACATTTAAATTGAATAGAAATGGGATTCGTAATTGCATTAGGAGTAGCATCGGCTGTGGCTATTGTTTTGAAATATTATTTAACCAATAAAAACAATTGATTGATATGCTGATGATGAATAACTGGTTGGTGGATTTGGTTTCAAAACCTAGCATCGCTCAAACTGTTATCTTGATAGCCGCCACGATAGCGGGTGGAATCGCCTTGGGGAAAATTAAATTGAAGGGCGTCTCGTTGGGTGTGACGTGGGTTCTCTTCTTTGGAATATTGATTGGCCAATTCGATTTTATTCCTTTGGACAACCATGTGCTCCATTTTGTGAAAGAGTTTGGTTTGATATTGTTTATCTATTCCATTGGTTTACAGGTGGGACCCAGCTTCTTCTCTTCGTTCCAGAAGGGTGGGGTGCAGCTAAATCTTTTGGCGGTAGCCATTGTTTTGACTGGCTGTTTGGTGGCGTTTTCGCTCTCCGCCATATTGAAGATTGATTTATCCTCCATGGTGGGTATTATGTCGGGTGCGGTCACCAATACACCAGGATTGGGTGCGGCCCAGCAAACCTATACGGATCTGCATAATGAGGCGGCGGATTTCCTTTCCGCAGGTTATGCCATTGCCTATCCAATGGGTGTGATGGGCGTGATCTTTGTCTGCATTGCCTTGAATAAACTCTTTAAAAACAGTACGCAAGAGGGTTCGGAAGAGCGGAAAGAGGAGATGGATATGTTCGCGGTGGAATTAAGCAACACCTCTTGCGATGGTGTCACATTGGGAAAACTCAAGGAGATCTTGGACTTCGATTTTGTCGTCACCAGGCTCTATCATACCCACTCCCAATTCATGGAGGTTCCCAGTGACGAGTCACAACTCTCTTTGGGAGACAGACTCTTCATTGTCTGCAAGAAATCCAATGCGACCAAGGTGGAGATGTGTACGGGTACCCGAATCAATATGGAGAGTAGGGACTGGGAGTATTTGGACAAGAATATGATTTGCAAGAAAATCACGTTGACCAAATCTGATGTGAATGGCAAGACATTAGGCGAAATCAATTTCAGGAAAAACTACAATGTCAACCTCTCTCGTATCATACGTGCGGATGTGAGCATCTTCCCTTCCGATTCTTTGCAGTTGGTTTTAGGGGATATATTGGTAGTTGTTGGAAACGAGGAGGGCATCCAAAAGGCCTCGAATTTTGTGGGAAACAACAAGGGAAAATTGTGTGATCCATTCTTGATACCGATTTTCTTGGGTATTATGTTAGGTGTCATCCTAGGTTCCATCCCTTTCCCGTTGCCATTGATCCCTGTTCCTGTGAAGTTGGGTTTGGCGGGTGGCCCATTGATCGTAGCCATCTTGATGAGCCGCTATGGCACTCAATTCGGAATTGTGACTTATGCGACGCATAGTGCGAAAAAGATGTTGCAGGAGATGGGTATATCCCTCTTCTTGGCGGCTGTCGGATTGAGTTCAGGAAAGATTTTCTTTGCGACATTGATGGAGCACGGTTCCTCTTGGTTCTTGTGTGGTACGCTTATCACATTGGTCCCAATCATCTTAGCCGCTATCATTGGTAGATTCGTCTGTAAATTCGATTCGCATCAGTTGATGGGTTTGATCTCAGGCTCCATGACCGATCCTGCGGCGTTGGCTTTTGCAAACTCTATTACTGAAGGCAAAGCTGCTTTGTCCTATGCCACAGTCTATCCGCTCACGATGTTTATGAGAATCTTAACAGCTCAAATATTGATTTTACTATCCGTTTAATAAACTATCCACAAATACGGAAGATCTCCCCTGCGTTAGCCGTGACGGTGCAGGGGAGTTTTGTGTTATTTAATGACCGTGAATTCAATGGGTATTGAAGGTTCTGAGAAACTGTTTAAATTTAATTCAAAACTAATTTGAGAGACCTAAAAAAACTCTCTAAAATACGCTTAAAATATTGATTATTAGTTTGATAAGTGGATAAAAATTCGTAACTTTAAAGGTACCAAACATTAAAGGAATGAACAGTTATCCAACAAATCTCACCGATAATCAGTGGCAAGTTATAGAAAAGTTTTTAAATGTGCAAGAGAGAAAGCGCAAGTACCCTCTCAGAAACATTGTAAACGCAATCAATTACCTTCTCAAAACAGGGTGTCA
>JAZRZA010000055.1:0-51030 GCA_045601045.1 Paludibacteraceae bacterium
CCAATGTCGGTTGTCTCTACTTCCTTAACCACGGACATCTTAAACGTCATACTGTAGTCTTTCTGCGTCCGTTTAACATAAACTCTTTCTTTCTCTTCCATAACATTACTTTTTTTTGTAACGCTATTTCAGGACTAGACAATTCTAAAAAAAATAGGGATATTGAATATTCAACATCCCTATTTTTTTATCAACGAAATACCTTCCGCCGCCGACGCGCTATTCGGTTGAATTAGGCGAGCTTGGTTAAAAAGCGTCTTCGCCTTTTCGAAATCCTTTTTGTAATAGGCGTTCCATGCGGAAAGGATCACAATATCGTAATCAAACGGATAAAGCGCCTCTACCCTGTCAAAGTAGGGCTCCGCCTTGGCATAATCCCCCACGTTGAAGAACATCAGGCCTCGGTAGTAATTGGCCTTCGTATTATTGGGATCTAACTTTAAAATCGCATCGTACTGTTTGCCTACCTTCACCCAATCTTTCATCTTCGCGGCAGGCAACACATAACCGAATCGGGGCTCTATGGAGTTGGGCCTCAACTGAATCGCCTTGGTATAATAGAGTAAAGAGATTTTGTAATTGCCCTTGTTGTAATAGAGCCAACCGAGACGAAGGTTCACCGCATAAATATCCGCCTTCACCTGTTTCAGCGTCTCTATCGCCTCATCATATTGTTTATTGGCCTCATACTCATAACTTTTCGCAAATATAGCGCTACGACTGGGTTCCGCTACCACTGGAAAAGAGAACAGCAACGCTACCATACTCCATAGCAACGACACGTAAAAACCCTTATTTCGCTTTAAAAATTCCATTGCACACCTCCCGCGATTACATTATCATTCTGACCAAACGGTTTCAAAGATGAATTGCCCTCTGTATCCACCAAGAATAGATTAGACTTCTTACGGGTATATTTATACGTAAGAATAATATTCAGATGGTTGTTCAACAAATAAATCAATTGAGCGGAACAACGTAAGTTGGTTTCACAAGACAAGGAGTAAAACGTATGACTATCCCTATCGTGATAATCACATATATTGCCATAAAGGAATGCCGCATTTCCCCACAACCGCTTGAAAATCTTTCCGCCCGCCTCAATTTCAGCCAAAAGGCTACCTGGCAAATCACCTATTTTTCCCCGGTCATTTCCCCTCCAAATATACGAAATCCTTGGAGAAAGATAAAGATTCACATTTCCAAAAGGATAGTATCGATAAGACAAATCTCCTTGGAGCACATTCAAACCCTCACCATGGAAAAAGGAGAATCCCGCGTTGGCCCAATGTCTGCCATACGAATAGGATGCTCGGCAACCCACCAGGACGTCCGAACGGCTATGACGATAAGAACTATGAGTATACCGATAAGGTGATTGAGTGACTTGCTGCCAAAACTCAGGGTCGTAACCAGGGTATCCGCCCCAATTGCCCCATGCGCCATTATAGCCATAGGGATTATACATATTCGGCCACCATCCATTGTTATAGGCACCCCATTGATTATCCCACGCAGGATAATAGCCCTCATTCCAACCATCATTCGGCCGATGTTCTTTCTCTGGCACCGGATAAGAACCCTGTTTATCATCCCATAACAAATTTTCCCAATCACTCGGTTCCCGGGCAGCCGCCGCGCGAATTGTTGTATCCAAAGAGAAGCCAACCACATCATAAGACTCATGCCCCACCCGCATGAACGGCGTCACTTTCCATCGCTCATTGATATTAAACTTGGCATTCACCTCATACTCCAGCCCCACATACTTGGAGCGAAGATTGAAATAAGTGGAATTGGAACCTTTCATCTCCACAGGATTGGTACGGGAAGTAAATCCCAAATGGTGAGAGAGTTCGCAGATACCGCCTATCTCATTGACGAAATCCAAAGAGGCGAATCCGCCATTGCCCACCATATAACGTTCGAAGTAGATGTATGAATCATCCCAAGAGGACTTGTTATCCGCAAAAAGAGCGCCACCCTCCACATATATACTGGAAATAGGCTTGCAACGCTTCAAACCGTATGCGGAAACCGACGCCGCGGGAATAGACGAGAAGAGTTTGTTCGCATCCAAATCGCGCAAAGTATTCTTATAAGTGAAATAGAGATACTCATTCAGCACAGAATCTACCGTGCAAAATGAATGGGCCGACTCTAAATAAGGTAAGGCATCACAATAACGGCCCTTCTCGTAAAGGGACACACCAATGCTTCGATCGGAGATGAACTTCGCATAACGTCCATCCGATACGTCAAAGCTTACCTGCGCTATCGCCGACACAGAAAACATCAGCATAGTGAGAGCCATCACGATTTTCTCAAAGCACTTTTTCATGGTACAAATGCAAAATTAAGAAAATTGAGAGAGAAGACAAATAGCGTCAAAGTTCCACAAGCATGGTAAATCCATCCGCACACGCCACTTCCCAACTACTCAAACCTCTCTTTGTTGTTCTATATTGTACTTGTTTTAAACTCTTTCCAAACATTTCCACCGTTATTGTGGATGTTACATCAACAGAAGCAGCGGATCGACAAGCTTCATATCTAGCCTGCCCGAAGATTCCCAGTGGAGCGATGAAATCCAAGAGATATTTCCGCCAACCCATTTGGCAGACAGCGAGAGGAACCTCCTCCTCCAACCGCCAAGAAGCCACATCAGTTGTTACAACCTTAAAATTAGATAAAAAGAACTGATAAAGGGAGCAATTACGGCTGCCTTCATACCTTTGGAACTCAAAGATTCCTTGATGGCAAGCAAACCACGCCTTCGCGTCGCATGCCTCATCCTGCAAATAGGTATAACCGTATGCCTCGCCAACCACCCATCGCTCTTCTCCATAGCGATCAGACTTGGAGAGGATCGATTTCCCCACACATTTGTCTAAAAGAGCCCAAGGATGTTCGGATATGGTTACAGACATATTCTTCAATACATCTCCCTCGCAAGGCGTGCCACAAGAGAGAAGCATATCGTCCTTCATATAATTGACAAAAGGATGGGCCACGGTAGGGGTCCCCGCGTATGGCGAACTTTGGAATTGGAAATGCAAATGCGGATAAGGAGAAAGGCCTGAATTGCCACACAAGGCCAACTCATCGCCCCGTTTCACCAACTCTCCGACCGCACACAAGAACGAGTCTCGTTTCAAGTGCGCCATTAAAGAATAGAAGCCTTCCCAATGTTTGATAACCACGTAATTACCCCAATTTTGCGTTTCATTACGCCTACCAACCGGATTATCCTCCACACTATTCTCCACCCAGACCACTTCGCCATCCGCAGGTGCCAAGACCGGCTTTCCGTAGCAATAGTAATCCTTCACGGAGAGACCATCTCCCTGATATTCCTTGCCATCCACCTCGACCACAAAATCAAAAGCATCCCGCCATACGCCTTGATGGGTATAGGTGCCATCCACACCCTGGGAGACTTTCCACTCACCATAAAACGGCAAAGAGAAAGGATAGTAGTTGTACCACCGGAAACGGTTCTCATTGGTTCGGTTGTAATATAGATTCTCCTCCGGAGTGCGTTCCAAAAAATAGGAGAAGTGGGGAGATGTGTGAGATGACCTCCGTTTTAACAACAGTAGAAAGAGCAATGTCACGACACAAAACGCGGAGGAGAAGGATGGCAAATAGAAATAGGCCATCAGTCGGGTTGTCGCGAACACAGCCACAAATTGGACTGGCGTCAGCAGCAACGCGCATACCAACGCGCTCTTGGAGGGTACCAAGTAACAACTCAACGCCAAGGCGCTCAATATGAAATTGAAGCCGAAGCAGGCGAAAGGGATATGGAAAATCTCACAGCCTACCGCATGATAGAGAAAATACGCGAAGAGATGATTCACCAAAGTGAAAAGGAACGCAATTCTTGAATAGCAGAGCAAGAGAAACGCCAGCACCATACCCATGAAGAGATCTTGGCGGAACAGCACACTGCTCAAACTGATGAAATATTCGGTCAAAAAATCCGGGAGGCTAAGCCATACCGGATGATCCGAGATCAAAGCGAGCGTATAATCTCCCCACCCCAACATTCCGAAATGGTCTCCCAAGACGCAATCAATGTAAAAATCACCATCCTTTTGTTGCGTCAACAGCAGCAATACCCAGAGTGATAGCAAAAAAGGGAAGACCAAATAAGGCAACCGATTTTTAGAAAACAGTGCCTCAAAACAGGCCGTGAACATCAACAACAAAAAAGATGAAACCAACAACATGTAGAAGAGCGACAGATTGGGCGGGAAGAGCGCTCCCAATGCCAAACCCAATATCACCGCGTTAAATCCATAGATACCGTTGACCAGTTTGAATCGGTCCATGGAACAGGCCAACGCCATGCCATTCACCAACAAACAACAAAGGAGTCCGCATAAACCAGAAAGCGGATAGAAGAACGTGACGATGAACAATGCTATGCCGACCCACGAATCCCGCGAGAAGACCAAAGAGCAATAACTATTCCTTACGCTCTGAAGCAATATGTCCATCTTTTCCCTCATCTAGGCTCCATTCTATTGATATCTTCCAACGACTCCGCATCACGGAGCAGCTGCATCTCTCCATTCTCTTTTACCATCACCACCTTCGGACGCATCGTGATGAACTGCATCCACTGCGTCACATTATAGGCACCTACATGGTGGATCAACAACAGATCATTGCGCCGCAACGGTGGCAGTAGCACATTGTCGCGTATTACATCGATATTCATACAAAGCGGTCCACATAATACGGTTGGCTCCATCTGCGTCACATCGTCATAGGTGGAGGTGACTTTATGATTGTACCAGAAGGAGGTGAACAACAAATTCACGCCCGCATCCACGATGGTATTCAAACGACCATCCGCCATTCTTTTATTGGTGATGACAGAGGTGAGCAGATAACCCGCGTTATCCACCAAAGCGCGACCCGTCTCAAACACCAGACTCAACTTCTTTCCATCGGGGAACTTCACCATACGCAAAGCACCCGTAATCGCCTCGGCATAATCATCAAAAGAAGGACAGAGATCCTCTCCCGTCAAATAGGAGGATTTCAAGGAGTTTTGGGAGGCAAATCCACCACCCAGATCTAAATATGAGATCGGCAAGCCCAATTGGGTCATCGCATCCAACGCGAGTTTCGCCATCTTTTCGGTCTCCACGCGATATGCGTTTACCGATTGGATAAACGTTCCTATATGGCAATGCAAACCAATGCAATTCAAATGTTTTTCGGCCGCAATTTTCTCCAAAGCGTCCCATGCCTGACCAGACTCCAAATTGAATCCGAAACGGCTCCAAGATGGGTAAATACCCGCATCCAAATTGACACGGATCGCCACCCGAGGACGGCGTTCCATCGCAATGGCCAAATTGGTCAACAGCCGCAACTCCTCCGTATTATCGATATGGATCAGGCTATCGCCCGCAATCGCTTTGCGCAGATCCGATTCACTTTTTGCCGGACCATTAAAAATGATATGATCCGTCGGCACGCCATTGGAGACTGCCTTGTCATATTCAAAACCAGAAACCACCTCCGCCAAAGAACCCTCCTCATGGAAGAGAGAACAAATCGCATTGAGGTAATTCGTCTTATAGGACCAAGCGAATCGCACATCCGGATATCGCGTGGAAAAAGCACGCTTCGCCTCTCTGATATTCTTTCTTAAAGAGCACTCCGAGAAGACAAAAAGAGGAGAACCAAAACGTTCCCGCATCCCCTCCAGCGCGACGCCATCTATTTCTGTTTGGGCTACCGAGTGGGTGTTTTGTCCCGTCTTTCCAGGCATTGTGGGAACAATGCGCTTCAACAAAGGTCTTTCGTATTGTTTCTTTTCCATCACATTTCTCCTTTCACTGAAAACATGCCAAATCTCGACTGGTCCACAACCATATCCCACGAATAACGGATAAACATCTTACCCACCTCGTAATGATCCACACTTTCAGGTTGCTCCCCTAACGCCAAGCGGACAATTTGCTCAGGCACATTCTCGCCTGACGCTGTGGCCAAATATACCCAAGCTGGGATACGTGGGTTTACTTCTATGAGATAGAGAAGGCCATCCTCTCCTCGCAACAATTCCAACTCAAAGGCGCCTCTCCATTGAGTAGCCTCAACAAAACAACGGGCCTGATCGATCAAAGACTGGTCGCTGATCGTAACACCCGCCCAGGCCTTTCCCTTGTCTGTGATCAACTGCTTATGCATAGGGACGCACGAGAGTAGATGCCCCATTCCATCCCCTACACCAATCACATTGAATTCGCTGCCCCGTACATATTGTTGCACAATAACAGGCGCACCCCATTTCGCCATCAAATTCCAAAAATAGGAAGAGGCTTGTTCCGGGGTACTTGCATAATAGGCTTCATAAAAACTACCCTTCAACATCACAGGATAGTTGATATTTTCACTCGAAGAGAAGAGATCCTCCACAGAGTTGCAATTGAAGGATTTAGGCACATGAAAGCCTGTCTTCTCGCCAAATTCGGACAACCGGGACTTCTGCCTCATATCGAATTGCTCCATCGTCGGCAAACAAAGGTGAATACCCTCCTGCGACAAACGATCTTTCAACTTTATGAAGGTGAATAATTCCGCATCCAAATTAGGTATGATTATATCGACATGTTCCTTCTCGTGGATATATAGTAAACGTTCCAAAAATGGTTGCACTCCTTCGCTTGGAAAGGGTAAAAGATAGGAGACATCCACGATTTCATCAAGGTAAGCACCTGACTCCATAGAGCCGTAGCATAAACCCACGATACGGAATTGAGAAAATGAGGATTCCCTCAAACTACGCGCGACCCCCACTCCCGGACCAGGATTGTCCGTCGCGTTCATACCGCTGATTGCCACTACCAACTCTTTCATTAGGATTCTATTTAGCCCTCTATCATTCTGTATTTGCGCAACAAATAGAAGAAATCATCCAAGTCCGCCTCCAAAGACGAGGCCTCAACATCGTATTCAGCCAAGAGTTTCTCGAAAATCTCCGCCTTCGTGCGATTCTCCTCCAACAAGGATAAAACAAGTCTTGCCGTCTGATTGATGGAAAAACTCTCACCCGTCAGCGTGTTGAAAACATAACCTGTTTCATTCATTATCATTCCACTCGTCAAACCCATGCGACAAACGTTTTTATACGGCTACAAATCTATAAAGATTGTATTCTCCCCCCTATTATTTTCAACGAATAAAAGTATTTACCATAGCAAAAGCCTTTCACTTCGATTTCTTAACGTCGATTTCTTAACGTCGAACCTACCTGACGCCCACACTCATTCCTTCGTCTTTTGCCCTGCCACCGAGATGCAGAACTGATTTCTGTCGCTGAAATATTTTTGAGCCAACTCCATCAACTTGGCAGGTGTGGTGGAGAGAATGGATTTCTCGCTTTGCTTATAGAACTCATTTCCGTCGATTCCCTGCGTCAAGAAGGAGAGATAGGTGTCTACGAAAGAGAATGAGCCATCTATGAGACGAGCGTTTTCTCCCAACATATAACTGCGCACCTCCTCCAGCTCTTCCGCCTCCACAGGCACTTCGCGCAACTTTTTCAGCTCTTTCTCAATCTCCTTCAAAGTAGGCTCCACAAACTCCGTGGCGGTTTGGGTGGCGATGATGAAACGGCCCATGGAAGGATGTGAGAGCAAATAGGAATTGATACCATAGGTATACCCCTTTTCCTCACGGATATTAGTCATCAAGCGGCTGCCGAAATACCCGCCCAACAAAGTGTTCAGCACCGAAAAATAGTGGAAATCGGGATCCTTGGGCGACATCACCTTTCTACCGATATAGATGGCGGATTGAACGCTATCCGGTTTCTCCTCAAAACAATAGGTTTTGTTCAACTCATCCCACTCATAGAGCGGACACTTAAACGAAGAACGTTTGCCGGATTTAATCGTACCCAAGGTATCGTCCACCAATTTACGGACCGAATCATCCACCTTTCCAGAAACGACAATGTCGCAATCCTCCATGATATAATTCGCGCGGTGAAACTCGCGCAACCACTCCGTATTGAGTCGATCATAATCCTCCATCCTCGCCATTGTTCCGTAGAGGCTCTTAGGGCCAAACAAGGCCGAGGCCAAATTGCGGGAAGCAAGCGCAGTCACCTTCTCTCTCTGAATCAGGTATTGCTGTTTACGCTTGTTCAAATAGGTGGAAAACTCCTTTTCGCCATACAAGGGCTCGGTCAAGACCTCGGAAAGAAGGTGGAGCATCGGTTCCAAATGACGCTTCAAAGCGTGCATGGTCACACAAGTGTTCTCGTACGAGACACTAGAACTCAACAGACCGCCATAGGAATCCAAAATCTCCGCAATCTCGGCGGAAGAGTGTTTCTTCGTTCCCTCGCAGAGCAACTGCCCCGCGAAGCTAGCCACCAACAAGTGTGACTGATGAATGGTGCCTGCTTTTACAAGGCAATCCACTCGTACAATATCCTCCTCCCCGAAAGGAAGTTCATGCAACGTGGCGCCATTGGCCAACTTACGCACATTCGCTATCGGGAACTCCACCCCAGAGACGGGTTTAATCGTAGGACAAACGGTTCTATCCATTATTTTCAAATATTATCGCGTTCACGGAGGAACTTTTCAGCCCTCGCCAAATCTTCCGGGGTATCAATGCCAATGGTCTCCATTTTCGTGACACCCACTTTTATTTTATACCCATTCTCAATCCAACGAAGTTGCTCCAACGACTCCGTTAGCTCCAACGAGGACTGGGGAAGTTTCGTGATCTTCCCCAACACATCCGCACGATAGGCGTAGAGCCCAATGTGCTTGTAATAGATATGCTGCGACAACCAATCCTTCGTCTCGGCACCACGTTTATAAGGGATGACAGAACGGCTGAAATAGATCGCCTCGCTATTTTTATTCAATACGACCTTCGGAGAATTGGGGTTGAACAAGGCAGCCTCACCATCCTCCACCGTGAAAGGTTTCACCAAAGTGGCGATCTGAGCCGTCGGATCATCGAAACAATCACACAAGGCTTGAATCTGTTGCGGTTGGATAAAGGGCTCGTCACCCTGGATATTAATGACGATCTCCTTCCCGGACATCGTTTTGTTATAGGCTTCGAAGCAACGGTCGGTACCGCTTTTGTGTTGATCGGAGGTCATAACGGCCTTTCCGCCGAAAGCCTCAACCGCCTGGTATATTCGATCATCGTCCGTAGCCACATAGACACAGTCCAGTAATTGGGAGACTTGTTCATACACGCGCTGAATCATACTCTTTCCACAAATCTCCACCAAAGGTTTACCCGGGAAGCGGGTGGAAGCATATCTGGCCGGTATAATGCCAACAAATTTATTTTTGTCCATAACTATTTCGGATTAAATTCACCTATCCACAAAGATAAAGAAATTACAACAAAACACGATTCTTAATTCTTAAATAAAAAAATAGTGCGCCAAAATCTCACGACTTCGGCGCACCCACCTTAACTATGAAAAAATCTACCTGTTTTGTTTGCGTCACAAAGGTACGGCACATTTTTTATTCCGCAAAATATAATGCCTTTTTTTTTACTGTTTCGCTAAAAAAAGCGACCTACAAGCCCCCAAGAAACGGACATCAACCGTATTTTTACCGAAAAGAGAAGACAAATTTTGCATATTTTGCAAAAAACGCGACATTTGCAAACAACAAGGCTCCAACTTTGTAAAATAAATTTCCGTAAAATAATTCGTAAAAAAGATGAAACATCTATACGAGGAGATGCTTTCGCACCGTGACGAACAGCAAATCACCAACCTTTCCCGCTTTTTCAAAACCGGGAAGGGCGAATATGGGGAAGGAGATCAATTTTTAGGCATAAAAGTCCCCATCACCCGACAAATCGTAAAGGAACTTTGGGACAAGACCTCCTTCGAGGAATTGGAACGATGCATCACCTCCCCGCTGCACGAAATCCGCTTGGCGGCACTCCTGACACTGATCCAAATATTCAAGCATGCGAAAAAGGAGCCAGAAAAGCAAAAACAATGCGTGGACTTCTACCTTTCCCATACCGAACACATCAACAATTGGGATTTGGTGGATCTCTCATGCTACGAACTGATCGGCGCCTGGCTATTGGACAAGGATCGATCTCTTCTCTACGATTTGGCGCAAAACGGAAAAACCATTTGGGAGCAGCGCATCGGCATGGTCAGCACCATGAAGTTTGTGCGTAACGATCAACTGGAGGACACATTCAAAATCGCGGACATTCTGCTCCATCATTCTCACGATCTGATTCAAAAAGCGGTGGGTTGGTTATTGCGAGAATGCGGGAAACACGATGTCGACCAACTAAAAGCCTATTTGAAACAGCGCTACAAAACGATGCCCCGCACCACCCTACGCTACGCCATCGAAAGATTCGAGGAGAGCGAAAGGAAAAGATACCTAACAGGAGAGATTTGATTCAGACGCCAAATTTCAATTTGCCACTCGGCAAGAGTTCTCCGTCATCCTTGTATTCCATGGAGACAGAACCATCCGACTCCCGCTGGACCTTATAGCGGCAAATGCTCTCCAACGCAATACTCGCATCGGCTGCCGCACTGGTGATCGCGACATTCAGACCCATCATACCATCTGTCGGCACCGAAGGATAGAGCACCCCCTCATAACCCTTCTCCACGGATATTTTCGCGAAGAGCGCGCTGATCAAATATTCGTAATCAGACTTGGATGGATTAGGCCGAGAAAATATATAGGAAAAGAATTCCGCGCGTTGGTCCAGTTCCTGCCGCAAATTTTTAGGGCAACTGGCCAATAAAGATTCATATTGGAATTTAGCCTCCTTCAAAAGCGGATTCTCCTCCGCATGTGAGAAATAATTGGGATGAATGACCTCAATCACAGCGATGGGACGGGTGACCCGCCACACCCCAAAGGTCAACAATTCCTCCCCTTGCAAATCCTCGGTCGAGAGGAGACGCGAACACTCCGCCGCCGTCACATACTCCGACAAGAAGGCAGAACCGTCATCCGCCACCAAACACCCATAAAACATACGCATATCCGGCGTGCTGGCCCGATGATACTTCGCGGAAGGAGATTGGCGATAGGACAAATCCGAGAACTTCAACACATTCGTGCCCACACGAGCCCGTACGATGCGCTGACCGGGTTCCAAAGAAGCCACCAAGAAGCCACTGGGTCCCGCCTCCTCCAACAGCGCACGCACCTCCTCCTCTGGATATAAACTCATATCCATCTTCAACAAACGCTCCTTTATGGTCTCAAATTGCATATCCTCAATGTTGGGCATACCCAAAAGTTTGATACAAATGTAAATCAAATTCACCATTCAAAAAAGTTTTTATACCTTCGCACAACACTTATTCAAACAGACATGAAGAGAATTATCGCATACACTCTCCTTTTCCTATTCAACACCCTCCTTCACGCCTTCCCCATCACGGAATGCGATACCACGTGGTACACGGGAGAGGGCACCCAATACGGAGGCGTGGCGGGTTCCAACGGAGGTAACTGTGGCATCTACGTTCCAGAAGACGAGTTTCTCCACTGCGCCATGAACCATACGCAATACGACAGTAGCTATGCTTGCGGCGCATGCGTCAGGGTATTCGGTCCACTAGGCGAGATCACCGTAAAGGTGGTGGACCGCTGTCCGGAATGCAAACATGGAGACATCGATTTCAGCACCCTCTCCTTCCTTCAAATAGCGACATTAGAAGCCGGCAGAGTACCTATCAAATGGCAATTCGTCCCTTGCGAAGAGGAGAAAAACATCAAAGTGAAATTCGAAGAGGGAACCAGTCAATTCTACTTCAAGGCCATCTTCTACGACATCAAATACCGCATCAATAAGGTGGAATACCAACGGCAGGACGGCACCTTCGTCCCTATCCACAGAGAGATGTACAACTTCTACGTGGAGAATGGTGGCATCGATGAAGACAAGAGCAAAATAGGTCCCTACATCTTCCGGCTCACCTCTTCGGAGGGCGACACGCTCACGACAGATCCAGTAGAATATGTGGCAGGAAAGGAGATCGATTTAGGCATTCAGTTCCCACACCATGACTGCGGAGATGGAGAGCATAACGAGCAGACACTCCTCGACGAACCCATAAAAGCAGGTATCCCCACGCCCATCAAAATCGAGGTGTACGACTTGGCTGGAAGAAGGATCGGTGTCTTCTCCAACCAAGCGGAATTCGAATCCTCCGGCAATAAACGCAAAGGATTCTATCTCATCAAAGAGATCGGCGCGGAGGGGGAAATTGGCCATCGACTTATTAAGGAGTGACAATAATCACGCGCAAATCGCTTGAATTACGGATTTTTTCCTATTTTTGCGTTCAATTCAAATTTTGACAATAAATAATATTAAATAGTATGGCAGAAGTAAAAGATTATTTCAAAGCGGCTGAAGAGAAGATGGAGCAAGCATTGCTTCACTTGGATGACTCATTGGCACGCATCAGAGCAGGCAAAGCGAATGTCCGCATCCTTGATGGTGTACGTTTGGATTATTACGGAAGTATCGTTCCCCTTTCAGGCGTTGCCACAATCACTACACCAGACGCCCGCACCATCGCGATCCAACCTTGGGAAAAGAAGATGATCGGAGAGATTGAGAAGGCTATCATGGCCTCTGAGGTAGGTATCACACCTGAAAACAACGGAGAGCTCATCCGCCTTTGCATTCCACCTTTGACAGAGGATAGACGTAAGGCATTGGTGAAGCAAACCCGCGCGGATGGAGAGGATGCGAAGATCAGCATCCGTAACGCTCGTCGCGACGCGATCGATGGTTTGAAAAAGGAGGTTAAGAACGGTTTGGCGGAAGATGCTGAGAAAGACGCAGAAGCTGAGGTTCAAAAAATCCACGACAAATACATCAAGAAGGTCGACGAAATCCTCGCCGCAAAGGAGAAAGAGGTAATGACAGTATGATCGGTCTCGTCGTTAAAAATACAGGAAGCGGCTATTGGGTTAAAAGCGAATCCGACGGCCAACTTTTTGAATGTAAGATCAAAGGTAACTTCCGTATCAAAGGGATCAAAAGCACAAACCCGGTTGCCGTCGGCGATCGGGTTTCTTTCGATATGCCTGCCGATGGCCCCGGATGGATCACCGCCATCGAAGATAGGAAAAACTACATTGTACGCAAACCGACCAATCTCTCCAAACAGTTGCACATCATCGCAGCCAATTTGGATCAATTGCTCTTAATTGTCACCATCAACCACCCTCAAACCTCCACCGTTTTCATCGACAGAGCCCTCGCGACCAGCGAAGCCTACCAGGTGAACGCTAAGATCATCATCAACAAGATGGATCTATACGACGAAGAGGAGACCGAATACATGAAAGCGTTGATGTACCTCTACGAGACCATCGGTTACGAATGTCTTGCCGTATCCGCCAAAACAGGAGAGAACATCGATAAACTAATAGCCATGCTACAGGGAAAGACCTCCCTGCTATCAGGAAATTCCGGTGTGGGGAAATCCTCTCTCATCAACGCGATAGCACCGGAGTTCTCCACCAAAACGGGTGAGATATCCGATGTCCACAACAAAGGCATGCACACCACCACTTTTTCCGAGATGTTCGAACTAAACGACAACTCCTACCTAATCGACACCCCCGGCATCAAAGGATTCGGCACCATCGATTTCAAGAAAGAGGAGGTCGGACACTATTTCCCTGAAATATTTAGGGAATCCGCCCATTGCAAATTCGGCAACTGCACCCACATCCACGAACCGGGATGCGCCGTATTGCAAGCCATTGAGGAGCATACCATCAGCGCGTCTCGATACACCAGTTATTTAAGTATATTGGACGACTGCGAAGAGGGCAAATACAGATAAGCCGACATAGGCCAACAGAGACAAGTCGATGAAATTCAGGCTAGAAAACCATATCAAATTCACCTTCTCCATTATCGCGATCCTGATTGTGGGGCTCTCCGTCTATTACTCCAACCACCTTGCTCGAGAGATGGCTGAAGAGGAGAAGCAACGAATCAACTTATGGGCGGAAGCGACAAGACGATTGGTATCCGCCAACGACGAGAGCGACCTCTCCTTTCTAATGAAGGTGATTGAGGAGAACACCAACATCCCCGTACTCATCGCGGATGACCACGGCAGCGTCATTATGCACCGAAACTTGGGGCTACCCGAGGAAGAAGAATCCACTTCTCCCCAAACGAAGCTATTTCTGGAAAAGAAACTCGAGGAATTCAAAAGCGAGGAGACCGTCATCCCCATCCAAATAGATGAGGATACGCAGCACTACCTATATTATGGCAAATCGACGATGCTGAACAAGTTAGCATACTATCCATATATTCAATGGACCATCATAGTAGCCTTCTTCATTGTCCTATTTTTCGTCTTTTCCAGCGCCAAACGCTCAGAACAAAACCGTGTATGGGTTGGACTCTCCAAAGAGACAGCTCACCAATTAGGCACACCGATCTCTTCCCTACTCGCTTGGGTGGAGATACTGAAAGGCGAAGGCGTGGACAAAAACCTGATGGACGAGATGGAGAAGGATGTCAACCGACTCCGAACCATCGCGGAACGATTCTCCAAAATCGGTTCCAAAGCGGAGTTGACCCCCGTCGTACTGAACGACATTCTTGACAATGCGTTGGCCTACATGCGGAAAAGGACCTCCAACAAGGTTCAAATCACCTGCCATTACATGGAAGATCGCCCCATCACCGTGGCGCTGAACCAACCACTTTTCGAATGGGTGGTCGAGAATCTTTGCAAAAACGCCATCGACGCAATGGAGGGAGAAGGGAAAATAGACGTAACTGTCAGTCAAAGCAATGCCAAGGTAATCATCGACGTAAGCGACACCGGGAAAGGCATTCCAAAATCAAAGTTCAAAACCGTTTTCAACCCAGGGTTCACGACAAAGAAAAGAGGTTGGGGTTTGGGGTTATCCCTTGTACGTCGCATTGTAGAGGAATACCACAAGGGTAAAATATTTGTGAAACACTCCGAAATTAACGTGGGAACCACATTTAGAATCACTCTACCGAACACACAACCATCTAATACACAATAAATTACAAAATAATGTCACAAAAAAGAGAAAAATGAATCTCATAAAGGGGCAAGATATCATTAAATTTTGTAATTTTGCGGAGATTTTTAGAATCCATACGTAAAGTGGAAAGAGAAGATACTTACATAGTTCCGTTAAAGGATTTGGAAATGGGCGACCACGCCTTTCATTTCAACTTGGACGATAAGTTCTTCGAAACCGTGAATGGACATGAAGTACAGAGCGGCGACGTAACGGCCGATATCACAGTCAGGAAAACGCTTCACTCTTTCCTCATTAATTTCAGTATGGAGGGCACAATAAAAGTATTGTGCGACAGATGCTTGAACGAAATGGACCAAGAGATTTCCTGCGAAGAGAGCCTAACCGTCAAATTCGGAGAGGACAAAGCAGAGGAAGACGACAAATTGGTAGTCATATCCGAGGAGGAGGGTGAAATTGATTTGTCATGGTACATGTACGAATTCATCGCCCTACAAATTCCAATCCGCCATGTCCACGAGGCGGGAGAATGCGACGAAGAAATGGCGAAGACGCTCCGAAAGCATTTGGCAATCGACAGAAACGAAGAGGATTCAGATGACGACAGCCTGGCAAGTGACGTCTCTAGCGACGAATCCGATGAAGATAGCGAGAGGGAGATTGATCCACGTTGGAACGCCCTCAAAAAATTATTAGACAATAACTAATTTAAAATATTAACAAAAATGGCACATCCTAAACGAAGACAAGGTAAATCAAGAGGAGCTAAGAGAAGAACTCACTACAAGGCAGTTGCTCCTACATTAGCAGTATGTCCAAATTGCGGCGCACTTTATTTGTATCACAGAGTATGCGGTTCTTGCGGATACTATCGTGGTATGGTAGCTGTTGAGAAGCAAGAGGCAGTTTAATCAATGCCGTAAAATACAAGGTATCGGAAGGAGTCCGCTTTCAGTGCGACTCCTTTCTTTTTTATACACTTCTTCATTCAGGACTCGAATCTATGACACGTTTCTATTTAGTCAGACACGGGCAGACCTACTGGAATCAAGAGAACCGCATGCAAGGGCAACATGAGACCGAACTCACCCCATTGGGAGAGAGCCAAGCCATGGCGTTGGGAGAGCACCTCAAAGCGGTTCGATTCGACCATGTCTACGCCAGCCCCTTACGACGTGCCGCCAAAACAGCCGAATTGATTATCGGTCAGCGAAACATCACCATAGAAAAAGACGACGCCCTCAAAGAGATCCTTATGGGAGATTGGCAGGGCATTTTGATCGACGATCTGAAAAGAGATTTCCCGGAAGAGATAGGCATATTTTGGAATCATCCGGAAAAGCACAAAAGGGAAACCTGCGAAACCTACGAGCAGGTCAGAATCCGCGCGGCGCGATTCATGGAGCGAATCGCACAAGAGCATCCAGGAGAAAACATTCTAGTCGTCACACACGGAGCATTGCTGAAAACGCTCTACACCTACCTGAAATACCAGCAAATTTCTGAAATTGCCCACGCAGTCCACCCATTATCCACCGCAGTGGCTGTAGTAGAGAAAAAAGATGGCGTATGGAACGTTATCTCTTGGAACGACACCACTCATCTATCCCAATTAGAGGATCAAGCGAAATCTTCCGCTAATACAATATAAAGATACAAGGGCGTTTGTTCAAATCAGGACGCTGTTTGAACGATTTCCATTGAGCGACAGTTTTGGTCTTGATGTACTCACTCTCCAACGTGATATCACATGCGACGCACAACTTCGTGCCGCCTTGGCAAACGGAAAGGATATTTTCAAACATCGTATTATTACGATACGGGGTCTCTATGAAAATCTGGGACTGTTTCTCCACATGCGCGCGTTTCTCCAACTGACGCAAACGTTGATCCCGCTCATTCGGTTTGATCGGCAAATAGCCGACAAAAGCGAAACTTTGGCCATTAAAACCGGAAGCCATCAATCCCAATAAGATAGAAGAGGGACCCACCAACGGAACGACCTTCACATCCGCCTCTTGCGCCATACGAACTATATCCGCACCCGGATCGGCAATGGCGGGACAACCAGCCTCCGAGATGATACCCATGTCCATACCAGACTTGGCCGGCAACAGATAGCCGCCGATCTCCTCAGGCGACGTATGATTATTGAGCGTGTAAAAGGTAAGTTCGTCAATAACGATGGATGCATCCACCTTTTTCAAAAAACGGCGGGCCGTACGAACATCCTCGACAATGAAATGTTTAATGGAAAGGATCACCTCCCTATTATAAGAAGGTAAAACATGTTGGGTATCACATTCGCCCAACGTATTAGGAATCAAATAAACGGTACCTGCCATAATTCGGGAAACGTTGTGAATCAAAATAAATATGCAGTTTCAAAGGATGGCGAACACCCATTTTCCACATAAATTTAAGACGACCGCGAAGTTAGTAAATAATAAATAAAAGATGCGTCAAAAAAGATTTGCAGATACAGAAAAAACAAACTACTTTTGACATGAAAAAACATAGAAACAAAGAGAGAATGGCCGCACCGTCTATTATGGTTAAACTTAACAATCAAATCTAATAACGGGCGTACACTCCCATATCAATGGCGGGCCACACCTTCGGGTTGTCTCCGTGACACGGTGGATTACAAAGATTGGGAAACGCTCAATTCCTATTTTTCAGGAGTTTAATTAATTTCGGTGCGGCTTTTTTATCAAAAATCTATCACAAGCAAGAACAATCTCCCCAAAACACAAAACGAAGTCAACATCAGCCACTTATAGTTGTAAAAAATCGCAATTTTATTTTCTCAAATCAATAAAAAAGACTAATTTTGCACCGATTTTTACAAAATATAATGTCTAACGACTAATTTAATTTATTAACTAATTTAAAATGAGCGAATTAACAAAAAACGTAAAGCCAGTTGAAGGTTTTGACTGGGACGCTTTTGAGAACGGCGACGCAGATTCTAGCATCAGCCGCGAGGAACTTACCAGCAAGTATGACGACACCTTGAACGTCGTAAAGGACAAGGACGTTGTTATCGGTAAGGTTATCTCTATGAACAAGAGAGAGGTTGTTGTAAACGTAGGTTACAAGTCAGACGGTATCGTTTCTATGAACGAGTTCCGCTACAACCCAGATTTGAAGATCGGTGACGATGTAGAGGTTTACATCGAGAGCCAAGAGGACAAGAAGGGTCAATTGATCCTTTCTCACAAGAAAGCACGCGCAGCTCGTTCTTGGGATTGCGTTAACGAGGCTTTGGAGAACGATAAAGTTATCATGGGTTACATCAAGTGCCGCACTAAGGGTGGTATGATCGTTGATGTATTTGGCATCGAGGCATTCTTGCCAGGATCACAAATTGATGTTAAGCCTATCCGCGACTACGACGTATTCGTAGGAAAGACAATGGAATTCAAGGTCGTAAAAATCAACCACGAGTTCAAGAATGTTGTTGTATCCCACAAGGCTCTTATCGAGGCTGAGTTGGAGCAACAAAAGAAGGACATCATCTCAAAACTCGAGAAGGGTCAAGTTTTGGAAGGAACTGTCAAGAACATCACTTCTTACGGTGTATTCATCGACTTGGGTGGCGTAGACGGTTTGATCCACATCACAGACTTGTCTTGGGGCCGCGTAACTCACCCAGAAGAGGTAGTTGCATTGGATCAAAAGTTGAACGTTGTTATCCTCGACTTCGATGATGACAAGAAGCGTATCGCTCTTGGTTTGAAGCAATTGACTCCTCATCCATGGGATGCTTTGGACGCTAACTTGAAGGTAGGCGACAAGGTGAAGGGTAAGGTAGTCGTTATGGCTGACTACGGCGCATTCGTTGAGATCGCTCCAGGCGTTGAAGGCTTGATCCACGTTTCTGAGATGTCTTGGTCACAACACTTGCGTAGCGCACAAGACTTCATGAAGGTAGGTGACGAGGTTGAGGCAGTTGTTTTGACTTTGGACCGCGAGGAGAGAAAGATGTCTTTGGGTATCAAGCAATTGAAGGCAGATCCATGGGATACCATCGATACTGACTACGCAGTAGGTTCTAAGCACACCGCTAAGGTTCGCAACTTCACCAACTTCGGCGTATTCGTTGAGATCGCTGAGGGCGTAGATGGTTTGATCCACATCTCTGACTTGTCTTGGACCAAGAAGATCAAGCACCCATCAGAGTTCACTCAAACTGGTGCTGACATCGAGGTACAAGTATTGGAGATCGACAAGGACAACCGTCGTTTGAGCTTGGGTCACAAGCAATTGGAGGAGAATCCATGGGATGAGTTCGAGAAGGAGTTCACTGTAGATTCTATCCACGAGGGTACTATCATCGAAATGATGGACAAGGGTGCCGTTATCGCTTTGCCTTACGGTGTAGAGGGATTCGCAACTCCAAAGCACTTGGTTAAGGAGGATAAGACTCAAGCAAAGGTTGACGAGAAGCTTCAATTCAAGGTGATCGAGTTCAACAAGGATTCTAAGAGAATCATCTTGTCTCACAGCCGCATCTTCGAGGATGCTCAAAAGGCTAACGGCGAGGAGACTGAGGAGAAGAAAGACAACCGCAAGAAGAAGTCAACCAAGAAGGCTGATCAACCAATCATCGCTGTTGAGAAGGCTACATTGGGAGACATCGAGGAGTTGGCTGCTTTGAAGAGTCAATTGGACGCTAGCGAAAAAAAATAATATCAAATATTCCGAATTGTTTTTCAAATTGAAAAATAATTCGGATATTTGTAAAAAATATTGGATATTTTAAACAATTAATTTTATAGTAAGAGTATGAAAAAAAGTTTTTTGGCTGTATTGGCAGCAATGAGCTTCGCAGTATCTGCTAACGCTCAAGAGGCAGCTGAGGCAACTTCTGAGCAAGCTCAAGCAGAGGCAGCAGCATCAGAGTCTTTCAACCACTGGTCTGTAGCAGTTCAAGGTGGTATCAACTACGTTCGTAACTCAGATCAAAAAGTTGGTTTGGCAATCGGTGGATTGGTAGAGAGAACTTTCAACCCTCGTTGGGGAATGGGCTTGGAGTACATGTTCATCAAGAAGGACATTGAGGATTTGGCAGTAAAGAACCACGATATCGACATCTTCGGTTCTATCAACATCTCTAACATCATCGCTCCTTACCGTTCTGCAGGATGGCAAAAATTGAACTGGTACGGAACTGCTGGTTTGGGTGCTACCATCTACAAGAACGCAGTTGAGAACGAGGACGCTGACAAGGGCGCTAAGTTCTTGATGTTGGGTGGTTCAAAGTTGGAGTACAATGTATGCAAGTGGGTAGGTATCTACTTGGCTGGTCAATATCGTCTTCACACAACTCCTGAGCACATGAACTATGCAGCAGGTCGTTCTACTATCACTGGTTTGCTTGGTGTTCGCATCAAGTTCGCTGGCGAGAGCAACATCCGCAACATCGCTTGGGCTGATTACATCCCACAAGTTGAGATGCCAGATATGAGCGGTCTCCTTGAGGCTCAAAAGAAGGCTTGCGACGAGGCTAACGCTAAGTTGGAGCAAAAGATCGAGGATCAAAACGCACAAATCAAGAAGTTGCAAAACGACATCAAGTTCGTTCAAGACTCTTTGGATCGCCACATCAAGGCTACTAAGCCAAAAGTTGCTTACAAGCCAACTGTTGAGGAGGCTAAGATCATCGAGACTGCAATGTCTAACTTGGAGTTCGAGTCTGGTAAGGCTATCATCAAGGAGGGTTCATTCCCTTACTTGAACGGTTTGGCTGAGTTGCTCGTTAAGCACCCTGAGTGGTCAGTTAAGTTGGCTGGTCACACTGACAACGTAGGTAAGGCTGCTTCTAACATGCAACTTTCTAAGGATCGTGCTGCTTCTGTTAAGTCTTACTTGACTAACAAGGGCGTACAAGCTGCTAACATCGAGTCAGAGGGATTCGGTTCTACTAAGCCAATCGCTTCTAACAACACTGCAGCTGGTAGAGCAAAGAACCGTCGTGTAGAGGTTAACTTGTTCTCTAAATAATCAGTAGATTAGAGCAATCATAGAAAAGAGCTGTCCATTTGGGCAGCTCTTTTTTTTGCCATATTAAAAACGGGACAAATAAAAAAGGCATCACAAATGATGCCTCATATTCATGTTAGAAAGAATGTTAGAAAGGTAACACTAACTTATCACGCCCCAATTCACAGATTCTTTTGCCATCCTATCTAGATGGCGATTCAGTAGATAATTCTCAGGGAGCAATAAATCGGGATCACGTTCCAATACATCGTTAGCGACATCACGCGCGTATTGTATAATCTCACCATCAGTCGCCAAATTAGTTATTTTAAGATTCAATGAGACGCCACTCTGCTGCGTTCCCTCCAAATCACCTGGCCCACGCATCTTTAAATCCACCTCCGAAATTTCAAAACCATTGGTGGTTCGCGTCATCACATCCATCCGTTGCCGTCCATCATTAGATAGTTTGACGGAGGTTAGCAATATACAGTAGGACTGATCAGCGCCACGGCCCACACGTCCCCTTAATTGATGTAGTTGGGACAATCCAAACCGTTCCGCGCTCTCAATCACCATGACAGAGGCGTTAGGGACATTCACCCCCACTTCAATGACCGTCGTGGCGACCAATATCTGCGTAGCACCAGATGCGAACAAACGCATCTGCTGATCCTTCTCATCCGGCTTCATTTTTCCATGCACCATGCCAAGATGGTAATATGGTTCAGGGAAGACCTGTTTCAAAGAATCGAAGCCAGCTTCTATATTAGCCCAATCAGATTTTTCGGATTCCTGAATCATGGGATAAACGATATAAGCCTGTCTACCCTTGGCAATCTCCGACTTAATAAAATCATACACATTCGCGCGATGGGTATCAAACCGATGAGAAGTTCCTATCGGTTTACGACCAGGAGGCAACTCATCAATCACGGAGACATCCAAGTCACCATATATCGTCATGGCCAACGTTCTTGGAATAGGCGTTGCCGTCATGACCAAAACATGAGGAGGCCGTTCACTCTTACTCCAAAGTCTAGCGCGTTGCTCCACGCCGAAACGATGTTGTTCATCTATAATCACGCAACCCAATTTGTTAAAAACAACCCCATCTTCCAACAGGGCATGGGTGCCAATCAATATATGGATCGTACCATTCTGGATACCTTGCAAGACCACTTCCCGCTCCTTCTTTTTTGAGGAGCCTGTGAGCAAAGCGACATTCACATCCATACCTTGCAACATACTGGAAATAGAGGCGAAATGCTGCTGCGCTAAAATTTCAGTGGGAGCCATCATAGAGGCTTGGTAACCATTATCGAGCGCAATCAACATCGTCATCAAAGCCACCAAAGTCTTTCCGCTTCCCACATCACCCTGCAACAAACGGTTCATTTGACGACCACTGGCCATATCCGCATGAATCTCCCGCAAAACTTTTTTCTGGGCGTTGGTCAATTGAAAGGGAAGATATTTACTATAAAAATCATTAAAAAAAGCCCCTACCTTCACGAATTGGAATCCCGCGAAACGAACTCTACGCACATTCCGTTGTCGTAACATCTGCAATTGAATCAGGAAAAGCTCCTCAAACTTCAATCGAAACTGCGCCTTACGCAACATATCAGGAGACTGAGGGAAATGAATATTGAACATCGCCTCATGGAAGGAGATCAAATGATTATCCGCAAGAAGAGAATTGGGCAAAGTTTCCTGAAGCATACTACCATTTAAGGAAGAGAAGATTTCAGAGACAAACTTTTGCATGGTCCGAGTAGTGATGGATGAATTTTTCATCTTTTCGGTCGTATTATACATTCCCTGAACACCACCAAAACTCTGCTTGGAAAGAGCCTCATTGACGGTCTCCATATCTGGATGCACCAAATTATACCGACCGTTGAATTCCGACACCTTACCGAACGCGACAAACTCATGACCAGGCTTGTATTTTTCCAAAACATACTTCACGCCCTTGAACCAAATCAGTTCTATGGCAGATTCCCCATCGGAAAAAAGAGCCACTACCCTGGCGGAACGACCTGTCCCCTGCGTCGTGATATTTAAGATCGTCCCTCGAATTTGGACATATGTCGCAGCTGGAGAAATCTCTTTGATGCGATAGAATTTAGAGCGATCGATGTATCGATAAGGGAAACAATGCAAAAGATCTCCATAAGAAGAAACGTTCAGTTCCTTCTTCAAAACCTCCGCACGCTTAGGGCCAACGCCCGGCAAATAAGTTATCTCCTTATCTAAAAAATCGGTCATTAAAATCCTGTTTCGTTAGATTCATACAAATATACAAAAAGAGAAACTTGTTTTCTGCACTTGTCTGCACAAAGAGAACCTCAAAACGATTTATTTTTCATTCTCCATAACGTTTAAAACCAAACAATATTATTAAATATTTTTAATATTATTATAATCAATATCAATAAACACAATTATTTTTACAAAAAATATTAGAAAACGGAAAAGTTTGGCACGGTATTTGCATGTCATATATCAGCGAACACATTTGTTCGATTTTGAATTGAGTTACACGCAGTACGGCAAGAAGCCCCTGCGCCTATATAAGTTGTTTAAAGTATCAGTGCAATGTGGCTTGGGACCAATGGTCTCAAGCTTATTTTTTATAAGTTTAACACTCGCAGGCATCTTTTACCCCCATATTTCTTTGTTAACGTCACCCTAAAAAACTATCTTTACACAAACAAAAGATAAACGACAATGACAATAGAAGAGTTAGAGCCCAAAGAGATTTGGTCTCAATTTAAAAAGATATGTGAGATACCCCATCCCTCCGGCAAAGAGGAAAAAATCGGTGAATTTTTGCAAGATTTCGGCAAATCCTTGGGATTGCACACGGAAGTGGATGAGGTGGGCAACGTCTTGATCCGCAAACCAGCCACCCCTAAAAGGGAATGCGCACCATCCGTAGTGCTCCAAGCTCACATGGATATGGTTTGCGAGAAAAATGCGGGAACCAACCACAACTTCGATACGGACCCGATCCAAACCATCGTAGAGGGCGATTGGCTAAAAGCGCAAGGAACCACCTTGGGGGCGGACGACGGCATCGGCGTAGCGGCTATGTTGGCGGTATTATCATCCAACAACATCCAACACGGTCCTATCGAGTGTCTATTTACCGTTGACGAAGAGAGAGGCCTCACCGGCGCGCAACACGTCAAAGCCAATTGGATCCAATCCAAAAAGCTCATCAACTTGGATTCCGAGGAAGATGGACGATTCTGTATCGGGTGCGCGGGCGGAATCGACACAGTCGCCTATTTCGATCTCGCCGAAGAGGATGCTCCTAAAAACGCGTTCTTCATCCAACTATTCGTTAAAGGATTACAAGGCGGACACTCAGGAGACGATATCAACAAAGGAAGAGGCAACGCCATCAAAATACTTTCCAGATTTTTGTGGAACGAGTCGAAGAAATTCCCCGTCCAAATTTGCAAAATCTCAGGAGGCAACCTGCACAACGCCATCCCAAGGGAGGCACAAGCAACCATTTGCATCGATTGGAGTAAGAAAGAGGAGATCCGAGCAGACATCAACCATTTCTTGGCCCTTCTGGAAGAGGAATATCCGACAGAGAAATCTCTCGTGATCGACCTATCTTCCACAGAACCGGTCGCAACCGCATACACCAAGGAAGATTCCCTCCGTCTGATCAACGCGCTTTACGCATGTCCTCACGGAGTCATTGAGATGAGCAAGGAGTTGGAAAACTTGCCGGAGACCTCCACGAACCTCGCCTCCATCAAGAACATCGATGGAAAGATCGTGGTCGCCACGAGCCAACGTAGCTCCGTCAACAGCAAGAAGCACGATATAAAAGACCGTGTGGAGGCGGTGTTCACATTAGCGGGGGCGAAAGTCACCCATAGCGACGGTTACCCAGGCTGGAAACCTAATATGAATTCCGCGATCAAAAATCTCGTTGCGGATTCTTACGAAAAACTATTCGGAGAAAAACCTCATGTAGGTGCCATCCACGCAGGTTTGGAATGTGGACTGATCATAGAGAAATACCCTGAAATGGATATGATCTCCATCGGCCCTACCATTATAGGCAACCACTCTCCCGCAGAGCGTTGCGAAATCTCAACAGTGAAAAAACACTGGGAACACCTCGTTTATATTCTTGAAAACATATAACCGAGGACTAGGAATTAGATCATAAATTAATACGCATACTAACAACTAAAAATTTCAAAAAATGGGAAAATTATCATTGTCAAGCAACAAGATGCTCGCTGGTGTCGTAGCGGGACTTGCTAATTATTTGAATATTGACGTAACAATCGCCCGTATTCTTTACGCAGTAATCTCCTTCTTTACAGGAATCATAGGTGGACTGATCGTTTACGTCATCTGTTATTTCATTATGAAAAACGACTAAAACCATGGACTTCAAGTTAGTTTCGGAATTCGGACCCACAGGAGACCAACCACAAGCCATCGCGGAACTGGTCAAAGGCGTCCATGCGGGATGCGACCACCAGACGCTACTTGGAGTAACAGGTTCAGGTAAAACGTTTACCATCGCCAACGTCATCAAGGAACTAAATCGGCCTACGCTGATCTTAAGCCACAACAAGACATTGGCGGCGCAACTATACGGAGAATTCAAGGCGTTCTTTCCGGAGAACGCCGTTGAATACTTCGTCTCTTACTATGATTACTTCCAACCGGAAGCCTACCTTCCCAACACGGACACATATATCGAGAAGGATCTCGCCATCAACGACGAATTGGAGAAACTTCGATTATCAGCCACCTCCGCCCTACTATCGGGCAGACGCGACGTCGTAATCGTATCATCCGTCTCTTGCCTTTATGGCATCGGAAACCCGGAAGATTTCCACGACACGATGATCAAGGTAAAACGGGGCCAAATGGTGAGCATGAATGTCCTAATCAGGAAATTGGTGGAGAGCCTTTACATTCGCAACGAAATAGAGCTGGACCACGGAAGATTCCGCGTAAAAGGCGACACCATCGATGTATTCCTCGCCTATGCGGACCACATCATCCGCATTCACTTTTGGGGAGATGAAATTGAAGAGATCGAGTCGATAGACCCACTAAACGGCACACATATCGAATCCTTCGAAGAGTTCAACATATATGCCGCCAATCTATTCGTCACCACCCCCGAACGAATCAACAGAGCATTGGTTGAGATCGGAGATGACCTCACGACGCAAGTGGAGTATTTCCAAAGCATCGGAAAGGTTTTCGAAGCGAAACGTTTGTACGAACGGGTCAACTACGACATGGAGATGATCCGGGAGTTGGGCCATTGTTCGGGTATAGAGAACTACTCACGCTATTTTGACGGCAGAAAACCTGGCACCCGACCATTCTGTCTTTTGGATTACTTCCCGAAAGATTTTCTATTAGTCATTGACGAGAGCCACGTCACCATTCCACAAATCCATGCGATGTACGGAGGTGATTCGTCCCGAAAGCGCACCTTAGTGGATTTTGGATTTCGTCTACCCTCCGCATTGGACAATAGGCCCCTGAAATTCGAGGAGTTCGAAAACATGGTGGGGCAAGCCATATACGTGAGCGCCACCCCAGCCGACTACGAATTACAAAAGTCGGAAGGCATATTTGTCGAACAAATCATTCGTCCAACAGGATTGCTCGACCCTGTCATAGAGGTCCGTCCATCGCAAAACCAGATCGACGATTTGATCGAAGAGATACAAACCAGAGCCGAAAAAGACGAACGCGTTCTCGTCACCACGCTCACCAAACGTATGGCAGAGGAGCTACAGGCCTACCTGACCAAGATGGGCATACGAAGCAACTACATACACTCCGACGTGGAGACCTTGGAACGTGTGAAAATCATGGAGGACCTCCGCAATGGCCTCTTTGACGTGTTGGTAGGTGTGAACCTACTGAGGGAGGGTCTGGATTTACCACAGGTATCCTTGGTCGCAATTCTTGACGCGGACAAAGAGGGCATGCTACGCTCTCACCGAGCCTTGACGCAAACGGTAGGTAGAGCTGCACGAAACGTCAATGGATTGGCCATCATGTACGCGGATAAAATCACCCGTAGTATGCAGTTGACCATTGACGAGACCAATCGCAGACGGGAGAAACAGATGCAATACAACAAAGAGCACAATATCACACCCAAGGCGGTCGGAAAGAACAGCAAAGCGGTATTGGGAATCACCAACACGGAAAATAGCAACCAACCTATCAGCAAAGATTACGCGAAAGAGAGACAAACCACCAACCGCTATGCGGCGGAGGATCCGCAATTCTTCTCAAAGAACGACATTGAGAAAGCCATCGAAATAGCCAAAAAGAAGATGAAGGAGTGCGCCAAACGATTGGAATTCCTGGAGGCGGCCCAATACAGAGACGAAATCGTCAAATTGGAGAAGGAACTACTAAAAAGGTAATAGGCCTATTTCACAAAACAGACCGCCCAACAGCGGATATTTTTTCGCAAACCAACAGATTTTTTCCAAGCACTAAAAAAAATCGGGGAACCGATTGCTCGATCCCCCGATATTCATTATCAAACTCAATATTAGTTTTGAGCCTCAACTGGGTCTACAGAAACGTAAGAACGATTGTCCTTCTTCTTTCTGAACACAACCACACCGTCAACCAATGCGAACAAAGTGTGATCCTTACCCATACCAACATTCTCACCTGGGTGGTGAACTGTACCACGTTGACGAATCAAAATGTTACCAGCCTTTGCGAATTGACCACCGAAAATCTTAACACCGAGTCGCTTACTTGCTGACTCACGACCGTTCTTGGAACTACCAACACCTTTTTTGTGTGCCATTTTCTTGAATTTTTAAAGTTAAGCAACTACGTTTTTAATTTTCAACTCAGTGAATTGTTGACGATGACCGTTCAACTTGCGAGAACCTTTTCTTCTCTTCTTGTGGAATACCAATACCTTGTCACCCTTTACAAGAGGAGAAACAACCTCAGCAACAACCTTAGCGCCAGAGAT
This sequence comes from Paludibacteraceae bacterium, assembly GCA_045601045.1. GTDB lineage: Bacteria > Bacteroidota > Bacteroidia > Bacteroidales > Paludibacteraceae > UBA1181. The sequence goes on from JAZRZA010000055.1 coordinate 28,087, forward strand.
AACTGGAGCACCAACTGTTACAGTACCGTTGTTGTCAACCAACAAAACTTTCTCAAACTCCACTTGCTTTCCGCTCTCAGCCTCAGCCATGTGGTGTACGAACAACTTCATGTTCTCTTCTACCTTGAACTGTTGTCCTTGAATTTCTACAATTGCGTACATTGTATAAAATTATTTAAAATTACATCCGGTGGTGGATTCCTTTGAATCACTTATTATACCACGAAGGAAAACTGCGCAAAGATACAACATTAAACACTTCTACACAATACCTTTTACGCTATTTTTTTTCACCTTTCAATCATGTACACTATTTAAGCGATACTTGATAATTATAAATATAATCATCTTATAAATATATTAATCTATTAAAAATTAGAATATTCCCACACTCACCCAAATTTAAACCCAAAAGGCGAAAAAGAAGACAAAAAATGAGTACATTTGTGACGTTTTATAGGGGGACTCTTTGAGTTTAATAAGTTTCAAACCATTACTTATCACTATAGGTTATTGAACAAGGTGAAAGCTTAAAGTTAAAAATTATCAGGGCAATCGAAGAAAGAGAGGTAACACTCTCCTATTCACAGAGAATTCATTGACGAATCCTAGACAAATGTTTGGACCACAAACCAAGTTATACTTTATTAATTTACACGATATAAAAACTCGATAGGAATGAAAAAAATTTCTCTTCTATTTATCTGCATACTATTAGCATCTTTCAATCTTACGTTTGCGCAATTCAAGTTGACTGACATAAACCCAGTTTACTCAGGAACGATAAACGCCAATTGTTTTCTCATCGGAAACACTAATACTCAACTTTTGGACCTGGTAGGCAAAACGACAGATGATATCACGCAAGAAATAGAGTACGAAGGCGAACTTTCCCCAATCACAAACAATCCGACAAGAACGGACGGGATAACCATCGAGAACTGTAATTTCGCAGACTTCTGCATCAACATTCCTCAAGAATGTGGTTTAGGAACTATAGAAGACGCCAGAATCACTTGGGGTGGACGTGTGGAAAAGCCGCTTACCCAAGAATATGTATACATAAAAATCACAGACGACAAAGGCAACGACCTGCCACTTTCAAATTCCGCATTAAGTTCCTTTATGAAAATTGAAGGGGATGCGGACACCCAAGACCCTAAAAAATCTCCACAGAACGATGGATTCTATGCCATTCACAAAGCAATCACCGACACCATCAACAGCATCATTCAAGACCCAGGATTTCCAGGCAACGGCAACTATAGGATATACGTGGCGAACATACCTGTAAAATTAAGCAGAAGGCCAAACGTAGGAGAAGATGCCGGCCAATTCTGCGGATGGAACTTCTCGTTGGTATACAAACATCCATTGTTGCCAAGAAGAAGCATTATGGTTTACAACACGTTCCTATTCCAAGAATCCACTTCTGCGGGAAATACGCCTGACCCAATTTTCGCAAGTTTCAGATTCGGCAATTGTATCCCATACACAATGGATGACACCATATCATTCGCATACAGCGCATTGGGAGGTATGTTCCTCCAAACCAGTGATTGCATGAGACTCAACAGAGACAAAGACATGATGAGTTCTATGCCAAACGACAAAAAATATTACGGTAAGGCTAGCAAAATTCCTTTCAACGACGTCGCCATCGCCGAAAACGCGCCAACGGTCGACGAGAATCCATTTAGGTGTATGATCAACTATCTATACCAAAGCGAATCATGTCTCATTCAGGCGTACAATCCATATGCCAGAGGTTTCGACCTTACCAAAACAACTTTAGCCCCTATTTCTTCCTCCCCCTTCAATTACATTGCCCGAAACGGCAATGATTTTAACGTTACGATTATTCCAACACAGGAGTACCATTACTTCACCAACGCTTTGATTTATATTGGTGCACCAGACGCTCCGGAGGCGGCTTTACCTATGGAGGTGGACAAAACAGACATCCAACCAAACGAGGACTTCAAAGTTACCCTATACGTCAAAACGGGTAACAACAAAAACGGGCTCACCAATATCAATGTACGGGTACCTATATCAGAATATGTGGACTCTATCGTCAGTTGCGACATCCAATTTCATAGTGCCGTACAAAGCACAAGCAACGGAACCAAAAGCGACATCAGCTACCCTACCATCACCACCATGCTGAACACAACGAAAAACCAAAGGAAATCTGATACAAAAGTGAGAGACTGGAACACAACGAACAATAATAAATTCATGAAGACGGCCCTCCCTTCCGTCAACTCTTACTTGGAATCCGTTGATAAAATAAACGATAATTACGCAACGACAAAGCCTTCTGTCATCAAGACAAGAGAAATTGTGTTCGAATTCGAAAACCTTGTCATCCCCAAGCAAATAAAAGACACCAATGCGATTACAATCACATTGGTATTGCACTCAAAGAGAGCAGACGATCCTATTTACGACAAGAAGACCTACATAGGGGGAACACCACAAGTAATACCGCAAGCGGAATTGGACTTGACCGATAACGTCACAAGAGATACTTCCATATTCGAAAGCAGTTACGAAAAAAACATCAACTGGAAAAACTACCGATGCGAGCTAAATGGTGATGGCAACGGCGGCGGTGGCGGCGGTGGCGGCGGCGGTGGTAATTGCGCAGGTCTCAATGGAGATCATGCAACAGGATCAGGTATCTACAAGAAAAACGAAACGCAAATGGTCGAGATCAACATCAACGCCAAAAGTGATTGCAGGGAAACACCTGACACCATCAAGATTCACTTCTGCGATGAAATAACCATTACGCCTCAAGCCATAAAAGCACAACTTTCAAGACTCGAATTCGACCTAGACTCTATCATCAAGGTGGATTCATGTATATGGGAGAGGGCGAAAAGAGATATGTTGGTCGATTTCTCCAGCAGACATGGAGTCAACAGGGCACTGTTGGAGCAACTGTTGAGTAATTATGACAATCCTATTCAGATGATCGACACCACCCAAGCATGGCAACAATTCTTCAATTGCCAAACACCATTGGATGCGAAGGATGTGGACTCCATCGTCAATATGAAAAAAGATTTCAGTGATATCTACGTGCTATTTAAAGGCAACGGGAAGGACGACACTTTATCCAGCAATGTTTATGAAAAGAGTGAATTCATCTCTTTGCGAGACGAATCTAAATTGGAAGAAACCTTTACGATCTCCGACGACGACACACTCTACGTTTACTACAAATCCCCTTGGAAGGGCAACGGGAATAGTTGCAGCGAATTCATGCCAATCTGTTTCATAAAAGATAGATTGGGCGACCCTATCTTCGTCTACGACAACGATACCATCGCCAAGAATGACACCATCTATTCTTGTTTGGGCAATGAATTGTCCCACTTGAAGATCACCAAGTATTTCGAGGACTATAACCTTTACGCCACGATCATAGATACCATTGGTGGCACAGAGAACGTCGTAGATGATTTGATAGACAAGACCTACACCAAAGTAGTCGACTGGAACATACAGAAAACAGGCAAGATCAACACAAACATTCCAGGTACAAGGACCCTCATCTTCAAGCAAAAAGACCTCGCCAACAGTTGTTTGGACGACGGAGACACCCTATTCGTCAAAGTCCTAGACCTCAAAATCGACGAAACGCCAGATCTTTCAGAAAACACAGAGTTGGCATTCTGCCGCAGTACAAAGGTAGAAGATTCCATTCCTTTGAAGGTGACAAAAGACGCCGCTCACCAAGATTACCAAGTATTCTGGTACGAAGTGACAAAGACGGAAGATGAAGTTGTCAGAACCAAAATTGGAGAAGGAGACGAAGTAAAAATAGGTAGAGACTCTCTTTTCTCATCGCCTTCCATCACAATCAGATACGAGGCCACTTACTTCAAAGACCACTGCGAAAGTAATCCTAGCCAGATAGACATCACACTCTACAAATCGGCCGACACCATACTGACCGACACAATGACGATCTGTCAATACTACAAGTTAAAAGAAGATGAAGTATTGGGACAATTGAAAGATTGGAACCCTGGCAGAAAATACACCACCGACAGTCTGGTATTCTATCCATATTACGATGTCATCGCCGGAGACATCCAAAAGAATATGGAGGAGGCGACCAAAGGGGACAGCATCCTATTGGAAAGACTCCTAAAGGGAATGGACACCGAGAGCGGATGCGCGACCAATGGGTTCCGTTTCGTCCAATTCGTCGTGCGTGGCATTACGGACAAGGGATGTTTCGGAGAGCCTAGTCTCGTCACTGTAAAGATCAACTGCCACGACAAGACAACCCCAAAATTCAAGGGCGATGAACATTTCATCCGCTATTGTACCGGAGATACTCCTAAAACAAACTTCAACGATTTCTTGGAGGAACCCGCAGAATACGAAAGTGGTTATAAATGGGTGTGGTTACCTATCGCGGACTCATTGAGCCTGCCACAAAACAAATACAAAAGCACCGCCTACGAGAGTGCTATTTCAGGAGGAAACCCAGCCACCAACACCGTCATCGCCAACACGAACCAATACGTCGTTGTAAGAATTGACAGCAACAGCTGCGTCAGCCAAATAGACTCATTCAAAATCATCGTGGCGGACGCCATCACCTCCTATGCGATGATCGGAGACACAACAACGGTCATCAACACCAACGAACCAGACTTCGCGCTCAACTACTGTAAAGGGGACAACCCATACAGCAGCAAGCGTCTCCCTGTCGTCGGATACCCATCCCGCGATTACATCATGGAATGGTATAACAAAGATTTCCAAACAGATGATTGCGACACGCTTAGCAAATACAAGAAGAACAGACTTGCCCACACAATCGACATAGATTTCAACCAAGTGGACACTCTCTTCTACTGTATGCGACAATCCACCAACATGGGTTGTAAGGGTCCATGGTTGAATGTCACCATCATTGTCCATGACAACGTAAAAGAGAGACCGGACATCGATACCGTCAAAATGTGTGAAGGTGAATTCGCGCAAAAATTCAATATTCACCCTACCTCAGACCCTAATCTCATGCTCTACCTTTATGGAGAGGACAAAACGACTGAAGTATTGGAAAGCGAAATGGTTGTCGACACGACCCCTGGCAAATACCTCTTCTCGGAGAACAAGAGTCTTTACTACGCGCAGTACAAGAACAAAGTGACACAATGTTACGGTGAAATGATCGGTACAAACGCCATCGTCAACCCTAAGCCGCACCTTCCTCAAATGAATGAGGACACAACGGTTTACCTCTGCGCTATCGGCGACACCGTCAACCTCACCCAAAAGATTGAGGCAGCCATCGACAGCAGAGACTTCGGTACCCGTATCGAATGGACACCAAACGACACTGTCATCACAAAGAAAGATATCAGTGCCTCCTATTATGTATTCCAAAGGGATAGCATCACCTTGTGTGCCGGCGATCCGATAGAGATCACCGTGAAGGTATCCAATACCATCAAGTACACTCCTTTCGGCACCAAGTCTTTCTGTTACGGAGAGAGCGTCTCCATCCGCGACACCGTCAACCGACTACTTCGTCACAACGACAATGTGATCGCGAAGAATGGTTTGAAATACAATGTTTATCTCTTGAATGGTAATTCCAGAGGAATAGAGATCACAAAAAATGTGAAATCAAGCAAATCCAGACACGAGAGCGACACCACCCGCTACCTCATCAACATTTATGACGAAGTGAGCGGATGTGAAAAGAGAGATACCGCCACCATCATCTTCCACGCGCTTCCCGACGAGAAAGTGGTGGAGAAGATAGAGGCTTGTCAGGATGTGGCCATCACATTACCGACACCTACCAACCAGGATTTCAATTACGTATGGAAGAGAAGCGCGGGAGATAAGATTGAGGGCATTCCTACCCTCCTTACCCTCTCTACGGACGAGACCATCACACTTACGGAAGAGAACAAGTTGACAGGATGCCAAGACACATTCAAAGTGAAGGTGACCGTCTTCCCTACACCAGCCAACGCATTGGTACGCGATACCGTATTTTGCCAAAGCACACCATTCAAAGAGGTGAAGGCGGAGATCCGTACCTCGGATGACGCTTACAACAAGGAAACCTCCAACTTCTCGTTGTTGTGGTTCAATTCAGCCATGGAATCGGTGGAGAATCCACTCGATATGGACACCATCACGATGAGCGAACTCTCCCAAGCATTGAGTTATACGGTAAGACAAAGGAATAACATCACCCAATGCTTCAGGGATACCACCATCACCGTCACATTAAAAAAGAGTCCAGTTTTGGCCATGCCAGACCTCAAGGCGGTATGCGAACCTGACACCATATCATTCGTGCAACAGATCAACAAATACCTCTCCGAGAATATCGCCTCCACCAATTTGGCGAATTTGACGGGCATTCAATTCAAATATGGCAAGATCATCAACGGTTCTCTGAGCGCATTGACCAAAGAGCAAGCCGAGGAGATTACCTATACGAGCGACATCGACAGTGTGTTATACACCTACACGATCACAGACGTGGACAACGTCTGCTCGGCGAGCGACTCCGTATTCATCACGATCAACAAGAAACCGCTTGTTCCTATCATCGAATCGGGCATAGACACCATCTACTTCTGCCAAGACGACGCGCCAATCGCCATTGGAGCAGAAGATGTGAACGAGAAGAGATACCCTACCCGAATCTATTGGGGCGATTACAAATCCACCCAAGCGAGCGACTCCCTCACAATCAGCGAACACAAGGGCAACTACATGGCCTTCGCCAAGAATGAGGCGACGGGATGCGTCAGCGACTTGGATACCATCCATGCCGTCATCTCCTACCCGATCGAATTCACCAAAATAGTTCCTCAGCATCTCTGCTACAGAGACTCTCTTGACCTTTACGGCATGGTGGAGAAGCAGGTTGCGCAGAACAAGAAAAACAGCAAGTCCGATCTTCGATTCACCATATTCAGAATGAGTGGTAACGTCTCCCTCCCTACCCCTATCGTAAAGAAGGTGGGTTCCAACAAGGCTATCAACGAGAACGACACCACCCGTTACGCGATAGAGATCAAGGACTACGTCAGCGGATGCGAGTTCCACGACACGGCGACGGTCATCTTCCACGGATTACCTGTCATCGACAAGATCCAGGACATTGTCGTTTGCCAATACCAAGACACCGCTTTGCCAACACCTGACAAGGGCTATATGTATGAGTGGTTCAGGGCTTCCAACGATATGTTGATCAATGATCCGAGCCACTTTAACACCGACATCAAGGAGTACCTCTACTTGAAGGCAACCGAGCAATTCGAGGAGCACAGACTCTCTTGCTACGACTCTTTGAATGTCTATATGGATGTACAGACCATACCAACCAGCGCAGGGGTGGCCAGCGACACATTCTGCCAATTCTCAGGAGAACATTTGATCAAGGCGGAGATCAGGGAATCTCTAGACAATCCACGCAACGATCTCTCCATCCAATGGATTGACGAAGCGGGCAACGTAGTTCCGAACCCAATCAACACCGACGAGGTGGAGGTAAGCGGAAAGAGCCGTGCCTTGAAATACACCATCAGACAATACAACAAAATCACGGGATGTTACAAAGACACCATCGTGCCATTCGTGGTCAACAAAGGACTTGACCTACAGATGGAGGATCTCAAAGCGGTTTGCCAACCTGAGGTCATCGATTTCAGAGGCAAGGTGTTAGATTACCTCACCACCGCCAATACGAACATCTCGAATGTCGGCAATTGCGACATCTCCTTCGGCAAAATCGTAAACCTAAGCGAAAGCGCTTTGACGGATGAGGAGGCAAGCAACATCGCCTACACCGAAGGAATAGACAGCATGTTGTATGTTTATCACGTGAAGGACAATGTCTGTGAATCGGCTGACTCCGTTTATGTGACCATCAACAAGAAACCGACCACTCCAGTCATCGAAGCGGGCATCGACACCATCTATTTCTGCGCATCCAACCAAGAGATGCAATTGGTGGCCACCCAAGAGAATGACAAGAGAAACACCAAGATTTTCTGGGGAGATTACAACTCGACCACATACGGCGACACACTCGCCATTTCGGGACACACGCCAGTAGCCAAATATACGGCATTCAGTAAGAACATTCTTACCGGATGCACCAGCGGATTCGACACCATCGTAGCCGTCGTAAAGGAGACCATCAAGGTGGAGCCTATCGGTGAGGATGGAACCATCGTGAAGTGCGAGGGAGAGGTCATCGACCTCTACGAATTGGCATACAACTCATTCAAGTTCAACAAGGCGCCAACCTCCTCCATCAAGTTCAGCGCCACGGAGAATGGCTACCCGATCAGCGAAGATGAGCTGAGAAGCGTCAGCCGCACCAGCCAAGACACCAGCCTCTACCTATTCACCGTTGAGGATGACGTGACTGGATGCAACGCCACCAACCGCCTGACGCTAATCTACCACAAGAACCCTACCTTCTCCATTGAAGGAACAGAGGTCCTTTGTGAAGGAGAAAACATAGAATTGAAGGCAACGGGCGAAGAACGACCAGTCTCCTTCGCTTGGATGTTCAAGGAGAGTTCAACAGTGATCAACACCACCGACGCATTCCTTTACAGGAACATCACCCACGACACCACAGTCGTATTGATTGAGAAGTTAAGCGGAACTCTCTGCGCCGACACCGTAAGCCAATTCATCAAGGTGAATGTGGCACCAACCCAATTGGCGGACACCGCGATCGCCATGTGTCAAGACACCGCCGCGAAAAAGAATGATCTCATCAATATGAATAGAAGCAACGATGAGATTCAAGGATATTTGATCAAATGGTACGATGACAACAACACGCCGCTTTCCGAAACAGAGTCTATCGAGGTGGACAAACGAAACGCCGCTACATTCAAGTACCAAGTGGAGACCATCAACAAGAATACAGGTTGTGTCAGCCAACGCAGCAACGTAGTGGTCACCATCAATCCGCAAATCACCATCGGATTGGATCAACCAGATACGATTTGTCAACCATTCACCTACGATTTGGTTGGCAACTTGGCGGCTACTATCAGCGGCGGAACCCGTCCAACTTATGTGAACACCACCCTCAATGGCACGGAGATCACCAACGACGACGCCATCGCGGAGAGCGGCCTATACACCGTCCACTACACGGACGACAACCAATGCGACGCTGCCAAGACGATCTCTATCCAATTCTTCGAGCAGCCAGGCACGCCTCAATTGATTGGAGACACCATTGTTTGTCAAGGTTCTCCTACCGTAAAATTGACCGCTAAAAGAGTGGGCGCCAACAGCGTCAACCAAACATTCGAATGGAAATCCGCCGCGGAGACCATAGTTAGCGACACGCTTTACCTCAGCACTCAAAATTATGGCAAGACACCATACACCCTACGTGCGGTGGACAAAAAGAGTCAATGTTTCAGCGAACCTGTCAAATTCAATTTCGACATCCGCGAAAGCATCGGCTTCTCCCCTATCGGACTCTTGGAGGGTTGCTACGGCACTACCATCGATTTGGCGGAGAAGTTAGAGGGTGCCCACAGCGGCAGCGACGAGGAGAAAACGCTCAGCTACTTCTTCCTGACCGAAGCAAACAGCCTCAACGCCATCGATACACCTGAACGCATCGCCCAATCCGGACGCTATGTGGTCAAGGCAAGCGAAACGGAGTCCGGCTGTGCGAGACAAGACACCGTGGAGGTGCTCTTCCACGACTCTCTCGCGATCACCACAGAGGGTACCACAGTCATTTGCCAAGGAGAGGAAATCAACGACTTGAAGGCATTGAACGCGGATGATTATGTATGGATAAGAGTCAACGGCACCCGTAGCAATGGAGCGCAATTCCCATTCGCTACCAGCGTACAACAAAGCGAGCGATTCCAAATCATCGGAGAGAAGAGGGTTGGCACCCTATTCTGCAAGGATAGCATCTATCTCGACATCACCGTCAACAACAATCCTGCTATTCTCCCAGACACCAACATCTTCCTTTGCCAAGACACAGCCGGCATGCCTCAAAGCATCGCGAGAAATGTTGTCGTCCAAGAGAATGAGAAGTTGATGTTGGTATGGAAAGATGCGGCAGGCGATACGCTATTCAATGGAACGGATAAGGCGACCTCCCCTGTCACAGAAGAGGGAACTACCCACTACTTCGTTTCGCAAGTGAACAAAGAGACGCAGTGTACCAACAAAGCGGCTGAGGTGATCGTGAATGTGTTGCCTCAAATCAACATCCACTTTGAAGATACCACGACTTGCGTACCGAACAGCATCAACTTGACCAATATCGCCTCCACCGCAGCCACGGCAGGCAAACACACCGATGACATCACAGTCATCGCATACGAGTTGATGAGCAACGGCAACGCCACCGATGTCAGCGACCAAGCGGATGCGCTTACCCAAGAGGGTACCTACCTTGTCCGTTACCAATACGAAAGCAACGGCGTCACCTGCCAATCGGAGAACGCGATCCAATTGCATTTCAACAAACAACCAATCCGTCCTGTCATCGCGGACCAAAGCTTCTGTCAAAAGAGCGGCGACCACGAATTGGTCGGAAATGTCAACAGCACCCATGTAAGGTTGTTGTGGGAGGATCTCTCCGTTTACCCTTCCAAGGTTGACACCAATAGGGCGACGGTCAACACGGATATCGCCACCCAGAAGATGTTCCTCATCCGTCAAATCCAAGATTTGAGTGGTTGCGTCAGTGAGGCCGACACCGCGATGATCACCATCTACCCTGCCATCGAATCGATCGACAAGGATACCGCCATCTGCTTCGGCGAGGCGGTCGATTTGAATCAATTCGCGAAGGGCAGTTACTTAGGAGGAACGCCTAAACACTCCGTTTCATTCAAGAATGCGGATGGACAAAGTTTCTCAGCCGACCATGTCACCAAGAGCAACACCTATTTCGCGTTCTACGCGGATAGCGCCAACGTTTGCCGCGACACCGCCACCTTCAAGATCGAGGTGGACCAACCTATTGAATTGTCGATCGAGGGAACAGGTCTCGCCTGCACCGATCAAACCGTCACCCTAAGCGTTTCGGGAGCGGAACAATATGAATGGAGCAACGGAGAGAAGGGCGATCAAATCAGTATCACCTCGGAAGAATCCGCAATCAAGCAATATACCGTAGAGGGCCGTCGCCTATTCCACGATATATACTGCGCGACGGACACTACCGTCTCTGTCGAATTCCGCAACGCAGTCACACCAAGGGCACTTACCTTTGACACCTGCGCGGGCAATCCTGTCACGATCCAGGATGTCATCTTGAAGAATCATGTTACCGAGACCGTCGATACCATTTGGAACCGTACCGATGAGATCCGTTACAGCAACCTCAACCAAAACATCGGCAAGAGCGGTCTATACGAAATTGCCGTACACAACACGGAAGGTTGCGCCGCTCACCATACATTAGAGGTGAAGATGCACCGTGTGGAGAATTTCAAAGTGGATCGCCAAGAGAGCATCTTCTGCTACGGCAGTTTGGCCAACTTCACCGCCTCCGGCGAGAATGCGAGAAGTTTCGAGTGGAACAACTTGACTGAGGGAATCGTCAAGGAGGGCGACCGCTACAACGAACCGATTACGGGAAATAGCGAATTCATGCTCATCGCCACCGAGAAGGAAATGGGTTGCCAAGACACCATCCTATTCAGTGTGGAGGCATATCCTTTCAAAGAGATCAATGTTACCGGAAACGCGAACAGCTGCCGTGACTCCATCATCACATTGAGCGTGGAGAGCGTGTTGACCGACATTCTTTGGGATTTCGGTGACAGCACCACAACAGACCGCACCATCCACTTTGTGGCGGACTACAACCGAAAGATTCAATTAACGGGAATAGACAACCATGGTTGCCCTGTCAAAAAGGTGATCAACACCGATGTGGTAAGTTTGGATGATCCAATCATTGAGTACGAAAGAATCGAAGGCACGGAATACGCGTTGAGCGACGATGTCAACGAGATTGAGTTGAGAGAGGCCATCATGCCAAGCAACAGCGACCAATACCAATACATCTGGAATTTTGGTGACGGACACACATGGAGCGAAATCGGCGGTCAAACCATCTCGCACCAATACAACGACACCATCATCCGAAGCAGAAGAGACATCCTCGTCAACCTCACCGTGGAACATGAATATGGTTGTAAGAAGAGCACAAGCACCATATTGAAAATCAATCCGTTCATCTTCATACCAAATACGATGATCGCGGATGGAGAATATATCTTTATGGAGAATTACGACCTTCAGATCTTCGACAGAGTCGGTACCTTGATTTACCAAGGACGCGGTTGGGATGGCACCTACAAGGGTATGCCAGCGTCGGAAGACACCTATTTCTACGCCCTCACCTACTACGAGAAGGGAGAGAAGATCATTAAAACAGGATTTATTACACTAGTAAGATAATCAAGATGAAAAGAAAAGTCATTACCCTACTCACCCTATTGGCAATGGCCACTGCCATGTCCGCGCAAGAGATTCCCTTCTTCACGAACAAGCAGTTGCAATATAGTTTTTTCAATCCAGGATATATTCCAGAACTCCAATACGCCACCATACAAACAGGAGGCAGATTGCAATGGACACACTTGGAGGGAATGCCCAAAGACCTCTTCTTTTCCGGCAAATATTTCTTTCTGGGGGCTCACTCCCAAGTAGGAATCAATGTTTTAGCGGACAAGATCGGATACCAGACGATAGTCAATCCCAAAGTAGATTACGCCTTCTGCGTACCCATCGGAGACGACTCCTACCTCAACCTAGGTTTGGCGGCAGGTATGATCAGCAAAAGTTACGATGACGACAAAATCATCAATGACGACAAGCACGACAACCAAAATATCGCCATGATTGTGGAGAAACTGGAACACGGCAACGCGCCTGATATCGACGCGGGATTCGAGTTCCTCATACAAAACTTCGAGTTCGGAGCGTCAGCCATGCATCTCTTGAAAGGCACCGACAACGTGACGATGAACAGGACTTTCTACGCATTTATGAATTACAACCTTCAAACCTCCGAATGGTGGCGTTTAGCCCCAGCCTACTCTTTCTACTATTTTGACGGAGACAGAAAGACCAATTCCAAGGATGTGATGAAACACCAAATATCACTCTACTACTATTATGTGAATGAATATGACAACCAGCCCCAAGACCTATTCTATGTAGGCGCCACCTACAAAATTCCAGACGAGGTGGGATTCATCGCCGGATTCAGCTATGGAATATTTTCCATCTACTACTCCTACGACTACATCTTCTCCAATTTGCGGCATGGAAGCTATGGAACCCACGAATTGGGCATAGAATTCAAAATCAGGACAAAAGGCAAGGGTTGCTTCGCCAACTATGGAAGAAGCAAGAAAAAATACACCAGATATTATAGGAATTAAGGTTTTATAATAGAGTAACGTCTAATCGTTGCTTAGGGATTCTCCCAATTTGCCAAAATATCTTATAACAAAAAAATATGTACTTTTTTAGTTTCTTTTACATAATTTAGACTATATTTGCAGAAAGTTGTTTTTGGATAAAAAGGCAAAATAATTATTAATATATAAAACATTTTTCAAAATGAAAAAACTTTTCGTATTCGTGTGTGCTGCCTTGGCATCTTTGTCAGTAGTCGCACAAACAGAAGACAGACCATGGAGCATCGGTCTCTATGGCGGTAAGGTTGAGGCTGCCAATGACTGGGGCTCACACTTCTTCCACCCAGGAAGCGATTTCTTCGGATCCGCTTCTCTTACATTCTCCCGCTATTTGAACGAAAGATTTGATGTGGGAATCCACGGTTTGTGGGGACGCTACGGTATCAAGGGTGGAGATATTCTTCCAAACGATGGTATCTTCAAGTCTAACATGATCTACGGAGACGTTCAAGGTAAGTTCAAGTTCGTTAAGGACGAGGAGAAACTTCTTCACCCATTCGCGCACGTAGCATTGGGCGTAAGATATATCAAGGGATTTGAGCACAAATACGAGACTACAACAGAAGAGAACAAGGCAGTCAACTTCGTAGTTGGCGGAGGTTTGGGTTGCGATTTGCGCATCACCGAAGCATTGTCTCTTCGTTACTTCTTCACTTATGGTTACCCATTCATCAACGCGGATAGAGTTGATAACAGAGAGTGTGGTAAGTTCAACGACCAACACTTGTTGCACAATCTAGGTTTCGTATTTAGCTTCGCAACTAACAACGATAAGGACGGTGACGGTGTGCCTAACAAGTTGGATCAATGTCCAGACACCCCTGCAGGCGTTAAAGTTGACGAGAAGGGTTGTCCATTGGATACAGACCACGACGGTGTGCCTGATTACTTGGATAAGTGTCCTGGTACTCCTGCTGGTGTTCAAGTTGACTCATTGGGTTGCCCAATCGATACCGACGGTGATGGTGTAGCTGACTACTTGGATGAGTGTCCTGACACTCCAGCTGAGGCAAGAGGCATGGTTGACGAGAAGGGTTGTCCATTGGATTCAGATGGCGACGGTGTAGCTGACTACTTGGATCAATGTCCTGGTACTCCTTCTGCCGCTAAGGGATTCGTTGACGAGAAGGGTTGCCCTATCGATACCGACGGTGACGGTGTTTATGACTTTGAGGATGTATGTCCTAAGGAGCCAGGTGTAAAAGCTAACAATGGTTGTCCTGAGATCAAAGAGTCTGTTAAGAAGGTATTCGAGAGAGCGTTGAACGGTATCGAGTTCGAGACTGGTTCCGCTAAGATCAAGAAGGTTTCTAACAAGATTTTGGATGACGTTGTCGCTATCATGAAGGAGAACCCTACATACAAGCTCTCTATCAACGGTCACACTGACAATGTTGGTAAGGCAGACAAGAACCAAAAGCTTTCTGAGGATCGTGCAGCTTCTGTAAAGGCATACTTGGAGAACAAGGGTGTTGAGGCTAGCCGTTTGACTTCAGCAGGTTTCGGTCAAAGCCAACCAGTTGCAGACAACAAGACTGCTAAGGGTCGTGCTAAGAACAGACGTGTTGAGTTCAAGGTTAGATTCGAGAAATAATAAATCTAATACCTGATATGGGAAGGGCGTACATTCGTGTACGCCCTTCTTTTTTTCCCCTTTTATCAATATAAATTATTCTTCGTACAATCTACCGACAAATAGCACGACGCATCTTATCATCTATCAAGTTTTCAACAGGTTCTCAAATAGGTTTTCAACAACTTATTAACTATATTCGTATAAACGAATTAGAAATAGATTCAAGACGCAGCACGTCATCAGGTTATTCAATAAACATCAAGGCAAAAAGCCAAACGAAGGAATTAATTATGTAACAAAGGAGGGTGTATGGAAAATTCATTTACAACAATCAAAATATTGTGCTTGCTATTGGGAATAGCGGCAACAACACAAGCACAAGAGGTCTCAAACCTCTCCAACGGCGATCTATCCGAACATCACAACTGGAGCAAAGGGAGAATCATCCAGAAGGCCACCTGCACCACAGAGGGGCTTATTAGTTACATCTGTTTAGACGACGGTTGCGACAGCACCAAAGAGGAGATCGTCGCACCCTTGGGACATGAATTCAACAATGATTTCATCGTTGACCTATACCCTACTTGCACCGACGAAGGAAGCAAATCGAGACACTGCGTCAGATGCTCGCAAAGAGACGATATAAAATCAGTTCCAGCCATTGGCCACAAATGGGACAAGGGAGATACCCTCCAGCACGCCACCTGCATGGAAAATGGAGAGATTAGATTCCACTGCTACGTAAACGGATGCGGCGCAACCCAAACAGAGGAGCTACCTTCCTTGGGGCACCAATGGGACGAGGGCGAGACCACGACCGAGCCCACCTGCACACAAAGAGGAACCAAAAGTTTCGCCTGTCTTCATCCCCACTGTGACGTTGTCAGGAGGGAGGCCATTCGAGAAACCGGCCACACCTTCAACACAAGCTTCACCATCGACAAGGAGCCTACATGCGAGATGTCAGGCAATAAATCTCAACACTGCCTCTATTGCGAAGAGCGCATCAACCTGACCATCATCCCCGCCACAGGACACGCATGGGGAGAGAGCTCCATTATCAGAAACGCCACTTGCACAGAAGCTGGGCTTCTCGAAATACAATGCACCCATAATCATTGCGGAGCAAAAATCTCTCAAGAAATAGCCGCTACAGGGCATCATTTCCCTGCGGAATACATCACAGACATCACGGCGACCTGTTCCCATAACGGCAGCAAATCACGCCACTGCGCACACTGCGATATCCATTTTGAAACGATAGAGATTCCCGCGCTCGCGCACATCAGCGGCGATACAGTCATCGAACGCGTCATCGCCCCTTGTTGCCACAAAGAGGGACAACAAGACGAGGTGGTTTACTGCACCATCTGCAAAGGGGAGACATACCGAAAAACGGTGATACTCCCAGCAAAGGAGCATAATTGGGACGAAGGAAAATATACCATCTACCCAACCACCAGCAACAAAGGAAAGCGTGTATACACCTGCAGGGACTGTATGATGACCAGAAACGAGATCGTCGATAAATTGTACGAAGAGATCGCGCTCCTCAAAGACAACAGAGGAGAATCATTCAGAGTATCGAAAGAGGGATTTTGCCCTGGTTCGGAAAACTTCATCAGCTACACCATCAGCCAAGGAACCCCCACCGAGTACAAGGTTTCATTTGACAACGACGCGCAAGAGGCGGGGTTCGAGAACATCGACTGGACCGAAGCTCCTTCGGACAACAAAATAGCCATTCTAACGCCCGAAAATTGCAAAGCAGGAAGATATACCGCCCACGTAACATTCAAGGACGAGACGGGCAAAGAAACTAACGCTATCGGATTCTCATTCAGGGTAAACCTTCCCCCTACTCTGACAGTGGCCATCTTTAACGATGTCGTGAGCATTGATAACCGAGGACAGAAATTCACCTCCTTCCAGTGGTACCACAACGGAACGATGGTGGACGGCGCCAACAAGCCCTATCTCCAAGAGATGGGCGGTTTGACTGGCAGTTATTACGTGAAACTGAATATCGGCACCGCGGAGGAGACCATGACTTGCCCTAGGGAGAATTGGGACGAAATACCATATGTCAAAAAGGAGATAATCCTCTCCCCTAACCCAATGACCGAGTCCGCCACGCTACAACTCAACCAATTCAGTGACGAGCGACATCTCATCACCATCATCAACGAGGTGGGCACCCCTATCTATTCGGGCACATTCGAAGGGGAGGAATTCCATATAGACTGCCATCACTACGCTTCCGGCAAATACATCATCAACGTAGATGGCACTACGCTAAAAGCGATCAAAAAATAACCTATCCACCCAAAACGAATCGCCATGAGAAAAGAGATCATCACCCTATTATTGGCAGGACTCGCGCTCTCCACGCAAGCCCAAGAAGAGAAGCGGCCAGCAGGAAGCGGGCACAGCGTATGCATTCACATAGGCGGCGGCTTCCACACCCACCAATACAAGGTGGAGGGAGGAGAGAGAAGGCCCCAACCAGGTGGCCTCGCAGAATTGAGATACCAATATGTCCCTAACAAGTGGGGATTCGCTACGGGCATACAGATCAGTTCATAC
This sequence comes from Paludibacteraceae bacterium, assembly GCA_045601045.1. GTDB lineage: Bacteria > Bacteroidota > Bacteroidia > Bacteroidales > Paludibacteraceae > UBA1181. Next base: position 45,757 of record JAZRZA010000055.1, read on the forward strand.
CAGAGTCATATCAGACTAAACAACACCTTTGGCAAGGAGACTCTCCACGGGGACAATAACTTGAACTATCAGCTCAACACCAGATTCGTGAATTGGGAGGAGAGCCAAAACACATGGACAATCGAAATTCCGATCTCTTTGCTCTACAGCAACTATTTTTCGGAGAGATGGGGCATTCAATTCGGGTTAGGAGCAACCCTCATCGCGCCCATCAAAGGGAAATACCAAACATTGGGTGGTAGCCACTCCACTTCCGGCTATTTCGAATCGACCGATGTGGAATACGAGGATTTGAACAACCACGGATTTCTGACAAAAGAGGGGGAATACAGCGACGCCCTCAACAACTTAAAAAACTGTTTGGGAGTTCATGCGGAGCTAGGATTACTTCGTGCCATGGGAAAACAGAGCTCCTTCTACATGGGATTATACCTTCATTACGGAGTATCCAACTTTATCAAACCGCAAGGGAATCCTATTTTCGAGCAAGGAGAATACAACGGACTGTTCAAAAGCGATATGGTAGAGAAAGTTAAACCGTTCAAGGCGGGAATCAAATTAGGCTTCCAATTCGGCATTTCAGAAAAGAACGAGGAGGATGGCCCAAGGTCAGAAACCGCGCCCATCACCCCCAAGGAATAAGAGAGAGGCAGAGTATTATCTACCAAAAATCTCCCAGCGGGAGCTGCTCTTTTTCTGTTTCATGGACAATTTATAGGTAAAGACCTCATCCATCAAAGAGACTGGATCATCCTTAGAGAAGGTCTCGAACTGCAGAAAACCACCTATCAAACTATCTGCCATCGGCTTCTCCGGATGCCAGCCCCTGCCAATATAGAAAAAGGCTTGGTACTTACCATTGTCCACCGTGAACTTATAGGTGCTATCCGCCTGAACATAGGCGTGCGCGACCACTTCGCCATGTTCATCATTCTTACGCAGCACGGTCACCACATCGAACGAAATAGGCGACTTCACCACAATATCCGAATTGGAATCCTTGCGATACTTTTGCGGCTTGCCGAAATAGGTCTCGTAAGGTCTTGATCCATTAGACAGGGAATTTTTTCCATACTTCTCCCAATCACTTTGCCAAGCGATAATGCTATCTCTCAAGCGATTCGCCTCAGCCGTGTATTTATCATGCGGGAAAGCGTACAAAAACTCATCGTACGCCTCCAATGTGTTTTTATTTTTTCGATAGGAAAAATAACTCTCCTCCAAAGCAGCCTTCTTCTGATCCAAACTTGGCCAATAGGTACTATTCGGATATTTATCTCTGAACTTCACATATCCACCCACCGTATTGGTGTTTTTAGCAGAGAAATAATCGACCGTCTCCGGACATGCATAATAGAAAACCACACCGCCCAACAAGAGTATTACGGCAATAGCGGCCACTATTTTCATCCATTTGTTACTTTCCATACGATTAAGCTATTTTAGACTAAGCTATTTTAAAAGAGAAACAATCGCTTGGTAAATACCTTCCGCATCCATGCCATACAGATGATACAACTCTTCTTGTGTACCATGCGTAGCGAACTGATTCGGAATACCAATACGTCTCACCTTCACTTGGCAATCGTGATCCGCGAAATACTCAAGAACAGCAGATCCGAAACCACCACTGACCACACCATCCTCCACCGTGATCACATACTTATTTCGAGCGGCTACTTCCGCCAACATCTCCTCGTCCATTGGCTTCAGGAAGAGCATATTGTAATGAGAGACGCTCATGCCCTCGCTCTCAGCACGCTCTATCGCCTTCTTTGCGGCAAAGCCCAATGGACCCAATGTCAACACGGCCAATGGCGAGGTTCCCTCCTTCAAACAAACACCTTTGCCGACAGCCATCTCCTTCATTTCTCCATGCCAGTCCAACAAGACTCCCTTGCCACGCGGATAACGGATCACAAATGGTCCATGACCTGGCTGGGAAGCTGTAAACATCAAATTTCGAAGCTCCACGACATTCATAGGCGACGCGATCGTCAAATTAGGGACACAACGGAAGGAGGCCAAATCAAAGGCACCATGGTGAGTCGCGCCATCGGAACCTACCAAACCGGCACGGTCCAGACACATCACCATATCCAAGTTCTGCAAAGCCACATCATGGATCACATTATCGTAAGCACGTTGCATAAACGAAGAGTAGATATTGCAGAATGGCATCAAACCACCCTTGGCCAAACCAGCGGAGAAGGTCACAGCGTGTCCCTCCGCGATACCCACGTCAAAGACGCGATCCGGCATCTCATGCATCAAGAACGACATGGAACATCCGGAAGGCATCGCAGGCGTAACACCCACCACCTTGTCGTTCATCTTCGCCAAATCCACCAAGGTATGTCCAAAGACATCCTGGAACAATGGCGGTGTATCCTTTGTGATAGGAGGCACAACGCGCTCTCCGGAATCCTTGTTAAACTTACCAGGGGCGTGCCAAATCGCGGCAGCCTCTTCAGCTGGTTTAAATCCCTTTCCTTTCTTGGTCTTAATATGCAAAACCTTCGGACCATTGTAATCTTTGATGGAACGAAGAATCTTCACCAAATTGATGACATCATGTCCATCCACCGGTCCGAAATAGCGAAGGTTCAATATCTCAAAAAGGTTGTGCTCATTGGCAATGGCAGCCTTCAACGAATTATGGAGACGGATATGTTTCCCCTTGTTATCCTCTTTCACCCATCCATTTCTGGACAAAAATTGATAAAAACGATAACGCCACTTATTATAAGTTTCAGAGGTTGTCAAACGCACCAAATATTCACTCATTCCACCCACGGGATCATCGATGGCCATGTGGTTATCATTCAAAACCACCAACAAATTATTAGGATAGAACGAAGCATTGTTCAAGCCCTCAAAAGCCAGACCGCCAGACATCGCCGCATCACCGATAACAGCCACCGTATGCGCCTTCTCATTTTTCAAATGGTTATCCGCAATGGAGATTCCCAAAGCGGCGGAGATGGAATTAGAGGCATGACCAGCCACAAATGAGTCATAATCGCTCTCGGCAGGATTAGGGAATCCACTGATACCTCCTAATTGACGATTGGTATGAAAACGCTCTCTTCTTCCCGTAAGAATCTTATGGCCATAAGCCTGATGGCCCACATCCCACACCAACTTATCTTGCGGCACATCATAGACATAATGAATCGCCACTGTCAATTCCACCACACCAAGGCTGGAAGCCAAGTGTCCAGGATTATGGGACAATTCATCTATGATAAAACGACGAAGTTCATCACACAACTGAGGAAGTTGAGACTCATCCAATTTTTTCAAATCGGAGGGAAACTCTATGTTATTTAATAATGATTCCAAATCACCAAATTACTTTTAACACAAAATATCTTGCCAAGTACAAAAATATGAATAATTTCCCAATATAAATAAATAGAGAAATGCCATTTTAGGAAAACTAAAAGAAAAAAAAATAGCAAGGAGACAAAACAAGCTCGGGTCAGGCAAATAATAGATTAAAATTCAAAATCCAACTCCACAACGATTCTTTCGCCCGAAACAGGATGGTTAAATTCAACACGCTGCGCCTGCAAATAGAGTCGATCGGCCTTTGTGCCATAGAGTTCATCGCCTACAATGGGCGCGTCAAGGCCCAAAGCATGGGCGGCATGCAACCGAAGTTGATGGGTACGGCCTGTCAAGGGATAAAAATAGACCTTGGTCCGACCCTTTTGTCGTTCGATCACCTCATAACGCGTCTCCGCATACTTGCCATACCTTTCACTGACCATTTGGCACGGACGGTGCTCCACGTCAGGGCATAGCGGAAGAATGATCTTTCCCGCATCGCAAGGGATTGATTTCTCCAACAAGGCGACATACCGTTTCCGGATCACATGTTCCTCAAATTGCTTTTGAAGCACACAATGCGCCTCCTTGGTCTTCGCCACCAAAAGCAATCCGGAGGTGGCCATATCCAAACGATGCACAATCATAGGACCCGTCGCGTCCGGATAACGATTTCGAACAAAAGAATAGACGGAAGAGGCATCCGTCTTTCCAGGGACAGAGAGAACGCCAGCAGGTTTATTCACCACCAACAGCGCGTCGTCCTCCCACACGATCTCCAAATCCAAATCTTGTGACGTCGCCGCAAACGGAGAGGGTTCCACATCCAATCCCCGCAACATAAAATTGAGGATCGGTTCGCACTTAGATTTGCAAGCCGGATAGAAATGGCCATGCGAACGAACGATAGATTTAGGAGAGGCACCCCACCAAAACTCCGCCATACAAAGCGGTTCGTAGTGGTTTAGATAAGCGTATTGCAACAATTTAGGGGCAGCGCACTCTCCCGCTCCACTCGGAGGAACAGGCAATGTGGCTCGCTTAAAGATGCCGCACAACGTCTCCGTATCGCCCTTCGCATCATAAAACACAAATTGAGAGAAGAGTCTATTCTGCAATTCCGCGGAACGTCTCTTTCGCTCCTGTTTCAACTGATTAATACGCGATTCATAGGTCGCAAGTTCTTGTCGTAGATGATTCAACCGCTCCTCCGCCGCACTTTTCTGACGTTTAAATTCGGCCTTCAGGAACTGGCTTTCTCGAATCAATTCACCATTCTCCTCCTCGGAAATGGCGTTTTCACGAAGTGCATCCCGCGAACGCTTCGCCTCAGCCAACTTCTCCTTCCAAGAGTGCGTCAAGGCTTCCCATTCGGATTGTCGCGTGGCCACGGAATTTTGCAGACGAAGATACTCGTCGCTTCGCATCAGCGTCTCTATCTCCTCATTGATGGCAGAGATGTTACGCTCCTCCTCACGGAAGAAACCTCCCGGCTCAGAAAGATCATATACGGGTGGGACGAAGTAGGCATGTTGGTAGGTGCCCGATAATTGGCCGGAAAAGGCCGCCAAAAAACCGATTTTCCTTTCCACGTCACGCACGACCAAGACACCAAACATCTTACCTGACGACAACTCTTCGTGCCAATCTTTTCGGGATTCCAAATATGAGAGAACCTCATCCGCCGCCCTTAAAGACAACGGATGAGGTTCATAACTAAACGGATAGGTAAACTGTCTAGGCAGTTCTATATTTTCTATACTATGTTCAAACGCATGGAACATCAACTAACACCCCAACATTATTGTCTAATCAAAGTGAAGTGACCCTTGAACTGTCTGTCGATCTCCTCGATGTCGATCACGTACCAGTAGTCGGTTGAAGGCAACGGATTGCCGTTGTAGGTTCCGTCCCATCCCTCGGCTTGTGAGCCCAAGAACT
>JAZRZA010000056.1:0-27761 GCA_045601045.1 Paludibacteraceae bacterium
TTTTGGTACTTGCAATAATGCATCAAGTACGTTGAATAACTTAGTTGAGATAATTCGCTCATGACAATATTATTTTTGAATTGTCGGCGAATTTATAGATCCAATGATTTCCCTGCAATGTGCTTTCGTCGAACGCTTACAGTGAATTTCATTCTCCTCCATATTTTTTATCGAATTGGAAATACACTAAATACAACTGGTAAAGCTAACGACTTGTTTAATTCTTTCCAAGGGATTGTCTCAATGCCATCTTTGGGAACGAAAGAGATATGATGAACGCAATTGGATAGTTCATCCGCATATTGTTTGGACGATACTTCGTCCAAATCATTCCACACATTCGTATCCACATCAGATATTTTGATTTTATATATCTTAAAATTTGTGACTTCAAGTTGCTCGTCATGAAAATTCAACTTGAAAAACACCTTTATTTTCATTGCCTTTGTTAATGTGCGGTCATATAACACAAATTTCTGATCAAGTCCATTCTCACCTTCAAAGAAGATATTCTCAACTTTTATATATTGCTGTAGTCTTTTCAAATATGGCATGACCTCTGGATTCTTTATGGGAGATTTTTGATCCTCACTGAGCTGGTAGCAATAAAGGCGATGTGGACTCTGTACCTCTTTCAGTACCAAGGTGTCTTCGCTTACTTTCCATAGCAAGTAAGATTTATCCCAAAAACGTATGGTATCTCCGAAAGTCATGTATTCATCACTTCTAACAATATCATCAGAAAACCAAGTCTTACAATCTCCGACATGATAATGTGGCGTGGTTCTGGCATTATCGTTAGTGTAATATTCGGTCACACACAAATCATTAAAATATAACCCTTTGGCCGCATACGGATCCCTACATGTGTCGCGACATAGAGAATCCGCGTAAATGCGCTGCAAATCCCAATATTTGGGAGATAATATCGCATTGTATTCCTTGGCAACAATAGTAAAAACAGTCGTTCCCAAAAGGATGATAAAAAGAGCTATTTTCTTCATAAGAAACTACTTAAAGGAAGAAAAATGATGCGTGAATTATCTCTCTATGAAACATTTACTTACGCTTCCATCGCTCATCTTCACCAAATAAATTCCTTGTTTCATCGTAGAGACTTTTTCTCCGAAAATGGTGTAGATGGCAATTGGATAAATCGGTTCGGAGGATGGATTTGAAACAGCGGTCGTCTCCCCTTTCAGCTCGTACCCCACTCTCTCCTGGGTGATGTGGATATGAAAGGTGAATCGGGCCACGGCAGTCCTTCCATTCTTCTGATATTTGATAGCCTGTCGGATCGTAAAGTTGGATCCGTTGGCCACCTTACTAGGATATTGTCCCAATGAAAAGGTGAGACTACCCGCGTCGAATTCACTGAAAACAAAGCCCGAAGCGTAGTCGCAGCGGTCGCCACTAGCGGAGAACCAATGTCCGTATCCATTGGCTGATGACGCGGTGTTGCTGATCATTCCATTGGCATTGACCGCATAGAACATCGCCTCTCCATCATTGGGCCCCGCACTATTCCAAGCTTTCAACAAGCCTCCTATCGACGAAGCCTGCATCTGAAAGGCGGTGCCAAGATAAGATGCGGCGACGCCCTCAACCCTCAAGTCGATGCTTTGGTAGTTGCTGGATGATGCCGGAAAATAGACATCGTACGTGAGCTCCACATCGTGGATATCTTCCCCTTCGTTGATGGTTGCCGCACCGAAGATATTGGTGCCTTTAAACTCGACGGTATAGGGCCACTGGTCGTCGTTTGTGATATTATCGTCCCACTTGTGTTGGATGTACTCCGAAGGTGCGGGAGAGATGACCAGAAAGAGTCTTTTCACCCCTTCCGGAATGATGCAACTCGCCACCCCACTCGCCTCTTGGTTCACATCTGGATTGGCGCAATATATTTTATCATCATAAAGGGATCTCCTTGAGCCATCCTCCATAAGCGCCACATATCCGACATGGAATCCGCGGGACGAATATTGAGAGAAGTTGTTATAGGCAGATACATTGGCTGTCGAGAACTCCTTACCATCAAAATATTGCTTGGTGTCTCCCTTGGCAAGCGGAGCGTTGCTCTTGAGCGAAGTGATTTCCGCGAGGATCTCCTCTCCCGCCTTAGGTACATTTAGCTGAACGACGTTGAAACCTGTGCTTTGAGGGCAACTGCTATAGCTTACCTGGTATTTAGCGTTTCCTAACGCAATATAATCATAACGGTATGTTCCAATGTACGGATCCGCCTCGTCGCGAGCGGTTTCGATATCTATGGTGGCCATCTTCAGGGCGTATCGGAAATATTCCATATAGAGTTCCTCCGCATTCCAACCCATCATTTGCATCCAACTTTCATTCGGATCTACTCCTCGTCCGGCATTGAAGCGCCAAAGTTTTCCGATGGCATCGATGCCATATTTCTCCGCAAGATAGTAGTGCCACCAATAGGATTGGTAACGATGCCATTCGTGCGTCATGGCGTAGTTGTGCGTGTTTTGGAATAGGTCCCAGCTTTGGGCCCACTTCAGTTCGGGATAGGATTGGTTGGATTGCCACTGTGCGGTCTGTTCCCAAAATGTGGATCCATTGCCTATGGCTGTACGGAATCCCGCATATCCCTTTAGGTCTGCATACACTTGGTATTGGAAAGAGTGGCCAACCTCATGTCCGACGGAATGTCCGACAGGTTTGCTTGTACTTGGGCTGAGCCAAAGAGCGCCGATGACATCGTCGTAACCGCCTCCGTAGCATACCCATTCGGTCGTATGGTTGAGCAGAATCATCATTTTGTATTTCGACACATTGGAGTGGCTTTCGTCGCAGAAGGCCAATTGACCGACATTCATGGCATAGAAGCCTTCACACTTTTTCAGCAAATCATCTATGTTCACACTGTAAGCCGAGGGGGCGTATGTGGGATTTGTAGCGCCATAATATTTATCCCAATAGACAATGAAGTTGTCGCTCTCCTTCGAACGGGTTTTGGACCATGTATATTGGTTGTTGGGATCATTTTCGCTATAAATCAACGTGTCGGTCCTGTTTTGCCATTCACGCGGAATATAGAGGCTCTTTTGAGCTAATACGGTTGCGGGAAAGATGCAACATAGGAACGTCAGAATGGAGAGAGTTTGTGTTTTCATGGAAATAGTCTTCTAAAGCGTTGTTTGATTATGGTTCAAAGATAAATATTAAATAATAATTTCTAAATTAGCGGTTGATATTTTTAACGCTAAAACAAGGATGAAAAAAGATAAATGGATAACGGGTGCGTTGCTCTTCGCATCTATCGGCTGTGTAAAGGCGGAGATCTCGATCACGGAGATCATGACCAACAATGTTTCCACCATCGTCAGCGATCAATATAATTACGATGGATTCGTCGAGTTTTACAACGATGGCGAAAGTGTCGATCTGAAGGGATGGACAGTAAAGAACCTAAAAGAGGGAAATCTCAACTGGCAAGTCCGTTTGGATTCCACCCACATCTTGCCTACCGGTTATTCACTTCTCTTTTTTGGTAAGAGCGAGACGGGAAGCCGTACCGCTTCAAAGGTCCAACCCAATTACGTCGGAAGAGTCGGACAAAAACTCACCACCGATGCGGGTGTGATCCTTTTTGAGAAGGATGGTCAGGAGATGTCGCTCTCCTATCCTACTCAATACCCTCACCTCTCCTATTGCGAGGCGGGATTCATGGCCCCTTCTCCAGGAAAAGAAAATAATCCGTTCGTCACAGTCATCACCAATCGGGTCACTGCCCCTTTGTTCAAAACTGGATTGCCAGGATTGCATGAAAATGCTCAAACCGTGGAGTTGGCTTGCGGTACGGAGGGTGCGAAAATTTATTACACATTAAACGGAGACGCCCCTACACCAGAGACGGGAACCCTCTACAATGGCCCAATAGTGATCGAGAAAACAACGGTTTTGCGTGCGAGAGCCTACAAAGAGGAGATGCTTTTCAGCGAAATCCTCACAGGTAGTTTCATCCTTCCCGAAGAAAATTTCAATGATTGTAAGGCATTGGGTGAACGGTTGCCTATCGTCTCCCTTTCCGCAAACAACGAGGATCTTTTCAGCGATATGCTCGGTATGTATGTCGAAGGAACGAATGGCTCCACAAAGGGTTGTTACGCAGTTCCTTATAACTTCCAACAAGATTGGATCCGTTCCGCCAATTTTGAGTATATTCTCGATGGAAAGGTGGTGGATAGCCAAGAGGTGGAGATCGGTGTCTATGGTGGTTGCACCAGAATCCATGTTGCGAAAAGCTTGAAAATCAAAGCCAACAAGCGTTCGGGAAAAAACAAGATGAACTACAACTCCTTCTTCGCCGGCCGTTCATACAAAAAGGTGAAGAGCCTTGCGTTGAGAAACGGTGGAAACGGCTATTCTTATGTTGTGCCTCGATGGCGTGATATGTTCATCCAGCACCTGGCCGATGGTATGAACCTCGACAAACAGGTGGCCCAACCCGTCTCATTCTACTTGAATGGCACCTATTACGGCATGATGATTCTTACGGAACGTACCGACGAAGACTACCTTTACCACAACTATGGTTTGGATGAGGAGGAGATAGACCTGTTGAGCGTCAATTCCGCTGGTTACCATATCGAAGTGGGTACCAAAGATGCCTACAACGAGATGATCAACTATGCCAGCAAAAATTACGACAAGGCGGAATTCTACGAGCAAATGGAGAAGATGATGGATGTTGATGAATACGTCGATTATCAAATCCTTGAACAATATGTCGGCAACACGGATTGGGTTTCCAATAATACGAAGATTTGGCGGAAACGTGATGGCGGAAGATTCCGTTGGATCGTGTATGACACCGATTTCGGCTTGTCGAAAGCGACGGCTGTCGATAAGGATATGATCCAATTCGCCACCTCCGAAAAGGGAACGGAACCTTGTTGGACACTACTCAAGTCTTGTCTGAAGAACGAAGATTTCCGATGGAAATTCCTCGATCAATACCTTGACCGTCTTGAGAACCAATTTACAGACGAGCGAATCGACACGAAGCTCGATTCCATCTGGAATATGACCAAGCGTGATATGTGCGCCACCATCAAGCGCTCCGGCTTCTTGGATTGCCCAGGAAATCCAGACTCGTATGACCTGGAGATTGAGAAAATGCGCACGTTCGCCAAGGAGAGAAAAGGATATGTGGTCGAGCAGTTGAAAAAGGAGTTCGGTTTGGGAGATGACACCGTCCAGATCAAGATAAGAACAGTCTTCCCGAATGACGAAACGCCTGACTTCTCCTTCCTGCTCAACAAAAGAATGCACAAAGAGTTGAAATACAACGCTTGGGCCTTTTCGGGCGAGTGCATGAAGGTGGAGCCAGCGGTGCCTTACGGATATAGAATCGTTCGTTGGGAGATCAACAATGTCGCTGTAAAAAATGAGGATGGCAGCAAATATTTGGAGGAGACATTGACAACTAAGGCTGAAAGCGGCGAATGGAAGGTGACCATCTACTTCGAGCATGATCCGAACACGCTCTTGCCTGCCAACCTATGTCTGAACGAAATCTGCGCATCCAACGAGACTACCCTCGATGAAAACGGAGATGCACCCGACTGGATCGAAATCTACAATGGTGGTGACCAGGCGGTCGATCTCGCCGGAATGATCCTCGAAAACGAAACGAAAGCGGTTCGCTGCACCATTCCTACGGGCTATAGTGAGACCGTTGTGCCAGCAGGTGGCTACAAACTGTTGTGGGCCGATAAAAAGGCTGAATTGGGTCCTTTGCACCTGAATTTCAAGTTGGGCGCCACCGAGTCTGAAAAAGTCTCATTACGCCGCTACTACCACGACAGTGAGGTTGAATTGAGTAGCCTATTGTACGAACCTCATCAGGCCGATGAGTCGTATGGTAGGGAAACCGATGGGGCCACCACTTTGCAACTATTCGCCAAGTGCGTGGATGACGAGGGAAATGAGTTGATGACCGCCACGCCACTCTCCGCGAACGGAAGCGTGCGCTGTCCGAATACGGTTGGGGTGGAAAAATCGACGATGGATGCGTGCGAAAGATCGCTCTATGTCCAAGGCAAGCGACTGACTATCCTGCATGCCAAGGGGTGCGAAATTCGTCTATATGCGCTCTCCGGCGATTGCATTGGCACCATAGAACCCGATTCTGACCATTACCATACTACCCTATCCTTGCCAGGCGTTTACTTGGTGAAAATAGCGGATAAATGCTGGAAAATCGTGGTGGAATAAACGACCTCATAGGCCATAAACGAGAAGGGGCTGTGCCAATTTGGAACAGCCCCTTCTCCTGTTTAGAGGCGTAATTAGCCGCCATAACGTCAAGCCAAGAATCTATTATTCGCCATCGCCTTCCAACCATTTTTCAGCCGTTTCATAGTTAAAGGCCCCATCTTTCACGATGGTGGTAATCAATGAACTTTTATACTGTATGAAAGCCTGCTTCTTCTCTTCGATGGGAACGAGCGATTTTTGGTAATCCCTTGTAGTCATTGTTCCCGCATGGAGTTTTGCCTTATTGGCGCGCCGTTCCTCCAAGAGTAGCTGCATCTCTTGTTGGTGGATAATTTTCCGCTTCTGATACTCCTCGCGCAGACGCGACAATTCCGACTGGTTGTACTGGATATAGAGATCGTGAATTTTCTGCTGTTTATGCTCTAATCTTTTTTGCAGTTCTCCTATCTGTCTCTCCAGAGTCGGGATTCGATAGTCACGAAACACCAAGGTTGTTTTCAAGGCGGATAGTTCGCTGAATTCGTTGTTTTGTAGCTTTTCGTACACCTCCTGTAGGGTGTACGACGCATAGATCTGCTTTGCTTCGTTGTAACGACGGTTTACCTCCACAAAACTTTTCCAAACACCAGAGAAAGATCTGTGGCTGATGACTTCGGTCGTGCCGTCCGGATAGACGCAGCGACAACTGTTGCAGCCGCTGAGCGGGCTTCCCGCGATATGATAAGTCAAAGCCTCCTTCCCCTTTTCATCGTACAAATTGTCGCAATCGGCCGAGAGCCACCACTCTAAATAGACACCCAAAGTGGGCGATTTGAATCCATTGGTGCCGATATAAGCCAATCCGTTGGTAATTTCCACCGGTGCGAGGAACATACGGCTATCTCGCATGATAAGGTCGGCATGGTTCAGAAAAAAGAAGGCGTTTTGGAGAAAGAAATTGCGGTTCTCCTCCTGTTTCAATGCCAATTCATTGGGAATTACGGGTGCTGGCCTTCGCTTCCCTATGACAAGATAACGGCCTGTCGTATCCAACTTCACATCGTCAGAAACGATTTTTTCGGTCGCGCATGGCTTGGGAAAACAATCCAGTACATTGCCGTTCAACAATACAATTTTGTTCTCTGGGAAACCCATGGAAGGGTTGTTGCAAACATCTTTTTTTTCCATTGGAAATCATTTTTAATGTTAAACATTCACATCGTCACTTGTCCACCGTGGCTTGGGCCGGAAGCTCGGTTGGCATCCCCCTGATGTAGAGGTACTCTTGATGCACTTTTTTTGTTGGCCTTATGATGATGCGAATGTAGAACAAAATTTGGGAAATCACCAAATATTCGAGAAATTTTTTCAAATAAACACACGGTTCTTTCATTTGAAACAAAAATTTTCTTCTTTTATTTTTGCATACCTTGGGTATTATGCGGTTTTTCCAAGGAAAATCTATACATTTGCACACAGCAGTGCCGAAGCACCGCTCGTTAGTGTTTTTTTATTTGACATTTTTAAATTATTTTTATATTTTAAAGGCGATTTTCAAGGCCGACGTGATGTCGTTTTTGAGAGATCGCCTTTATTTTTACTATGTAAAAATAATAATTATTTTCCTAAAAATCAAGTGGTTGCGTCGAAGTATTTATTTGGAAGCTATTTGAATTTCGCTGAAATATTTTGTTAAGCATCAGAAAACAGAAGGCTAATTGAATCATAGCCACTGCGGTTTCCACATGTAACTCGTATTTGATACTAAGCTTGGGCATTCTGCGTAACCAGATGTGTAGTTTGATGAACAAATCCTCAAAAACACCTTCGTTCTTCCATTTGGAGAAATAGTAGAAAACAAGGTTGTAAGGAGGGAAATCCTTTGGGAGCATCCTCCACTGACACCCTGTTTTGAGAAGGTAGTTGATTGCGTTTAAAATGTTTCTGAAAAAATAATCCTTTGGAAATTTGTATTTTTCATAAAATTTGAATAGGTTTGTGAAAATGGCGGAAGTGTCTTCGGATACATTCCAAGATTTATTTTTATGTGTTATATATTTTATGTGTGTAATTTAATCTTTATGGTTATGAGAAAATTAATCACTATTTCCATTTTTGTATTTATCGCTATTGGTTCAGCATCGGCACAGTTTATTGACGGTGGTGCGCAGTATGAAACAGTTGAAGAGGCGCAGAAGGCTGCTGAGGACTTTGAAAAAAGAGCGGAGAGCTATGAAGCGTATGCGGGAAGACATCATTCCCGTAGAGCAATCGAGGAATCTCAAAGTAGAGCCAATGCGGAACAGTGTAGAGCAGCTGCTCGCAATGCTCGACGACAGGCGGAGGATTTAAAGCGACAAGAGGAAGTGAAGCGTAAGCACGAACAATTGTTGAAAACATTACAAGAAAAATAAAGGATATCCAGCGTGTTCGGACGGGATATCTCCAGAATGGCTCTGAATTTGTCTTAAAAATAGAGAAGAGGATGCGGCGAATAGTCACATCCTCTTCTTTTTGTGCTTGACTTTGAGAACGATAGGTGTTTGTGCCTCTTTTTTTATAAATTTGCAAAAACAATGAATGATAATCCAATGAAGAAGGTAGTAGATTTCTTGCGTGAATTGCAAAAAAATAATTGCTCCGAATGGTTCCATGCCCACAAGGCGGAGTATGAGACGGTAAAGAATTATTTCAGCGAGTTCGCCCTGCAGCTGATCGCCGGTGTGGGGGAGTTCGATGAGAGTGTTCGAGGTTTGGCGTTGAAGGATTGCACCTATCGCATCAACCGCGACATCCGTTTCTCCGCGGATAAATCGCCTTACAAGACGCATATGGGCGTTTTCATCGCCCCTGGCGGTAAGAAGTCTGGTAAGGCGGGTTACTATTTCCACCTCTCTGTGGGTGGCGACGGATATCCGGATGGGTGCATGTTGGCGGTCGGCCACTATTGCTACGACAAGCGGGTGGTGGAGATCGTTCGGGAGGATCTGATGGATGAGCCAGAGAAATTCGAATCCTATGTCCAGACGGGTGCACAGGATGGTTTTGCATTGGATTTCGACGGGGCTTTGAAGAAGGTGCCGAAGGAGTTTGCCGAGTGTGAACATCCAGACTACATCCGTTTGAAAACCTACTGTTTGATGAGGCCATTGACACTCAAGGAGGTGTCGGACAGAGATGGACTCCTTGCGCAATTATTGCACCTTTTTGAACGCAACAAACCCTTTATTGATTATTTGAATCAGGTGATTGAGTATGTGGGGGAGGAGAATTAAACTTCTTCCCTACGTTATAAAAATTTAGTGTATAGTAAAAATTGATTATATTTGTATCCGTAAAAAGTTAATGTTATGAAAAAAGAAAAAGTCAATATCGATTTTGTTGCTCTCATGAAAAAAATGATAGATGACAAAAAGAAGATGAAGGCGTACATCAAAACGCATGGTTCATTAAAAGGTTTTAAGGATGATACAGTTAAATTCACTCACCCGGTATGAGGTGAGGGAGGTCGATACTGGTTATGAGTTTGAAACCGATTCTGGTGACCTTTACTTACTATCGTTTATTGAATATCCTGTTTTGAGTTGCAAAGATTTACCTTGTTCTGTTTTCATGTTTAACATAGAAAGAATTGTTCGTGGAAAAATGAAAAATCGGCATGGTAACAAACTTAAAAACACGATTGTTTGCGTTCTGTCTGAATTCTTTGAAAATCATTCTAATTCACTTGTGACAGTGTGTGATATATCTGATGGGAAGCAATTTGCTAGGAACAGGTTGTTTAATCGTTGGTATAGAGAGTTTGGCAGAGATCTTCTTGTGAAAAAAGAGACTTCTTTTCAAATAGAGGGAGTGACGACTTTTGCCTCTTTATTCTTTGCTATAAACCATCCGTTAAAGTGTCAGCTTGAAGCGGAATTCCATAAACTTTCGGAGATGAATTTTTATTGTTGAGGCTAAAACATCAAGGGGATGCACCATATCCGATGCATCCCCTTCCATTTTATAGAAAGATGGCGGATTACTTAATAATCTCCATGCCCTTCTTCAATGCAGCCTCGTTCATTGGAATGAGGTGGTGGTGACGCTCAGGAAGCGTTTTCTTCAAGCCCAACAAGACATTCTCGATCTCCACGATCGGACGAATCTTCAACAAACCACCCAACATGATCATATTGAATGACTTAGGGGCGTTCATCTCGATGGATGCGTCCATGGCGTTGATCTTATAGATCTTGATATCCTTTCTGGTAGGCTCGGTGGTGATTCCGTATGGATCGAAAATCAAGGTTCCACCAGGCTTGATCGTGCTCTCAAACTTGTCCAACGATTGTTGGTTCAAGATGATGGCGGTATCGTATGAGTTGAGGATAGGGGAGCTGATCTTCTCGTCGCTCAAAATGACGGTCACGTTAGCGGTACCACCGCGTTGCTCAGGACCGTATGCAGGCATCCAAGTCACCTCTTTGCCTTGCATCAAACCAGAGTAAGCAAGAATCTTACCCATGGAGAGAACACCTTGTCCTCCGAATCCGGCTATGATAATCTCTTCTTTCATTTGTCTGATACTTATTTGTTTGCGTCTTTGTCAACTAACACTCCGAGTGGGTAGGCTGGGAACATGTTCTCCTCCATCCACTTGTTGGCCTTCTCTGGGGTCAACTTCCAACCTGACGAGCAAGTGGAGACGATCTCCACCACGTTGGTTCCGCCTTTTCCGTCCAATGAGTTTTCGAAAGCCTTTCTGATGGCCTTCTTCGCCTTGCGGACAGCGGCAGCGGTATGTACGCTCTCGCGGGTGATGAAGCGGATACCCTCCAACTCCTTCAATTGGTTGGTGATCTTCAAAGGATAACCATTCAACTTCACGTCACGTCCGTATGGGCAAGTGGAGGTCTTCATTCCCTCAAGGGTGGTAGGGGCCATTTGTCCTCCGGTCATACCGTAGATACCGTTGTTGATGAAGATGATCGCGATGCTTTCACCACGGTTACAAGCGTGGATGGTCTCCGCTGTTCCGATGGCGGAAAGGTCACCGTCGCCTTGGTAGGTGAAGACCAACTTGTCTGGACGAAGACGCTTGATAGCGGTCGCTACCGCAGGGGCGCGTCCGTGAGCGGCCTCTTCCCAATCGACGTCGATGTAGTTGTAAGCGAATACGGCGCATCCTACAGGCGCGATGGCGATGGTGTTCTCCACCATACCCATCTCCTCAAGGATCTCCGCAATGATTTTATGAACCACACCGTGGCTACAACCTGGGCAGTAGTGCATCGGATTGTCGTTCAAAATATCTGGTTTCTTGTAAACCAGGTTCTCTGGTTTGATAATATCTTCTAATGCCATTGTTTCTTCGGATTTAGGTGAATTACATCAATTTACTTTTCACTGCCTCTACGATTTCGTCTGGCGTATAAACGATACCTCCCAAACGTCCGTAGTGGGCTACTGGAACCTTTCCGTTGACAGCCAAACGAACATCCTCCACCATTTGTCCGGCGTTCAATTCGACAGACATCATCGCCTTCACTTGGTTAGCGTATTTGCCGATGATCTCAGAAGGGAACGGCCACAAGGTAATTGGACGGAGCAATCCGAGCTTGATGCCTTGCTCACGCGCGATCTCGCACGCCTTTTGACAAATACGGGCAGAGCATCCGAAGGCTACCAATAGGTACTCCGCATCGTCGCAAAGGATCTCTTCGTAGCGAACCTCAGTCTCTTCGATCTTTTTGTATTTCGCTTGGAAACGGAGGTTGTTCGCCTCCATGATCTCTGGTTTCAACTCCAAAGATGTGATGATGTTGTTCTTACGGCTCATCTTCCTTCCGGTAGCGGCCCAAGGACACTCTTTCTCCACCTCCTCGTCGGTTCTTCTTGGTTTTTGCTCAGGAAGGACCACCTTCTCCATCATCTGACCGATCACACCATCCGCCAATATCATGGCAGGGTTTCTATACTTGAAGGCGAGGTCGAAGGCCAATCCGACGAAATCCGCCATCTCTTGAACAGAGGCTGGCGCCAATGCGATGACGCGGTAGTCTCCGTGGCCACCACCCTTGGTGGTTTGGAAGTAATCCGCTTGGCTTGGTTGGATGGTACCCAGACCTGGTCCGCCACGCATTACATTCACGATTAAGGCTGGTAACTCTGCGCCCGCCATGTAGGAGATTCCCTCCTGCATCAATGAAACACCGGGGCTGGAAGAGGATGTCATCACCTTCTTACCAGTTGCCGCACCACCATACACCATGTTGATGGATGAGGTCTCACTCTCCGCTTGCAATACCACCATACCGGTTGTCTTCCAAGGCTCTACTTCCATCAAGGTCTCCATGACCTCTGACTGTGGAGTGATAGGGTAGCCGAAGTATCCGTCGCATCCGCATCTGATAGCGGCGTGTGCGATGGCCTCGTTACCTTTCATCAATTTTACTTCTTCACTCATCGTATTTAATCAATTTTTGTTTTATACACAGTAATACATCCGTCTGGACATACAATACCACAACTTGCGCAACCTACGCAAGCCTCCTCGTTTGCCATGATGGCGTAGTTGTAACCTTTGGCGTTAACTTGTTTCGACATTGCCAAAACTTTGGCTGGACACGCCACGACGCAGAGTTGACACCCTTTGCATCGCTCTTTGTTAACTACGACGGCACCTTTGATTTTAGCCATTGTTTCTTTCCTTTTAAGTGTAAATTATTAACTGCAAATATAAAAAAATATCTGCTAAAAATGAATTTAAAAATCGCTTTGGGCATCTCGGTCGAAAAAAATGCAAGGAAACCTGTTTTTATAGATATTTTTAACGAATGAAGCCTTTGTTTTAAAGTGTTTAATGCGTCATATATGCTATCTTTGCATATATTTGTTATAATGAAAAAACTGACGTACATATTGTTATCCATTGCGGGAGTCTTGTTGTTGACTTTCTTGATGGCATATACAGCCTTTCAGAACGAAAGGATTCAACGTCGTGTTGTTTCTACCTTGACGGAATCTCTCTCCAAACAGGTGGGCAGTGAGATTGGCATGGAACATGTCGATTGGTCTTTCCCGAATAGTTTTGTCTTGCATGATGTCTATGTGAAGGATTTGAACAATGACACATTGCTCTCATGGAACCGTGCGAAGGTGACCATCAATGTGATGAAACTCTTCTCTTCCACCATTTCGTTCCGTACTATCCAGTTTTCAGGTATGAAGGCCAATTTGTCTGTCGACTCATTGAATGTGCCGAACTTTCAATTCTTTGTCGATGCGCTTAAGCCCAAGGAAGAGGATGATACACTCTCGTTGCAATGGTCCATGGATATAGAGTCTGTGGCGTTCAATTATTGTGAAGTATCCTTCCGCAACCCCTACAAAAAAGAGCTGGTGGGACGGTTAGATCCCAATGACTTGTATGTGAGTGACCTATGTGGAAGAATGTATGTGAGTTCCTTCACCGAAGATTCTCTGCATCTTTCGATCAATGATATCAGTTTCAAGGAGAAGTCTGGCCTTGTTGTCGATACTATCTCGGCGACGATGGACATGAACCGAGAGCGCATTTATGTGAAGAATCTGATTTTGGCAGCTCCCCGTAGCCATTTGAAATTTGATCAGGTGATGGTGTATCATGATAATTACGAAGCTTTTAAGGATCCATTGAACCGTTTGCGGGGATCCATTGTTATCGCGCCATCTTATTTGCGGCCATCCGATTTCTCCTCCCTGCACCCGCCTTTGGACATTTTGTTTGATGATGTGAAGGTGAGTGGCTCGATTGTGGGCTCTCCGTCGGATCTCCATTTGAGTGGGTTGAATCTGTCGTATGGTGATTATACCAGGTTTTCCGGAATAGCGTCTATCAAGAATCTGTTCCCGCATCCGAAAGATTTTTATCTGGACGCCCAAATCAATCAGCTCTCCTCCTCTCCGATGGAGTTGGCGGATATCCTCTACGTGGCGATTGACCGGGAGGTCTTGCTGCCTCGTTCGTTGGATTCTCTCGGCATGGTCTCTTTCAGTGGAGAGGCGAAGGGTTCGTTGCAAGATTTGATGACCAAGGGAACCCTCTCCTCCGTGGCGGGAGATATGTCTATCTCGGCTAATTTCCAATCCGCAGATCCTAAATTGAACAATTACCGCGCGGTGGGTGAGGTGAGTGCCCGTAGTTATCATTTGTCTCGTATCTTGGGAGAGAAATCGGAGGTGGGTGATGTGACGATGTGTCTCAATGTCGGCTTGGATAAATTGTCGGACAGAAACTATGTGGTGCACGCCGAAGGAAAGGTTGATTCATTCTCCTATAAGAAATATTGCTATGAGAACATCCGTCTCAATGGAACCTTTGATGGGGATGGCTTTGATGGCGAGTTGGTGATGAGTGATAAAAATGCGGAGGTGAATTTTTCGGGAAAAGCGGATTTCAAAAAGCATGAAATGCCGATCTATCATTTCTCCTCTCATGTGGACAAGCTGAATTTGAGTGAGACCAACTTGATTACCAAATACGACAATACCACGATCTCCTTTGATGT
This sequence comes from Paludibacteraceae bacterium, assembly GCA_045601045.1. Lineage (GTDB taxonomy): Bacteria > Bacteroidota > Bacteroidia > Bacteroidales > Paludibacteraceae > UBA1181. The sequence goes on from JAZRZA010000056.1 coordinate 14,763, forward strand.
GGAATCCAATCTGGTAGGAAATTCCATTGATGACATCGAAGGCTCCCTCTCCATGGATAATGTGGTCTTTGTCAATGACGAAAAAGAGTTGAGAATCAGTAACCTTAGCGTATCTGCCGCGGTCGATCCTAGGACTCGGTTGAAGAAGTTGACGATTTTCTCGGATTATATCAATGGAAATGTGACGGGTAAATACCAATTCTCCTCATTGGGTAAATTCTTCCATAATTTAGCGCATCAATATTTACCCTCTGTCGTGAAGAAGGAACATCTTCTTCCTGAAAAGAGACGTGCCAATGATTTCACTTTCGATTTCTTGGTGGATAACACGGAATCGATCAATGAGGCTTACGAGTTGCCAGTATCCATTTTGGAGGAGACGAGGGTGAAGGGTTTTATTAATGATTCGACCAACCGTTTCAGACTCCGTGTGGAATCCGACCAGTTGCAGTACAAGGATAAGATTTTGACGGATATGATGTTGCTGGTGGAGAATCCGAAAGATGAGCTGAAGGCGATGGTGCGCACTACTTGCCAGCCCATCAGTGGACGTCGTAATCCCTACTTCTTCTCTGTCAATACTTTGACGAAGAACGATTCGTTGTACTTCAAATCCAATTTCAGTAATACGGGCGATGTCACATACAGTGGCGCTTTGCTGTTGGGTGTCCGTTTCAAGGATTACGAAGAGGGGGAGGGTTTGACCGCGAACTTCCATATTCTGCCATCTTCCATCATCCTGAATGATGTGGAGTGGCTGTTGCATGATAGCCGAATCGCTTTGGATAGAAAACGGGTCGCTGTTGATAGTTTCTATTTCAACCACGATACTCAATTTTTGAGCATCAATGGTGTGAATTCAACCACGTCGGATGATAGTATCAATGTCCATTTCAGCGATTTTAAACTGGATTATATCAGCAATATGATTGCCAGCAAGGATATTTCGTTTGACGGTGTTTCCGATGGTGACGTATTCCTTTTTAAGGCCTTGGAGTCCCCATATTTCAAAGGAGACCTTTATGTCTATGATGCGGCGATCAACAATGCGACGATTGGAGACCTCTCCGTCCATTCCCGTTGGAAAGAGAAGCAAAAGTGTGTGGCGTTCGATGCGAAATTACTCTCTCCGTATGATGAACAACTCTATCGTTCCGATATTACGGGTGGAGTCTTCTTGGGCGCCGATTCCTTGTATATTGAGGGAGACTTGAAGAATGTGGATTTGAAGTTCCTGCGCCATTGGTTGAAAGGCGTGATTCCGAACAATACAGGAACGGTGAGTGGTATTGTGAAGGCATACGGAAAGTTTGGCCATATCGGATTGGCTGGCCATCCATTCGTGAAGAATTTCGCCTTCGATGTGGATTATCTCAACACCTCGTATGTCTTTTCCGATACAGTCTATTTGACGCCTACCACCATCCGTCTGAACCAGACGCCGGTTTACGACGTGGAGGGTAATTATGCGGTGATGAGTGGTCTGTTGCTGCACGACGGATTCAGAAATTTCAAGTTCGCTTTTGATCTGAACTTCGATAAATTCCTTGGCCTGAATACGCAGGAGGAGGACAATGAAACCTTCTTCGGAAAGGCCTATGTGAAGGGTGCCGCCCATCTGTCGGGTACGCCGCAACGTGTGAATATCAATCTAGACTTGACCACTCGTGAAAATACCACTTTGACCATTCCGATAGAGGGAACATCCTCCACCAAGGAGTGTGATTTCATCACTTTTGTCGAGGCGGAGGCGAATAAGACAATGGCGGAGAAGCGTCGAAACCGTTGGGATCGATTGAAGAAGATCAGGGAGCAATCCGATAAGTCGCCGACGGAACTCTTTGTGGACGCGAAATTGGTGGCCACGCCGGATGCGCAGTTGCAGTTGGTGATGGACGCGCAACAGGGTGATTTGATCCGTGCTTATGGATCGGGTAATATGCACATGACTTACAATTCCCGTGAGAATGATTTCAAGATGCACGGTAGTTATGAGATAGATAGGGGAGATTACCTCTTTACCATTCAGAGTCTGATCTCCAGAAAGTTCGATATCAACAGTGGTAGTACGGTTAGTTTCACGGGTGATCCATACAATGCCTTCATTAATATTGAGGCCCAATATGGCTTGAATGCCTCTTTGACCGATATCATTGAAGATCCTAATCTCCGTTCCACGCCGACGCCTGTTCGATGCCTATTGGGCGTGACGGGTACCATCAACCAACCGGTTATCAAGTTTGACATCGATTTGCCTAGTTCCGATGAGGATGTGCGAAGCAAACTCAAAAGCGCGCTTAACACCGAAGAGGCGGTCAATCGTAACGCTGCCTCCCTATTGGCTTTGGGCCACTTCTATACGATGGACAAATCCACGCTCTCCAGTGTGACGACGACAGAATTGTCTTCTGTGGGATTCTCCACACTCTCCTCCCAGTTGTCTAACTGGATTTCGAAGATGAGCCGTGACATCAACATTGGTTTGAACTACAAACCGACCACCACTTCGACGGATGGAACCAGCGCGTCCAGCGAGTTTGATGTGGCACTCTCCACCCAGTTGTTCAACGATAGATTGTTGTTGAATGGTAATTTCGGTTATCGTGATGATGTGGAGGATGCGGCTAACATCTCCAACAGTATCATTGATTTCGATTTGGAGTATAAGTTGTCGAAGTCGGGACGTTTCCGCACCAAAGCCTTCAATCGATCCAATAACAGTTATTTCAAACAGGCGGCCAATACCCAAGGTATCGGTGTGGTTTACCACGAGGATTTCGATACCTTCTCGGGATTGATGAAATCCTATTGGAAAGCCATTAAGGGTGTCTTTAGGAAGGACGACGAGGAGACGAAAAAGGAGAAAGAGGCCGAGAAGAGCGCGAAAAAAGAGGGAAAGGGCGGTAAGGATAAAAAGTAGGACTGGGTTGCTGAACGAATCTTCTTATGAATTTAGATAAAGCAGTTCATTCCAACGTGTCCATAGGCGATTTTCCCCTTGTAATCCTGTTTTAGCAATGCGTATTGTTCGATGCCTGTGCAGTGGCACGCAACCACCTCCTCGATTTCGTGTTGATTCAGTAGTTTAGCTAATTGCACGATTTTTTCAGGTGATTCATGCAGGGTGTGGAATCCGCCGATCACCAATCGGATCGGTTCTGTAAAGTGCTCTTTGGCGCTTTTGATTGTATTGACGATGCCTCGGTGCGCGCAACCGCTGATGATGGAGATCTTTCCCTCGTGGCGCACGCAGATGAACTGCTCGTCGTCGAATTGGTCCTCGAAAGCCACCCCGTCTCGGCGAATCACCATGTTGGTGAAGTGAGTCTCCTCTCTATCGTAAATCTTCACCTCTGGCACGACGAATATTCCCTCCCCAATCTCGGTGATCTTCTCTACCGTATGGATCCTTTTCGGATCGATATGGGTACCGATGGGTAGGCCGATGCTGCGGTCGCCCCTGCCGAACCGCTCCTTCTCAAAACCTAATTTTGCGTAGACGGGCGCATGGTCGTTGTGGGCAAGGAAGTGGGCCAATCCGCCTGTATGGTCGTAATGGCCATGGCTGATGATCACCGCCTCTATCTCAGAGATATCCACGCCGCCGATGGCTGCGTTGAAGGCGTAGAGATCCGTCTGTCCCGTGTCGAAAAGAAACTTTCTCTTGTCGTCGCTCTCGATGAGCAGGGAGAAGCCCAACTCTGCCTTCATCTGTGATTGGAATACGGTGTTTTCTGTTAAAATCTTCAGCTTCATTGTCCCATAATTTTGTTTTGCGAAATTACCCAATTTTCTCTAATTTTGTTATGAATAAATATAATTTAGCGTATGAAATTAGCGGAGGCATTACAAGAGCGTGCGGATTTGAACCGCAAGATACAACAGTTGCATAGTCGTTTGATGAACAATGCGACCGTGCAGGAGGGAGAGGAGCCTGCGGAGGATCCGAAGGCTTTGTTGACGGAGTTGAATGGTAGTGTAGATCGTTTGCAGTGGTTGATGACCCAAATCAATTTGACCAATTGCCAGACGGTTGTGGAGGGAAAGTCCTTGACGGCGTGGATCGCGGAGAGAGATTGCCTAACCATTAAGGTTGAGAAGTATAGATCTCTTTTGAATAACGCCAGCAACTTGGCGGGACGTGCGGCCCATACGGAGATCAAGGTCTTGAGCGCGGTTAACGTGCGTGAGTTGCAACAACAACTGGATGCGATGTGCAAATCGTTGCGTTTGGTGGACAACAGAATTCAGCAGAGTAATTGGAACACCGATTTGCTCGAGAAGTAATGAAATATATAGGGAGCGTCTGGTCAGGCGAATGTTAACCTCTTGGAAAGCGAGGCATAGTTTTCTACTTATGGTACAGAGCGGGGACAGCTCATTTCGCATCGTTGTTTTGGATGCTTTATTGTTATGTCCTGATCGGGTATGACCGTATTGTTATCGTTTATTCTTATTACCGAACATTGATGATGGGCGCTCTTTTTTTATTTAAGAATTCTCCTGCGATTGGATGAGGCTTTATTCGTTGGGATTTAGGCAAAAAAAAGGATGTGAACCCTATCACATCCTTTTTCATTTTATATGAAATCGTCTATTATTTCAAAATGTCCAAAGCGCTCTTGATACGCTTGAATGCCTCGATGAGGTTCTCCTCTGAAGTGGCGTATGACATACGGATGCAGTTAGGTGAACCGAATGCGTTACCGCCTACACATGCAACGTGGCCTTCGATCAAAAGGTACATGGCCAATTCTGCTGAATTGTTGATGACATCACCCTTAGGAGTCTTCTTGCCGAAGTATGAGCTACACTCAGGGAACACGTAGAAGGCACCGTCTGGCTTGTTCACCTTGAAGCCCTCGATCTCGCTCGCCATCTTCACAACGAGGTCACGTCTACGCTCGAATGCTTGACGCATCGTCTCAACGCAAGCTTGGTCGCCAGTGTAAGCAGCCTCAGCTGCCTTTTGCGCGATGGAGCATGGTCCGGAAGTGTATTGTCCTTGCAACTTATTGCAAGCGGCTGCGATCCATTTTGGTGCGGCTAACCAACCCAATCTCCAACCTGTCATCGCATATCCCTTAGATACACCGTTGATGATGATCACGCGATCCTTTACCTCTGGGAATTGAGCGATACTCTCGTGCTTGCCGATATAGTTGATGTGCTCGTAAATTTCATCCGCAAGGATGTAAACTTGTGGGTGCTTTGCCAAAACAGCGGCTAAGCCCTTCAACTCCTCCTTTGAATATACGCTACCCGTTGGGTTGGAAGGAGAGCAAAGGATAATCATTTTAGTTTTAGGGGTGATGGCTGCCTCCAATTGAGAAGGGGTGATCTTGAAGTTTTGCTCCAAACCAGCCTCTACAATCACATTGGTACCCTCTGCCAATTTCACCATCTCAACGTAACTTACCCAGTATGGTGCAGGAACGATAACTTCGTCGCCAGGACCTACAAGGCACATGATCGCGTTGCATACAGCTTGCTTCGCTCCGTTTGAGCAAACGATTTGGCTTGGGTCGTACTCCAAACCATTCTCTTTTTTCAACTTCTCAGCAATCGCTTTTCTTAATGGCATGTAGCCTGGCACTGGTGAGTAGAAAGAGAAATTGTCGTCGATAGCCTTTTGTGCAGCGGCTTTGATGTGCTTAGGTGTGGTGAAGTCTGGTTCTCCTACACTAAGGTTGATTACATCGATGCCTTGTGCCTTGAGCTCTTGGCTCTTTTGGGACATGGCAAGCGTCTCTGACGGTGATAAGGCTGCTAAACGAGCTGATACTTGATCCATTTTACGTCTATTAATTATTTTGTTTATAAATATATGCCGTTTATTTCCAAATGTTTAGGCGCGGTTTTTACCTCTGCCCAAAAATTTGTGCAAAATTACATCATTTTTTTGAACCAAACAAATGCTTTGCGAAAAGAATTTTTGTCGATCTTTTCTAATTGCCGCATTTGATCAACCTTGTGGTTTGCAACGACTTGCGGGTCCGAATCTCCACAATGTACATGCCCCGCTCCCATGCGTCGGTGTCGATTTGTGTCTCTTCGGCCATTGGTTCCTCTTTGAAAAGGAGTCTTCCCGTCATATCGTAGATGTTGAGATGTTCCATCGTTTCCGAGGATTTGATGGTGACTTGGTCAACCGTTGGGTTAGGGTAGAGCTGCAAGCAGAGTGACTCTGTCTGGATATTGATGATACCCGTCGTGTCCTTCACACCATTCTTTTTGCCTGGCGACGGATTGTGCTCCAACGGATCGGTCGTGAATACCACCCATTCATCCGCGCCGTCACTCTCTCTTCCATAGGATTCGTTCACGTTTGTGGTGATTAGGTCGATGCAATCCACTAGCGCGCTGTCCGGACGGGCTATGCAAAGGGTGGATAGGGTATCCTTTCCTATCTTGAATTGTAGGTAATCTGGACCGATGAGGTTCTTGCCGGCGGCACGGAACACTTTGTGTTCTTTCGGTCCAATGGTCATTCTGCCATAACCGGCGGGGATCGTGCTCTCCTTGGCGATGGTGTCGCCTCGCTTCAAAAGGAATGTGTAGCCTGTGAGATCTATATTCTTCTCTCCGTAGTTGTATATTTCAACCCAAGGAGTGTACTCTCCGCGTGCGTCGGGATATTGCGAGAGTCCGTTGAGATTGGTGCTGATTTCGTTGATCATAATCGTAGGCAACGAATCCTCTTCGGTTGCCGTGGCGGGACGGAAGGTGGCGGTGATGGAGCCTGGAGCCACCATCGTGCCTACCCAAATGTTTGGAATACCGATTCTGCTGTCCGATGTGTCTTCCGATGCGACAAAGGTGGTGTCAGACGAGAACTCCCACGCCGCAAACTCGTATCCCGCCGGCGCTTGGGCGATCACCTCCAATTCATAGCCCTTGAAATATTTGCCGCGGTATTGTTTGATCTTTTCTCCGTTCATGTAGATGGTGGCCTCTGGCGATTCAGATTCGATTTTTAGGCTCGTGGTATCCGTTCCGCCTACGTATGCTTGTAGGTGTTTGTAGATATTGACCGGTCTGTTCAGCGCGAACTTTTTCATCGAGCCCGCGGCATCCGAAGCTTTCTTTCCGAAGCAGACTTGGTACTCCGGATTCAATACGGTAGTGATGCTGTCGAAGACGGCTGTGATCCGCTCTTGGGTAAAGGTGGTGGAGAGGTGAATCAGATATTTGGTGGTGAATTTTTTCTCAAACATCTTGTTTCGCTTCAATCCATCGAATATCTCGGTCATCCACGAGCGGTTGTTGGCCCATTGCGTGTTGCCGTCGCCGGAACACCATTTGATCATATTCTTGGTGAAAGAACCTAAATATTCATATCCGGGAAGCCCCAATCCGAAATCGGTGTCGAAGAGCATCCATCTGAACTTTCCTCCATCTTTTTCCCGCCAGATCTTCGTGTTGTTGCCGGGCCAGTCTGTGTTGACGATGAACTGTTGGAAGATAACGTAGTCCACATACTCGTCCATATCCATTCTGGCGCAGGCCCCCTCGTAATATTCGGTCGGATCCATTTTCCAGAACTGGTTGATGTGTTTGGTCAAGTTGGTATAGGCGTCCTTGGTGCCGACGCTGGCGCGTATGCCTAATTGGTCGGAGAGGGTGATCAAGTCGATCTTATCCTCTTCGATGTCGTGATTGGCCTCGATGTAGTCGGCGTTGGTTCGCTCGTTCAAATTCATCAACCCTTGATAGACTCCGTTGATGTAGTAGGCGATGGGTTGGTAGGCTTGGTAATCGATGTTCATCTCTGTGGCCAAACTTTGCATCAGACCGTCGCGGAAGCGTACCTTATTGTAGGCTGTACCACCGTTTCGGATGTGGATCGCTCGGTGCGTCACGTTAGGCTTGGTTGCGAAAAAGTGGTAGCCGAAGGTATCCACGCCTGTCTTTTTGCTTGTCTTCACAGCGAGTGATTTTATCTTCTCCGTGCGGGAACAACCTCCCTCTACATGCGCTTCGGCCTGTTGGGAAACAACCGCCTCTCCGTTGACGAAGTACTCGAAATGGATCGGACGTTTCCAATCTCTGTTGTAGTTCGCTTTGGTGCTGGTGCAGCTTTTCTCTCCGCGTACACCGTTGGTGCCGATCACGCAAATGCCCACGGTGTCGCTGTAAAAATAGGCTGAATCGACTGTGATCGAAACGATGGGAAGCGTGAATCCGCCATATTGGCTGTGGAGTTCGTCCACGAAAAGGAACGAGGCGGTGTTGACTTTGCTGGGGAGTTTGCCCGCTTCGTAGGCGATGCATCTCACATTGGCGTTGCTGCCGATGTAGATAGGACCACTGTATATCTTTCCGTTGGAAGAGGATGGTTCGCTTCCGTCTGTCGTGTAGTAAACGGTGGCTCCCTCCGCGATTTGTTCCAAGGTCAGTTCGATCGGCTCGTCGAGTACGCCTCCTTTGTGGCTGAAAAGTGGTGCGGCGCTGCGGGCGGTGGCGGCATCCGTGTAGGCGGCGCTGTTCTCTTCTCCCGGTGTGGGAGCCATGTATCCTAAAGCGCCCTCCTTGTAACCGTAAGATAGGTTCACATCCATTGCGTCATATGCGAAAGAATCGATCTTCTCGCTGCCGTGGTAGATGACGATGGATCCGCCGTCGGCATCCAATTTGTATGGCGCGTGGCCCGCAAGGGTGGATTCGTCCATCCAGATGACAGCGTTGGGACCGACCATCATGTCGGAACTGATTCTCCAACGCCACTTCTCCTCGATTTTCCCTTTGATGGCTCTTTTGCCATAGTGGATGATGAGGTGATTGTTCAGATTGATAGAGTCGCCTTGCGTGTCGAACTCGATGTAGTTGGAGAAATTGTAGTTCCCCCTGTTCATGACAGCGGATAGGTTGCTTGTGGAAACTTCGTTGATTTTCACCTCCGCGGAGGCGGATAGGCCACATAAAATGGCGGCGCTTATTGTTAAAAATAGCCTTTTAACCATAATCGATATTCTTTTGTATTATCAGGAAACTTCGCGAAAGTAGTGCTTTCTAATTGGAAATCAAAACATAGGTTGTATAAATACTAAAATTTGTGAAATGATTTTTTCTCAACGCTTTTATGCCTACTTTTGCAAGTCGGTTAATCCGTCATATATGGTTGAATATAAATGATGTTGTTTTGGAGAATGTGCAATTGCAGATATTAGGTGCTGGTTCGGCCGTCCCGACGAAGAAGTTTTCTCATCCGTCGCAGGTGCTCTCTTTGCGTGAGAAGGTCTTCATGATCGATTGCGGAGAGGGAACGCAGCATCAGGTGCGTCGTTTCGGCGTGCGCGTCTCACGTCTCAACCATATTTTCATCTCCCATCTGCATGGCGACCACTGTTTCGGTTTGGTGGGCTTGCTCTCCACGCTGGATACGCAAGGTCGTACGGGCGATGTCTATATCCACTCCCATCCGGAGTTGGAAGCGTTGATCCGTCCGTTGATCGCTTTTTTCTGCAAGGGACTCTCTTTCAAAATCTATTTTGAACCATTTTCTCCGACGGAATCGGAACTAATTTTCGAGGATAAGTCTCTTACGGTCAGATCTTTCCCGCTGAAACATTCTGTCAAGTCATCGGGATTTTTGTTCAAAGAGAAGGAGAAAGATCGGCATATAAACCCGGAATTGATCAAGTATTTCAATGTGCCTGTGGCTCAAATTCCGTTGATCAAGCGAGGGGCAGACTTTACTACGTCGGAGGGGGAGGTGATCCCCAATCGTCAGTTGACGACGGCGCCGACTCCATCCAAAAGTTATGCCTATTGTTCCGATACGGCCTATACGGAGAAGTTCTTGGAACATATTACAGGAGTGGATTGCCTGTTTCATGAGGCCACCTTTCTTCATGCGGATTTGGCGGCGGCGAAGAAAACCATGCATTCCACCGCTTTGCAGGCGGCCACGATAGCGAAGATGGCGGAAGTGAAGCGTTTGGTCATAGGCCATTATTCCGCTCGGTACGATGAGCCTATACCCTTATTGGAGGAGGCGAAGAGTGTGTTTGAACAGGTGGATTTCGCTGCGGATGGCAAATCATTTATTTTTTGACTTTTTATTTGATTCGTAAATCGATTCGTGTTTGATATATATGATGCAAATATTAAATGTGTGTAAGTACTGCAAATTGAGTTTGAAGCACATCAGCACGTTTATCGCGTTGTTCTTCGGAACTGTTCTGACCGTTTTTGCGGCTCCGACGGAAATCATCGGTGTGGTCCGAGATTCATTGACCAAGGAGACACTTCCCTATACATCCGTCTATTTTGACCAAACCGGCAATGGAACAGCTGCCGACGCCAATGGTAATTTTTCTCTCTCTACGGATGAGTCGGGTTACTTGGTTTTCTCTATGATGGGTTATCAGGAGAAAAAAATCTATATCAAGGCAGATGGCGTGAAACGTGTCATCAAAATGGATCTTCCCTTGGAAGAATATGATTTGGGCGAGGTGGTGGTGACCAGGCGTCGTCGCCAGCATTATACGAAGAAAAACAACCCTGCCCATGAATTGGCGATTAAGGTGATAGAGAACAAGGAGAAGGGGTCCATCTATCAACATCCCTATTTTTCTTGCGATAAATACCAGAAGGTCACTTATGCGTGGAATGGTTTTGAGGCGGGGAAATTTGGCTTTTTAAAGAAAAAATTCGGCTTCCTGTACGATCATATTGACACCACGGAACGAGGCAATTCCATCCTTCCTTTGGGATTGCGGGAGGTCTCCTCGTCTTATTATTGGCAGAAGGAACCAGCACGTGAGCGAACCTTGGTCCGTGCGAGGAAATTTGATGGCTTGGATGAACTCCTTCCGCAAGAGAGCGTGCAGAACACGTTGAACGAATTGTTCCGGGAGGTGGATATCTTTCAGAATGATATTGTCTTGATTTCCAATCATTTTGTGAGCCCATTGTCCAACGTGGCCCCCTCTTTCTATAAATTCTACGCCTTGGATACGTTGGAGATTGATGGTGTGCGGTGTCTGAATTTAGGTTTCACGCCACATACGACGGAGGCGTATGGATTTGTGGGTAGCCTCTATGTCGCCTTGGATTCCACCTATGCGTTGAAGCGGGCGAAATTCAATCTTCCGAAGGATGTCAACATCAATTTTGTGCAAGGTATGTACTTTGAACAGGATTTCGACTATGCGGAGGATGGTACTCGGATGTTGAAAAAGGATTTCGTGAGTGTCGAGTTCTTTGTGCCTACCGTGCCGCGTGTCTATGGAGAGCGTTTGATCTCCTATCGGGATTATCAATTCGAGAAGCCGAAGGATTCTTTTGTATTTGAATTGCCCAATCCGACTTTGGATATCTCTGAACCGAATGCGTTGCCTGCCTCCGTGTGGGATTCGTTGCGCCATGAGCAGCTCTCCGAACAGGAGTCCCGTACCCAATTGTTGATGAAGGAGTTGCGTCATGTGCCGATCTACCGGTTCACGGAGGGGTTGGTGAAGGTCTGCGCCAATAATTTCATTCCGACCAAAAAGGAGAATAGCCAGTTTGATTTTGGCCCCGTATTCTCTACGCTCTCCAGCAATGATCTGGAGGGCTTCCGTATTCGCATCGGCGGAGAGACCACCACGGCGTTCGACAAACATTTCTTTTTGTCATCCTACATCGCGTACGGATTCAAAGATCATCGACCCAAGGGAATGGGCTCTTTGGAATACTCCTTCAACGACAAGGAGAAATACCATGTGGAGTTCCCGGTCCACTCTTTGAAGGTGCATTGCCGTTACGATGTGGACAAGGTGGGAGATGAGAATTATGGCACAGCGGGCGGAAATCTTTTCACCTCACTCTTGAGCCGTGTGGACGACCGTAACGCGATCTACGCGCGGGATGCGGGGATCACTTACCTGCGTGAATATTATTCCGGTTTCTCTCTCAACGCGAGTTATCAGTACAAAACTTCGTACGCCACCTTCTTGACCAATTTCCAACGCTTCGACCATACGGGAGTGGCGCATGACTTGAATGCCTATTCCATGAGTACCTTCAAGCTCTCTTTGCGCTATGCTCCGAAAGAGAAGTTCTATCAAAGCCGTCAATATCGCTTCACCTTGAATAAGGAGGTGCCTATTGTGATGTTGTCCCACTCATTTGCCTTGAAAGGGTTGTTGGGGTCGGATTATACTTGTAACAAGACGGAGTTGAGCTTTGAAAAGCGTGTCTGGTTCTCTTTCTTCGGCTATGCGGATCTTTTGGTGAGGGGTGTGAAGGTGTGGAACAAAGGCGTGCCCTACACGTTGTTGGATGTCCCTTCAGTCTCTCCTTCCTACTTCGTGGATAACGATGCGTTCAATATGATGGATCCTGTGGAGTTCATCAACGACCAATCCATCTTTTGGAATGTGACCTATTATATGAATGGATTGATATTGAATCGTATTCCGCTCATCCGAAAATTACAGTTGCGTGAGGTCTTTACCTTCAAAGGAATATGGGGAAGCATTTCGGATAAAAACGATCCAAATGGCAAAGGTGACCGTGCGGGATTGTTTGCCTTCCCCGGCAAGACTTATGTGATGGAGGGCAAACCTTATATGGAGGTGGGAGTAGGCGTAGAGAATATTTTGAAGTTGTTCCGCGTGGATTATGTGTGGCGTTTGAATTATAGGCACCACGATGGGGTGGATAAAGGCGGTATCCGTGTGGGTGTCCATTTCAATTTTTAAGGCACATACGCTATCTATGCTGTCTCCCCGCACATGCTCGCAACTGTCGTGTCGTGTATGTACAGAGTTATTGAGATAGCGTCTTGCAGACGCCAAAGGGGAACAGCCAAGTATTGTGATGAGCGTTCTGATGGTGTTCTTCGGGTCAATCAAATAATCTATGAATTAAATTTTATTAGTGTCCGCTAAACTTGAAAAGACATACTAGTATAGTCCGCAATGCCAGAAAATACGGTGTTGCGGATTCTTTTTTTGAAAACCAAGCCCCTAATCAAACAAGGAGAGCTGAATCGGAGGCTCTTTTGACTGC
>JAZRZA010000057.1:0-10928 GCA_045601045.1 Paludibacteraceae bacterium
CAAGGATGCTGACAACTATGAGGTGGATAGCAAGTCCGCTACCATCAACGACGGTGTGATCACAGCAGCTGACGCAGACTGGGCCATCACCAACCCTACACTCGCATACGGCGAGGCTACCGTAGGCGGAACCGAGAAGGCAGAGATCAAGAATCCAGCTGAGAATGCTACCATTGCTTACGAGTTGGACGGTGTTCCTGCGAAGGAGGGAGACTTGATTCCTGCAGGTAACCACACCATCAAGGTGGTTTACACCGATCCTACTACTGGATTTAACGCAGAGACAACCTTTGATTGTGCGGTAAGCAAGAAGCCTCTTGCTGTTGAGGGTGCAACCTCTACACCAAAGGAGTATGATGGTAATACCAATGCAACACTTTCCAACAATGGAACGCTTGTTGGTGTTGAGAAGGGTGATGATGTTGTGATTGCCAAGGCTCAACCAGTGTTTGAGACACCAAGCGTAGGTACTGGCAAGAATGTGGCCATCACATATACTTTGGGTGGAAAGGATTTGGAGAACTACGAGTTCGTTGGCAATCCTGTCGTGATCAACGATGGTGTGATTACCAAAGTTCGCCAAACCGCTCCGATTGTTTACGATGCGGTTACACCAGGTGTCGAAGGCGGAAAAATCGCTGGATTGACCGATGAGATGGAGATTTCCACCGATGGTGTCAATTGGAAAGCGGTTACCGATGCGGATGCCACATTCCCTGCGGATGACTATTGGGTGCGTTATGCGGAGACTGAGTACGCGGATCCATCCTCTCCTGCGAAGGTGACTGTGAAATCCGGTTGGATGAATATGGTTGATGCCGAGAGCTTCCTTGTGGATGTGAATGGTTACTGCCCAGAGAGCGAGGGTGACGTGATGTTCCGAGTCATCGCGGGCAACCCTTCCGAGTTCCGCGCGACCATCGAGGGTATTTCCGACAAGGAGATAGAATCCGAGTATTACAGAAAACTGGATGAGGAGGGCAAGTTCACCGTTTACATTCCGATGTGCGACGCTGGTGCTTATACCATCAAGGTTCAATTTAGAAATTCAGAGGGTTGTGTCTCTCCGGTATATCGTTTCGAGATCAATGTCAACCTCTCTAAAAAATACATCTACAACTTGTGGGATGATGTGGTTTCCATCATCAACAAGAATACGCCAGAACTTGATTCTAAGGATTTTGAGAAGCGTTTCAAGGAGTTCCAATGGTATCGCGACGATGAGAAGATTGAGGGTGCGACTATGCCATACTACAATGAGAAAGGTGGTTTGAACGGTGTTTACTATGCATCTGTTGTGACCGCAGACGATCGTCAATTGCGCACTTGTTCACAAGAGTGGCACTTCGTGTATGGTTTGACTCTCAATGTTTATCCCAACCCAGTCGTGGATATGGCACAGGTTACCTTGTCTCAAGACAATGGTGAGGCGCACAACATTGTAGTGACCAATATGATGGGTGTGGATCTCTTCCAAGGCACATTCTCCGGTGATCAAACAACGGTTAACCTCTCCTCGTTCCCGAATGGATGGTATGTGGTGAGTGTGGATAATTCTCAGGTCAAGATCATCAAAGAGTAATTCAATCAATGTTTTAAATAGTGGGGCAGTGGATGCTGCCCCGTATTCAACTATACAAAATGAAAAAGATAGTATTCGCTTGCCTTCTTGCCGTGGCCGCGTGGCAGATGCAGGCACAGGTTAAATACGAGAGGTATTTGCACAATTTGGATGTCGCTGTGGGCGGTGGACTCCATTCCGTTCAGTTCGATCCGACTTTGAGTGGTGACCAAGATCCCCGTTTCGGTGGAACCGTTAATGTTCATTACCGCATCGTGCCGTTCGAGCGCGTCAGTTTCGCGACAGGTATCGATTTCACCAGTTACAGAGCGATCTCCGATTACGATGCTTTGGAGCAGACTCAAAAGAGAGTGGATCCGGAGAATGGGTATGAATATACCTACAATGTGATGTTTAAGGATTGGAGAGAGGTACAAAACAGCATCAACCTGGAGATTCCAGTAGCGGTCATCTACCGTCATCCATTGAACGACCTTTGGGGATTGTACGTCGGAGGCGGCGTGAAGATGGATCTCCCTTTTTATAAAAAATATAAGACCCGTAACGCCAAGACAGGTGGTTATCTGGATAGAACAGGCTATTTTGAGGAGACCAATGTCGAATATGGTGATATGGCTCAACATGATTTCTTTAAGAGCGATGAGTACAAAGGCTCCGCGAAGATGAATGGAGTGGGACTCTCCGGTTTTGTGGATTTCGGTGCCACTCGTCCGTTGAAGGATAATATGTCCATCTATTTCGGAGCCTATTTCAACCACAGCCTAATCAACACCCGCAAGGATTCCGATGATCAACTATATGACGCCACTCAAGACAACTACCGTGGAGTGGTCTCTTCCGATCTTGTCAGCAAGGCGCATTTGATGGCGGTCGGTTTGAAGATCGGACTCTCATGGGGTTATCCGAAGGTGGATAGCAGCGCGATCATCGCGGAGCGAGAGGCTGCGGAGCGAGCTCGTTTGGCGGAAGAGAAGCGTATCAATGACAGCATCGCCGCGGCGCAGGCGGAGTTGGAGCGTCTCGCGCGTGAGGAGCAAGAGCGTTTAGCCAAGGAAGAGGAGGCACGTAAAGCGGAGGAGTTGGCCAAGGCGGAAGAGGTTGTCGCATGGTTGAACAAGAACATCCGTGTCAACTTCGCGTTGGGTAAGGCAGATGTCGTTTCCACTCCGGAGGTGGAGGAGAACATCGACTTCATCATCCGATTCCTACGCAATAATCCAGACCGCATCTTGGTGGTTGTCGGACACACTTGTGACCTAGGTAAACCAGAGATGAATGTTGATTTGAGTAAGCGACGTGCCGAGGCGATGAAGGATGTCTTGGTGGGCAGAGGATGTTCGCCGGCCAACATCGAGACGGTCGGTAAGGGACCTTACGAGCCGTTGGTTCCTAATACTAGCGAGGCGAACCGTAAGAAGAACCGTCGTATCGAGATTCAAATCGGTAAGTACCAAGCCAAGGATATCGAATAAGAAAACATAACTTTGCGAAGAGAAGCCTCGTCCTTATGGGTCGAGGCTTTTTTTTACATTTGAAATGAATGAAATTTTAGTATCTTCGCGGTGTGATCAATCGTGTTTTTGCTTAAAATTGTTTTAAAGCGATTTCATTTATAGAATTGTAAGAAAATGAAGAGACTATTTTTTTCGTTCCCTTTATGGATAGGGGCGTATGTGAGTATGTTGCTATTGGGTGCCTCCTGCGGAGATAATGATTATGGCTACTATGATGAGCATGATTACTATCATGACGATCATTACTATGATAACCACCATGGCCATTACGATGATCACTATGACCATCACCATGATTATCACCACGACGAATATTATCATTACGAGGATCGCAATCCATACAACTACATTCGGGTGGGATGTTGGCACTTGGTGTCGCAAGATTCTTATGAGCACTACATCAAGTTTACTGATTGGGAGATTTTCCACTACAACTGGAACAATCAGGTTTATGATTCTGGAACTTATGAGTACTCCAACTGGGAGATCCGCATTCGTTACCGAAACGGCGATCATGTGAAATACCACATCAACAAGGCTTGCGACAGCGAGTTAATCCTTCGTGCCAGCAATGGCAAGGAGTATCGTTATGTGAGGTATTAAATTGTCTTGGCGATTGTCTCGGTGATCGCGCGGAAAGCTGAAATGAATAAAAGAATAATATGAAAGTAGAGTTACAAGAAGAGGAAAAGGAATTAGCCATCAATGGTTATTTGATGTCTTTGGCGGTCTTCATTACGACCATGCCTATCCCGGTTATCAATCTCATCGCCAATCTGATCTATTTCTTTTCGCATCGGAAGCAGACTTATATCATCCGTTGGCATGCCTACAATGCGTTGTTGTCGCAAGTGCCGTTGTTCTTCATCAATAGCCTTACTTGGTATTTCGTATGGAATGTCATTTGGGGAGAAATTCCGTTGAATAATCTGATGTTTGGCTACTTCGCTGTGGCGGCTTTTTTGAATGTCGGCGAGATTGTATCCTCTGTGATTTGCTGCATCCGTGTGGGTAGAAACGAGAATGTCCACATTCCATTGGTCTCTCCAATCGCGCATATCACCTGCAAGAAGATCTCTTGGGATAAATGGGAGCGCGTCTGGCAACCTGCAGAGGAGCGTTTCTTCCGGATAGCGGAGGAGGCGAAGCGTTTGTTGATGAAGGATGCGGTGATCAGCGCGGTCGGTCTGGCAGTGCTATTTGGCGGGTTCTCCTTGTTGCACCTCAAAGAGAGATTGAATTTCCCTGAAAACCCGATGGAGCCTATCTTCGAAAAGGCCACTTATAGGAGCTTTAAGTCCAATATCATCGATGACAAGCAATCCGTTGAACCGTTGAAGCATATTGTGGACCAGCTCTGTGAGAAAAATGGCATGGATTCCATCAAAGTCTATTTGGTGAAGAAGGATGAGGTGAATGCCTTCGCCTATGCGGGTAGGAACTTGGCCGTATTTACCGGTTTGATTAAGGAGTGCGATAACGAGAGCCAATTGGCCTCCGTTTTGGGCCACGAGATGGGCCATGTGGAGAAACGCCATGTGATGAGGGCTGCCAAGAATAATTTGGGCCTTATGATTGTATTCACTGCCTTTTTTGGCGACTTCGCCGATTTGGCCACCCAATTGTCCACCAACCACATGAGTAGGGAGATGGAGGATGAGGCGGACGCGTTGTCGGTGGAATATCTTTACAATGCGGATGTCGATCCGAAGGGATTCCCTGATTTTATGGAAAAGATCATGACGGGTACCTTCTTTGATCGTATCTCCTTCTTCTCCGATCATCCTGCCACACAGGACCGTGTCGACGATTCGTTGGAGCGTATCGGAAAGTTGGCGCCGAAGGAGTATAAGACCATTCTTTCGGAACGTGAGTGGAATGATTTTATGGATCGTGTGAAAAAGAGATATTAGTTTTTATTCAATAAGAGAAAAATGGGTAAGTTTTTTAAAATTGTTTCTATTGGTTTGTTCGCTCTTCTCCTTTTGGGCGCCTGTTCTAAGAAGGCTCCTGTCATGGAGTATATGAGCGGTGTGGTAAAGGATATCGAGGGTGCTCCGATCGCGGATGTGGAGGTGAAGTCGAATGGCTATTCCGTGCGGACGGACGCGAATGGTTTCTTCTCGTTGGAACACATTGAAAACACGGGTGACCGTTATGTGGTGAAATTCCAAAAGAAGGGTTATTTCCCTGTGACCCGTTCCGGTGAATCTGGCGCTGTCGGATTGGTCGAGGTCGTTTTGGTGAAGGAAAATCAAAAGGATGTCAGCACTTCTGCCAAGTTCGCCGCTACTAAGGAGGCGAATGTGAGCGTCGGAGGTTTAACGGTGAATTTCCCTAAAAATAGCATCATGTATGAGGACGGAACCGCCTATTCCGGAGTGGTGGATGTGAAAGTTCTCTATTTGGATCCGAAGAAACCTGCTTTCCAGGCGGCGATGCCAGGTGGCGACTTGGTGGCTCGTAGAGCGAGTCAAGAGGAGATGCCATTGGTTTCGTACGGTATGGTGAATGTGGAGATGCGCGACGCGAAGGGCGTGAAATTGCAAGTCAACGACGAGGTGAAGTCCAAAGTGACTTTTCCGATTCCGGAAGGCATGTTGGCCAAGGCGCCTGAAACAATGCCTTTGTGGCACTTCAACGAGACAACTGGACTCTGGGAAGAGAGCGGCGTGGCTGTGAAGAACGGTGAGGTTTACGAGGGAGAGGTGGAGCACTTCTCTTGGGTGAACTTGGATGATCCGAAGCAATTCGTTGTTTTGAAAGGTAAGGTGAAGGATGCCAATGGCAATGTGTTGCCTGGTATTCGTATCGTGGTGGAGCAGGTGACTGTTTACTCCAACGAGGAGGGAGAATACAGCGTGCGTATTCCAAGTGAGACCGATGTGACCGTGACAGTTCGTAAGGAGGATTATTTGAACTACGACAATGAGTTTTCTCTCTTGATCAATGGTCAACCGGGCAACTCTTCTTATACGCAGGATATTGTTTTGCCAGTGATGCCGACGGTGTCCGGCAAATTGGAGAATATGTGTGATGAGAATGTTCTTTTCCCTGTCTATTGCCGTTACGAGATGGATGGCAAATCTTGCTCGACCCCTTTTACATTGCCGAAAAAGGGCGGCGACTTCGCGGTGAAGGTTCCTTCTGGCGCTTCCAAAGTCGCTGTGTGTGTGAAGGTGCCAGGCTCGGATGATGTAGTACGCGACATAGAGTTCGCTGGCAGTGACTATCAGGTAATGGGCAACTTGTCCGTCTGCCGCAAGAACTTGTCGGACCGAGAGACACCTCGTTTGACCGTTGATGGCAAAGAGACAACCATTGAGGTGGATGAGTTGGATTACATCAATTTCTCCAAGACTGGTGTGGAGGTGAGCGGTTCCGGTGTCGAAGTGAAGATTGATAAATATACCGAAGGCACGGCGGAAATGGATGGCCAGGTGAAAATCGAGAAGTATGGCTTCGAATCCTCTACCGCCCGCATCGTGAAGCATACGGTGAACAACCGCGTGAATTTGACGGTGGTGGCTACCGGAAAGGCGTTGGCGGAGGATGGTGTCACCTTGAAGGATGCCACATTCGAAGGCGTTTTGCCTGCCTCTTATATGTATCACGGTAAGTGCGACGATTTCTCTGAACTCTGTTGGGATAAAACCCTACCGGAGATGAGATGTCCGATCTCTTTCGCTTCCCAGGAGAGCTTCTTGGGCATGCCGCTTTCCGCATTTATCTATGAGAAGGCGACCGATGTGGATTTCAAACGTTTGATGAAGATGACGGAGAACGTGGAACCGTTTATGTTGTACATCGGTTACAACAAAGCGAACAAGGCTACCTTCGACAAAATTGTCTCTGTCTTGAAGAATGCGGGGTATGAGGAGAAGGAGAGCGACCGAAGTGGCCAGTATTCCTTCTCCAATGGAGAAGTTGGCTTCGATGTCTATTTCGAAGAGGGCAGAGTCTGGGAGTTCCGAGATGGCGGCTCAAAAATGGAGATGACCGTCCGAGTTAGCACTGGTTGGGACAAGTGGATCAAGAATTTGGTGAAGAAATATCTAGGATTGAGTTGGTTGTCATAACCACTGAATGCTGAATCGTGATAGGGCAGATGATTTTTTTTTCATCTGCCCTTTTTTTTGTTTCGCCCGAAACTTATTATCCTAAATGAGTGGTTTTTAGGATAAATTGGGTATTTTTGTGGTTGATTACGAATGGTCTCTGGCAGAGACTGGCTCCTATGTTTCAAGGGAAATGATTTAGATAAAAATGAGTACAAAGGCTATTTTTACGATTTTGTTGTTGATTGTTTCGAATGTCTTTATGACTTTCGCTTGGTATGGTAATCTGAAATTGAAGGAGATGAATATCTCCACGGATTGGCCTTTGATACTGGTGATCCTTTTCAGTTGGGGCATCGCTTTGTTGGAATATTGCTTCATGATTCCCGCCAATCGTATCGGTTCGCAAATCATGGGTGGACCCTTCTCTTTGGTGCAGTTGAAGGTGATTCAGGAGGTGATATCCATCATTGTATTCTCCGGCATTGTCACCCTCGTGTTTAAGGGGGAGTCTTTCCATTGGAATCATTTGGCGGCTTTTGTTTGCTTGGTCTTGGCTGTCTATTTTGTCTTTAAAAAATAGTCAGTATTCGGAAATTTGTTATATTTGTCTCAAATAGGGTATTTACATATAAATGAGTTGGTATGAAAAACTACAATAAAAAAAGATATAGTTGGAGCGCCGCGTTGTTGGCTATGTTCTCGTTTTTGATGATGGGAATGCGCGTAGAAGCGGCTTTGGTGGCGGGAACGGATTTCGCTCCATTCATCTATCCGGGTGATTCTATCCCTTGGAATTTGACCTCTGTCAAGCATTATGGTATGTCTGGTAACACGATGCGTACGGATGCGACCTATACGGGAGACGGCGCCTTTTTCCGTCCGGATGAGGAGCTGGATTTTGTCTATTGCGTGACGAATAATCCTAGTACATTGAATAAGAAATATATGGAGGCGGACGAATATATGTGTCTGATCCAATATTCCGGAAAGATGGAGAGTATGACCTCGTTTTTCTCCTATCGTGTCCAGGGATTACGTCCGGGTACTCCGTTCACCATCACGATGGAGTTTTATGTGTTGAACACATTGCCAGACGCGATGGATCTCTTCGGCTACAATTATACGCCATCTGTCGATTTCCGCGCTTGCATCAATCCGAACGCATATGGTTCTAATGAAAAATATGACCAGACGGGCGCTGTGAATGTCTCGACCAAGGAATACCAAACCAAGCAGAGCGTTACGCTGAAGGGTGTCGTGGATGAGGCGGATGCCTATATTGAACTGAATTTATTATTTGGCTACAATGGAAAGGCCGATGGTATCGCCCTTGGTATCACGGATATCAAAGTGGATGGAACGTTCGATCCGAGAATCTCTTCCAGCCATGGTGTGGAAGCTTGTCGAAAGGAGCAGACTTTATTGACACTAGACAAAGAGTACAACGCGGATAGTTACGAGTGGCAACGAAAAGTGGGCGGCAGGTGGGCCAAGATCGGCAGCACGAAGAGTATGCTCTATGAGATCACGGAGGATGAGGTCTTCCGTTGTTTGGTGAATGGTGTAGAGTCTAACGAACTCTCTGTCAAGGCGATAGATTGTTGTGAGATTGATGGTAAACCCGCATCCCGAAAAACTTTGTTGTGGGAGACCTTCGGACACTTCACCGATGCCCATACTTATGTAGACCGAGATGGTAATGTCATCAACACGCCTGCCACTTGGCCAGTCTTTCGCGCGGATGTCTCCTATGATATGCCAGGTAACCTTTTCGATGATGGAAGTGGCGAGAAATGTCCGACATGTTCCAATGCGAAGAATGGACAGGTGAATGATGGATTGTATGCGATCATCACCCCTTCTCCGACAGGATTTTATACAGATCAAACTCCGTACACAAAAGCGGAATGGTTTAAGGGAGTCTCCTCCGACCATACGTCGTTGATTACGGGAGAGAGCAATGCGGGCGCGCTTTTCATCAATGTGGACTACTATTTCAGTGGTGTGGTGTTTGAAGCGGACTTCCCCGGGGTATGTGCCGGTAAGCAGGTCTTCTATGAGACCTGGGTGGCCAATTATAGTAATAACTTATCCGATCCTATCGTGACGGTTCTCTTTACTGATCAGGATGGCAATGTCTTGGCCAAAGAGGAGGATGTCGTTGTCAAGGCGAATACGGGCTGGATGGGTTTGACTGGTAGTTTCTTTATTGAGGGCACCGGCGAGAAGAATGTGAAGATGCAGGTGATCTCTTCTTGTGGTAACCGTTGCCAAGATTATCAGTATTGGGACAAGGGAAATGACTTGATTATCGATGATATCAAATTTATGGTATGTTCTCCTCCTTCTTTGGAATTGTATACGGATTTGGAAGGATTCACGAAGGACACCACCATTTGCGCGGATATGGATTTCTTGCTACAGTCTCCTGCGAGTTCTTTGTTGGAGGCCTTCTTCGGCGGCAATCAACGCTATCTTTTCCAATACAGTGGTGATGGTGGCGAGACTTGGGAGAATGTTTCCGATATAGAGGAGGATAATGTCTATTTGATCAACACGGCCAACTTTGATTCTGATTTGATGCAGTTCCGTGTGATATCGGCTACTTCGGATGCATTGTCTGAATTCATCGCCAATCCGAATATGGCAAATTTTGAGGATAACTGCCGAAATTATTCAGTATCGGAGCCTATTATCGTTAAACGTTCAGGCGACATGGATTTGGGTCAAACCTATGTGGGTTCTGTCTGTGAATCTTCGGAGGTGAAGCTGAAGGCTCCTGTGACTTCCACCAAACTCGCATTTTGGGGATGGACAGGCAGTGATGGCAAATATTTGCCAGGCGCCTCCCTTTCCGATGATGAGAGTTTGTTGAATTTCGTGGTGACGCAACATAAGTCCGATGAAAAAGAGGTTTTCTATTTCGTGGGTGTTACACCAGATGGATGTCAAGGAAGACGTAAGTATGAAATAGATGTCCGTGAAGGCGTTGAATTTGAATACGAAAAGGAGGAGAATTGTGGTGTGACAACCTTCTCCATTACGGGAAGCAAGCCAGCGGATGCGGATTTCGTCTGGTTGTATGAGGGCGAGGAGTTCACCGGCAAGGAATTTGTCTTCAAGGCGGAAGATTTGGATCCTGACGACGATCCTTTGGAGAATCGATTGCTAGAGTTGACCGCAACGGCGGAGGGTTATTGCCCTAATGAGGATAACGGCTATTTCTTCATCGTGAATACCATTCCGGGTGAGCCGACTGCTACCTCTCCATCTTTGAGTTATGTTGTGACGCCAGGCGAGAAGGTCTCTGTGAAGCATGCGGCCGCAGGCGACGATGCGATGACTTTAGAGTGGGTGGCGGTTGATGCGGATGCCACCACGGAACCGACGACGGGCTGGAGTAGCGATGAGCCTTTTATCTCGTTGGATCAAGATGATGTCTATGCTTTTTATGTAAGACAAGTGAGCGAGGCTGGATGTGAAGGACCGGGCATTAAGGTACAGATTATCGTAAGTTCCTCTCCGCTTCCAGATGCGATTGACACGACCGTCTGTGTTGATTCAGACGTAGACTTGAACGACATCGTATCCACGACTGACGCCATCTACGAACTTAGATGGTACGAGAAGGATGGCAAGCCAGACGGTACCGGCGCGTTGGAGGCTCCAAGCGTGAAGACCGACAAGGCATCGCAACAAAAGTTCTACGTGACCCAACGCAGCACGAAGTCACCATATCCAGAGAGTAAGATGAAGGAGGTGACCGTCACC
>JAZRZA010000058.1:0-29684 GCA_045601045.1 Paludibacteraceae bacterium
TCAAAGGAGAAACACTAACGAGCGGTGCTTCGGCACTGCTGTGTGCAAATGTATAGAATTTTCCTTGGGAAAATCGCATAATACCCAAGGTATGCAAAAATAAATGAAGAAAATTTTTGTTTCAAATGAAAGAACCGTGTCAGCTAGAACGAAATTTGCGAAACTTGAATTGATAATATTAAAATTTCATTTAAATTCGCGATAGTATAAGGATGTGTGCTTATGAATAACTTAAAGAAAGTAATCGTTCTTTTGACCATGGGGCTTTTCACTGCCTCATGTGGCAATGCTCAGAGTGATGGCAAGGGCCAGACCAAGGAGTATAACGCAAAAGCGATCATCAAAAAAATAAACAAAGGAGAGGCGCTGTTGGTCGCCAACGCGATCATCAAAGATGACCTTATCCTCACGGAGATAGACGACGTGGAGCTCTCCACACCAGGACAATTCACCGCTAATATCCAGGGCAGTATCTACTTCCAAAGCTGCGTCTTTTTGGGTGCCGTGAAAAGCGAAGGGTTCAAGGAGGTAAACGGTAGGAAGGTTCCTGTCAAAAGCCACTTCGCCAAGGATGTGAACTTCATCGACTGCGACTTCAGGAAAGATGTCGATTTCAGCGAATCGGAGTTCGAGCGCACGGTCAACTTCAACAACTCCGTATTCAGAGGGAATACGGAATTCAACAATATGCTCTGCATGGGCAAACAAAACCAGTGGTGGGAAATCAGCGCTGACTCCACCTTTATGATGTGCGGTACCATCTTCCGAGGCAACTTGAATATGATGGACGCCAAATTCAAACAAAGCGCCACGCTACAAAACCTGACAGTCAACAAGTTGCAAATGAGCAACATGGAGTGCGAAGGCGAATTTGACTTCTCTAACGCGGTCGTTCACGGAGAGGCATTATTCAATTATGTCACATGCGAAGGTGACGCTATCCTATCCTTCGGCAGATTCGACAGCAGATTGGATATACTCGGTTCTAATTTCAAAGGAACTTGCGACATAGAGCGCTCTCTATTTTACGGCAAGGTAAAATTCAACAAGAGCCACTTCGAAAAAGGGCTTAATACCGAAGCATCTCAATTTTTAATGACACCCGACACCGAAGAGACGGATTTCCCGAAAGAATCCGCCGTCTCCTTCCAGGGATTTAATATGAACAAATAATTAATTACTAAAAACAAAACAATATGATGAAATTTTTCAGAAAGAAGTGTGCCATCGTAGCCATGATGTTCTCGGCACTCTTCATGACCTCATGCGACGAGGAATTGATCAATGAAATCCTCAACATCTTCATCGACATGTTGGGATACAACCCAGAACAAGAGAACTGGGAAGATACCGATGAAGAGATGAATGGCAATGATGTGACAGAGACAGCGGTAAGCTGGGAGAGATTTTGTCCACCAGTGGGAAATCAAGGTCAATATGGTACTTGTGTGGCTTGGGCAACCGCCTACGGTTTGAAGACAACTTTGAACATGAAGGAGGGCAAATGGAACCCATCATTCAAGAATCAACCCTTGTATCAATGTAGTCCTGTCGATATATGGCACTCCATGAGAAGCAGTTACAACAGTGAAGTGAGCAGCGCTTGCGGAGGATCTAGCTTCGACCCCGCATTCAAGGCAATGCAAAGCAAAGGTGTCGCAACCATGTCTGCCGTTCCATTCACCAACATGAAGATGACTTGCGACAACGTAGCAGGAAAAGGTCAATCAGACAATAAGATCGCCTCTTACCGTACTGTCGCTTACTCATCAGAGTACAGTTCAAATGGACAATCATACGGTATGACCGTAGCCAACATCAAGGCCCACCTTCAAAACGGTCCGCTTGTAATCGGCGCGAAATTGGGAGATAACTTCATGGCCTGGAACAGCAGCAACGTCATCAAATCGGATACGAAGACCTACAAAGGCCAACACGCTTACCATGCGATGATGTTGATCGGTTACAACGATTCCAAGAACGCCTTCCGTATTCAAAACTCATGGGGTGCGTCAGACTGGGGTGACAATGGATTCATCTGGGTAGATTACAATTTCTTCGTGAACCAATTCTGCTTCGGTGTATGGGGCGCAAGCAACAATTCTACCGCAAATGCAGCGCCAAGAACCAGAACCGGCCAAGACGTCGCTGTAAAGGTGATTGCCGACAAGGAGCTTGCCGATGGCAACAGAAGCGTTGAGTATACCGTAACAAACAAAGGCGCTAACACCATCAACACCAAAGATTGCGGCATCATCTACCTTCTCTTCAAGTCTAGAAATTTGGCGGAAAAGTTCATTGTGATGGAGAACAAGGAGGCCGTTTCTGTCGAGCCAGGAAATAGCGTAACACTAAAAGCGACATACGCCATCCCTGCAGGTGCGAAAGATGGAGAGTATTACACCGCATTGATTGCGGATCCATACGATGAGATGGGCGACGATACCCCAGCTGATAATTTCAGTTACTACACAGGCAAAGATCTTGCCGCTCTTTACCTTTCCGCAGGTAAATTGGTCAACAACTCAAATGGCACTAGCATTGTAAACACCATTGTTAACAAGGAACATGCGAACGCTTACCGCAACAGCGAGGTAACTCGTTCATTGATCAGAATGAAGAACAAAAACAAATAAATCTCCATCTGATTTAAAAGAGAAAGGTGCGCCAACGATGACGCACCTTTCTCTTTTTTATTTTGCACTACTAATTATTTAGCAATGTGAACATCCATTTGAGGGAATGGAATATTCAAGCCATGCTTAGGGAATGTCTTGTAAACCTTCTCATTCATATCGAAGAACACGCCCCAATAATCAGGAGATTTCACCCATGCACGCACCACAATATCCACAGAGCTGCAATTCAAAGCGTTCAATGCGATAAAGTGCTCACAACCTGGCTCACCCTTCAAGACACGTTTATCCTCCATCAATAGCCCTTCAATCACGCTTTTCGCTTTATCGAAATCATCACCGTAGGCTACATTGAAGATCCAATCCACACGACGATTCTCCTCTTTGGAATAGTTGGTCACGATGCCTGTGGACAACCCTCCGTTAGGAACAATCACGGTCTTGTTATCCAATGTGTTGAATACGGTGCAGAAAATCTGAATCTCTTTTACCGTACCGATGATGCCTTGCGCCTCTACGAAATCGCCTACCTTAAAAGGCTTGAACAAGAGAATCATCACACCACCGGCGAAGTTCTGCAAAGTACCGCTCAACGCCATACCGATCGCTACGCCTGCGGAGGCGAAGAGCGCGACAAACGACGAGGTCTCGATACCCAAGACACCAATGATCGTAATGATCAGGATAAAGTTAAGGACTATCTTCACCAAACTCTTCAAGAAAGAGGCCAAAGAGATTTCAACACCCTTCTTCTCCATCATCTTGCCGAAAAGTTTGTTCAACTTGTTCACAATCCACTTTCCGACAAAGAAAATCACAATCGCCAAAAGGATTCTTGAACCCAATGTCATCATCAAGTCCAATCCCTTCGTGCATGCCGCATCCACATAAGCTTGGGCCGTACCATTGACCACCGCTTCAGGATTTAAGACATTCGCCACTACTGAGTCGACCACAGAACTATCTGGGGCCACCGATGCTAATTCATTCTCATTCATATACTTAAAAATTTAAATTAAAAATTCAGAATCAATGCGCGGGTTCCACCGCTTTCCCCTCCTGATAAGAGTTCAAATAGACCTTCAACCGACCGATCATGATCTTTGCCTCCACCAATATCGGGATACGTCTCGCATCCTCCGTAATCCAAATATAGACAGGCTCCTTGGCATCAAACATCGTATCGTCAGGCGGCATTGTGACGCATTTCAAGCAATCGAAGTACTCTCCTTCCCGCGTCTTGATCCGCTCGGTTCCCAAAACCGAACCATTGATAGGAATCACTTTATCATCGTAGATAGGATAAAAAGGAATATCCTTTCCTCCATTCTGCGTCAAATCCACATTACGTGCCACATAGATCGAATTGATGATATCTTGCGAGTAGGGTTCAAAAGGGAAAACCTTATAGGTACCATCGGGAGAGGCCTCGTTCACTTTCGCGCGGGCCACCATCTTATCCACATGGTCAAATTCATAGCGTATCTCGGAATGAGAACCGTTTTGGGTAGTAATCGCCGTGTAGGTCAAGGGCACTAAATCCAATGTGGCAGTCGCCGTATGGACCGTATTAATTGAGAAAATATTATCCCATTTAGGTAAATTGGCGGCACTGACCGTAAACTTGTAGGTCGAACTATCCTGCATCTCCACCGTAAACTTGGCGCTGCCTAGTTTGATCCAAACTAACCCCCAATTGTAGTATGCGTCATACGTCATCACCTCACCAGGAAGGAAAGCATGGTTCGGTTGAGGTTTTTGCGCGAAAAGCGGCAGAGAACCCAATGAGAGCAGCAGAAAAAGCATGAATCTTTTCATACACGACATATACATGAAAATCTCCGTCTCTCCCTAAAGAGAGAGATCGGAGAATCTTTTTTTTCCCTTTAAATAAGATGCGAACACGATGCTACCATCCAACACTTCCGGGATAATCGGTAGCGTCTGCAAAGAGAGGTTTTCCAAACGTTTCGTCTTGTAATCGGCACGGATGCGACGGAACTCCTTTCTAGCGCGCCAAATGGCCTTCGCATTAGCGAAATCGCCTTTCAGACAATATTGCGCCGCAGCCACATGATCAAAAAAGAAACGGGCCACCAAGACCTTTCGCAGAAACGCTTCCGGCACGTTCTTATATATCATCAATAAATTATTTCTGAAATTCAAATAGGTTTTTCGTGGGTTTTCTACATTCAAAGTTCCACCACCGACGTGATAGACCACGCTATCAGGCACACAGACAATACGACGACCTCGGCTACGCATGCGCCAGCAGAGATCAATCTCCTCCATGTGAGCGAAGAAGGTACCATCCAGTCCACCAGCCGACAAATAATCATCGGAGCGAACCATCAGAGCGGCACCTGTCGCCCAGAAGACATCGGCTACACTATCGTATTGGCCCTTGTCCTCCTCCACATTCGCGAAGATTCTGCCACGACAGAAAGGGAAAGCATATTTATCTAGATAGCCACCACAAGCGCCAGCATGCTCAAAAAAAGGTTTGTTATGGAAAGCGCGAATCTTGGGTTGACACGCCGCCACATCCGGGTGTTCATCCATATAGGAAAGCAACGGCGAGAGCCAATTCTCAGTCACCTCCACATCAGAGTTCAGCAGCAAAAAATATTCAGCATCCAATTGCCCCAAAGCACGGTTATAACCTTCCGCAAAGCCATAATTCTGATCCAATCGCAAAATTTGGACACCAGGGAAACGATCCATCACAAAGGCAACTGAATCATCGGTGGAACCATTGTCCGCCACCACAACAACAATCTCGTCCCCTTGGGAAAAGGCACATACGGAGGGAAGGAATTGCTCCAGCATCGCCCTTCCATTCCAGTTCAAAATGACTATCGCCAATTTTTTCATTGTCATTCGCTCCTCTTATGTTTCCATCTTTTGTGCGACCAAAGCCAGCAAGAAGGATCTCTTTGAATCGTTTTTTCAAACAACTCCACATACTGGTCTGTGATCTCGTTCTCCGCAGTTTTCTTCGCGTCGTCCGTCACCGTGATCATATCGCAGGAATAATATCCCCGACGCAATTTCTTTACATCAAAATAGATCACCGCATAACCACCGGAGCG
The DNA here is from genome assembly GCA_045601045.1 of Paludibacteraceae bacterium. GTDB lineage: Bacteria > Bacteroidota > Bacteroidia > Bacteroidales > Paludibacteraceae > UBA1181. The sequence goes on from JAZRZA010000058.1 coordinate 5,729, forward strand.
GGCTATACGTTCCGGTCCTGTGAGAAACGGGGTGTCTTGATTCAAGAAGGTCTTCCAATAGTGCAAATTATTCTTGGAAGGCGTCTGGTCCGCAATAAAGCCCAAAGCAAATACCTTGTTCTCACGCCTGTAACCGACAATCGCACGCAAGGCATCGTTCTTCGGAATATTCACCGTACCGAATCTGGAACGTAACTTCAAAAAGAATTCGTCGAAAAATTTGTTTTTCAACGGACGGTACAACTCGCCACCAATGATGCCATCGTAGTTCAGATAAAGGGAAGGAATCCACTCCCAGTTACCATAATGGCCTAAAAGTAAAACAATGCTTTTCCCCTGGTCACAAAACTCTCTGATCACCTCCGGATTGTTGAATCGCATACGGCGGCGAATCTCCTCATCCGAAATATGCATGAGCTTTAGGGTCTCCACCACGATGTCCGAGAAATGCAAATAATAAGCCTTCTCAATCTTCACAATCTCCTCCAAACTTTTCTCAGGAAAGGAGTTGACAAGATTCTGTCTGACCACCTTACGACGATACTTCACAAGGTAGTAACTAAGGAAATAGATGGCGTAAGAAAATAGATATAAAACATTCAATGGAAGCCAAGAGAGCAACCATACAAAAGCATAAAATATGTAGTATAAAACTATCATTGTTCCGCGATTGACTGATTGATTGAATCAATGTAATCCAACAATTCCTCCTTTCCAAAACCCGTCTCGGAGGAGGTGACAAAGATAGGAGGCAACTCCTCCCATTGCTCTTCCAACTTAGACTTATAGGCTTGGATATTATCGTTCAACTTAGATTTGGACATCTTATCCGCCTTGGTAAACACAATGGAGAATGGCACACCGTTCACACCCAAAAACTCAAAAAAATCAAGGTCTATTTGTTGCGGTTCCAAGCGCGAATCCACCAAGACGAAAAGATTGATCAACTCTTCGCGTTGAAGCACATAACTCTTGATCATGCGTTCCAACTTATCTCGGCCATCCTTGCTGATCTTAGCAAATCCATAACCCGGCAAATCCACCAAGTACCAACTATCATTCACAAAGAAATGGTTGATACACAAAGTTTTTCCTGGTTTGGATGAGGTCTTGGCCAGATCCTTATGATTCGCTAATCGATTGATCAAAGAAGATTTGCCTACATTGGATCGACCTATGAAGGCGAACTCTGGAAGATTATGCTTCGGACACTTTTTCCAATCCGAATTACTCCCCACATATATGGCTTTCTTTATTTCCATAAAACAAAGATAAAATCATGCAAAACACTGCATGTATATGAAATAAATAATGCTGAGCGAAGCTAGACACATCAGCAATATACCCGTTCCCTTATTAATGACATACAATCCTCGCATATTGAAACGATCCCTAAAATGGCTGACGATACCCACTACGGCCGTCCACCAGAAACAAGCTCCCATTAAGATAAATAGAATGCCCAATATGCTATCAACAAGGGAAGCGTCATCAGTCAAGTAGGAATATTTCGCGAACAAAGCGATAAACAGGAAGACAACCAATGGATTGGTTATGGTCAAGAAAAAGGAGGATACGAAATCTTGCAGATAATTCTGATTACCTCCCCGCATCTTCTTCAACTTCGACACCGGATTGGTCGCATAGGTGTAAAGGCCAAAGAAAAAGACAATGATGGTACCCCCAATTTGCAACAAGAAACGGTGGGCATCTATGAAATCGACAACCATAGACATACTAAAGGCCGCAATGATGGCGTACAACAAATCAGACGCTGTCGCCCCCAATGCCGTTGAGATGCCATGTCCCTTGCCACCATTCAATGTACGCTGGATACATAGGATACCTATAGGCCCAACGGGAGCAGAGACGATGACACCAATAATCAATCCCTTTAATATCATCGAAATCATATCTGCAAATATCAACATTTTTTCAAAATTAAACAATAAGAAATTTGTTTATATTATTTAAATTTGCGTACTTTATCAGAAATTCAATAACGACACCATAACGATATGAAGAAAATATTGATCGTAGAAGATGACCTAACGTTCTGTCTCATGTTAAGAACCTGGTTAGGGAAAAAGGGATTCTCCGTGGAGAGCGCACCTACCGTAGGCGATGCCAAGGTGAAGATGGCAGCAACCAAATATGATATCATATTATCGGACCTTCGTCTGCCTGACGACGATGGCATGAGTTTACTGAAATGGGCCAAGGAGAGAAAAATCAATACACCGTTCATTATCCTCACCGGTTACGCGGAAATCCAAAGTGCCGTGGAGTGCATGAAAATTGGCGCGAAGGACTATATACCTAAACCCATCAAACCGGAGATGCTCTTCGAGAAGATGACCGCTGTGATGAAGGAACAAGAGTCGGAAAACAGCCAAAACGCAAAAAGAGGCACCGTCTATATTACAGGAAACAGTTTGGCATCCAAACGATTGATTGAGGTTATCAACAGAGTCGCCTCCACAGAAATGACCACACTGATCACAGGTGAGAGCGGAACGGGCAAGAAACATGTGGCGAAACTCATCCATGAGAAGAGTTCCAGAAAGGATCGTCCGTTCATCACTGTACATTGCAAGGAGATACCGCACGGAGATCTTGAAAAACGCTTGTTCGGCAACTCCGAGGGAGAAAAAACAGAGATGGGATTTTTGAGTGACGCCATGGGTGGCATCATCTTTTTGGAAGATGTGGACGCGCTTCCGCTTAACATCCAAGAGCAATTATTGCTCGCCTTAAAGCTCAAGCGAGTAAGAAACGTGGGCAGCGTCATTGAGAAGGAGATAAACGTGAGGGTAATCGCCTCTTCCAGCGAAAATCTATACAAACTCATCCGAGAAAACAAGTTCAGCGAAGAATTCCACCGTTACCTAAACGAAGTGTCACTTCAAGTGCCTAGTCTTCGTGAGCGTGACGAGGATATCATCCTCTTCGCAGAGAATTTCTTGGAGGAGGCCAACGACGAATTGGAGAAGAAGATCATCGGATTCGACGAAGATTGTATCGCCACTTTGAAGAAATGCCAATGGTCCGGCAACCTCCGTCAAATGAAGAGTGTCATCAAGCGCGCCGCTATGCTTTGCGAGGAGAAGTACATCAAAACCAACCATCTCCCAGACGAGATCATCAGCGAGACAGGCAACCTCAGCGACAATGCGGCACTCCATAACGAGGAGTACGAGAAGCGTAAAATCATGAAGGCGTTGGAGATGTGCAACAACAACAAAAGCAAAGCGGCGATTATTCTGAAAATCGATAGAAAGACGCTTTACAACAAGATGAAACACTATAACATGGAATAGTTCATGGGAAAAGATAAGGGGAATAGGACTATTCTAAAAGTCGCCATCAGTTACTTGATTCTGATCTCTATCGGCATCGGCAGTATCTATTTTGTTTATAGAAACACGGAATCGATCACCGACGAGATCGGTATGCAAAGCACCTACCAACAACAAGAGGAGTTGGTAAACAATATTCTGACCGAACTTCTCAATGCGGAGAACCACATCGGTCCGATGTTGGTGGACACCACAGACTTCAATCTCTATAAAGAGAAGGTGGAGGTCGCGACAGACTTGATGGATACCCTTAAGTTCACCCTTACGGACCCATTCCAAATCCAATCTCTCGATAGCGTGGAAGGTTTACTCAAGCAAAAGGAGGAGAACCTGATAGAATTGACCAAATTGACGAATCGGGATAATCTAGAAAAACTCTACAAGGCGAACATCAGAACCATGTTGAATGGTGAAGATATGAAGAATTTCGCCAACAAACACAATTTCTCTTCCCAGAAACAAGACACAACGGTCCAAAAGCGATATGCGAAAAGAGGCAATTTCTTTCAACGTTTAGCCGAAGCTTTCTCTAAAAACGGAGGCCCATCAGACACCACCATCACCATGGCAGGTCTGGAACAAAAATGGTTGGACTCACTCGCCTATTATTACAATCCGACCGATTCCGCGCAACGCATCATCGACGACATCAAGTTGAAGATACGGGATGAGAAGTACCGCACCGATAAAGCCATCATGGCCAAGGTGAACACCTTGAGGGAAAACAACAACAACATCACCAAACAGACGAAATCAATACTCGGCAAAATCGAATTTGACAACCGAGTGAACATGCAGCAGGCAAAGGCCCGCCGAAATCAAACGCTAGCGCAGACCGCCGAAACGTTGAGATACATCACCATATTGGCAATTGTCATCATCCTCATATTCTGCTGGATATTGTTCAACGACATCAGTAAGAGCCGGGAACTCCGAAGGTTATTGGAGGAAAAGAACAAACAACAGGAGAAAATGATGATTAGCCTGACGCATGACATGAAAGCGCCATTGGGTTCTGCCATAGGCTACATGGAGTTGATGGACAACACCCCACTCTCCGAGAAGCAACAGTATTATTTATCCAGCATCAGAAAGTCATCCAACCAGACACTCCAACTCATCACCAATATTTTGGACTTCAACAAGTTGGACAATTCAAAACTCATTCTCCAACCTACGTTATTCTCGGTCAAGGAGATGATTGAGGAAACTTATATCAGTTTCAAACCTATCGCAGAAAAGAAAGGATTGAAATTGCTTCACAATGAAAGCGGAACACCTGACAAGATCTACGGTGATGTGATCCGAATCCAACAGATTTGCAACAATTTGGTCTCCAACGCCATCAAGTTTACCGAAAAAGGAGAAGTAAGCATCGCCACCCATGTGGCGGAAGAGGAGAACAATTACACACTCTCCATTACCGTATCCGATACAGGCATCGGCATCAGCGAGGAAGACAAGGAGCAAATCTTTGATGAGTACGAACGCATCCACCGCGAAGGACACACCCCACAAGAGGGTTCTGGTCTAGGCCTAAGCATCGTCAATCGTCTGGTGAGCCTTCACAATGGAGAGATCAATGTGGAGAGCGAGTTGGACAAAGGCACTACTTTTATCATCACGCTTCCATTGGACAAGATGGAGGAAGAGGCAAACGCTCCGCAAATCAACGGCGACATGCCTATCAAGGTTCTTGTTCTTGACGACGACGACACGCAATTGACCTTGGTATCAGAAGTATTGAGTCATGAGAGTAACGTGACGGTCTTCACACAAAAGGATCCGATGGAGGCTTTGAAAACATTGGAGAGAGAGGATATCAATATCATTCTAACCGATATTCAGATGCCAAGCATCAATGGTTTTGAGTTCGTGAAGTTGATCCGTCAATCCCCACACATCAGTAATTCCGACACATTACCGATCCTTGCCCTATCCGCCAGAGCGGACATCACCGATGAGAACATCAAAGAACAAGGATTCAACGGATTCATCTGCAAACCATTCAGCGCGCAACAGTTGAGGGATATCGTGCGTCTGCACGCACTTGGGAAAGAGAGCGCATCAGCGGAAGAGGAGGATTTCCAAAAGGAAAACCATGCGGAAGATGATCCTTTCAGCGGTTTGCTGGGCTACGCATGCGGAGACCGAGAATCGGAAGCGATGATTTTGGACTCTTTCATCCAAGAGAGCAATATGAATCTGGAGAATCTCACCAAAGCATGGAAGGCAGATAAGAGCGAGAACATCAAACATTTCGCTCACAAGATGTTGCCGCTATTCCGCACCTTGCAGAAAAAGGAGATCATCGAGAAACTCACCATCTTGGAAAGGGATGAAGAGTACAAAAAAAAGGTGTCGAACAAAGAGTTCAACACCTTAAAGAACGCCATCGCCAAAACCATCAGCGAAGCTAAAAAATATCGTAAATCCTACAATCAGAACTAAAGTTTCTCAATCAAGACCGTAGCGTAGGAGGCAATACCCTCCTTACGGCCTACAAAGCCTAAGTGTTCGGTAGTGGTGGCCTTTACCGAGACGCAATCGCTGTCCACACCCATCACTTTCGCCAAACATTCGGACATCTGATCGATATAAGGGCTCAACTTAGGAGCCTGCGCGCAAATGATGGAATCTACATTCACGATGGAATAGTTATTCGCCTTCAACATATCCACCACCTTCTTCAGCAAAATCTTACTATCGATATTTTCATAAGAGGCGGAAGTATCAGGGAAATGATACCCGATATCTCGCATGTGAGCCGCGCCCAAAAGCGCGTCACAAATCGCATGAATCAACACATCTGCATCTGAATGGCCTAACAAGCCTCTATCACTCGGAATTAATATACCTCCCAACCATAATTCACGATTCTCCGCGAATTGATGGACATCGTAACCTTGTCCTACACGAATATTCATAGTAAAAATCAATTTATCGGTTAAACAAAATTCGGATTACCTTTTTCACAAAATTAAAAAATTTTTAAATTTGCGAAAGAACTCAATTAAAATTCGATATGAAAAAAATTTTGCTATTCGCGTTGATGGGAGCGATGTTCGCATCTTGCGCCTCAAAGAAGACATTGAATCAGGCATTGTCCGACTTAACAGAGAGTCAAAAGAACAATAAAGTATATGCAGAGAACTTGGAGAAGGCCAACAAACGTTTGGCATCCCTACTCCGGGACTCCACCGCTTCGCACAACAAGATCAATCAAATGGCGGAAGATTCAGTCACAAGATCGAAAGCGTTGCACCAAATGAAGATGGAAAACAGCGACCTAAAAACGCTAAACAACCAACTATCCGACAGACTTACCAAGAACAGCGCTTCCAGCGACAAGGAGATCAAGGCATTGTTGGCCGACTTGCAGAAATCTCAAGAAAAATTGCAAGCAAGAGAAGATGCTTTGGACAAATCAGAGAAGAACTTGAGAGAGAAGGAAAAGAATTTAGTAGAACTTCAAAACATCGTCAACAAGCAAGACAGCATGATGAAGGGGTTGAAGAACAAAGTATCCGCTGCTTTGAAGGGCTACGAAGGAAATGGTATCGAAGTGGTCAACAAGAACGGCAAAGTCTACGTATCTCTTGATGAGAAACTGATGTTTAAATCCGGAAAGTGGGATGTGGACACCAAGGGTGTAAATGCCTTGAACAAACTTTCAAACTTCATCGCGGAGAACAAGGATATCAATATCGTCATCGAGGGTCATACAGACGACGTTCCATTAAAACCAAACGCCAGCGTGGAAGACAACTGGGATTTGAGCGCGAAACGCGCGACCGCCATCGTACGTATCCTGATCGCTAATAAAAACGTGGATCCTTCTCAAATTTCCGCCAGTGGACGCGCGGAGTTCGTTCCAGTGGATTCAGCCAAGACACCAGAGGCTCGTGCCAAGAACAGACGTACAGAAATCATCCTCAGCCCTAATATGGATGAGTTGTTGAAAGCCATGTCAGGCGAGTAAAAAAGTCAGAAGGACGACAACGTATGCAATTCAGCACACAGATAAAACTAGGACAAGAGGCGGACATCACTTACGCAAGTAGGATCATGATGTTCGGCTCTTGTTTTTCCGAGCATATCGGCAACAAACTAGATTCATTGAAATTCAATGTTTCAAACAATCCGCTCGGTATCCTATTCAACCCTTGCTCCATCCAGCAGACCATCCAAAGGATTATCGAGAAGAGAGCGTTTACAGAGCAAGATCTATTTTGCCGTGAAGGAGTTTGGAATAGCTTTCACCTCCACAGCAAATTCGCCCGACTATCCATCAAAGACTACCTGGACAACGCCAACGAACAATTAACCGTCGCTCACGTCTTCCTTAAAAGCGCCACGCATGTCTTCATCACATTGGGAACTGCATGGATCTACGCATTGGAAGCAGATGGCTCCATCGTGGCGAATTGCCACAAGGAGAAGAGCCAACTATTCGTCCGAAAAAGATTGTCCATCGAGGCGTGTCAAGAGGCATTGGAGCAAACCATTGAGTCACTTCATTCCTTCAACCCTAGCCTCAACATCACCTTCACCGTCAGCCCTATCCGTCACTGGAAAGATGGCGCGCACGGAAACCAAATCAGCAAATCCACCCTGTTGCTCGCCATTGAACAAATACAGGAGAGGCACCCTTCATTACACTATTTTCCCGCATACGAAATCATGATGGATGAATTGCGTGACTACCGCTTCTATGCCAGCGACCTACTCCACCCTAACGAGATTGCCATCCAATACATCTGGGAACGATTTACCGAGAACAGAATATCACCTACCACCCAAGAGGAGATGAATTTAGTGGAGAGGCTCATCAGCGCCGTCAACCACCGACCATTCAATCCTGACAGTGAAAGTTACCATAAATTCCAAGAAAAGACTTTGGATCTTATCGATGAAATGGAGAAAAAAATTCCACAATTGAACTGGGAAAAGGAGAAATCAAAATGGGGAAAGTAAACCAACTACCACTAAAAAAATCGCGTCAAAAAGACAATTTTGTTGCATCACCCATTTAAACAATTCATTTAGGCATATACTTTTATTGCAAAAAACGCCACTATTGTTCCAATCAATCACACGCTATTTGTAAGTGTCATAAACACCATTACATTTGCATCGGATGAATACGACAAACGTATACTCCAGAAAGCATATATGTATAACCTACATCGATTGGACATGAAAAAAAATCAAGCACTGATTACTGCATTGCTATGCTTTAACCTAGGCGTGCAAGCGGATGTTCTATTCAACTTCGAAAACGGGAAAATTCCGACAGGAGGTTGGGGAACAGAGAAATCCATTGTCGAAAATCCCCACGCCTGCGGTAACACCAGTGAGCATTGTCTGAAAATGGAGATCACCAATTATGGCGGTGTCTCTTTCGTCTGTGGTTCTGAAATCGGTTCTCAACTATTGGCGGTGGATGTATTGTCGCCTGCGGACATTACGGTGAAAGCCTATTCCAACAAAGCGAAAGTGAATCTTTACCAACCTGCTAAGGGTAGCGTCTGGACCACTGTCTATTTTGACTTCACCGACCAAAATTTAAGCGAGGATGAGGTCTTGATCGCCTTGGGCGGCGAGAGCGGCATGATGTACATCGACAATATCCGTTTCGTATCCAACCAAAACGATGCGGTGGATTGCAATAAGACCATGCCCAAAGATCCATCTACTTATGTAGCTTACTCATACGGCAATTTGGCCATCGGTGGTGGCGGATTCGTATCTGGCATCATCGCCTCCGGCAAATCCAAATACGCGCGTACCGATGTGGGCGGAGCCTACAAGTGGAATGATGCGGATTGTTCATGGAAACCGATCACCAACTTCATCTCGGAAGATGACAAAGGTCTATTGAGCATCGAAGCCTTGGCCATCGACCCACAAAACGAGAACAACATCTATATGTTGGGCGGTTGCCAATATTTCAGCGCGCAAAAGACAGCGGTGATGTACTCCAAGGATGGTGGAAAAACTTTCAACACATCCGATGTGACCTCCCTTATCTTCGCGCATGGTAACGGACAAGGACGTAACTGCGGAGAGAGAATTGCGGTAGACCCTAATAACAGCGATATCATCTACTGCGGAGGACGCGCCAACAACCCGCTCATCAAGAGTGAAAACGGAGGGAAAAGCTGGAGCGCCGTCTCTTCGTTAAAAGGCGTATATACTTCCAGTGTCAATTGGCCTAGTTGGGAAAACAAACAATACGCCTCGACACCAGACCAAAACGGAACAACCGCCATCGTTTTTGATGGAAGCAAAAAATCTGGGGGCAAAACCCAAAGAATATTCGTCGGCATCTCCCGCACCAACGCATCCAATGTATATGTATCAGAGGATGGCGGTTCAAATTGGAACGCAGTCGCTCAATTGCCAACCCAATATGTTCCTTGCCGAATGAAGATGGATCCAAACGGAAACTTGCTCATCGCCTACTCCAGCGCATGCGTTAGCGGAGCCCAAGGAGCCGTTTACCGATACAATCCTAATACCAAGAGTGCGGAGAACATCTCTCCAAGCGAACAATATGGATTAGGTGACGTGGCAGTATCTCCGAAGGATGCCAACAAATTGGTGGTTTCCACCAACAACACATGGGAACCACAAGCATGGGATAACGGTTCAAGCGCCAACGGAGATATCTACTGGACCTCTGAGGATGGCGGAAAAAGTTGGCGTTGTCTGAAGAACAATATGACCCTCACCAACAATGGTGTGACATGGATTCCTGGTTACGCGATCCACTGGAGCGGCAGCCTCTGCTTCGACCCAACGGACGATAACAAGATCTCCACCACTTCCGGAAACGGCATCTTCACTTGCAACAACATCTGGTGCAAAGGAAAGCCAACCTTCTACTTCGATGTGAACGGATTGGAGGAGACGGTAGCTTTGGATTTGGTCAGCGTCCCTGGCGGTGATCTCATGTCGGTGATCGGCGACTACACCGGATTCATCCACAAGGATATCCACGAGTTCGCCCCTATCCATAACCCAGCACCAGGAACCTCCGGTGGTATCAACTATTACAGCAAGGATCCTAAAGTGATGATGCGCGTAGCCAATACAGGCTTCTACTACTCCTTAAGCGGACACGACGGATGGAAAAAATGTAGTGGCGGTACCGACTACAGCTACCGCAATCCATACTGCGACAACTGTGCGCCTATGTCTTCCAACGAAGGAAAATGCGCCATCGCCAAAGTGAATGGCAAATATAGATTCTTCATCATTCCGGGTCCGGGCGAATCTGGCATCTACTACTCAGACAACAACGGGTCATCTTGGACGAAGGTCAGCGGCACAGATAAAGCTACCCACATCCAAGTGGATCCAGAGAACGACGCATACGTCTATGCAGGCGGTAAGGGCACCTTCTACAGAAGTACGGACTACGGTGTATCCTTCCAATCACAAGCTCTCAGCAACGGAGACTTCGGCCGTATCGCCATCGTGGCGGGCAAAGAGGGAGTGGTTTACGCACCAGGTAGCGGAAACGGTTTGTTCTTCTCGGACAACCACGGAGAGAGCTTTACAAAGGTAGCTGGCGTCAGCAACTGTACCGCAGTCGGTGTCGGCAAGGGAAAGGATAGCGACTATGCCCTCTACATCTGGGGTGCAGCCAACAACGACGGAACAGGCCTTTACATCTCCGACGATTACGGAAAGAAGTGGTTAAGAATCAACGACGAGGAGCACCAATTCGGAGGTCCTGGTAACGGACAGTTCGTCATTGGAGACTGGAATACTTACGGACGCTTCTACATGAGTACAGTCGGATTGGGTATCATCTACGGAGAGAGAGCGGAGAACGCAACCTCCAGTTCATGGAAATGCTTCGTGGACAATACCGATTGCAAGATCGAGGGAACAGCGGTCGAGGAGGTAGAAATCTCCACCATCGTCCTCTACCCTAACCCATTCGAGGAGAGTTTCACCTTCACCGCGGAGGGCGAATATGAAGTGGTGAACACAATAGGCCAAACCATCGAAAGAGGCGAGGCATACGGAACCACTACCCTTGGAGAGGCTTGGAAGGCTGGTCTCTATGTATTGAAGACAAATGGAAAAACGACAAAAATAATGAAGAAATAAACTCTGGAAAACAAACACTATTATGAATCTTGACAAGGGGAGGCAGTGATGTTTCCCCTTGTTGTTTTTCTAGCAGCACAAATCGAAGTGCAACGTGTGGATGGCAGCGTCTCTACCTAGTATTCCAGAAATCAATCGCATTCATTTTTGATCCCTATAAGAAGAAACACTCCAATACCTCACCAAATCAACTCATCTTGCACCGTCACCTCAACCTTGTCGTTTGACAAGACGATAGCAAGTCCAGCCGAATCCCAAGTACAACCGCACAGCCAGCCATATCTGCCCTCCTCGTCAAAATATAGCGTCTTGAAATTGAGGAGCTCCATCACGGAATCCTTCGTGACCTTCTGCTTGTTGTATTGGTCAGGGATATTATTCCACTCCTCTATATCTTCGTAATTCTCCAAATAATAGGCGATCACGGCGTTAGGGATCTCATCCATGAAATTCTCCGCTTTCTCAAGATATGCCCTGTAAGCAGTTCTTTGAGCCTCGTTGATTCCTTCTCCTGGATCTGCACTGGCGACCACGTCAATCCATCTGCCTTTCACACCATATAGATCCATTTTAACGGACTTCTTCCACGAATAGTCATAGACCATCTCGCCAAATGCCTCATCATTGATCTTGGTATAATTCTCCTTCAACACATCCCAGCCTTCATAAATTTTGACCTTTTCATCGGATAAAATGACGGAAATTGGATTCTCCTCTCCTACAAATATTCCTAACCATCCATATTGGCCATTCCTATCAATAAACAGAGCGTCAAAACGCATCATTTTCAATGCAATATTTTCTGTAATCACATCAATTTTTGCCACATCCAGCAATGCGACTTTCCTGTCAAAGTCCTCATAGTGAGACTTATAATATTCTAAAAGCGTTTTAGGAAAACTCTGAGCAACGCTATCAAACTTGGACATGTAGAAAGCATACGCATCACGTTGTGTCCCCAATATTTCCTCATGATCTTTACAACTAACCAAAAGATCAATCTTCTTATCCTTTTTGCCAGGGAAACTGAAATTAATCTTACAACTTCTACATTCCCCATCTTGGTTCAACTCCCCGAATACGGGGTCATTTATCGTTTTTACCATGATTGCTATTTTAGAAATTTAATTACTCTTGAAAATACCCTTCGTCATCAATAAATAAATTACGATGATTTCCTTCATAATTCTTATAAATGAGTGTTCCATCGCCATCTGGATCATCTATGGGGTCTTGGAAAACACGAATCTCCGTCTTCTCCAATTTAACGGACTTGTCACCCACATTCAAAGAAATATCGAATAGATTGTTATGCTTACTAACCTTGATTGTCAATTCGCCCTTCTGACGTCTATCTTCTCCATAGGCTTCATCGAAAACACGAAGCATCTCCTCTTCATTGAAATACATCCAAGATGTATAGCGAAATTCTTTTGTGTCCCACTTTGCCTTAATTTCCTTTAAACGAGAAGGAAATTCTATAATGTCTTTATAATTTTCCACAAAAGAATATGACTCTCCATTTGTGAAATCTGATGACAAATTATAAATAGATGTAGACGTGTCCTCAAATTCTAAATTCAGCGAATAATTGAATCTCTCAAAATATTTGTCTATCAACAAAGAAGGAACTCCATTTTTTCGAACATACGAAAGCCAATATTGATCTGATTCATATTCGCCTGAGTCCACAATATCAAAGTACTCTTCAATTCCGTCACATTCCTCTCTTCCGTATATTCTTCTAAGTGCTCTTCCCTCATTATAAGCTTCACCTTTTGCACTCCAATCCAGAAGTTCAATACGTCCAGGAGTTTTTAAATACAAAACTACTTTACCTCCAGGCAAAAAACACAAATCTAATTCAGAAAAACGTACATGTTTGTCAATATACTTTGGCTCACTTTCATTAGACGATGGGTCTATATCCTGATTTTTAAGAATGATATCCTTCTTAAATAGCGATACCATTGTATCAAATGGAATCAAAGCATCAATAGCATAAGCCTTCCTTTCTGCATAAGAAACCCATAAGGCACTTATTGCTTTAGGAAGGTAATATCTTCCACATTCGTCGCCGATTACGCCGGTAAATCCATGTCCCATCCCTGCTGACAGATTACCATTGCCAACAGCTGACAAACTCCCTGATTCGCCCACGAATTCAGCATACACATATTCAACTGGACATAATCTGGATGCGGAACAAGATACCGCATAATTGAACTTATCATCAGATATATCTACTCGTGGCTTTGAAACCTCTTCAGACGATATTTCTTCCTTGCCATTGACACTTTTCCCTTTGGCATAAAAAACAGCACCGGCCAATAGCAGGCCGACTACCACCAAAGCAACTATTATAACCATTTTATTCATATTTTATCACTTAAAAACTAGCCAATCAACTGACTTCTTTTAAAATTCACACTACTCCTGAAAATACTCTTTGTCATCAATGAAGAAATTACGGTGATTGCCCTCGTAATTTTTATAAATGAGTGTTCCATCTCCATTAGGGTTATCAATTGGGTCCTGGAATACCCTAATCTCCGTCTTTTCTAACTTGAAGGACTTTCCTCCGACATTCAGCGACAAATCGTAGGACTTGCAGTCTGCTCCCACCTTGATCCTCAACTCTCCCTGCTGCATCCTATCCTTACCATACGCCTCGTCAAATATACGAAGCACCTCTTCCTCGTTGAAATACATGAAGCAAGTGTATCGATATTCTTTTGTATCCCACTCCATACGAGATTCTTTCAAACGAGATGGCACTTTGAAAGTTTCGTTAAACTTTGAAGTCTCCCAATGTTGTTCGCCGTTTGTAAATTTAGAACTTACTGTATATATGGATGTTGAATCATCTTCAAAATCAAATTCTAAAGAATAATTAAATCTCTGTAAATATTGATTCAGTAAAGGAGCTATCGATCCATATCTTTTTTTATAAGCACGCATAGGTTCATAGTCAGAAAACCTATCCGTATAATAAACATCAAAATAACTATCCATGCAGTCTAATCCCCAACGTAAATAAATTTCTGATAATATTTTATCATCATTCACTTCCTCGCCTTCTGCCTCCCAATCCAACAAAATGGTTTTCGCACCTGTCTTAACATACATAATGACCTTGCCTTCTGGCAAAAAGCAAATGTCAAAACAATCAAGAGCATAAGCAATCTGAGGATTTTCTGTTATTGGCAAACAAGGTTCACCAGCATTTTTAAATAAAGACAAGATAGTATCATAAGGTAACAAAGAAGAGACATGATACACCTTTCTATCTGTATAAGATGCCCAAATTGCATCTATTGCTTTTGGCAAACCATATTTGTATGATCTTTCTCTAGCTACTCCATCTTTCCCTTTTCCCAGACCTCCTCCTATATGATTATTTCCAAAAACACTATGTGTTCCTGACTCTCCAATAAACTTGACAAATAAATACTCCCCAGGACTTAATTTAGGCCCTGAACAGCACACTTCATAAAAAAATTTGTCTTTACATTCAACCACTTCAGACGATATTTCTTCCTTGCCATTGCCACTTTTCCCTTTGGCATAAAAAACAGCACCGATTAGCAGCAAGCCAACGACTACTAAAGCAATTGTTATAACCATTTTATTCATATTTAACTAATTGCAAATAAACACAATATGCTTATTACCGTTTTTTTAAAAACATCATTGCATTTAATTTTCTTTCCCTAAAATACTTATTTTCTTTTAATCTGGACAAATAACAACCCCAGTTAATATCACACTCCTCATCCTCGCCCAATGCATCTGGAGAAAAGCATTTATACAACATTGTTTGAGTATCTTCCCCTTGTCTAATAGTCAATTTGAAAATTTGATTCTCTTCATTTTCAAGGTCATAACTAAGAGACGATTCTGAATCGTCCAGACACGCCTTCATGCCCTTATATTGAATAAAGTATTGGCAATCTTCAACATACAACATGCATTTAGTTTCTTCAACATCCTCGCAATATTCCCCATCTTTCATAAAACAGTTCCTACTTGACGATTTTTGCTCCGATAAGTTATTTCCATCAAACCTCATTACAGGTCCCAATGCATCATAAAACGGATGAAGATATAGTTCTTTGCCATCATTAGCAATGCTATGATTGGCAATAAACCATCTATGAGCATTATCGTCCAACAAGCGTTCAACGTATTGTCCAAAGTTTAAATGTTTAGCGTTAAGTGTCGTTTCTTCATCAATAAATAACTCTCCTTCAAATAAGATTGTTTCCTCTCTGTCGTCACCATCTATCTGAAAAGACCATATCTCATGCACAGGTTCACTCTGAGAGTCTTTACACTCTATTGGGTTAAACACACAGGAAAAAGAATAGTTGTCTAAAGGGAACAAACGATCCTTGTATTCAAGAATGATTTTATTTTCTTTTGAATATAAGAACATATAATTGCCATCTATGTCTTTCCAATAACTGCCACAAACATCTTGCCAGTTATCCACAGATCTCAACTCAACACATTTGTCGCCTTGTTTTTCAACAAATTGAAATCCTGTTTTGTAATTAACGAATATCATCTCCAAATCCCTTTCCCTTATAGATGCAAACCAACTACACTACCAAACAAACTAGCCAATCAACTCATCCTGCACGGTGACTTCAATCTCGTCACCAGACAAGATGAATGCAAGTCCCATCTCGTCCTCCCACGGACATTTACAAAGCCATCCATATCTTCCATCTTGGCAGAAATACAAAGAGTCAAATTCTACCAGTTCCATGACGGAACTTGCGGAGATATTCTTTTTGTTGTATTTCGACGGAACGCGTTCCCATGACTCTTTTATATCATCGTAATTGTCTAGATAATAGGCAATCAATGCGTTGGGAATCGCTTCCATGAAATGTTCCTTTTTCGCTAGATATTCCGTATATGCCTTTTTCTGTAGGGCGTTGATAGGTTCCCTCTCGTCTGCCTCCGCACATATCTCAATCCAATGACCTTTCATGTTGGCAAAATCCATCTTTACAGACTTCATCCAACAACTATCATAGACCATCTCGCCAAACGCATCATCATTGATTTGGGTGTAGTTCTGCTTCAAAACATCCCAACCCTCGTAAATTTTAATCTCGTCATCAGACAAAACAACAGAGATTGGATAATTGTTCCAAATGAACTCTACTAGCCACCCATAGTTACCATTACAATCGATAAAAAGTGATTTGATATCAAATAGATTTATCAATGTTATTGTTTCAACATTTTCTATTCTTAATTCACTATCTAAAGTCCAACGTCTTTCCGTCTCCTCATAATGATCTTTATAATAAGATAATATAATAGCAGGAACTTCTTTTGCGATTTTTTGCAGATCTGTCAGATATGATTTATAAGCATTCCGTTGACAATCAGATATATTCTCGCCATTTTTAGTTTTTACGACGAGATCCAATTGTTCATCTTCCCCACCCCAAATATCTAAAAATATGCTCTTATTCCAATAGCCATCCTTATCGTATTTCAACTCCCCGAACACGGGGTCATTTATCGTTTTTACCATGATTGTCTATTTTAGAATTTTAAGATATTGTTTAAATTTAGTTTAAAATCTTTTATATAAGGCTCAAAAAAACGAGTCGAATTATTTGATAAAAATCAACCCTCCAATTATATAAGCCATAACAAATTTATTTCGTAAAAAGATTTTAGTGTTCATATTCGCAAAAGGTTAAAGCGATCCGACTTTAGCTAATCAACTCATCCTACGCCGTCACCTCAATCTCCTCGCCCAACAAGATAATCGCAAGACAAAATTAATAAAATCCCCAACACTTGCCCTATTCATACGAGATTTCCACGCAATGATATTATCTTTGCGAAGTATCGGATCACACTCGCTTTGCATAAATATCTCCCATCCAAGCATACCATAGGAGAAAGTAGAAAAGGTGCGAAAACTTTTAGAGGCGGAGTGTAAGAAGGACAAATTAAGATTTTCAATATTAAGAGTGTGGAAGACCAACATACACAATACAAGAAATGCTTTAAAACAGAAAATATAGAGTTATTGTTTGACTGTGTCAAGCATAATCACATCACTAATTCCGAACAATCATGACGATCCACCCCGAAGCTCTCCAACTACCCGCCTACGCGATATCAGAGCGTGTGAGCCAACTGCTCAAGGAGAAGAACCGTCTCATCATCACAGCAGCGCCAGGAGCTGGTAAATCCACGCTTCTGCCTCTTACCATTCTCCAAGGATTAGGGAAAGAAGGGAAGATATTGATGTTGGAACCACGTCGTCTCGCCGCCAAACAAATCGCGGAGCGTATGGCTCACCTAATCGGTGAAGAGGTAGGGGCTACCATCGGCTACCGGGTACGATTTGAAACGAAGGTATCAGCAGAAACACGCATCGAAGTATTGACCGAAGGAATCCTCACCCGCATGTTGATCAACGACCCCATGTTGGAAGGGGTCTCCGCAGTTTTATTCGATGAATTCCACGAACGCAGCCTCAATTCGGATGTGGCGCTTGCCCTTACCAGGGAAATCCAGCAGATTATCCGCCCTGACCTACGCATCGCCATCATGTCCGCCACCATTGACGCGACAACCATCGGAAAAGAATTAGAGGCATCCATCGTCGATTGCGAAGGCCGCATGTTCCCCGTGAATATCATCCATTCTGAAGAGGAGGCCACCCCTGAGAATGCGGCAGAACTTGTGGCACACTATGTACGCAAGGCTCATTCGGAACAAAAGGGGGACATACTAGCCTTTCTACCCGGGCAAGGAGAAATCCTCCGCTGCCAAGAATTATTGGGCAACGCATTAGGCGAGACTCACATCTACCCACTTTATGGATTACTCTCCCCGCAAGAGCAACAACGCGCCATCGCCCCATCCCGGAACAGTGAGCGAAAGGTGGTGTTAGCCACCTCCATTGCGGAGACCTCACTGACCATAGAGGGTGTAAAAAACGTGGTGGACGCAGGATTGTGCCGTACCATGGTCTACGACCAACGGAACGGCTTGAGCCATCTTACCACCCAACGCATATCCCTGGATATGGCTACCCAACGCACCGGACGTGCCGGGCGCGTAAGCGAAGGAAATTGCTATCGACTATGGACCCTCGCCACCGAGCATCGGATGGAGAATACCAGAGAGGCTGAAATATTATCGGCGGACCTATCATCCACCCTGTTAAGCGTCGCCGTATGGGGTGAAAGCAATGCGGAGAGACTCCCTTGGCTGACACCTCCACCCGCAGGCAATGTCGCGCATGCCAGACACCTATTAACGCTTTTGGGGGCCATAGAAGAATCCGGCAAAGTCACTGAGATAGGGAAAAAGATGTCAGAATTACCTTGTCATCCACGCATCGCCAAGATGCTACTATCCTCCGTCCACCAAAATCTACAACCTCTGGCCGCTGATATCGCCGCCTTGGTGGAGGAGAAAGATCCGATGGACCGTGAAAATGACGTGGACATCAATTCACGCATCATCCAATTGCGCAATAGCAGAAGGAGAAAGGAGAACGGCAAATGGAACCGCATCATCCAAGTTGCCCAAGAGTACAGAAAACACAGTCACGCCAAGGAAGATAACGAAACGCCCTACCCTCACGAGGTAGGTATGCTCATTGCGAACGCCTACCCGGAAAGAGTAGCCGTAGAGATGGATGGTTGCGGGAAATATAGGATGGCAAACGGTAGTACGGCACGTATCTCCCAAAGCGATCCCCTCTCCTCCTACAAATGGTTGGCCATCGCCGCCATGAACGCCTCAAGCGGCAATGTATTCCTAGCCTCCCCAGTAGAAGTAAAGGACCTACAACCCATGCTACGCACAAAAGAGAATCTCTCTTGGGACAACAAACGAGGCATACTAGTGATGCAACAGGAGAAACGAATTGGCAATATCGTGGTGGAGAGTCAACCACTAGGGAACATTGAGAAAGAACGTATCTTCCAAAAGCTTTGCGAAATCGCTCCAAAAGAGGGACGAAGCATCTTCGATTTCAACGAGGAGGTAGAGCGGTTGCAAATCCGTATCGCCTCCGTCGCCGCTTGGCATCCTGAACTAGAGATCACCGATTTATCCACAGAGAATTTCTTGAAGCGTGGAGAGGATTGGATTCCCTTTTTCTCCGAGAATAACGGCAAGGCGATGACCACCGCCAATGAATTCAAGAAGATTGATCTAAAAGCAGCCATCTGATCGCTGCTCACCTATGAGCAACAATTAGAGATAGATCGATTAGCTCCTACCCATATCACGGTGCCTACGGGCAGTAAAATCCGCGTGGATTATCGTCTGGGAGCTGAGGCGCCCGTCCTTTCCGTCCGTCTGCAAGAGTGTTTCGGCCTCACAGACACGCCTTGCGTCAACGATGGCGCGCAACCAGTATTGATGGAACTCCTCTCCCCTGGCTTCAAACCCGTTCAACTCACCCAAGATCTGCGCAGTTTTTGGCAAGGTACCTATTTCGAAGTAAAAAAGGAGTTGAAACGTAGATACCCGAAACATTATTGGCCAGATAATCCGCTAGAGGCTGAGGCGGTTAGAGGCGTGAAGATAATTAAGAATTAAGAGTTAGGAAATGGCGGTTTGACGAAGTAAATTACGAAACGTCAAATTGCCGGAATCTATTTGGGTCGATGAAATTTCGACATGTTTTTTACCGCGAACACTGCCATTTTGTCACATAGCAAGCTTTGGCAAAGGTTTTGATATACATCTATCGTCAACATAAAAATGAAAAGCTATGAACTTTAAAAACTACACACTAAAAAGTCAAGAGGCGATTCAAGCCGCTGTCGATTGCGCATCCAGCCATAGACAACAGCATATCGAGCCCGCCCACTTGTTAAAAGGTATTTTAAAAGTTGGCGAAAACGTAACACGCTTCGTATTCAACAAATTGAATGTGAATGCGGATCAATTGAACAATGTAGCGGATAAGATGATCGAGCGATTTCCTGAAGTGACGGGAGGTAGCCAAGACGCTTATTTAAGCAACATATCCAATACGGTGTTAATGAAGGCGGAAGAGTTTTCCCAAGAAGAGGGCGACCAATACGTCTCCATTGAATGCATTCTTCTCTCCCTCATTGCCGTGGAAAGTCCCGTGTCTTCCCTATTGAAAGACGCTGGTCTACAATTAGACGTCACTAAACAAGCCATCGCTGAACTGCGAAAAGGCAGCAAGGTGACCGACAATGCGGCGGAGCAAAAATACAATGCGCTCGGCAACTACGCCATCAACCTCAACGAACGTGCGCAAGCGGGCAAATTGGACCCTGTCATCGGACGTGACGAGGAGATTCGACGCGTGCTACAAATCCTTAGTCGAAGGACCAAGAACAACCCTATCCTCATCGGCGAACCTGGAACTGGTAAAACCGCCATCGCGGAGGGTTTGGCGCAACGTATCATGCGTGGAGACGTGCCGGAGAACTTGAAGAGCAAGAAGATTTACTCTCTTGATATGGGTGCCCTCGTAGCAGGCGCGAAGTACAAAGGAGAATTCGAAGAGCGTTTGAAATCAGTGGTCAACGAGGTGATCAAGGCGGATGGAGAGATCATCCTCTTCATCGATGAGATCCACACCTTGGTGGGGGCTGGAAAGGGTGACGGCGCCATGGATGCGGCCAACATCTTGAAACCAGCTCTTGCGAGAGGAGAACTCCGTTCGGTAGGTGCCACCACCTTGGATGAGTACCAGAAGTATTTCGAAAAAGACAAGGCATTGGAACGTCGTTTCCAAATCGTCATGGTCAACGAACCCGACGAATTGAGCACCATCTCCATCCTTCGTGGATTGAAGGAACGTTACGAGAACCACCATCAGGTGCGTATCAAGGATGACGCGCTCATCGCGGCCGTCAGACTATCCAACAGATACATCACCGACCGATTCTTGCCTGACAAAGCCATCGACTTGATCGACGAGGCGGCAGCTAAACTACGTCTGGAGATCAACTCTGTACCAGAAGAATTAGATAAGCAACAACGTGAAATCAAACAATTAGAGATCGAGAGAGAGGCCATCAAGCGAGAAAACGACACCGCCAAGATGGAGAAATTGGAACGTGAAATCGCGGAACGCAAAGAGAAGGTGCAAGACACCTTAGCCAAATGGAAGGCGGAGAAGGATCAAATCAATATCATCCAACAATGCAAAATCCAGATGGAACAGTTGCGTTTTGAAGCCGATCAAGCAGAGCGTAACGGTGACTACGGAAAGGTGGCCGAAATCCGCTACGGAAAGATCAAAGAGGCGGAGGATACCATCCTCAAGGCGCAAGAGGAGTTGGGCAAGATCCAAAGCGACGCGCCGCTTGTAGACGAGGAGGTGGATGAAGATGATATCGCTGAAGTCGTATCCAAATGGACAGGCATCCCTGTCAATAAAATGATGCAGAGCGAAAAGGATAAACTGATGCATTTGGAGGAGGTACTTCACAAGCGAGTTGTCGGCCAAGAGGAGGCAATCACAGCGGTGGCGGATGCCGTACGTCGTAGCCGTGCTGGATTGCAAGATCCGAAGAAACCGATTGGTTCATTCATCTTTTTGGGTACTACCGGTGTCGGAAAGACAGAGTTGGCCAAGGCCCTTGCGGAGTTGTTGTTCGACGACGAAAATATGATGACACGTATCGACATGTCCGAATACCAAGAGAAATTCGCGGCTACTCGACTCATCGGAGCCCCTCCGGGATACGTAGGCTATGACGAGGGCGGACAATTGACGGAGGCCATCCGAAGGAAGCCTTATTCAGTCGTATTATTCGACGAAATAGAGAAGGCGCACCCAGATGTATTCAATGTCTTGCTACAAGTCCTAGACGACGGCCGTTTGACCGACAACAAGGGAAGATTGGTGAACTTCAAGAATACCATCATCATCATGACCTCTAACCTAGGTTCCTCGCTCATCAACGAGAAATTCGAAAAACTGAACGAGAGCAACAAGGAGGAGGTATTCGCGGAGGCGAAGGAGGAGGTATTGAACCTTTTGAAGGAGACCATCCGACCAGAGTTTTTGAACCGTATCGACGAGACCATCATGTTCTCCCCTCTTACCAAGGAGAATACCCGAGAAATCGTGGATATTCAAATCGCTAGCCTGTACAAAGCTTTGAAGGAGAACGACATCGAACTCAACGTTACGGAGGATGCGAGGGCATTGATCGCCGAAGAGGGTTATGACCCTCAATTCGGAGCTCGTCCTATCAAGCGAACCCTACAAAGATTGCTTATGAACGAACTTTCAAAGGCGTTGATTTCGCAAAGCGTGAACCGCAACCAACCAATCATCGTCGATCGCGACGGCGAGAAATTGAAGTTTACGAATTAACAATCTTCCGAATACAACAGCCTCTTGTCACGAAAGTTTCAAGAGGTTGTTTTTGTAAAAAAAAGGAGGGTGTATCAAAACTAATAAAGTTGCGATACACCCTCTTTTTAACTCGTTGAGAATTGGATGGATTTTTAGGAGTGTAAAAATTCAGGATTGTCGCAAATATTCGATTCTCACGAACTGAAATTTTCATAAAAACAAAAAATCGGTCTAAAACGGGTCTATTCCCTCCGTTTTAGGCCGATTTTCTCATCTTTGAGCACATTTTCTTTAGGTTGAAGGCAATAGCGAAGAAGGCAAAGTCCATATTGACCTTGTCTAATCCGAAGTGGCGGAATCGTTTGTAGCCCATGTCGTATTTCATCTGTCCAAAAACCGCCTCTGGTTCTATGCATCGCCGTCCTCGGTGTTTTATTCCGTCCTCCGACAAGAGCCTTTCCCTAGCTTTCCGTCGATACTCCTTCATCTTGTGGTTCACCTCGATTATTCTGTCGCTTTTTCCCTTGTGGCAGCTTCCTCTCAGCGGACATCCCTCGCATCGTTGGGCCTTGTATTGGGCTAGTTCAGAGATGTACCCAGTGTCGGTTTTGGTTCTGACAGTTCCGATTCGGTTCATGTGCTGTCCCATCGGGCATACATAGTAGTCACCCTCCTCATTATAGTAAAGGGCCTGCTGGCTGAAGGGCGCTGGGGCGTAGTGCATTCTCTGTTCGCGGTGGAACCAGTTGTATTTGACATAGGCGTCTATGCCTGTCTGTTCCATGAACTCGTAGTTCTCCTCCGAACCGTAACCGGAGTCGGCGACCGCCGTGTTCGGGAACCTGCTGTATCTGTCTGCAAAGGATTTAAAGAATGGCTTCATGGTGGCAGGGTCGCCCGGAGTCTGGAATAGCCCGAAGTCGATGATGAACTGGTTCTCCGTTCCGATCTGGAGGTTGTAGCCGGGCTTGGTCTGACCGTTGTTCATCGCGTCCTCCTTCATGCGCATGAACGTTGCGTCTTCGTCTGTCTTCGAGTATGAGTTGCGGTCTCCTAATATCTCAAGCTTCTCGTCGTATTCATCAAGCTTGTCGGCGTGCTGGTTAAGCTCCTTCGC
>JAZRZA010000059.1:0-10446 GCA_045601045.1 Paludibacteraceae bacterium
CCAATGTCGGTTGTCTCTACTTCCTTAACCACGGACATCTTAAACGTCATACTGTAGTCTTTCTGCGTCCGTTTAACATAAACTCTTTCTTTCTCTTCCATAACATTACTTTTTTTTGTAACGCTATTTCAGGACTAGACATAATGTCATGCGAAAGGAGATTGCCTATTGGGCAATCTCCTTTTTTTTTGTTCACGGGAGTCTGATTGTATTCGAAGCAAGGTCTGCGGACCCTTATTATGCGATGAGTCTAGGTGTGGCGTGGATGATTAACCATCCACGGAATAAAGAGAAATGATTGGCAGATTATTGTTTGCTTAATTGTGTTGTATGGCATATTTCAAAAGAAATGTGTATGATTATCTGTTTTCGAAATAATTTGGAATAAAATGGAATTTTTTTTCTTGAAAAAATCGCTGAACTTCGCTGAACTTTAAATAAAACGAATGTAATTATCTTTTAAAACTAATAGGTATGGTAGCAGAATACTTTTGTTGAAAATTGTTGAAAATAAAAAGAGAAAACTCTTTGTGAAGATTTTAAACTGATGAAATCACATAATAATTTGAAGGAAATATGAAGGAAATTATAACTAAAACATCAACTGACACTACGTCTGATGGACGTGATGTGTCAAAATATTCAATCAATGGAAACGGATCCTACAACAAAACAGAACTTGTAATTGAATGCGTTCGAATGGTCGTAAAGGATTTGGTTGAAAACAAAAACGTTTCTCTTGAAGAAGCTATTGAGCGTATCAATAAAATTGATATACATCCCCAAGTTGTATCAACATTTGAGAACGCATACCGTGAAAAAAAGAGATGTAAGGCAGTCGAAACGGATGTCGATGGTGATAATATAATCCTTTATATCAATAATCAGTGGAGTGCCAGTAACATTGATGTCTTTATAAATGGAATTTCTGAACTCCTCGAAAATATTGACGAATCGAACATTACGAATCAGGCTAGTGGAAGAATGATAGAATCTATAGATATTTCTGATTTTGCCATTTGTCTAGCTGGTTTTAGTGAAGAGGTCAATGATGCGGTGAAAACCGCCATAAAAAAAATCCCAAAAGAGAAGCGAAAGGATGTTGTTGATAATCGATGGTTAAAAGAGGTGACTGCTGATTGTGAAGAGGGGTTGGGTTTTGAGAGTGTTGATTCATTTGTAGACTTCTACTCTATGGATAACAATCCGGAAATGGTCGTTGTAAACTATGAGGATGGTGGTGAATCCGACTATTATGGTGAGTATGAGGAGAATGATGAAGGATGGCCCATGAGTTTTAATGAAATTGAAGGAGATACATACGAACGAAGCACATGTGATTGTTTGATGAGATATACAACCTACGATAGAGTGAGTATCAGGTTTGTTCCTGATCTTGAGAAACTCAAACCGGAGGACAAAGAAAAACTATCAAAACCGTTTGATGTCCAAAAGTTATCTTATCTTGTTAATAACGTCACAATCGGATTGAATGGGGAAGAATATAGAATCGTGACATCTATTTTATACGATGGTATTCCGTTCCTTCCTGAAGATGCGTTGGATATGTCTGATTGGAATGAAATGACATATTTTATTCGAGTAGATGATGAAGTATATTCTATCGTGGGATAAAATTTAAAAATTAGGAAATTGTAGGGTTTGGCCCAAAATAGAAAACCATCCACCGATTTGGTTCAGTGGATGGTTCTTTATTATGCCTTGGTGTATGACTTCTCTTTTGTTCATGGGAGTCTGATTGTATTCGAAGCAAGGTCTGCGGACCCTTATTATGCGATGAGTCTAGGTGTGGCTGATAAGTTAGTAAATCATGCCGACTAACCATATCGGTAACTTCTTCCCAATAGGGTATTCTATCGAATCGGCTAGTATGTAGGAGTTGGGAAGGTCTGCGATTTGTTGAAACGATTTGTCTGCACCTCCCACCTCAAAGGTGATGGTGCCGTCGATTTTGAAATCACCTGCCTCCTTGCCGTATTCTACGGTGTGTTTTGTGGATAACTGATTGACCACAAAGCACTCTCTGATGGTGCCGATAACCACATTCTGAGTAAGTGCATTCAGTATATTGGTGTTGTGCATGAAGATTTTATCAGGCTTCTGCATTTTTGTGACCGATTTGTTATCTGTATAGATTAAATGGAGAAGTTCTGCTCTGCTCATGCTGTTTAGGTAAGATAATACCGTTGTTTTGTTGAGCTCCAAATAAGCTGCCAATTTCGAGATGTTGACTTCATAAGGTACGTTGTTGGCAAGAAATAACAGCATCGCTTTAATCTTCCTTGTGTAAGCTGTGTCAATGCCACAGAATTGTGTCATCTCCTGTTCGATGATGAAATTCAATATGTTTTCGATCCTGCTGTAGTATTGCGTCTCGTCGCCATCGTAGAATGGGTAGTATCCGACTCGAAGATACTCCTCAAACATCTGTTGTGGACGACATACCGCATTTACTCTTTCGCAGATAGCGTCAGGGTTGTTTAGTATCTCGTCAAGTGATGCAATTGGTATTTGTATGCCTTTGTAGAAATGTAGGAATTCACGAAAGGAGAGCCCTTCCATGGTGTAAGAGAGCACTCTTCGAGATAGATCGGCATCCGCATTGAGGATTTGAATGAGGGATGATCCTGTGAAGGTGATTTTTAGGGATGGGTAAAGGTCATTAACTTCCTTCAACTCTTGACTCCAGGTTGGATATTTATGGACTTCGTCGAGGAACAGATGCTTTCCGCCCATAAGATGAAACCTCTCGGCTAATTCCAGAATGGAGTGGTTGGTGAAATATATGCTGTCCATTACGCAGTAGAGGGCTTCCCCTGCGTTCACACCGTATGTTTTTTTTATATACTGGCGTATCATGGTTGTTTTGCCTACGCCACGGGATCCTTTAATCCCTACCAGTGGTTTTTGCCATGCGATAGAGTTGATCTGCTCCCTCACAATGGTCATATCAACTTGTGATATATACAAACGGTGTTTTTTAAATAACTGCTCCATGGTGCTCTTTGC
Organism: Paludibacteraceae bacterium; assembly: GCA_045601045.1. Classification (GTDB taxonomy): domain Bacteria; phylum Bacteroidota; class Bacteroidia; order Bacteroidales; family Paludibacteraceae; genus UBA1181. The sequence continues at coordinate 3,031 of JAZRZA010000059.1, forward strand.
TTTTTATTGCGAAGCAAAGATAAAATCGTTTATTGGAACAACCAAATTCTGTCAAAAAAAGGTTATTGCGATAAGCGAAAATCGCATAAAATCGTTTATTGAAATAAGCGAAGTTTGGGGTGTTATATCGCTATTATTAATTCTTTTATGAAATATAGACAATTTTGTAGTTCGTCAAACTTTGTGTATTCGTTGCTATGGTGGGCGTTATAGTAGCCACAGCTGATATTGCAAACAGGAATTTTCAAACCTCTCATCTTAAGTTCCACCACATCGGTCTTGCCACCATTAGTGGGTTGATAATGGTACTTGTCCAGTATTTCTTGTGGTATGAAATCTGCTTCGCATAGCGGAACATCTTTGCCTTGAATGATCAGGTCGCTGGCTCCTTTCCTGTCTGATTCAAGGATGTATCGGCAATCCTTGAAAAAATCCAGGTTGGCGGCATGAGCGCCTCGACAACCTGAGAGATCACCCTTCTTCTCCTCTTCGACAAAGAGAACTGCTTTGAGAACGGGTAGTTCGTGTAGGAGCTTGATGGCTACCCAGATGCCGTTTTTATCGTCAGCACCAGGTCCCACTTGTTCTCCCTTCTCGTTTACTGCGATGATTACGCCACCAGCCTCTATGATGGTGCGTTGGCAAGGCGTATGGATCTCGTCTATATGGGCTGCGATGCATGGGTAACAATCTGCCTTCCCTTTGGTGATATAGAGGTTGCCGATGAAATCGACCTGAATATCCAGTTCAACGTCTGCGAGCATATCCTTGATGAGGGATCGAATCTCCACTTCATTGCCTGACTTACAGTTGGTCTTGTATAGTTGAAATAACTGTTCCATGTGTTTTAGGAAATTGATGTTTCGGGTTGAGTTGCCTGAATTTCACTGATAATGGTGTTGAGGGCTGTCTCAATGGCGGTTGTCATGTCTTGTAGTGACATGCTTGGCTTCTTCTCCTTCAATACCGCTTGTTGAGGCAGATAGGGTACATGGATGAACCCTGCCATTGCGGAGCGTTGATAGCTCTTGATACAATGGAGTGCGGTATACATCACATTGTTGCAGACGTATAATCCAGCAGAGTTGGAAAGAAGAGCGGGGATCCCCATCTCCCTGATATTGCGAACGATTCCCTTGGTGGGAATGGATGCGAAATAGGCATTCTCGCCATCTTCGTAAATCTTACGTTCAAAAGGTGTATCTCCGTCATTATCTGGTTTGGTCGCATCGTTGAGGTTGATGGCGAATCGTTCCACTTTAACTTCGCTGCAGCCTCCGCTTTGCCCAATGGAAAGGATGGCGTCTGGTTCAATCTCAGTGATCAAATCCTCCATAATCTTTTTGGATTGGAGAAATGACACAGGGAGTATTGCCTTGTGTAGATCCACGTCTGGGCGTTGTAGTTCCAATGCTTCCACAATCAGCTGGGCGGGATTGACTGTCTCGCCGCCAAAGGGGACGAACCCAGTTAGTAATATTTTAATCTTTCCGCTAGTTGTCATAATGGGCAAATCTATTTATCAATCAAACTGATGTTCCTCTATTTCATCGTAAAATAGATATCCATAATCGTGATCCAGGTTTCTTGTGGTCAAGCATTCTGGCATTGCGGTCAAATCTCCTCCGGCGAAATGCTTTTTGAATGATTGCGCCATGTTGAAGGCTGCTTCGTAGCTTTTGTAATCGAAGCAAGTGATGCTCCATGCGATTCTAACGGTGAAAGCGTTCTTGGCTGTGATGTGACGGGCGATATTCTTTGGAGAAGTTCCTGTATGATACTTTTGGATATCAGAGTCCCATTGGTTGAGTTGGAATTTCTGGTTTATCTCCTCGTAAGCTTTTTGGAATGAAGCGGTATCCTTAATAGTCAAATTTGGATCCTCGTAATTGACTTCTCCCTTTTTACCACCAATGATATAGTGGAACAATGTTGGATAAACCGGCTCTTGACCGCCACTTGCGGATAGAAGGAATATCACCCAACTATTTTCCCTATTGGCTAATTTGTTGATGTCAGCCAAGAATGGTTTTAGGTTAGGACATCGGTTTTCGTCGTTTATGTTGTAATAAGAAACGCCTTTCCCCTGTGGGTGTTCAACCTCTTTGCTGATGTAGTTGAATCCGCCCATTTTAGCAAGGTAAAACGAGAAGGAGCCGATGGCGGCTTCCGCATGGTTGGAGGTGTTGACAATTGTGACATTGGAACCTCTGTCTATGAAGCATCCGTAGTCGCAGTTTTTAGGGAAGGTCTCCACGACCATCTTATCCTCTGGCCTCTCTTCTATGGGACGTGCTGAGGCAATGTTCCGAAGTCGTAGGTCGTCTGCTGATGATACTGCGTCAATGATGTCTGCTTCGCTTAGATATTGTTTGGATTTTATATCCACTAAGGAAATAAACTTTGGTACATATAGCATTTTCGTATATCTGCATTGTACTTGCTTGAAGGCTTTGTGAATCTTGTGGATGTTCTCTTCTTTTGTTTTTTCTTTCTCATCCTCTTCCATCGCCTCTGTAAATCCAGCACCGATCAAACCGGCAGGCACGGCGAAGATGGCGATACCGAGTACACCGATGATGCAGGCGATGATACGGCCGATGACAGTCACTGGAGGATAGTCGCCAAAGCCACCGGGGTCGCCAATGTATTGCATGAAGGCCCATAACACGGGTGTCATACCGTTGTTGTAAACATCAGGTTGTGCCTCGTGCTCCGCAAAGAATAGCACGAAGGAGAGGATGATGGTGATGATAACCAAGAATTGCAGGGACACCAACAGCTCTTTCCCCTTGCTGCCAATGGCTGTGGTCAAGAGTCGGAAGGACTTCATGAAGCGGAAGATACGCAAAAGTCTTGCCACACGAATCGCCTTCAGAGCCATCAATGGAAGCGGAATGAAGAAGTTGATGTAGTAGGAGTAGGTGGATACGAAGTCAATGAGACCATAGAAGGAGAGGCAATACTTCACACGTCCCCAGAATCCGCTGTACTTGGGTTCCTGTATGTCGATGGTCCAGATACGTAGGCTCACCTCGATGGTAAAGAGTATCGTGGTGATGATATCGATCACATTGAGCACAGTGCCATACTTTTCCGCCACGCCATCGTAGGTGGAGAGGAAAATAGCGACCGTACTGATGAGGATGATCGCCCAAATGGAGTAATCAACGTAATTTTTCCAGACGACGGTGTCTGTATTGTCGTCAAATAAGAGAGAGAGTTTTTTCTTGAAATCTTGTAGTGTCATAATTTGTCTGATTATGAAAGGACTGTTTGTGTGTTACTTTGTTTTATCTCTTCTGTTCAATTCCACATCGCACCAATCATTATCCAATGATTCTACGATCACTTGGGAAGGGTTGATTGCCTCGCCACCGAAAGGCTGAACCCCAGTCAGTAATATTTTGGTTTTAATTTTTGCTGTCATTTAGAAATTGAGCTTTGTGTTACACGCACAATTTTCAAAAATAGGATTTGCCGATTTCTTTTGGAATTCCATTTCGTTCCAAATTGATTTTTTTTCCTATAGGGAACGTAAGACATTGGGGCGGAAAAGGAATGAAATGGAATTGGTTTCGTGGTTCTAAATTCTGATATTTGGTTATATATAAATTATGAAATAGAATTTCGAAAAGTTAACATTTACTGACTTTGATAAATAAGAAGAATAACCCAGCATCGCGTAGGAGCGTGGATGGCTCTAAAAGAATGTGGCAGCTGTTCTAGTCAGGAGAAACAATGGGTAAGTTATATTCTAGGCCCGCGCCCTCTTGATATTGATCGATTAATAGAACTGGACTATAATCTGTGTCGCGATAAGGAGATATCCTGCAACTTCTTAAAACCTAGTAAGTTTGATTCGCTTTTTTTGATGAGGGATGATTTGGAATGATTTGGAATTCTTTTTCATGAAAAAATCATTGAACTTTAATGAGGAAACGAAATGGTATGAAATTTAACTTAAAAATCGTAATACACTATGAGCAAACAAATAGGCAATGAGTATGTGAGTTGGCTACCCAACGAAAAGGACCAGAACACGATAGAGAAATGCGTAAAAGAAAAAAAATCATTTATAATTTTAGGAGACAGTGATTGTGTCAAAGGTGTATTATCCGAGGTGGCCGAAAAATATGGCTATACATATAAAACTACGGGTAATATCGCAGCTTCAACTTTAGCTGATGATGGCGGAGTCTCCATACCATCGAGGTATGACCCTACGGGAGAATGGAAGGGCAAAACCTTAATTCCCGATTGGGCGGAAGAAATTGTGGATTCTCCTAAAACCCAATATCTGCTTTGCATCGATTATATTGACTATTCGAACATGAAATCATTTGAATGGCTCAAATCTGTTCTGAACCACTCCATTTGTGGTAAGAAGGTGGATAACTATATTGTTTGCGCGCATGCTCTGACAGGAAATCCATCACAAATGGATTACGAAAAGTTGTGCAGTCATTTCGACGTTGTGATAAACTGACAAGAGGAAAAATAATCAATATAATATCAATACCATGGACAATAAAAAAGTATTAGAGGGCGAAGTGGTTTGCGTCAGCGGTAAGTTTGAGAACCACACGCAGGAGGAGATGGAGTCGATGGTGACGGAAAATGGAGGAACCGTTTCCTCCTCGGTCACAAAGAAGACCACCATGTTGGTGACTGGAGATAAAGTGGGTGCTACGAAACTGAATAAGGCGAAAGAGTTGGGTGTCCGCATAGTTGATCAGAGCGATTTCTTTGGAATGGTCCATCCGACAAATTCGGCGGATGATGATTCTGTGGATTTGGATTTAGATGAAGAATTCCACATAGATGATCTTCGCTATAAGGGTGGCGATCTGGAACTTGAAGAAGAACTCTCGGGAGAAGAACATTTCTCGGATTTGTATATTGCCGAGTTCGACAAGAAAAATGGATGGAAGAGGACTAACACTGGCGATTATGATTATCAGGAGACTCAATCGCAGCCATTTAAGGGTGAGGTGGTCTGTGTCAGCGGTAAATTCGGAGAGTTCGTTCAAAAGGATGCGGAGGCTTTGATCGAAAAGATGGGCGCTACCATTTCATCGTCTGTGACGAAGAAGACTACCCTGCTAATTATTGGAGAAAAGGCTGGTGCCGCCAAATTGACCAAAGCGAGCGAGTTGGGCGTCCGGATTATGCAGGAGGAGGAGTTCTATAAAACGGTCAATATGCTCAAACCGTGCAGACTTGAATACAGTTCACAACACAAAGAATTGGCCGATTTCGAAATCCCCTTGGGCGTTGCGATCATAGGGAAGGATGCTTTTAAAGATTGCACCAATCTGAGAAGCGTCAAGATTCCTGATTCTGTGACGAAGATAGAAGATTCTGCCTTCTATGGATGTACAGGTCTGACGAGCATCGAGATTCCTGATTCTGTAACGGAGATAGGAGCTGATGCCTTCTGGGGATGTACTGGCCTGACGAGCATCGTTATCCCCGCATCTGTGACGAAGATAGGTGGGTATGCCTTCTATGGATGTACAGGTCTGATGAGCATCGAGATTCCTGATTCTGTGACGGAGATAGGCGAGATGGCCTTCGAAGGATGTACAGGCCTGACGAGCATCGAGATTCCTGATTCTGTGACGGAGATAGGCGAGATGGCCTTCGATGGATGTACAGGCCTGACGAGCGTCGAGATTCCTGATTCTGTGACGAAGATAGGAAGCAGTGCCTTCTCTGGATGTACAGGCCTGACGAGCATCGAGATCCCCTCATCAGTGACGGAGATAGGAAGCAGTGTCTTCGAAGGATGTACAGGCTTGACGAGCGTCGAGATTCCATCATCTGTGACGGAGATAGGATATTCTGCCTTCAGAGGATGTACTGGCCTGACGAGCGTCGAGATTCCTGATTCTGTGACGGAGATAGGCGAGATGGCCTTCGATGGATGTACAGGCCTGACGAGCGTCGAGATTCCCTCATCTGTGACGAAGATATGTATGGGTGCCTTCCGTGGATGTACTGGCTTGAAGGGCGTCGTTATCCCCGCATCTGTGACGAAGATAAGAGACTCCGCCTTCGATGGATGCACTGGCCTGAAGAGCATCGAGATCCCAGATTCTGTGACGGAGATAGGCGAGAGGGCCTTCTTTAGTTGCACGGGCCTGACGAGCATCGAGATTCCTGATTCTGTGACGGAGATAGGCAAGTATGCCTTCGATGGATGCACTGGCCTGACGAGCATCGAGATTCCTGCATCTGTGACGAAGATAAGAGACTCCGCCTTCAAAGGATGCACTGGCCTGAGCTTCTTCGTAGACGAAGGTAATCCATCGTATGCGTCGTTGAATGGTCTCTTGTTGACGAAAGACAAGAAAGTTTTGTTGCAAGGGGCTGGCTGTGGAAATGTCGTTATCCCCGCATCTGTGACGGAGATAGGCAAGTATGCCTTCGATGGATGTACAGGCCTGACGAGTGTCGAGATTCCTAATTCTGTGACGAAGATAGGATATTCTGCCTTCAAAGGATGCACTGGCCTGAGCTTCTTCGTAGACGAAGGTAATCCATCGTATGCGTCGTTGAATGGTCTCTTGTTGACGAAAGATAAGAAAGTTTTGTTGCAAGGGGCTGGCTGTGGAAATGTCGTCATCCCAGATTCTGTGACGGAGATATGTAGGGGTGCCTTCTCTGGATGTACAGGCCTGACGGGCGTCGAGATTCCCGCATCTGTGAAGAAGATAGGAAGCAGTGTCTTCGAAGGATGTATAGGCCTGACGAGCGTCGTTATTCCCGCATCTGTGAAGGAGATAGAAAACTTGGCCTTCTCTGGATGTACAGGCCTGACGAGCATCGAGATTCCTGATTCTGTGACGGAGATAGGACATGCTGCCTTCTATGGATGTGCAGGCCTGACGAGCGTTGTTATCCCCGCATCTGTGAAGGAGATAGAAGGGGCCTTCTCTGGATGTATAGGCTTGACGAGCGTCGTTATCCCTGATTCTGTGAAGGAGATCGGCTGGCATGCCTTCGAAGGATGTACAGGTCTGACGAGCGTTGTTATCCCCGCATCTGTGAAGGAGATAGGAGAGGGTGCCTTCTCTGGATGTGCTGGATTGACGAGCATCGAGATTCCATCATCTGTGAAGGAGATCGGCTGGCATGCCTTCGAAGGCTGTACAGGTCTGACGAGCGTCGAGATTCCCGCATCTGTGAAGGTGATTGACGAATTTGCGTTCAAAGATTGTCCAAACTTGAAAATAGTTAGACCTAAGTAAATAGGAAATGACAGTAAAAGAGGGTGTATCAAAATTGATATGCCCTCTTTTCGTATAAAAGCCACCGAAAAGAGTGAAAAAAACCCCCAACTTTCACAAGCTGAGGCTTTGTAGTCTCATAAAGATTTTGTATCTTTATGAAAATCAAACAATTAATGGC
>JAZRZA010000060.1:0-3005 GCA_045601045.1 Paludibacteraceae bacterium
TAACCCTAAAATAGAAAAAAAATAGCCTTTTCTTGAAATATCAACTTGTTGTGTTTCAAATACTTGAAAATCGTAGTTTCCCATTAATTATGGGTAGGGGGAGTTGTGCGCTTTATTATAGGGGTAAATGAAAGAGCCGTGATAATTTGGCATATTTGGAATAAAATGGAATTTCTAAAGGTTGATATTTTACTTTAATTTGTATCTAATTTTACAACTTAAACAAAAGACAAAAGAAACACATGAATACGAGTCCATCTTCTGAACATATTGACTCACTGAAACGACAAATAGAGGAACAGACAAGAGTTGCTCATACGCCAACGGATTACACATATATTTCAAGGTGCATATTTGACCGTATAAGAGAAAATATCAGTCCCACAACTCTGATGCGCGTATGGGGTTATGTGAAAGAGGAAAATAAGACTCGTATCACCACGTTGAATATACTTGCCCGATTTCTCGGTCACAGTGACTTCTATTCATTTGTCGAAAGTTTGACACAAGCGGTAGAAGTTGAATCTGACGCAATTTTAGAGGAATGTATTTTCACAAACAAAATAAAAGCTGGACAAAAGATTGAATTCACCTGGAATCCAGATAGACGATGTATTGTAAAATACATAGATGACAACAGATTCGAAGTGGTACATGTAGAAAATTCTAAAATTGAATTGGGAGACCGTTTTACATGTTCGCACTTCATTTTAAACGAACCGCTCTACATATTCGATCTACAATCAAAAGAAGAATTGATTAAGACCTACGAAATTGGAAGGAAAAAGGGTCTTACAAGTCTAAAATTACTGCAATAAGAAATTGAATCCGAAAGCATTCAGCTTTCAGATTCAATCACAAACCTATTTTAACGTTTCCAAAAACTCCTCATAAGACATCAACTTCGTGCCATTCTTCGCAGCTTTCACCAGTTTGGAACTACCAGAATTAGGATCAGCGCAGACGAGGATATCCAAATCTTTGGTAACAGCATCTTTAACCGTGTATTTGCCGGCTGCCATAGCGGACAATTCGCTACGTGAATAACCAGGACAGGCACCCGTAAAGCAGACGGATGGTCCGCCCTCTTGTGGTGCGTCAGCAGCCATCTCCTCGGCACTCTTAAAGATGAAATATTTTCGCAGATTGGCAATCTCCTCGGCGTAGGAGGTAAGGAAGTCGAGCAGAGCATTGGCTGTCGTATCCGCAAATCCATCAATAGCAATGATTTCATCGTACTTTAAGGATAGGATATCATCCAACGTTTTGTTGCCCAATTGGCTCAATTTCTTTTCGTCAAAAAGTTTCAGGTCAAAAGTGGCTAAGAATTGTGCGGCAGTGATAGGTTGTGCGATCGCCTCGCGCATCTGCGCATAAATCTTCTCTCCATTCACACCTCCCGCATATTTGTTAAGGATCGTTCTATCATCCCCCATACACATCGCCAAGAAATCCTCCACAGGAAGACTGATATCCTCCAAATTCTTCAAGAAGGCCTCACCAGCGCCCTTGACATCGAACACTTTAAAGAATCGCGCATAGCGGTGGCCCACCTTTTTCGGACACTGTGGATTCATACAGACAGGGATGCCAGAATCATTGACAACAACCTCCCCACCACAGACTGGACATTGGGAAGGAACTTCAAAAGCGTTCTGCTTCGGATGCAAAACCTTATCCACCTGAGGGATAATCAATCCGTGCTTGGTCATAATCACTTCAGCCCCTTCATAGACGCCCAACTCATTCATGATATTAACATTGGACAGGCTAGCTCTTGAAACAGTGGTACCCTCCAACTCAACGGGCTCTACCTCAGCCACAGGGCCAAAGAACTTGCCTCTGAGTTGCCATACAATTTTCTTCACCGTAGTGACAGCGGACTGGCAGTTCGGTTTATAAGCCACATTATTCAAAGGGGTATGACGCATCAAATCTTCCTTGTTCACCTGATTTTGCTTGATCACAATACCATCACAAGGAATCTCTCCATTAGGATCAAGAGAATCCTTCCAAGCCTTTAAGCTTTCGAGAGTAGGATTTATCTCAAAACGAGGTATTTGAAATCCATTTTCTTGAATGAATTTGAGTTTAGCATCCTCAGATCGGTCAAACTTATTATCATTATCAAAAAGATCGTAGGCGATAAAATTCAACTTATCACAATCGGATCCGTCAAGACGTTTGATAATTCCAGCCGCCATATTACGAGGATTCTTTCCTTCACTGAAATATTTCTCAAAGGTGGAGCGATACATAACCACTTCTCCACGGATGCTACCGTTGAAAGCGACGCCTAACTTGAAAGGAACACCTTGGACTTTTTTCACATTAGCTGTCGTATCGTCACCATACTCACCATCTCCACGAGAACGAACATAAACCAATTCACCATTCTTATAGGTTAGTAACTGACCATTACCATCAATTTTCAACTCTGCTATAAGATCGTTATGCGGATGTTTAGCCCACCATTCAGCCATCTCTTCATCAGTATTACACTTCTCAAGAGTTCCCATCGTGGCATCCAACTTATATTTTGAGGAGACGCCCTTTAAATCGCTACCAACGACTTTAGACAACAACTCAGAATCTGGTTGTTCTTTCTTTAGTTTCGCAATCAAGGCATCATAGTCGGAGTCACTAATCAATTCATTTCCTTGATAGTAGGCATCCGCATATTTTTTTATCTCTAATTCTAACTCTGTCATGGATTAAATATTTCAGATTTTTCCGAAAGTTAAGAAATAAATTTCAAACGGCATCAAGTCAAGAGATTTTTAAAGTAGGGGCGTTTTGAAAACGCCCCATGGATCAAGGGGCCCATCCATAAGATCGTATGCGATACGCCCCCACAAGGGGCGCAAAAAAAGGGGACGTTCCGTTAGGAACATCCCCTTCAAGACGGCGGCTACCTACTCTCCCACAATGCGCAGTACCATCGGCGTGAGTGGGCTTAACTTCTCTGTTCGGAATGGGAAGAGGTGGAACCCCACTGCAATAAC